>NZ_WFKN01000003.1:0-643441 GCF_011007405.1 Sphingobacterium sp. xlx-130
AGAGAGGTAAACGTCGTCACTGTCTCATTCCCCTTGACGATCGTCGAGATATCCATTGTCTGGCTAACCCCTGAATCGTCAAGATAGGTCAATGTCGTACCGTCATAGTAAACATTGCCGCCGATCTCCTTGATCAGCTCCGTGATCTGGTTCGTAACATCCGTATTGTTAAGGATATCCTCGAAGTTCTGGATAATATCGGCAGGTACATTGATGACAGTGACCGTACTGTCCTCCGAGGTGTATTTATATTTGCCTTCTCCTAGAGAGGTAAACGTCGTCACTGTCTCATTCCCCTTGACGATCGTCGAGATATCCATTGTCTGGCTAACCCCTGAATCGTCAAGATAGGTCAATGTCGTACCGTCATAGTAAACATTGCCGCCGATCTCCTTGATCAGCTCCGTGATCTGGTTCGTAACATCCGTATTGTTAAGGATATCCTCGAAGTTCTGGATAATATCGGCAGGTACATTGATGACAGTGACCGTACTGTCTTCCGAGGTGTATTTATATTTGCCTTCTCCCAGAGAGGTAAACGTCGTCACTGTCTCTGCATCACCCACCAAATCAACCAGGTTCAGGACCGTAGCCGTACTGTCCTCATCCTTGTAGGTAAGGGTCTTCGCTGTAGCATCGTAAACAATACTGGTCAGCGTCTCGTTACCACTGATAAGGTTCTTGATCTCGTTCACCACATCCGTGTTGGAAAAGATATCACCTGCATTGCCGGTAACATCGCCTACAACATTGATGACAGTGACCGTACTGTCTTCCGAGGTGTATTTATATTTGCCTTCTCCCAGAGAGGTAAACGTCGTCACTGTCTCATTCCCCTTGATGATCGTCGAGATATCCATTGTCTGGCTAACCCCCGAATCGTCAAGATAGGTCAATGTCGTACCGTCATAGTAAACATTGCCGCCGATCTCCTTGATCAGCTCCGTGATCTGGTTCGTAACATCCGTATTGTTAAGGATATCCTCGAAGTTCTGGATAATATCGGCAGGTACATTGATGACAGTGACCGTACTGTCTTCCGAGGTGTATTTATATTTGCCTTCTCCTAGAGAGGTAAACGTCGTCACTGTCTCATTCCTCTTGACGATCCCTTTAAAATCGATTGTTATAGGGATTCCATTTTGATCGATAAATGAGATCTCAAAAGTTATCGGGTCATAGGTTATCGATGTTGCCGTTCCCGCTGAAGCTAAAACCCAACGAACACCATTGTTATAATAGATTCCCGGCACTACATCATTTCTCTTGGCTGTATTATACACCATCATTCCAGCCACATGTGCTGTTAGAGGACGTTCACTTGAAGAGGATTCCAAAGCTACCCGTGTGTGCAGCAGCCCCTTATTCTTACTAGCTAGATCCAAAATTGCATCAGCATTGACCGCAATTCCTCCCCCGTCAGTGCCATCAGAAAGCTTTTGTTGAGCAGTAGAAACAGAAACCATTAAGGTCAAAATGATTGCTAAACCAAAATATTTTATTTTCATAATTCCATATATTTTTACTCGATAGAATCTGATAAAAGGTTCAAAATCTAAGAGCTATAAATTCCTTATTAACTAAGCATAGTTCCTATTTACGCAACCCGTTTAACGCTTAAAAAAACTTTAAAATCATTTACCACCCTCATACACCACCATTTAAACTCATACCATCTATAGGTATTCATATCGATCTGCACCTGCAAATTCGTTGTTTCTACTTCAGCGAGATTAGTCGTCCAAAGAACTACATTATTCGCGTCAACCTGGAGATAGCTTCCGGGATTAAGCGAGATATTCAAATTGGTTTCATTCTCAAGGACCTGTGTAGCAAACGTCTGATAACTAACCAACTGTACTGAGGTCAGACGATTATATATCCGAGGGTCATAATAACCCGTATTGACGCCTGCCAAATTAATCTCTAACCCATCTATAGTGGGTAATGGAGCAAGTCCATTTGCCGTTACATAATCTCCCAAAATGAATGACCCCACACTACCGACAGAAACAGGTATGGAATAGATGGAAGTAATAGCCTCTCCAATAGCGAGTACTTTACCTCCAACTGACGCCGAACAACTTGAAACTCCAAACATCGAAGGGACAGCAAAAGTAGCTTTCTCTGGTGTCGACCCATTAGGAGTCCCTGTAACCGAATAAGTGATATAACCATTACCATGCGATAAGACCCCTTCCTGTAGCGTTGCTGTGAGTCCAGTGACCCCAGTAGAAGCAATTGGCGCACCTGCGGGATAAGCTCCGCCATTTCCTCCGCTATACGGAATAGTCATTGTACCAGAATATGGTACATCTTTCTCATAACTTTCTGGAGAGAGCTTCGCTTCTGAACAACGTAGCTCACCTATTATCGGGTTAACTGTGCTTATACTACTGAACAACTTCCACTCAGTACCACTCCAATACATATATCCTGTTGCTTTTAGTGCTCCAGTTCCCGTATTAAATATCATAAGCCCAACAGCTGGATTTGGAATTGTTATTATATCCGTGTTAGAAGATAAACCCACCCTTGGTCCCAGGAAACCTTTTTTACTACTCAGTGCATTTATGTTCAAGTCTAGAATCGCTGATGCCTCTGGTTCGGAAGCACCAATAGATACCTGCCCAAAAATAAACGTAGAATACAAAATTATTCCTAATGTAATAATTGCCTTTTTCATATTTTAACTAATTTCAACCATCGATGTGTTAATAATTTACCACAATCAAATAACGATGTTTAAATCGCTTCAACTGTTAATTTCACAAAAATGAAAAGTCTTAGAATTAGTTGTTAAAATACGGGTACATCTTAGGTACTACATATAAATACTACATAGATACATCAGCAGATAATCACCGGCAAAAATCAATTGATTAAACATTAAAGTAATTAATATTAAAGATACAAATTGATCAAAAAAGGTATTAGTGATATTGATCGATACACCATGTGCAGCAAGGACAATACCGTTTTGATACTAGTCCTATTTATTTATCACATAAACTCATTCTATCAAAATGGGGCTTCGACAGTAGGTTTGCAGGTTTCTATTTTCTCTATCCAGCAGTACAAATCTTCATCAGAAGGAATATCAAAAGACTTCCGCAATCTATTTTTCTTAGTTTGTACTGAGCGAACAGCAAGATTACAGTATTCCGCGATATCTTTAGTAGTGAACCCTAATTTCAGCAAAGAGCAAGTTTTGAATTCATCTGTAGTCATATTGGGATTAATCTGGAGAAGATTTGTGTAGAAATCAGGAAACACTAACTTAAACTTTGGAACAAAAGCAATATCATCTTCCATAGCAAGCTTTACGACATCTTCAATCTGGGATTTGCATCCGCTAGATTCCAACCTTCGATTGAGATCAGAAATAATATTCTTACTCTTTATCGCTTCTTCGTACAGCCTTACCGTCATTCTATTTTTTTGATTAACAAAATACCCGTAAAAACCTAGAAGAACCAGTATCTGAATAAAAGTGACCAATCGATGATTCTTCCTTAATTTTTCAGAAACCGGTGTATCATTCATGTTAAATAATGCGAAGTCGTAATGGTGACCTATATAGAACAGAACAAAAACTAAAACAAATATTGACACACAATACAAAATCAACTTCCGTTCCCCAAAAGTGTATAAAGTCATAAATAATAGCCCCCAATAATATGCAGTCAACCCACTATTGAAACCCGCCCGACAGGAGAAATAAAAAACTAAAAGAATACAAACTATAAATATAATATATAGTAAAACAGGAAGTGCACGAACTTTTATGGGGACAAACAAAAACCATAACAGAAGACCAATACCTAATACAAAAAGAACGAAAAAATCTATCGTATTCCCAAAATATAAGTCCCTAAAGGCGTCAATTAAGAAAACTCCTGAAACAAGTACCGTATATTGATTCAATATCTTGTAATCAATTGCAGTTAATTTGTCGACATCCCTTGCTATATTTCGATTTGAAATAGCTCTCCAAAACCTCCGAATTCCCATAATTTCACTTTTTATGAATTATATATTTTGTTTTTCAATACGTCAAGTCAATCCTCTGACAGACAACTCAATATACTTTGGTAGCTTGGTGTATTTCGTGAAAATGGCTTTCCCAGAAACACAGATCTATGTTAACTTATTAAAGATCCTAAAATTAGCTTGGTGCAATTTTTGCAAAAATAAGAATTAAACAGAACAAATTCAATAAATTGACTGAACACAACAAACTAAAAAACTACGTGTTATAACACGTAGACACATTTAAAAACACTACTCCATGGTAATATAGACCGTCTAATTTAAATGCAAGCAAAATATACCCTTTGTAATATACCCAAGTAATTAAATACTGGTAATCAAGCTTATTACTCTTCTTAATTTTTACAGTTACTTGCCTCCAATTTTTCCGTGGTTTAGATCTTGGTGTAATCTATTGATAATAAATCCCCACACATTAGCATCTACGGAAGAGATTTATAAAGAATAAGATACAGGAAACCATTAAATAAGTTTATCCCATTTACTTTGATAAAACAAAATACCCATTTCGCGTAGCTTTTCGCTATCTCTAATTCCCCTTATAGCACCGCGAGCGGTTATTTTTTGAACAAATACAAAGTAGATCCAATGACAATACAGGTCATCCTGCTATGTGCCGAATCCTTATTTGATCTGTGTTTTACCCGTTGCTTATCCATACCTTGTTCGGAACTGCTTCGCAACAGCTTCGTAACTTTTGTATCTTCTGCCTTATGATTCTCTACCTTTTCCCTAAGGAATACATAGAGAATAGATCGGGAATAGACAGAGAATCGATAGACATTTACTGAACGAGTGGCGAATACGGCCCGTACGAAGCAGCAGCGACTCTCCGGTCAGATGGATCGTCACAGCTTACAGAAGCATTATCTATCCGTAGTCCTTTCTCTGAGCATTGTAGGCACTTGGCCCGCTATTCGCATGCCTGTTCTTCGGTTGTTCCTTAGTTGTAGACCAAATGAAAAGCAACCAAAAAGCAACGAATAAGCAGAGAAAGACCCTCCTTGGCAACTACCAAGACCTGATCAAATACCACTTTTCCCCGATGAACTTCTGGTGAATCCCCGATGAGTCCCCGATGGTGATCGGGGACTCATCGGGGATTCACCGGGTTTTGGTAGAGTCAAGACCGAACAAAGTCAGGTCTTGGACAGAACTCAGTTGGTCGTCACTATTTATTTGTTCTATGGGGTGAATAGAAAAGCGGCTTTCAACTATGAGTGACATCGTTATTGAAAGCTACAAACTTACAACAATTGCCGTTTTTTCAATTAACGACGGGGTTCTCTTTTTTTGAGACCTTTTTAGACAGACTCCTGTAGATTACTGTGACTAGCGAGTAATCTGTTCGATCAGAATTTTGCTTCCTGTCTTGCCGTAATAGGTACAGGTCATTTTGTCCATACAGATTGTCCATTTTTCAATGCCACAATCCGCACACATTTTAATGAAGGTAATGAAATCGGTTTTGCCTTTCTGATGAGCCACCAGCACGTTTTTGAATTCTTCACTATTGGCGGTGTCAGCAATAGATAACGCTTCATAGGCTGCAGGTACCTGTGCCATGTAATTATCGGCACCGTAATAATTGATATGACCGTCCGAAACATAGGCTTCGTAATGTGTAACACCTATTGTCTTGATTTCTTTAACGTAAACAGGAAACTCAGCACCTGATTTCACCTTACTATGGGCTGCTTCGATTTGTTCTACTGTAAACACTCTGATATAATTTTAGTTGTTAACCGATTTGTTGAAGTATGCACAATTCTAATACCAAAACAGCTAAAATGTTTCTATTGTCAATTGATGATTAATCATGGCTCCTGCTAAATTTCCGCTCATCACGACATTGACTACAGATTGTATAGGTCTGGAATTATCACCTCAGGTCAATTTAAACAAGACTAGTTTCAGTAATTGCACTACCTAACCTTTAGGCTTATAAACCACATTTACGTCCGCCTCGTTTTTTTCCTTCGTGCCCTCTGTGCTTCGTCCATCGGTAATATACTGTCTTAATAATTCTGTAAGTACTGCTACGGTTTTTGGATGGCTATCGACCAAATTCTTTGTTTCCGACGGGTCTATACACATGTTATAAAGCTGTAAATCAGGCAACTTTACACCTTCTAAGTCCTTCGCTGTCGGATAACTCCACCCTCCTGAACCGGCTCCGAAAATAAGCTTCCACTCCCCTTTACGAATCGCAAAAACACCATCTCCGGAATGTAGGATGACATGATCTCTCAAATAGTGCTTCCCCACATCAGGCTTCATCAAAGGCAGTATACTATAGCTGTCCACGGCTTCATTGTCTTGCAACTTTACCCCCATTATATCTGCACAGGTACTCATAAAATCCGTGTGGCTCACCATTTTGTCGCTCACACTCCCCGCAGCGATCTGCGCCGGCCAATTCATTATAAACGGAACCCGATGCCCGCCTTCATAAATATCGGACTTAGTACCACGGTATATGCCACTGGGCTGATGCCCCAAACGTAAGGCTTCTTCCAAATCTGCGGCAGGAGCAAATCCGTTATCACTTGTGAAGACAATAAGTGTATTTTTATCAATATTGAGTTCCCCCAGCAGCACCATAATCCTACCGACTATAGCGTCGGTCATCAATACAAAATCTCCGTAAGCGTTCAACCCGCTTTTACCAATAAAGTCTGCACTGGGCAATATAGGTGTATGTGGTGAGGTTAACGATAGGTATAAGAAAAATGGACGCGCCGAGCTACTTCGTTCCCGAATATAACTCTCCGCTTCATCAGCCAATCTGTCCAAAACTTCTTCATGCTTAAAATCGTCACCGATAGGTCCTGCTCTCCAGAAACCTTTTCCCTCATTTTTAGCAATCGTATCGATCAATTTTGTCGTAACTCTATCGTTACGGATATATACATAAGGCGGAATATCCAATGAAGCAGATATTCCATAAAAATAATCAAACCCTTTTTCCAATGGACCTCCGGTGATAGGCTCGGTAAGGAGAACTTCATCTGCTTGATCTCTCTTCCATTCAAGTCCAAGATGCCATTTCCCAATACAGGCTGTATGGTAACCGTTTCTTTTTAACAACGAAGCTACCGTAGGTCGTGATTCCTCTATCAACGGCTTATCATAGCTCCACAATACACCGTTCTGAAGCTTAGACCGCCAAGCATACCTACCCGTCAAGATACCGTATCGACTTGGAGTGCATAATGAGGAATTGCTGTGAGCATCGGTAAATCGCATTCCTTCGCTAGCCAACTTGTCTATAAAAGGTGTCTGTATTTTAGATCTATTGTTAAAACTACTAATATCCCCATACCCTAAGTCATCTACCAGGATGTAGATAATATTAGGAAAATCCTCACGCTGAGCCATTGACACATCGATTTTGCCCAGTATGACTAAAAGTAAAACTACGATATAATTGACGATTTTATTCATGGTGTATTCGTTATTCAGATAACTCGATTGGGCTTTGGGGTTATATATACGTACAATAACCTCTGCAACAAAAACTAACTACCAAAAGATTTCTGACCAGGTTTTCTGCCCCAGTTAGACTTATCGATATCAAGATCATCATGGGCAATTTGCATCTCCTCTTTCAGCAAATCCCACAATTGTCGGACACGATTCTGTTCTTCCGGTCTATTCGCCAAATCATTCATTTCCCAAGGATCTTTCTTCAAATCAAAAAGCTGAACACGACTCTTACCATTCACGTTGTAGGCAATCAGCTTATACCCTTCCGGAGTTTTCACACTTCTGCTCCAATGACCATAAATGTTATAAATATTTTTACGTATGTGAGATTTTGGATTTTTGAAGATTGGCATTAAGCTTTTTGCTTCCACAGTCGCAGGCTGTACAGCTCCCAACCAATCGTATACTGTCGGCGTGATATCACTGAGATAGCTAAACGCATTAGACACTTTATTTTTTGGCACACCTGGGCCAGAGAATATAAGGGGGACACGAATACTATGCTCATACAGATTCTGCTTGCCCAAGAGCCCATGCTGTCCTACAGCCAAACCATTATCACCCGCAAAAACTATAAGCGTATTATTTCTTAATCCAGCTTTATCTAACGCGTCAAGAATCCGCCCCACCTGTGCGTCCATCTCGCTGATCATATCATAATAAAGCGCAATTTGCTCCTTGACTGCCTCTTCCGTACGCGGATGTGGCAGTAACAATTCGTCACGCACCTTTAATTCGCCATTATCAAATGGATGTACTGGTAAAAAGTTTGGTGGCAATGTTATTTCCGTAGCAATATGCATCCCCTTGAAAGCCGGAGGCGGTGTGCGAGGATCATGGGGAGAAGTAAAGGCTACATAGCATAGAAAAGGCTTCTCATGCGCAGTTTTACTTTCCAAAAAACGGATCGCAGCATTCGCATACAATTCTGTACTATAGGTATCGCTTTTACGACCAGCATCTTTAGGGTATTTGCCTTCCCTATTGTAATCGTATACGTAAGGATGAAACTGTCCTCCACTTTCTTCAAAATGCATACCTCCAAAAAACAGCTCACTTCCTGCACTAAAAAAACGATGATGCGACGTTTTGTCGCTATGCCATTTGCCACAGTGAAAAGTGGTATAACCTCGCTGGCGCAAAGCTTCGGGCAATCCCACAATACTATCAGGCACTACTGCACCATCATCTGGCAGCCTGTTGAGATACCTACCGGTTAGCATCATAATACGACTGGGCATACATATGGCCCCATGGTGTCCTCCCATCACATGAGCCTGGCGAAAACTTGTACCTTGCCTGACTAATTTATCCAGATTGGGCGTATGTATTTCATTATTTCCTAATGCTCTGATCGTATTATAACTTTGATCATCGCTATAAATTATAAGTACATTTTTATGTTGTGCCATCAACGATGTACTGATGAGGTGAATTAAAAACAACAACGTAACTAAAAAGCTTTTGATATAAAGTATGTTCATGTCTTTTTGATAAGTAAGCAATTGATTGCCTTAAAATTAAAGAAGATTTTCTATTTCCCGAAACTGAAAAAAGTATATCTAACGGAATGATTGGGGTCCGTGAAATAGAAAACTATTTTTAAAATCGGAAGAAAATGCTTTATAAAAATGTTTTTATGTGATCGTTATAACCATAAATAGCTAAAATATCTCCTTGTTCTAACTTTGTATCTGGTTTGGGTATACCATGCAAAACAGTAGTTACAACACTTTTACCAAATGTTGTTTCTTTCTCCGTACTTTTCAAAATAGTCAATACAAGCAGTTCATATCGTTCGCGGAATCCAATTTCTTGTATTGTTTTTCCGACATATTTTTCGGGCACTACAGCCTCCACAATGGAGTAGTTGCTATTCAACTCAAATGAATCTACAAGCCCCGACATACACAACCGTTTTGACCATCGTTCCGCCGATTCTTCTTCCGGATGGGCGATTTCGGATACTCCCAAAGCACCCAACACCTTTTCATGTAGCCGATTTACAGCCCTACTTATCAACCTTTTGACGTTAGCCTCTTTACATAATGCCGTAACCATAATATTCGCCCCTTCATCTTCCCCTATTGCTACGACAAACACATCTGTATTTTTGTGTGGCAAAGAGTAGAACGCCACCTCATCGGTAGCATCTAAACATACGGTATGTGTTATCTTCTCTTTAAGTGCAGTTACTTTTTCAAGACGACGGTCTACCCCTATTACTTCATTACCCTGAAGGGTTAGTTTCTCGGCGAGCGATGCTCCGAAATTCCCTAAACCTATGACTATAAACTTCATATTCTTAATATATTGTTAACTCTTCTGGAGCATATTTGTACTGTACATAATTTACTTTTTTTACAAATGCTATCAATACGGAAAGCATCGTTACTCGCCCAACAAACATGAGCAGAACTAAAATTATCTTGCTGCCCGTCATTAGGCCTGCTGTAACATTTAGCGATAATCCAACCGTACTGTAAGCCGAAAAGCATTCAAAAGCAATATCTAGCAGCGGTCTGTCCTGTTCAAAAAAAGAAATACCAAACACGGCCAATCCGATGACCATCAAAGACAAGAACATGGTTGCAAAAGCCCGCTGTATAGAAATCGCAGCTATCTCTCGACGAAAGACATCGGTTCTATTTTTGCCTCGAGCCAAACTCCAAACATTAAGTACAGCTACTGCAAATGTACTGGTCTTGATTCCTCCTCCTGTAGAATTTGGAGAAGCACCGATCCACATCAGCAGCATAACAAAAAGAATACTAGAAAAATGAAGCTGCGAAAAATCAATACTGTTAAACCCTGCGGTCCTCGGTGTAGTAGCTGTAGCAAAGGCTATTACCCACTTACCGATCCCGTCATGTCCAGCTAGTACATGCCCGTATTCATTAACATACAATACAAGAGTCGCAATAGCCGTAATCAATCCCGTAGTAATCAGGTTGATCTTACTATTGATCGTCATGATCCAAGGACGGTAGTAATTTTCGTTCAAAGTCCATTTTTTTAATAATCTATTCACCACATGCTTGAAGTATTTAAGCATGTTTATAACAATGGGAAATCCTAGTCCGCCAAAAATATAAATGCAGGCTACAGCCAGTTGAAAACCATAATTGTGAACCACGGCACTATCCATCAAGCCCAAGGGCAGCGTAGAAAATCCTGCATTACAGAAAGAAGAAACCGCATGGAATAAAGACGTGAAAGCTTTCTCCAGGATTCCCATATTACTTACGTCCCTCAAGCTCCAGAAAATAGTGGCGGCACCCACTAGCTCTATACCAAATGTGATCAATATAGTTCGTTTCAAGAGAACAAAAACTTCTCCCAGACGCTCGGTATTCGAGAAGTCACGTATAGCCAATTGGTTCTCATAACTACTTCCACCTTTGAGAAAATACGCGAACAATCCGGCAAATGACAAGATACCAATACCCCCAGCCTGGATAAGTAGCATAATGAAAGCATGTCCCCATATCGTAAAGTGAGTAGAGGTATCAACCACGACCAATCCTGTGACACACACCGCACTAGTGGCCGTAAATAAAGCATCTAGCCAGGATAGGGGCTTCTCTAGTGCAACAGGAAGCTTCAACAATATAGTTCCAAAAAGAATGAGCGCCAGAAAGCTGGAAATAAATAATTGCGCGGGATTAAATAGACGTTTTCGAATCACGTGCTAATTTAATAACAAAAGTATAAAAACAAACTCTTTTTATGAATGGATTAAAGTTATCGTCCAGATAAATTTAAGAATAGGCTCCTAAAATTGATTGACTACGAGCCTTTGCTGCTGGGGAGTTTCAGCTTGAATATTGGTCACTTACTCCATTCCTCGATTTTCTTCAACAATATTGGATATGCTGGGTATTCCATATCATGTCCATAGCCGTCCAATTCAAAAATGCTTACGTTAGTATGTCCGACTAACTTTAACATACGATATAAATAAGCATTTTCTTCGTACCTACCCATTAACTCCAACTCTCGATCTCCGGTAATAAGAAGTACTTTGGGGGCGTCTTTTCTTACCCAATACAAAGGAGCCAACTTATCTATTACTGGCTGAAGCCCGTTAATTCCAGCTTGCTTTCTTGCGGTAAAATGTGTTATAGTCTGCCCACTAAACGACACCACCCCCAACAAACTATCCGCAGAAATCCCTCTCCCTGCGAGTATATTTTTATCTAAACCAATCATAAGCGAAAGATATGCTCCCGCAGATATTCCTCCTACAACAATTTTACTTTTATTGCCGCCCACTTTTTCCACATTTTCAAATGCCCATTTCACGACATCGGCGGCGTCTTCAAGAATGTCTACCACATCTACTTTAGGTGCGAGTCTATAGCCTGCGCCAATGATGGCAATGCCTTTGTTCAATAAATAATCCGGCAACTGCTTTCCACCTCCAGTCAACCCTCCTCCATGAAACCATATTAGCGTAGTAAAATCTTCTTTATTTTCAGGATAATAAAAATCGAGTCTACATTTTTCCACTTCATAATCTGTTTGTCCATTAGTATATCTAACATCCTTTTCAATGCGATATGATATCCCCTGTCCATAGGAAACAATAGAAGAAAGCAGGAAAAATACAATAAGAATTTCTTTCATCATAAAAAATGGCTTAATTTAAAAACAGTAAAAGCCTATAAAGTAATTACAAGTCTGCTTATCTGTAACAAGTTATTTTGATGTAATTGCGAAAAATACAATTAATATCTTTTAGATTACAACTACCTATAATCTTTTCCTAAATCATTATTTCGTACTTCTGCCAACTTGGCTTTCAATTGAGTACGAAGATCCATCAAGACTTTTTCGTACCCAGGTTGTATTGCCAGATTCGTAAATTGTCTCGGATCTTGGTACATATCGTATAGTTCTATCCCAGATTCTCCTTGTTCGCCATACTGTATATAAGCCCATCTATCATTTCTAAACAGATAGGACTTTCCATTTTTTGAAACCGAAAAAACCGCATCTTTTACAGAGCGTCTAGGATTCTTCAATACAGGGCTCAAACTCTTCCCTTGAATATTACCCGGTATCGGCAATCCCGCCAATTCCGAAAGCGTCGGATACATGTCTACCAGCTCGGCAAACGATTCAGTCTTTCCTGGGGAAGTCTTCGGAGCTTTAATAATCATCGGAATCTGTACAGACTCTTCCAAAAGGCTAACCTTCATCCAATAATCATGCTCGCCGAGATGAAAACCGTGATCCGATACGAAAACTACAATCGTATTCTTTTCTAATCCTTCCTTTTTTAAGGCGTCCATAATCTTGCCGACCTGATTATCAACAAAAGACACTGAAGCGTAATATCCCGCTATGGCCTTCTTCTTTTGTGTCACGTCCATTTGTGCATTTTGAGTGGTCACATAATTAATTCCGGCTTTAGGAATGTCTGCCCAATCATTATCCACTATGGCTGGCGGGACAATCTGTTCCCAAGGATAATCGGCAAAATATTTCTCCGGTGCTACAAATGGTACATGCGGCCTTACAAAACCTACTGCGATAAAAAAAGGTTTGTTCCTATGTTCTCTGATTAATTCAATCGCTTTTTGAGCGGTCTTACCATCTGCCTGTACCAAATCATCTCCTGCAGCCCTAACAATTGTCATTACATTGCCACCTTTTCGCTCAATAGTTCCATCTGGGTTATTCTGTACCAACTCTGCCTTCCCTTCCGATAGCCATTCTGGCCCTTGGGAGTTAAATCGTTCCGTCCAGGAATCTGGATCATCTTCTCCATCCGTTCCCTTTTCGATATCAATAGGAACTCCCATATGAAAAATCTTGCCTACACGCGCCGTATAGTACCCATGATGTTTAAACCACTGCGTCATCGAAAAGCGATCAGAGCCGACCTGTTCTCTTCCGCTGACATAACCGTAGGTTTCAGTTGCGGAGGGGTAATACCCAAACATCAATGAAGCACGCGAGGGACCACAGACCGGAAACTGGGAATAGGCTCTATTAAAAACAATCCCCTCCCTTGCTAACTGATCGATTGCGGGAGTATTCATCACCTTATTGCCATACGCACCTAATGCCGAGACATTTAGATCATCGGCAATAATAAATAGCACATTGGGTTTACTACCGTTCTTTTGACCAAAAACAGTAATCGTAATAAAAAAACTAAAGACTAAAAAAGAAAATGCTAATATCCTCATCTTAAATCGTTTGTAAATATATTATTTATCTGGATAACATCACTGATTTTCCGCATGTTCTGTCAAGGCAAAATCCAAACAAAAACTATTGTTTTGAGCACGGGCAATTTTTGATTTATCTTTTGCAGTATCCTAGATAGCCATAGTGGCCATAAGGTTTCTCCATCCTCGTCAAATACAATAAATGGCCTTTCTAATCGTGTTAATTCGAATGTTCCTCTTCCTTCGATAGTAATACTACGTAAGGTTATGACAGCATACTCTTCGGCCTTCCCTTTTTATGCCGTCACTCGAAGTGTTCAGGGCCAATGCTCCGAATTGAGAGCACGTACCTTACTATTGGAACAGTATTTTACAACCACAAAAAATAATTCTTTCCGTTGGTCGGATTGTGTATTTGCTTGCACCCGACCGAGACAAGAAATAACCATAGGTACACGCACCCCTCTTTCATAAGCAGAATTTTCCACTGTTCAACGACAAATTGTGTCTATGAGGTCCCCCTAGCCTATCCTGCCAACCCATATCATCTGCCAAAAACAAATAATATTTGGGGCATCGCTATTTTGGGTCAATCCCATTTCTAGTCTGATCAACAAAATCAAAAAAAATAAAGCAGATCTGTTCATGTTAAGCAACTAAGTACACAAAATCGCTTTATTTAACGCCTGTTTTGTTCTTGTATCAACAAAGATTCCAATTCTTTACGCTTATCTGGATATCTATCAATCAGATTATGCTGTTCGGAGATATCTTTTGCTAAATTATATAACTCCTCTCCCTTTTTTCGATGCGCCGGAATATATTTCCAATCACCTTTAACAATAGCTAGATTACTATACCCTTCCTGTACCAATACTTCGCGACCTGTAGTAGACTTGCCTAAAAATACATTCAACATATTTTCACTATCGGAGGCTTCTCCTTTTGGCAATTGCTGATTGAACAGACTGGCAAAGCTAGATAAAAAATCTATCTGACAGACCAAGGCATCGGAAACGCCGCGTTTGATACCTTTCGGCCAGCTGATAATAAAAGGAACACGAGTCCCCCCTTCGTAGGCATCAGTCTTCCAGCCACGAAGCACACCATTCGGTCGGTGCTTACCATTTAACTCGACCGCTCTGTCGGCATAACCGTCGTCCAGCACTGCGCCATTATCGCTACTGAATATGATCATCGTATTATTAGCTAAGCCAAGTTCCTTAAGCTGTTTTGTGATCTGTCCAACCAACCAATCCAACTCCAGGATAGCGTCTCCTCTATATCCTAGTGGACTTAATCCTTTAAAAATTGTAGCAGGCATTCTAGGTACATGAATATTGTGCAGCGCAAAATATAAAAAGAAAGGATCATTTGAATTTTCGTTGATAAAATCCTGGGCCTTTTTCAAAAAAGCTGCACCCAATTCTTCATCTGTCCATCGAGATTGTCTCCCTCCGGACATATAACCGATACGTCCGATCCCATTTACGATAGTATGATTATGCCCCACAGAAGACTGTAACTTGAGGAGCTCAGGGTTTTCTTTTCCAGTAGGCTCGTTTCCAATTTTACCTTTGTAACTCACCTCTATAGGATCATAGCTATCCAATCCGATAACCTCATGATTTTCCATAAATACCGTGGGAACACGATCTGCAGTAGCCGGAAAGATGAAAGAATAATCGAACCCCACCTCATTAGGCCCTGGTTTGATGGATTGATTCCAATCTTTATCCACTTTGTCGCCAAGACCTAGATGCCACTTTCCAACGATAGCAGTTTTATAACCTGCGTTCTTAAAAACCTTCGGCAACGTAATCTTATCAACAGGTACAATAAGTGCCGCGTCCCCTGGTAGAATATTACGCCCTGGTTTTCTCCAAGGATATTCACCTGTCATCAGGGCAAATCGAGAGGGTGTACACGTAGCCGATGTGGTATGGCCTCGCGTAAACCGTAAACCATTTGCTGCCAATGCATCGATATTCGGAGTATGTACGGCTTTGGCCCCATAGCAACTAAGATCTCCGTAACCAAGATCATCGACATAGATCATAATTACATTGGGTCGATCTTTTTGTACTTGTGCCAATAAACTGTTTGAAGATGCTAGTATCAACATAAACACAGTCCGAATAAACACGCTAATTGAAAAAAAATGTCTGTTCATAATTACGTTACAAATCAAGTATAGTAGTTCTAAAAATAAAATATTTTATTGATTTTATTTTACAACCACAGTAAATCAATCGATTGTGTAACGCAAAAAGTACGCTCAACAAGACCGGATAGATAATAAGAAAACGGTATTAATTAAAAAAATCTGATAGCCATAAGCGCTGCTGTTAGTCGTACTATTGTAAAAAGAGTTTATCCTGCCCCTTCATCAACATTTTTAAGCGGAAAACACGCAGCAAGGCATTATCTTTGTACATTACTAGGAAGTGGAGCTATTGTACACAACCGAAAGATTGATAAACGCTCATAAATAATTACTTAGTATATGAAACAGCTATTAGCACTCACGGCCCTTGCGGTCAGCATTTTTTTACTCAGTAAAATCGGCTTTTCGCAGAAGACATCGGATTTAAAATCGTCAAACCCAAATACTATGGATACTACAAATACGCACAATCAGGTTATTTATTTTGCAGGGGGGTGCTTTTGGGGCACCGAGCATTTCTTCAAGCAGGTACGCGGCGTCACTGCGACTGAAGTTGGCTATGCCAATGGAAACACTGAAAACCCATCCTATAAAGAGGTCTGCACCGGCAATACTGGATTTGCGGAAACCGTCAAGGTGAGCTATGACCCAGAGGTAATTGATCTAAAACTATTGATCGACTTATTCTTTAAGACCATCGATCCTACCACGCTTAATAAGCAAGGTAATGACATAGGTACGCAGTACCGTACTGGAATCTATTATACCAATACTGCGGATATACCTGTTATTGAGAAACTACTTGCCGAATTAAAGAAGCAATACAGCACCGAGATTGTCGTTGAAGCAGAACCCTTAAAAAACTATTACGATGCAGAGACCTATCACCAAAAATACCTTGATAAAAATCCTGGCGGGTACTGCCACATAGGACCGGCAATGTTTGAACTGGCTCGCAAAGCCAATCCAGCTCCAGCGGCAACCTACAAGAAAGCGGACAAAGAGACATTGAAAAAGACACTTACTCCGCTGCAGTATGAGGTAACGCAAAATAATGCGACCGAACGTCCTTTTAACAATGAATATGACAACGAATTCAGGGAAGGCATTTATGTAGACGTAACTACGGGAGAACCTTTATTCATCTCGACCGATAAATTTGATTCCGGTTGCGGATGGCCAGCTTTTTCCAAGCCGATCAGCAATAGTCTTATTGAAGAGGTGTCGGACAACTCCCACGGTATGCGCCGTACAGAGGTGCGGAGTAAAACTGGTGATGCCCATCTTGGTCACGTATTCAATGACGGTCCAGCAGACAAGGGAGGATTACGTTACTGCATCAACAGCGCTTCACTCAAGTTTGTACCCAAAGAAAAAATGAAAGCAGAGGGTTACGAAAAGTACCTACCACTCTTGGAAAAGAAATAAAAGAACAATGCCCGGCATCAAATATGCCGGGCATTGTTCTTAAATCATCCCTCTTAACCTCGCCCAAGCCTTCAATCACCCTCCTACATCGGCTTAATATCGATCTGCAGGCCATAGGTGCTGATCTCTTTCATCCTTTCCTCCAATTCTCCCTTTACCTTTTGTTGGCATGCTAAGCGCAAAAAAACCATGAAACAAAAACAAAAAGTAACCCACTAGTCAGCAATAAGTTAACAAAACAACTTTATAATTACCTCTATTTTCAAATAAATTTTCAGAAAACCAAAACATTTACTCAGCGAGAATGTTTTACCACTGAGACCTATCTCTACATCTTAATTTTATGAACAACTAATGCATGTGATCTAGATCATTGTAATCGAGTACTTATAAACATCAAAACACAATTATGATTGAACAACCAAAAACTAAAACTGTTCGTGTTGTTGCAGTCCAGAAGACATTACGGCGAAGCCTCCTGATGTCCGGCGCACTGCTTCTCATCGGTAATCCGCTACTAGCAGTCCCTGCACTTTCTACAGACCTAGTTATGAATGTACACCTTATCTTCCAAGAAAATGAGATCGAAGGAACCGTCAAAGATAGTGCTACGAAGGCCCCGCTGGCCGGAGTAACCATTAAAGTTGTCGGCAAGTCTATTGCAACCTCGACCAACGATCAAGGTACATTCCAACTCAAAGCCGCTCCAAATGACTTAATTGAGATCAGTTACATTGGTTACGAAACCGCAAGAAGGGCTGTTCCTACCGGCACAGGCAGCTTACAGATCGAGCTGGTATCTGATGCCAGCAGCTTGGAAGAAGTCGTTGTAACGGGCTACGGCACCCAACGTAAGAAGGACCTCACTGGTTCTGTCGCTATTGTCGATGTAGCACAGCTCAAAGCCCAGCCTACTGCCACAGCGGTGGAAGCCCTGCAAGGTAAAGCCGCTGGTGTACAGATTGTCAATGACGGTGCTCCAGGCTCGACTCCGCAGATCAAAATCAGGGGCTATAGTACGATCAACAATAATGAGCCACTTTATGTTATAGACGGTGTGCCTTACGAGGGAAAATTAAGCTGGTTCAATCCCAATGATATCGAGACCATGCAGGTACTTAAAGATGCCTCTGCCGCGTCTATATACGGATCACGCGCCAATAATGGTGTAGTCATCATCACCACTAAAAAAGGAAGTTCCGGAAAACCACAGATCAACCTCGATGTATATGGCGGTATCCAAACCCCACAATATAGCCGTTATCCAAAAATGATGACACCGCAGCAGGTTTACGATATGAACAATAAGATTCATGGTACCAACCTACAATTGCCGGATTACCTACTTGCCGGAGCCAAAACATCACACGACATCACTCCCGCTGATGTAGACATGTCGCTTTACAATTATTCTCGGGACCAGTCCAGTTTTTATCAGATAACCAAAGCCAATAAAGAAGGAACAGACTGGCTCCGCGAAGTCTCCAGATCCGCACCGACACAAAGCTATCAGCTATCGGCCACAGGAGGAGGAGATAATGCGACCTACGCCATGTCGGGAGGGTATCTCAATCAAAAAGGAACTATTATCCACTCTCAGTTTGAACGGTTCAATGTACGTAGCAACACCCAATTCAAAGCTTTTGACAATAAGTTGCGTTTTGGTCAGAACATGCAATACAGCTTTACCAAAGGGGTAGGTATGGGTGTAAATCCCAACGCAGCAGGAGGATACATGGGAGATGCCAGTATCGTCGGATGGGCTCTTCGCGCACAACCCATTATACCAGTCTATGACGAAGGTGGCAACTTTGCCGGTAGTAAAGGTAAAGACCTTGGTAATGCCCGGAACCCCGTAGCCGAAGCCTATAGAGGCAAAGACAACGTCAACAAAAGTAATTTCTTCTTTGGCAATGCCTTTGGCGAGGTCGACATCATCAAAGGCCTTACAGGGCGAACAAGCTTTGGTTTGCGCTACGAAAACTGGGGAGGTATATCTATCACCTATCCTAATCCTGAGTTTTCAGAAGGTTCATACTCCAATAACTCAATGAGTGAGAGCCAAGGCTACAACACGGAATGGACCTGGACCAATACCTTAACCTACAACAAGAGGTTTGATAAACACAGTTTAAACATCCTCGCCGGTACAGAAGCGATAAACAGTAACAGCAGAGACATCTCAGGTAGTAGAAATAGTTTTTTCACCTTAGAGAGCTTGGATTATTTCTATCTGAATGCAGGTACTGAAGCCTTTGGTAATACAGGTACCGGATCTGTAGGCTCTTTGTTTTCTATTTTCGGGAAGGTTGATTATAGCTTCGATGATCGCTATATCCTAAGTGCCACGGTACGGAGAGATGGTTCATCCAATTTTGGCCCCAACAACAAATACGGCACATTCCCGGGTATCAGCGGGGCGTGGCGTATTTCGTCCGAGCAGTTTATGCAATCTGTTTCATGGCTTGAAGATCTAAAAATACGAGCGGGGTATGGAGTGACAGGCAATCAACGCATACCTGCCAACAATTACATAGCCCGCTATGCGAGTTCTATTACTCATTCTTCCTATCCCATAGGAGGCAAAGTACAGAGCGGGCTATGGCAGAGCCATTATGCCAACGAAGATGTCAAATGGGAGCAGGTCAACGCCTTTAACATCGGATTAGACTTTACCCTATTAAACGGTGATATCGACGGTACCTTCGATTACTACGACAAAAAGACGCAAGATATGCTTTTTAGGGTACCTCAACCAGCCACAGCAGTTGGACGTGCCACTTCTCCTTATATTAACATCGGGGACATGCGCAATCATGGTGTCGAGCTTTCTCTTGGATACCATTATGGACATAGACAGCAAAAAGATTTTACCTTAGATCTGACAGGTACCTTTAGTAAGAATATAAATGAAGTCGTTGCATTAGCACCATCTGTGTCTCAACAAAACTACGGTAAGTTCAGAGCCCTTGAGACAACCATCCTAAAACCTGGAGAGGTCTTTGGTGCATTCTACGGTTATCAGGTAGCAGGGGTATATAAAGATGCCACCGATGTCGCGAACTCTCCTAATTACGCCGATGAGAAAGCCCGCCCCGGAGGCTTGAAATATGTTGATCGAAATGGAGACAACGTAATCAATGCAGCCGATCGTACCATCATCGGCAACCCACATCCTGACTTTATCTATTCTCTATCCGTAAATGCGGCTTATAAAAAATGGGATCTAGCGCTGTTTTTCTATGGTTCTCAAGGCAATGATGTCTTTGACGCGACTGCTTATTTTACTGATTTCGGCACTTTTAATGGAGCACGCAGCACTCGACTACTTAATGCTTGGAGCCCTGAAAACCCCAACTCTAGTATGCCTTCTTTAACGAATAAACCATCGGAGTACGAATCTGCAACATCGAGCTATTATGTTAAAGACGGTAGTTTCTTAAAAATGAAGAACTTCCAGATCGGGTATACACTACCCGTCAAAACGTTATTTGGACAGAACAGCAATCTAGGAAAATTACGCATCTATGCCGGAGTCACCAACTTATTTACCATTACCAAATACGATGGGTTCGATCCCGAAGTGACCGCAACACCGAGCGATTACCCAGCCATTGGCGTAGACCTAGGGGTATACCCTCAATCGCGTCAGTACTTATTAGGATTGAATTTAGGGTTTTAATAAAAAAATATAAAGTCATGAAAAAAAGAAAACTATATATAACGATACTATCGGCCACCCTATTATTAAGCAGCTGCGGCAAAGACTTTCTAAACAAAGTACCTCAAGGCGAACTATATGGCGAACAGATCGTGAACGGAAATGGTGTAGAATCCTTATTATTAGGAGCGTACGGAATCATGAATGGCAACGTAAGCGGTTCATGGGGCAACTATGCTTCTGCTCCTAGCCAATGGGTATTCGGTGAAATAACCTCTGACAATGCACATAAGGGGTCGGATGAAAAGGATCAACCGGCAATGAACAACCTGGAATCATTGAAGCCTAGCTCCACCAATGATCAACTGCTGACTATGTGGCAGGTGTACTACGAAGGGGTCAACCGTTGTAACTCTACCTTAAAATTACTGAAACAGGATCAAAACGGCGCTAAAGATATCTCCGCGCAGCGAGCAATAGAAATAGAAGCAGAGAGCAAGATGCTACGGGGACACTATTATTTCTTTCTATGGCGAGTCTTCAAAAACCTACCTTATATCGATGAAAACACAACATCTGATGAGGCAAAAGTAAAACCAAACGATACCGATATTTATGACAAGATCATAGCAGACATCAAATTTGCGGTCGATAACCTTCCTATGACCAAATTCAAGAGTGAGTCCGGAAGAATGGACAAAAACATAGCGAAAGCTTATCTGGGCAAGCTCTACCTCTACCAAGGTAAACACGATCTCGCTTTACCTTTATTTGAGGAGGTGATAAGCGGCAAAGATCTTCTTAGCATGCCATTCCAAAACAATTTTGACATCGACAAGGAAGATGGTCCAGAAGCGATCATGGTATCCAAGCACGCCATCAATCCAAACGGATCGGCCGACAATGCTAATGTAGGCGATATGCTAAGCGGCTTATACGGCACATCACCAATAGGTTGCTGTGGCTTTTATCAACCTACAATTGACCTAGCAAATGTATACAAAGTCGATGCGAACGGCCTCCCCTATCTAAATGGAGAATACCGGACAGATCCTTATACATCAGACATGCTACTAGAGGGGAAAGACAAAACAGATTATACTGTTAACGTCAAACTTCGAGTAGACCCCCGTCTTGACTATACGGTAGGCCGCCGGGGTGTACCTTACCTAGATTATGGAATCATGCCTGGTGATGACTGGATACGCGACGCCTCGTTTGCAGGTCCTTTTGTCAGCATGAAGGCCATGATCAAAAAGAGTCAGTTTCCAGGAAATGTTGTTTCCGGCGAAAACTATATCACGGGATTAGATGTCAATATCATACGTCTAGCCGATGTGATCTTAATGGCTGCCGAGTGTGCCGTTGAAGCCTCTGATCTAGAAAAAGCCCGTAAGTATGTCAATATGGTGCGCGAACGCGCGAACACGCTGCCACGCAAGCAGGTGGGAGGTATCGCCGTTGCCGACTATCTTGTCAAGCCCTACCCTAGCTTTGCAGACCAATCGTACGCACGCAATGCCGTACGGATGGAGCGACGGCTAGAGCTTGCCCTAGAAGGCCATCGTTACTTCGACTTGGTACGTTGGGGCATTGCCAAGCAGATTCTTGAAAGCTACTCTACCTTTGAAGCTAAGTACCTGCCGTACTACGGCGGCCTGAGCTATCAGCCCCATAATGCGTACTTCCCTATTCCACAGACCGAAATCGATCGTAGCGGAGGCACATTAAAACAGCATAAAGAATATTAAACAGGAGAAGTCAGCCTACTGACAATTAACATTGAGCCGATTAAAAAGATAATCGGCTCAATTTATTGCATCCATTTTCGATACCCATACATCATTAGAATAATCAGGGGGTCCACCATACACTATCCCAATTACGTATTGACTTACGCTGCCTGTCGCTCCCTTATTTACTATTTTTTGATACCAAGACTATCCCAAGAAGTTTTACATTCTGATTGCTTTACTTCTACGCTCTTTTGTTCAATATAAGCGATTTTTCTGGATTGCCCCATCCCCTCATCGGGATGAAAATATAAGCCTGTATCTCTTATAAACTTCCAATAACGAGAAAAACTGTCTCTACCAACAGGTTGCTTCCAGGATTTACTAATTGCCAACCTACCTTCGATTTGTAGATCCTGACACATATTTTCACGAGATTATTTGCTCATCCTATAGACAGAATTACCTGCTAATATAATTAAAAATAACATAAACATATTATTGATATAATAAATCATAAAGTCCTGATAATAAGTATAAATTAAAAACAAAAACATTAAAACAAAATTTAATTTGGTTAAAAAACAGGGGTATATCATCCATAGACAACTAATTGTAAACTAAACCCACTTCGCATTGCCATGCACCATGTAAACATGTCTTTTTTCCTATTCTACCTTATTATTACTATTACCTTCGATGATGAGTATATACGACACCATTTTTTCTTTAACCGGTCCCACAGTGATTGATCCACCTGGCATAGACACTGTAGTTACCGAATACGTCGGCTTTTTTGAATATCTAGTTTCCCTTGCGGATAAGTTGGCTGATGATAGGCTTATTGAACGCTAGCCTAGATTTTGCAAAAAAACATTCATTATACCCCCTTTACGGGCGCACACCAGCTTACAAAGGAAGTACTAATAATCCTAGCTGAATAAACTGGCCTTGTATTTTGACTGCTTAATTCTTTAGAATAAGAACCGTTAAGAGTAAAATGATGTTTGAGCCCGATATATCGAGAGAGTTCCATTTTGCTTAGGTTCTTGGATAAAGAATAGCACAAAGAAATACAACCTTGACTTTTTCCTTCTTTTTAGTCAAGCAAAAAGGAGTCACCCTGCGCCGGTGACTTAGGCACATAAAGAGTCTTTAAAACATCACTCCTATCACCATTATCCCTGCATAGCGCAGCAAGAAGAAAACCGAGACATAAAGATTGTTGCCATGCTGTCAATTGATTAAAGTGATTATTTAAAGTGTTGGCGGAATACTCTGAACGGCCGCCACAGGAACTCCTGCAACCAAAGGCCGCACAATATAGCGGCGACACCAACCAGTAAGCCAAATACCGCCACCGTAAGGATGCCAAGATCGAGTACTGCCACCGAAGATCTATAGTTCGAAGAATCTTTTATGATAAAGTAAAAAATAATATAAAATAATTAAAACTATAAATATCAGAAGCTTAATATTTATAGTATGGATTTTCTATACAATATAAAAAACCTTAATTTCGTTGTTATTAGTATTGGCATTTTATTAGTTTTGATCAGTTTGTATTTTGATATCAGCTAAGTGATGAATGACGCATTAACCTTGTTATTGCGTCACGCTCTCACTTCACCTACGGAATATCGACTACAACAATACTCAGGTATTGTACAGATTATCCATCAGAGGGTAGTAAACCCCATTGATATGTTGGAACATATCAATCCCCTCCATGTGATGTAGAACATTATGGTCGAATCGACCGGTAGGTTCACCGTAAGCGTCTCTGCGGGGCACTCCCCGGTCAAAGGGATCCAGAGTCTGTTCTACTGTCGCCATTCTAAATCGCCTATGTGTAGCCCTGAGCAATAATGTGGCGGTACGCTGCCGATCGAATATGGGAATACTTCAGGAAACATCTCCTGTAGCGCGGTCAAATGCCACAGGTACAACTAAACCAAACATAAAATTTTGTTTTGCCATGATATTTAATTTTTGTTGATAGATCAACTTTGCGATAGCTACAGCTGAGGCCTGTCCAAAATGGTAGTATATGGCGTAAAGAGGCAGGAAAATGAACCTGATTAAAGAGGGTTAGATGGGGTTAGAGAGGTAGGCTATCCAACGCGATGTTCCTCTTCGTACTCGCGCATCTGCAAATCCATTAATCCACAACCTACCCAAAAGATACTGAAATGTACCAGAAAGGCACGGTAAAGCTACTAAAGAGCTCCTGGTATAGGTAAGATAGCGGCACATCGTGCAAGGCTATCGCCGTTATTGGTTTTATATTCTATTTGTTTTGTCAAAAAAAACCTAAACAACTACATTATCTATATATTATTAATACTCTAAAAACATGACTATTGAAGATTGAAAAGTACTAACTCCTGGGGAGGTGTCAAGCTAATTGGAGAATCATAGATTTACCATGGGATCAACACCTTCGTCCTGCATCTTTCATGAATTTGAAAAATCCGGTCGTGAAATCTCTTCGTGTTTTTAAAGACCATAGCCCCCTCTTTATATTTTGTTTGGGATCCGTCGGGAATTGGTTAGTTAAAAGACCTGAAGCGGGGAACTTCAGGTCTTTTTTGTATAAATACGTACGAGTTCTGTTTTGATCAAATATAAAGCTATTTAATAACGACATCTGCTCCCATAACTTTCTTATTTGAGCGAGATACATTGTTTTGATCTACAAGTAACTTCTTACTTTCCAATGCCTGCAAATTATTGGCCAGAATTTCGAGCTGAAGGGATGACATACCTTCGGTGCTCGCTGCCGAGGTACCTTTAAGCGAAAATGTTTCGCCAAAACCACCATGCTGTCCAAATGCAACAAATGACACTTCCGGATCAAACTGCCCTAAAGTAGGTCTTCCGTCAAAATCAAGCACCTGCGTACCTAATATAGATGATTTGACCGAATAACCGGCGTACGCGTTGCCTCCAATGTCAGACCAACTTCCACGCAAATTGCCCGACACCAATGAATTATAAATATGAAGGTTATTGTTATTGGCGGATGCATTGTGAATCCCCACACCGCCGGCAGCAGTAGCTGTAGTACCCGCCTCATTACCTGAAACGGTGGAGCTGATCAGATGGAAAGTGGTGGCCCCGTATAATGCTACACCACCGCCAAAGGCGCTACCTCCAGCCTTATTGCCATAAATTGTAGAATTTACTACGTAAAATAATGACTTTTCACGGGCATAAATACCTCCTCCTACTGCGTTATTACCAAATATACCTGTGATATTTCTGGCTATAGTAACATTATAAAGTATGTTCACACTTTCGACAGCAGTATTCAAGCTGTATAATCCGGCACCTACACCACCGATGCGATTCCCTACAACCTCGGAATCGTACATCACAAGACGGGAACCATCATTCCAGATACCGCCACCATTGGAAGCAGCTATCGTCGTATAATTATTCTTTACCGATACGTGATCCATAGTTACATCGGCTAATGATGTGATATAAACACCGGGAGCGTGATTTGCAGAACCATTATCAGTTACAGAAACATTCTTCAGCAATACCTTGGCCTTTGAGACAAACAAACCTCCTCCATGCTGCTTACTGACAACAGTTCCCGATGCATTGACCGATCCGGTACCTCCTGCCATACCTTTGGTAATGGTTATGCCATGCAACTCAACTTGCTGCCCTTGCGCTTTGGGCGCAATCACAGTAACAACGTGAATAGATTTGTTGTTCCCGTTAAACTCCGTCTTATGTAACTTAGGGTCTGCTACTGATCCATTGGTAGCCTGAGCGGGATACCCCCCTATGATACGCACATTCTCTGCAATTTCAAATGTAGCATCTTGGACTGATGCCCCTCCTGTCAATACCTGCGTAGGAATATACACACCTGCTGCCACATGGATATAATCGCCATTCACAGCTTCATCCAACGCCTTATGCAAAGAAGTAGCGTTCGTCCAGGAAAGCCCATCGGCAGCAGTTTGCCCATCTACGCGTACATAAAAATGACGTGTAACATCTGGAAGCGGATCTCCTGCGGATTGTTTAATTTGTATTTCGGCTCGTACCTCATCAGTAACATAGGCCACTACTTTACCTATACGTTCAGCCAAATCACGATTTCTTGCTGTAATAATTCCAACTTTTTCAGAAGATAGCCCATTGGGTTTCACAAAGGAAATCCAGCTATCATCGGTTTTCAATCTAAAAGGCAAGTTGCTATTCAGGTCTATCCAAAGTGTGTCTAATGTATTAGGAGCATCCAACGAGACACTGGCAAAACCGATACGGCCTGTACTAGGCGTAAAACTTTCGAGATCAATGTCTTTACACGAAACTAGGCAGAACAACCCGGATATTAGGATGAGAAAACTTTTTACAATACGATTCATAACATGTTCTATTTTGCTATTAACAATAAACCATTGGCCACAGCACGCTCTGCACCACCATTATCGGAAGGCCAATTGCGTAATTGAAACCTACCTATACTGAAATCTGCTGTACTTCGCTTGAAATAGGTACTAGAACCTCCGCCATCAAGATTAATAGCATCGTAGGCTCCAAGTGCTTTTAAGCATTTGCCCAACTCTTCGTAGCTCATACCATTGGAATAATGAAACCTGCGTCCGTCTACGACAAGCATAAATACCTTAGTTCCATCCTGAGAAACTCCAATGGCTGTACGCGGTTCCAAGACATCAGATGTCTGAGCTTGTAATATCCCATCAGCAACTAGAGTAACGCGTCCACCCACAGCTTCTTGGATCTCGCTTTTCACTTGTGCATAATCGGCCTGATTACCGACAAAAGCCTTTCCGCTCTTTAGTATAGCAAAGAAAGTATTCACTTGATCTGTAACGGTAGTCTTGATTGCGACACCTTCCTTATATACAATACCTTGAGGAGTACCGTTGGTCATATTGTAAAAATCAGCATTGATCCCTGCCCATACTTTATGCCCTTCATAATCCTCAAACGTAGCCTGCGCAGTCATGGGTTGCATACCAAACTGAGCAGAGTTATTGGGCGTCGAAACTTCAACACCGATGTTGGGATTGGTAAGATCTGCCTCAATGACAAATATTTTCTTCGCAAGACCTGTCTTCGATATATAGCTTATCTCTGTAGCACTGACCCCATCCACAATTTGATAGGTACTGTCCTGATGGATGTGCACCATAAGATCTGTCTGTTCGACAATTTTCTTACCTACCTCTGAGGTAGGTATAAGAGAATAGGTATCTTCTACCCTAATAAACTCTTCTTTATTGCTACAGGACAATACCGTGAGGGCAAGTCCAAGCGTTGTAGCCAATAAGGTTTTTTGTATTTGGATCATCTTCATAGTTAATAGCCGGGATTAGGTTCTAAATTTGTATTGCGTTGCAGTTCACTACCAGGAATAGGTAAAAGTGTCTGATAAGGTAAAATACCTAATGTACTTATAGCTTTTTCAGTACGGATCAAATCATAATACCGAAAGTTCTCACCCAAGAGCTCGAGCTGCCGTTCCCGAAGTAATGCCGTAATAAACTCGTTCTCCGAAGATGGTGCTACAGCAGGTAATCCGCGAAATTGACGTAGGGCATTTAAATAGGTCAAGCCTTTGTCTAAGCCTAATCCTTCCGCAGCTATAAGATACATCTCCGAAATACGGGATATGATAACCGGATCTCTCCCTGTCTGTCCGCTGGGATATTTGTTGACACAATCGGTCCCCGCAATATTGACGATGGTCATGTTACGCCGTTTATCCGTAGGAGCAAACAGATTGACCGTTTCGTTAGTGATTCTATAGTTTCCCTGCCCTTTATTCGGATGTGCATAGGAGTAAAATAGATCCGAAATATTAATGGATGACTCTTCGGAAAGGTTTTCAAATGCGAAGATGACCTCTGCATTAGCCTGCTTCCTAAAGATTTTCTCAAAGCTATCCAATGCATATTTACCAGAAGAAATAAGAGACTGTGCTGCCGCCGCAGCCTCTTGCTTTTTGCCCTGTGCCAGATACACACGCGCCTGCAAAGCCTTAACGGCATCTGCCGAAACATAATAATAAGATTTGGATGTTGTTAAGTATTTTGCAGCCTCAATAAGATTGGTTTCAATAAAGGCCCAAACCTGCTCTTTAGGTGTCCGGAAAGGCTTATCTAAAGTATTTCCAGGCAGTACCGGTACACCGCCCCAACGCGTTATAAGATTGTAATAATTTAAAGCTCTAAAATAATAAGCCTCGCCCAAAGTTAAATTACGGAGGCTACTTTCTGGCTGAGCGAGACAGATAGACAACACGTTATTGACCTGGTACAATGAGCTATAATAACCATTCCAGCCTCTAGAAACGATGGAGTTGAGTGGAGAAAGCGTAGCATTGATCAAATTAAGCGGTGAGCTATTGGCCCCTGTCTGCAAATCACCTCCTAAAAGATCAAAGATTATAAAATTGTGTACACCGGGATCATTCTGCATATTATTGTACATCCCTAGACGCAGAGCCGGTATATCGCTAGCTGTCACCGCATCTGGAGCCATAGCCGAGTGGGAATAGAGATCTAACTTGTCCGCACAGGAGCTAAACAACGATACCGTTGCAGCACATGTCAATATAAAGATATTTTGGAATTTCATGGTTTTATAGATTAATGTTTACGCCAAAGCTAAAAGTTCTAGGTTGAGGTACCCCAAATAGATCAACGCCGTAATATCGTGGATCAAGATTATTATTCACCTCAGGATCCCATCCAGAATAGTTTGTCAGTAGAAACAGGTTATCTACAGTAGCAAATACCCGAAGACCATTTAACTTAACCTGTCTTATAAATTGCTTATCAAAATTATAAGCCAATGTCATAGAGCGCAGACGGATGAAAGAGCCGTCTTCGAGAAAACGTGTTGAGTTTTTCGTATTATGACCTAATCCGACCAATGCTCTTGGGTACACATTTGTACTACCAGCCCCTGTCCATGCGTTTTCTACGTAGCTCAAATCTTTAGCGAAATTTGCTCCTAGATTGGCCATTCCTGTTGATTTCCATTGCGCATACACGTCAGCGCCATAGGAGTAGGTAAACAGAAAGTCCAATTGTACACCTTTATAGGAGAAAGAGTTATTCCAACCTCCTGTAAACTTGGGATTGGCATTTCCTAACACCATACGGTCGTTGTCATTGATAATATTATTGCCATCGACATCGCGCCAACGCACATCTCCGGCGCGCACCCCCAGTTCAAACTGCTCCTGTGGCACTTCGCCATCGTATTGAAATAGTCCATCCCAGTCGAATAAATAGAATGCACCAATACTCTCACCTACTTTTAACGCTCTATTATCACCTATCGCAATCGGTGTCTGGTCCTCCAGTAAAGAGGTAATACGATTGGTATTGTGGGCGATATTAAACGCTGACTTCCACTGTACTTGTCCCAGCGGCACATTGGTATTGATGCCAAGCTCGAGCCCCTTATTCATCATAGAGCCAACATTGCTCACGATACTCGTCATCCCTGTCGTAGCATGAATAGGCATGCTGTAAAGAAGATCGTATGTCTTTTTGTAATAAGCATCAAATACGATATTCAGCTTTCTTTTAAAAAAAGAGACATCAAAACCAACATCATACTGGTTTGCTTTTTCCCAACGTAGGTCTTTGTTACCAAAAGAAGAAACGGATATCCCGGATTCATTACCATAATTCTGTCCTCCTGACATAAGCGCTTGATAGGCATACTGCCCAATCCCCTCCTGATTTCCAGTGACACCGTAGCTTGCTCTGAACTTCAAATCATTTTCATTGATCCCCATAAACTCTTCATTGGAAATATTCCAGCCAAAAGAGAGGGAAGGGAAATATCCCCAACGATTGTCCCTATGAAATTTAGAAGATCCATCAGCCCGTAAAGTAGCAGTCATTAAATAGCGGTCTTTGTAGGAAAAAGTACCTCTTCCGAAATAAGACTCCAACGCATACTCGCCAATACCACCACTGGCGGCGAAAATTTCTGATGCTACAGATATGACCTGCAAAGATGGGGTCGGAAACCCGCGACCGTCAATGGACGAAGATCGGCTCATCTGCTTCTGATACGAATGTCCCAACATAGCCGATACAGTCAGCTCCCCAAACGTATTATTATAATTCAAAACGTTATCAAACACAACGTTTTGGATCAACCTGTTATAATCCAACAATCGACCTACTCCAGTACCATAAGGATGCTTTTGATTATAATAGGTATAATCATAGGTGTAACCGATATCTGCACTAAAAGATGATCTAAATGAAAAATGATCTAAAAAATTAGCCTGCCCATAATACGTACCCAGATATCTATAATTATCTACGTAAGCATCCTGCTCGTTTAGGATCTGTAACGGATTGTGTCGCGTCAGCTCATCTGTACCTCCCACATAATAATCGCCATTAGGCTTAAAAGGACGGTCGAAAGGGCGTTGTTCAATAGCACGCGCAATAATGGTAGACCCTAAGTTGGCACCAGGCACTTGGTTGTTTTTAATGAAATTCCCCATATTATTTGCCCCTACCTCTAGCCAATCAGCAAACTTGTGGCTGACTTTTGTATTCAGGTTATACTTACGAATCGCATTGTTCTTAACTACGCCCGACTGATCGGTAAGTCCCAGTCCAAAATAATAATTGGTCTTGGTATTTCCTCCTGAGAGTGCTGCATCATAGTTTTGAAAATACCCTGTCTGCAAGATCAGTCCTAACCAGTCTGTATCTGGAAGTCCCTGATAGGGATTTTGGATACGTATCTTATAATCACTGTCTCCTACTTTACGCCCGTATTGCTTATTGTAATTGTCCACACCGGCATTAAAGCTGGCTATATACTGCTCGGAATTAGCGAGCTTTATCTTATCCTTATTGGCAAACTGGCTAAAACCGCTTGTTACATTAATCCGTACATCATTCCTCCCAGCTTTACCAGACTTCGTGGTGATAAGTACAACACCGTTACTAGCGCGCGAACCGTAAATAGCAGCTGATGCGGCATCTTTCAAGATTTCGATGGATTCTATATCGGCATGATTAAACGCAGCTAGTGGACTGTAGGACTCTCCAAATGAAAATAACGCCATATCCGAAGTATTGATTGGTACTCCGTCGACTACGTACAAGGGGTTATTTCCAGCGCTGATAGAAGAATTACCTCGTATAGTAATTTTTTCTCCAGAAGCTAGATTGCCCGATCCCATAGATACATTTACACCAGCAATGCGACCTTCGAGTAACCTCGTGGGACTCGCCACCTGTCGCATATTCGAATCATCGATTTTAAGGCTTCCAACAGCGCTGGTCACCAGCGACCTACGCTGCGTGCCGTATCCTACCACAACGGTCTCTTCTAAAAGCTTCTCTTCAACGTTCAATATAACCTTCGGGGCTTCATGCATACGAATGGTGACAATCTTCGACTCATACCCCGTAAAACTGACACGTACGGTCGCTGATGTTCCTGTAATAGGCAAATTAAAATAGCCCTTTTCATCCGTTTGCGTAGCCTTGCTTCCATCGATGATTTGTACCGACGCGCCTGCTAGAGCTCCCCCTGTCTCCGTCACCACAAACCCGGCAACAAACTGTTGGATTACATCGATTTTTCGTAGAGCCGGAACTGGCGCAGGTTTGTCTTTTATAACGATGACACCTTGGTTCAGTTCATAGTCAAAGGGCTGTCCTTTGAAGATATCCGACAACAATTCTGCAAGATCTACATTTTGTGCCTTTATAGACACCCTATTAGCCTCACTTCTATACTGACCATCGAACAGATAGGAAACATTGGTCTGTTGTTTTATTTTTTTAAATACATCGACCAACTTTTCATTCTTAACATCTAAAGACACCCGCTGTAGGGAAGCAGCATGTACAGTGGGCATCACTGCTCCTAACTGCAGGGCCAAAGCCAGCCCCAACACTCCTTTTCTTCTTTTAAAAAAACTCATGAATTTGATTGTTTAATTAGTTTGATTACTCGCATATTATTTTTCTTGATTCGTAGCGATGGTGAGTCGGCCCTCCTTGACTATAATTTTGACATTCGAAGTGGTTTCGATCAGGTCTAACAGCTTCTTTAACGGCACATTTCTGTTGACCAACCCGTTCAATCTGTTTTCAGGAAGATTGTCAAGATTGACCTCGATATTGTACCACAGACCGATTCGGGTCATGACTTCGCCGATTGGCGTATTATCAAAGAAAAACTCGCCTTTACGCCAAGCCGCAACATCTTCTGCATTTTCTACAGTGGTATAGCGTATCTGCTTCCCAATATATGCCTGATGACCTGGAGTCATAAGGATTTTATCGTTATAATTGGATGTCGCCTCGACCGAACCTTCTATTAAAGTAACAATATCAGCCTGCTGTCCTTTGTATGAGGTAATATTAAACTTTGTCCCTAAGACTCTTGTTGATTGTTGGTCTGTGTGAACAATAAAAGGAGCTGATTTGTCATGTGAAACATCAAAATAAGCTTCGCCTGATAAGAACACCTCTCTTTTACCACTTGCAAATCGTGCAGGAAATCGTATAGCCGTAGCAGCATTAAGCCATACAGACGTACCGTCAGATAAAACCAACTGATAATACCCGCCTTTTGGTGTTACAATCTCATGCATACCAACTTCCTTCCCATCTTCTTCCCGATAAATACCTTCGTCTTCCAGCTTTGCTAAATCCTCCAAAGATGTCAGGGAATATACCTGTCCGGTCTCTGTGATTAAATTAGCACCAAACTTGCCCGGACCTACCTCGGCCAAATCAACCTCAGTCCTATTTATCGACTTCAGATAGTAGCCCCCCACCAACAACAAGGGTAAAAGCACTGCTGCTGCCCAACGTATGTACCGATGCCTAGAACGGCGTAAAGTCTTCACCTTTTGCTGCGCATGTATATTGATCCATATGCGGGATTCCATCTCTTCTAATTGTCTCGTAGACTTTTCTTTGGTAATATCGAGATCGGACTGCAAGTCATCGTAGTAATGCTCTACATGATCTATTTGCTTCTTGTCAGCTTTGCCAAGAAGATATTTTTGTATTATGTCTTTGAGGTTCTTTTTCATCATCTGTTCTTATACTAAAGACAGATGATAAACAGGAAAGCCCAGTGGGATGTAAAAAAATTAAAAGAAAAGTAGAATCAGAAACTTGAGTATACTTCGGATTGCAGAAATAGCTTTCCCAAGGTGGTTCCGAACTGTTTTTATAGAGAGTCCCATCACTGCTGCGATTTCATCTGTAGATCTATTTTCATGGTATCGCATGGCAAAAACTGCTCGCTGCTGTGGGGGCAAAGAAAGAATCTTTTCATGAACAGTATCGTAAGCTTCTTTCGTAAGTAGGTCTTTTAAAGGAGATGAATCATTCTGAATATTCTCTTCGTAGTCTGTGATTAAGGCGGGCTTATTTTTGAGAATGAAATTAAGGGTTTTATTCCTCGTTAGGACAAAAAGATAAGACTTAAGTTCCTGAATCGATGTCTTCTCCCTGTTTTCCCATAGCGTTGTAAAGATATCCTGTGTGATATTTTCAGCCTCGTCTTGATTGCGTAACCGTCTATAGGCTTCATTATAAACAAATATCCAATGCAAGCGGTACAGCTTTTCGAAAGCCTCATGACTCCCAGAAGCGAGTTGGTCAAGCAGCTGATGTTCTGCTTTATGAGAGCTGTTCAATTCATTTGGATTCACATTGGCAAATTTAGGATACCCGATATAAATCTTTTGTTATATCTAGGTTAAGTTATTTGTGCATCAAATTTATCACCATAAAAATATTGAATAAAAATCGATAAAAACAAAAATATCAACGTATTCTGATCTGTCAATGATCCCCCACGATGTAATTACGATTGCAATTGCGTAAAAAAACTAATCTTATCCAACTGTTCAATTGAAGCTAAAGACAAACAGAGCTATTCTGAAACAACTTTAGAAAGGAAAATTACGCAGTGGCCGATCATTCGTACCTTGTTAGTTGATACGTTCATAATACAGTATAACTGCACCTGCACTAAATGTTTTGGTTTTGATGAGTTTGAGGTTAATTTTATGGCTAATATTTTTAAATAGTGCCAATCCGCCACCTGCTATAACAGGGTGAATACAAAGTTGATATTCATCTATCAAATTGAGTTTGGTCAATGCTACAATCAAACTCGGGCTGCATACAAATATATCCTTTCCAGACTCCTGTCGAAGGCGTAAAACCTCTTTCTCCAGATCTTGACTAGCTAACTTTGCACTCCTCCAATCTATACTTTTCAGCATATGTGAAAAAACAAGCTTAGGTGTATTGTCTATAGCGATAGCGAAATCATCCATCGCTTTATCGCCTGTTGGATTGACCAACACGGTACGCCAAAACTCCATAAGCTGATAAGTTATTCTACCGAATAAAGCGATACTAGCCGTTCGCAACAGATCTGCATAGTGTTGATGTATCTCTTCGTCAGGGATACCTGAGGTATGATCGCAAAATCCGTCAATCGTCATATTCATTGCCGCTATTACTTTTTTCATAGGTGTTTAATTACTTGTCGATCCGCCAGCTTGGTTTGATTTTCAACAGCTCCAAGGATGTTTCGTATTCTTTCTTAGAGTATGCTTTTGAACCAAGAGACAAAATGATTGCTATATAAGCTCCATTATAGATTAGAATCACTTTCTTTCAAAAACTTATTTTTTATACAAGTCTATAAATAGATGTTGTGATAATATTTGTCATAAGGCAAGAAATTGAACACCTTAGGCAATAGTCATTACTTCTCAAAACACCGATCTGCTATTAGTTTTTGAGGAAAAATAACACCCATGTACGAACCTCGAAAAAAATCGCGACAGGAGGAATGACTCAAGGTACTTTTACTTTTTGATATGCATGTTGTATATATTGTAGGTACTTAATACACTGTAATCGGCCATACTCATGAACGAATATTTGAGGGGATAGTTGAAAATGTTTTCTGTTTGTTTGATCATCGCAAGCAGTTCCGTGACTGTTGATTGAACAGCTTTAGCCCCCTTTGGGTACTGAACGAAGCTCTCTTTGCCCCCTCCTCGATAATAAAATAACACCCGACTACGCTCTAGCACCTTTAGATCCGTATTATCTAGAGGTTTACTATCCAATAACTTTTCAAGGGCTAAATTTAGACTTACACGCGTAGAATCGCTCTCTCCCATAAGAATCAACTGACTGCCATAGGTGACCGATGCGAGCAGATAGGGATTGTAACCTTCTTTCTTTAACGGAGTAATTACTTGATCAGGGTATGCTTCATCATATTCTAAGTAATCAACGAAAAGTGTGAGCTTGTTCAGATTATTATAAAGCAATGTATTGTATTTCTTTTGGACGGTAGTCGAGTCAGAATGCCGAACGAGTGACAATACCTGTTGTACATCCTTGGAATAGCCTAAATAACCTTGAATCTCCGCATAATCGGCAAACGTAGTCTTCGAAAAATTCATACTACTGAACTGACCTGATTTCTTGAATTTATTAGCGTAAGTCAAAATCGAGTTGTAATTAGGCTCAAAGAAGCCTATATCTATGGATGGATCATTGTACGATAAAATATGGAATTTAGTATCTTTGGCTATTTTTTTCAAGCTTTCAAGCCGTAAGCCTTGTATTGTATCTTTAAGATGCCAGATACTCCCTAAAAAATAGTTCTCGTCAATATTTTGGTCGGTATAGTATTCCCTCATCTCGAGCCGAACCTGACGTTTCTCAAATATGGGTTTCGGATTAGGAGTAACTTCTTCAGTAGGCTCTTTGGGTATGCTCGCTTCTATTTCTTCAATGGCTGTCTTTTTTGAACAACTCAACCATAATAATGAGCAAATAGTAATCCAGAATATATTACGAATCTTCATTCTTTAAAATTAAACACGTTAAACATATGAAAAAATATCCTTTGAGGATAAAAAAATGTAAATTACTTAATAAAAATTAAAACACACTTCTTCTTTCAATGGATTTTTTTTCAGTTATGTCTTGTACCGTCATGCAATAGATTTTCTCTATTTTGACCAAAAATAATTAAATGGATGAGTAGCGCTACAAAATCCGTCTTTAGAATACAACGCAATTATATTGCTTGTAAAGACGAATTTATGTAGGTTTGATATACAAAACCGCAATTCATAATGAAGAATAGTACCAAAATAACAAATGCTAGTATAGAATCGTCAGGATTACCAAAAGACCCCAAACAGGTCATCGCAGAGTATATCTGGAATGGATTTGACGCAAAGGCAACTTCGGTAGTCATAGATATATCAAGCAATGAACTAGGTTATATTGAGCGTATCCGTATCATGGATAATGGTGAAGGCATCACTCCGGATTTACTGCCTTATTCATTTGGTAACTTTTTAGATTCACTGAAGAAAGCCGTACCTAAACGCACCTCCTATACACGCGGGAAGAAAGGCAAAGGACGATTTTCATTTTCTTTATTTGCGACACGTGCCACCTGGCATACCGTGGTATCCATAGGAAGTAAGCTAATGGCATATAGACTTACAATAGATAGAAATTCAAAAGAGGAATACGAAAGCTCAGAGCCACAGCTATCGCAAGCAGAAAGCACAGGCACAACAGTGGTATTGGAAGGTATATTTAGCGTGAACGCTTCGGTACTGGAATCAGCAGAATTTTTGGATTTCCTAGCTCAGGAATTTGGTTGGTTTTTACAGCTCAACAAAGAGCTTGGGTACACTATAAAAATAAATGGAAAAATTCTTTCCTATAATCAGCTCATCCAAGAGACAGATACAACATCGGTTACGATATATAGTCCAACACAAAATTCGTATCTATTTAAAGTCAACTATATAAGATGGAAGCAGCCGATAGGTGACCGCTACTACTACTATTTCCTTAACAGTCAAAAAATGGAGGTAGCCAAAGTGTTAAGTAGCTTTAACAATAATGCGATAGAATTTCACCATTCAGTGTATATAGAATCTATATTTTTCAACCATTTCGAACAATCGGAAATCGGCTTGTCCAATGAAGGCAATCTATTCAGTGAAAAAGAGCATCAGGTCGTATACCGTCGATTGATGGCGGAACTACGTGATCTTCTGGATCGTAAACAAAAAAAATATGTCCGTGAGCAAGCTGTAACCATCAAAATGCTTGAATTGGCTCAAAAAGATCTTCTCCCTCGATATAGCACGTCGGAAGAAGATAATAAGAGAAAAGCAATATTATTACAACTGGTACAAGAGCTTTACATTGTAGATCCACGTGCATTTGTCGGTATAAAACCAGATTTGGTACGAACGTACCTCGGCTTTTTAGATTTATTACTGCAAACAGAGCGGAGGATGGAGATATTACCGATAGTGGAACAGGCTATTCCCCTATCGGATAAAGAAAAGGAACGAATAAAGAAATTGCTGGAAATCAAATGCTAAGCTAAGACATGCCCTTGATTATTTTATGGATTTTGCTATCATCTAAGCGGTGTAAGAAATAGAAACGACCTTTCTTGTCATGGGAAAAGCGAGTGTTTCCCTGATCCGCTTATTTTTACATAAAAATCTATAGATGAATTCGACAAAAATATGGGCAAACCTCGGGGTAAATAATTTAGAAAGAACAACCAGATTCTATGAGGCATTAGGCTTTACCCCTAACGGAAAACACCCTGTTACAAAAGACCTTACGAGCTTCCTTATAGGAAAAGATAACTTTGTCATACATTTCTTTCTAAAAGATGTGCTTGAAGCTAATATGAAGGTTAAAATTGCCGATGCTGAAAATGCTATTGAAGTAATGTTTACGCTGTCTGCAGCCAGCGAAGAGGAGGTGGATAACTGGGCCAATATTGTAGAGCTGGCAGGGGGGAGACTTCTTTCTAGACCTCAGAAATTTGGAAAGACTTACTATGGCTTTGTCTTTGCTGATCCAGATGGACACACCTTTAACGTACTGCAGATGTAATTGTGCTGTTCTTGTATTTTAATGGACATATGCTTCAATAAATACCGAACTATGGTCTGTAACAGACCCGCATCGAAGTACAAGCCAAGTAGAAAACTCTTTCCTAAAAAAGATGCAAGCCTTCGAAATATACACCAAATAGCATGTAAAAGACCGTTTAGGTATCAAAATTGTACAGATACAATATCAGAACCTAAACGGTCACTAAAGAAATCTTATAACTCGATCAATCTAATCGAACTTGACCTTCGCAACTACAGGAAGATGATCCGAAGGGAAACGCATATGTAAGGCATCGACCAATGAAGCGTACTTCAACACCTGAACACTTTCGTTCACAAAAATATAATCGATGCGTTGTTTCATAGGAGCATCCCACTTGAACGCATTGGTAGTACCGACAGGTCCATAAGGTGCTGTCTGACTAATTTCGAAGGCATCTTTCAGGCTCTGCTTGATTGTAATAATAGGCTCACTATCAGGAGTAGCATTGAAATCCCCTAACGCAATGACCGGGGCTCCTTTTGAAATTTCGGCTATTTTCTTAAGCATTAGTTTGGCAGACTCTGCTCTTGCTTTTACCCCTTGGTGATCGAAGTGCGAACTAAATACAAAAAACCGCTTCCCATTCGCTTTATCCTTCAACATAACCCAAGAGCAGATTCTATTGCAACAGACCGCATCCCAGCCTTTACCAGGTTTGTCTGGCGTCTCGCTGTACCAGAAATCCCCCTTGTCCAAGACATCAAATTTATGTATATTATAAAATATAGCAGAATGCTCTCCTCCTTGTTGGCCGTCATCACGCCCCACACCAACATACTTGAGGTAATCAATACGTGATATATCATCGAGTTGATGTTTAAAACCTTCTTGTGTGCCGATGATATCCAGTTCATGGTACTTTAGCAGTCCATTGACCATATCTCTGCGATAAGACCATGCATCAAGACCATCTTTTTCGGTATCCATCCGGATATTAAATGTGGCTACCTGGTAAGTACGCTGTTCTTTATGCTGTGCTTGAGTTGTCCCGGCAATGCCAATTATCAGTAGGCATGCGATAACTAATTTTTTCATTCCCAACCTTTATTTTGTCCTAAATTATTGTTTCTATCTTTTGCATTTTGCGGAATTGGGTATAGATACTTTCTATCCTCCCATTTACGCACGCCTGGGTTCCATAATACCTCTCCTGAAGTGCCGTTGGACAATTGTAATTGGCCTACTGACGTAGAAGGACTTACATTAACGAATGCTATACCCGCCGTACTGGAAGTCGGCTTTTGTCCCTGGTAAAAATAAACATCCTTCTTACCGTCACCATTAAGATCATATTCCCCCAGTCCAGGCACATACATTCCATTCATTGCAGATGTCTGAAATAGCTCTCCCAGTCTCCAACGGATCAGATCATCGGTGCGCAACCCCTCAAAAATCATTTCAACAGCCCGTTCACGAATGATTTCTAGCAAAATAGGATCGCTAAATCGTCCTTTGTAGTAGTTAAGCAGGTAGGGATCGGCTACCGTAGGCAGTTGTCTTGCAGCCCCTGCAGGTATACCGGCACGCTCTCGAAGTGCCGCTATGGTATTATTCCACTCGCTTGGTGTCATCTCGCCTAGTTCGGCTAATGCTTCAGCTTTATTGAGCAGGATTTCTCCCCACCGCATAATGATGTGTGCATTATCGTTGCGACTTTCATCATCATACGGAAAGCGCTCATCATAACACCATTTAATAGGCTGGTACCCGGTATAAGTCTGTGTGAAATTAGGAGCCGAAATAACGGGCACACCATTCTCGGTACGTGCATAATTTCCTGAGCGAATCGTCTGCTTCAATCTTAGATCCCGATTTTTCACTTCGTCTACGAAGGGTTTTGTTTTGTAATTAGGGTCGTCGGTAAAACGCGAACCATCGGCATTGAGATACATCTTTACAAAATCGCGAGTAAGACTGGGCCTATTACCGTAGGTAGGACTGATAAACCTTCTATTGGCAGAACTAAAAACCTGTAAATTAGCATTGAGCACTACGGCTAGCAGAGTCTCATCAACAAAAGGTGTCTTCGCAATAAACAACTCTCGATAGGACTTTTCTACATCCGAGGATTTATGCAAGACAAATCCAGCGATCGCATTCGCTTCCTTGACCACTTCACGGTACCATTGTTGTGCGGTAGACTGTTTATTGTAATCTACATGGTATTTACGAAACGAAGCTTCATGCAAGCATATACGTGTTTTGTAGGCGCGCGCTACACTTTTGGTAATACGTGTAGCCGAAGGATCGGTAGTGAGCTCAATATGCTCTATAGCGTAATCCAAATCTGCCAGAACCTTGTCCATCACCAGAAATCTATCATCCCGTTTAGCATACAGTACAGCGTCATTATCAATAGCAATAGTCTGATCTACCCAAGGCACATCACCAAATCGCTTGACTTTTTCAAAATAGAACAATGCCCTAAAAAATCGCGCTACTCCTACAAAATGGTTCTTGTTTGCGACGGCGCTTTTATTCGCATTCTCGATAAAATAGTTGATATTCCTAAGGTCTTTCCAGTCCCATCCTCCACTGGTAATGGGGCTCAGTGCATTGGGCGTCAAAAAGTCATCTACACCATTGCGAGCGACAAGATCTGAGAGGTCGTCACGCTGAAACACCCCTACATCGGTACTGGGTAGGATATCGTAAAAGGAATTGGAATAAAGCTCCAGCCCTCCTACAGATTCAAATATCGCTTGGTTGGTAGCTGTATCTACTGGCATCTCTTCCAGATCGCATGATGCCATGGTAAACAGTGCAAATACAACAAAAATATGGTTAAGTGTTTTCATGTTTTCTATTATTGATTAAAATCCCACCATCAGACCGAAAGAAACAGCTTTCAACATTGGATAATTGTATCCGTCTCCACTGTTGCCCCCACTCAGATCTCTATCTGAACCATAAATATTAGTTACATCCGTATCCTTCGTCCATTTGTACATAGGAGACCAAGTCCAGATATTTTCTGCCGACATGTATAGTTTAAGATTAGATGCCTTTATTTTGGCGGCTACTTTTTGGGGGAGATTGTATCCTACCTGTAGATTGCGTAAACGGATATAGGCTGCATTTTGTAGAAACCTGTCATTTGGAGTATTCAATGCACGTCCTGAACCCTGAGCAATATAACCAACCAAACGAGGTAAGTAGGCATCATAATTGCCCAATTCTTCTCTAAACATATTGGCTTCATGCCATCTTGGATATGAATTGTATGGACGATTGTACTGCCCCCAGAAGCGGGACTCCGGCGCGGGATACCAATCTTGTTTTAAGACTCCTTGGAAAAATGCGGACACAAATATACCATTCCACTCTCCGCCCAGATTGACACCAAATGAGTATCTACTCGTCGAATTTCCGATAATAGTCTTATCACCCGAGTTGTCGGCCTCATTCAATCCTTGGTAGATCACTCCGTCACCATCCAGATCTTTGAATTTAAGATCCCCTGGATAGTTTTTACGGGTGTTGGTATTTGGGATATTTGATTGCGAAGGCGAATTCTTAATTTCTTCTTCCGACCGGAACAAACCTTCTACTTGATACCCCCAGATCTCGCCAAGCTTTTGTCCCACATAATAATCGTTCAAGCGCATGTCGGCATTGTTATACTTGGTAATCTCGGCTTGATAATCCGACAATACCACACGTAAATCATACTTAAAAGGCTTATTTTTCAACTCAAATTGATCTTTCCAGCTTACACTAAGTTCCCATCCCCTCGTCTCTAAATCCGCATAGTTGCCTTTTGGAACCTCTGTTCCGAATATAGCAGGCAGCGTCGGTCCCACCGTAAACATGTCGGTAGTAGCTCGCTTATAGTAGTCCATAGTAACCTGTAAGCGATTGCTGAAAGAGCCAAATTCAAGACCGATATTACTGCTTGCCGATTTTTCCCATGTTAAACCATCCGGCACCACATTGGGCTGCTCGGTCTTCTGCGGTCGTACACCATTTATAATTCTTCCCGACTGCGTAATTTTAAAGTTTTCCATAAAGGTGTAGGGATCGATATTTCCATTGCCTAACCTGCCATACGAGGCTCTCAGTTTCAGATTGGAGATGTATTTCGGATCCACTTTCCAGAATTCCTCTTCTGAAATACGCCAACCTGCTGATGCAGAAGGAAAGAATGCCCACTGTTGATCGGAAGGAAATTTAGAAGAACCATCGTAACGGCCATTTATCTCCAACAGATACCGTTCTTTGAAGTCATAATTGATTCGAAAAAAACCTCCTGCTATCGCCCATTTTCTGTAGCCTCCGGTAGTTACAATACTCTGCCCCAGCGCTAGGTTAATGTCGCTGGCATCGGCATATACGATACCATTGCGCTGAGCCGTCAGATTTTTATATTTCGACTGTTCGTAGTTGTACCCCACCAAGAAAGCTAAATGGTGACTATCTGCAAGAGCGGTCTTATAGTCTGCATAGATATTGGTAGCCATGTATTCGGTAGTTCTCCGTCTCTCCTGTAGATCGTTGGTATTGGTACCTGTATAACCGATCACACCTTCGTAGCGGCTGTATGGCACCTGAACTCTGTTCTGCTGCGATCCAATATCCGTGCTTTGAAAAGTAAAATCAGCTCTAAAATTCAACGATTTATCAAAAAAACTAGCTACAGCTCCTGTCCTATTTTTCAAAAAACGATGATCAGAGCTTATGCCATTCTTGCCAATATAGTGATCCCCTACCGTATAGGCAGATGAAAAGGACAAGGTGCCATCTGGATTTAGCAAAGGTGCCAGCGGGTGACCCTCGTCAGCAATATTGCGCCATACGCCACTCCCCTCGCCGACGTTGATCGGTTGAAAATATTGCATCTTGGAATATTCAGTATTGTTATCGACCTGTAACCAATCAGTCAATTGGATAGAACCCTTAGCGCGTAGGTTATACATATCATACTTGTCTTCGCTGTACCGAAACAGTCCATCCTGCCCGTTGTAGCGTCCACTCAGATAAAACACCGCCTTATCGTTGCCACCGGACAACGAAATATTATGATCCTGTGCGATAAAATTATCCTTATACAATTCCTTATACCAATCCGTACTGTAGAAGTACATATACTCTCCGGTAGTTGGGTTGACATCAACTCGCGGCAACGTGGGATCCTCCCATCGGCGCTTTATCTCCGCGAGATAGGCCTGCGAAAAAGGCAAGGTCTTGTTGATTGCTGTAGGTGTCGTACCACTATCATTCCAGCGGGACCAAGCATCATTAAAACCTTTGGCCCAGGGGTATGAGTCGGTAATATTGTCCGGAACAGTAGTTGGTGACTTGATAGAAAGATTCGTGCTGTAAGTGATTGATGTCTTACCTTCTTTAGCCGATTTAGTTGTAATTAATACCACACCAAAAGCAGCACGTGCTCCATAAATGGAAGCAGATGCAGCATCTTTAAGAACAGATATCGTCTCAATATCATTGGGGTTGAGCATCATGGGATCTCCCTCTACACCATCTATAAGCACCAAAGCATCCCCTTTTTGACCAATAGAGGTAGTACCACGTACATTAAAACCAGGTGATTGATTGGGCTTACCGTCGAGCATCTGAATATTCAAATTAGGCACAACCCCCACGAGCCCCTGCGCTACATTGGTAATCGGTCTATTTTCAAAAACTTCGGATGTCACTTGATCCACGGCACCAGTAAGATTTACCTTCTTCTGCTGACCATACCCCACAACCACAACCTCATCCATATCCTGCACGGACTCCTGCATAGACACCTGCGTCATCTTCCCTCTACTTAGCTTAATCTCTTTGGTCTGAAAACCTAGGATCGAAAACTGGAAAACTGGATCTGCGGCGGTGCTTTGGATCTCAAACTGTCCATTTGCATTGGTAAGTGTACGGTTAGTTTTGCCTTTTTCAGTGATTGTTACATTTTCTATCGGTTGCCCTTTGCTATCGGATACAACCCCCGAATAGGTTTTCTGCTGTAAAGCCACTATTGAAGATGATCCAACAGTAGGTCTTACAGTTTCCGTACCTCTTGTTAGTATAATGTCTTTATCGACAATTTGGTAGTTCAATTGATGCGCAGACAAAATACTCCTTAAAACTTTCTCTAAAGGCTCATTGCTGTAATTTACGTCTATCCTTTTCTTATTGGATAACAAGGACTGTGCGTAGAAGATGTTATAACCGGTCTGCTTTTGCAAATCTTTCAAGACAGATTCCAGCTTGACATTTTTCTTATTCAGTGTGATATGCTGTCCAAAAGTAAACGCATTAACTTGTAGACTTGCAGCCAATAAAAGCGGTATTGCCAACGACAATTTCATAGCTATTGGGATTTTGGTAGTATGCTCCTGCAAAACAACAGAACATCCTACCAGATTTTTTTTGTTAATTTGCATCTGGTTGTTTTTTTATTCGTTAATCTTTCAATCGATAGTCTTTTTATACGACTAAATTTCAGGGGCGGTCGCAACGCTCCTGAATCTTTAGCTATCCATTTTGAAATTATTTCATAACAGATACCCTCCTTTCTTTCAGTTCAAATTGAACACCCCCAGTCAGGGTAATTAGTTTTAATAGTTTATTAATGTCTGCGTAACGGGAGATCGTTCCTGAAAAATAAACCTCCTTAAAATCTCCCTGATAATCGACTTTTACGTCGTACCATCGGGCTATCGTAGCCATCACATCATAAAGATTAACATTGTCGAACGCAAAGGATCCATTTCGCCAAGCAACCGTATAAAATGGATCAATAGGCTTTACAGACACCTCATCTTTGTGCGGATTATAGATTGCTTGCTGATTAGGCTTTAGCAACTGTTGCTGTATATTGTCAAACCGCAATCGTACCGTCCCCTCGACCAAGGTAGTGCGTATCTCAGGGTCATAGCTATTGATATTGAATGCAGTACCCAATACCTCAAGCTCTTGCTGACGGGTCTTTACGATAAATGGAATATACTTTTGACCTATCGCCAGTCTAGCTACCTCAAAAAAGGCCTCGCCCTCCAGCTCCACTACACGTCGCTCCTTCCCAAAATTCAACGGGTATTTTAATTGAGATGAGGAATTGACCCAGATGTAGGTACCATCCGGGAGGCATAGTTTATACTCGCCACCTTTGGGCGTCACAATAGTATTATATATTACGCGGTCGGAAGGGCCGGTGCTAGTCAAGGTGTAAGATAGTTCGCCGTGCCTGTCCTTAGTAACGTTGTAGCCCTCAAGTACGATCGTTGTGTCTACATTAAGTTTATCCAAATCGATGAGTTCTCCATTATCCAATAGTAAATTTCCCTTCGGACTACCTGGCAAAACCACCCCCGAGATATCTGTTGACTCTTCCGTTCTCTTAGATTCAGAATAAAACAATAAGCTAAAACATAGTAGCAATAAGGCTGCTACCGTTCCATACCATAATCTAAAGTTTTTAAAATGCGATACAGGCACGCTGGATTCATTCACGGATCGCATAATACGATCAAACATACGCTCTGAGCGCAAAGAAGATAGTGCCTGTTGGGACTCTTCGTCCTTGAAGGAATCGATCAATTGATCCAACCACTGATCCTCAGCATCCTGGTTTACAAATTTTGTTAATGTATGTAGTTCTTCCTCACTGATATTTCCATCACGAAAGGCTATAAATAAACGGAATAACTGATCTTTTGTCACTGATAATACCTTGCTTTTAATATTATACTAGCTGAAGGGATACCGGGAGGACTATTATATCTTAGATTTTTTTTAAAACTATACGCATAGAGACAGGAAATCCACTGGTTTAGTGGTAAAGCAAAGTTAACATACTATTTATACCAGCAAGAATAAGTACGATAAACTATATAAGGAGAGAAAAGAAAACAAGAATTAAAACAAAAAAAGAAAATAATACTTTTGGAGTTGTAACCTTATTTTTTTCGAAGCAGATATAATCTGATTTTTGATTGTATTTCTCGATGCACCGGTAAAATCAGAAATCTCATCGTAACTAAGACCACTAATCTTATTGAGTGTATACATTTCCTTTTCCTTGACAGATAAATCTTCCATTGCAGACTGCAAGAGATTGCTGAGGTCATTAACCTCTAACTGCTGTTGGGTACAACGACTTGATTCTGTCCAATTTTGTTCGATATAACTGTTATATTTTGCTTGAACAAGTTTTTTACGAAAGATTTGAATCAGTTGGCGTTTGACAATAACAAATAGGTATGGATAAAGCTGCCTGGATTCTTTCATATTTTGACATCCCTTAAAAAGTTGGATAAAGGCTTCTTGTACGACCTCTTCGGCTTCGAAATCGCATTTGACTACCGCATAGGCATAACGGTACAACACCTGATGATAGCTATTGAAAACCTTTCGAAAGACGAATTCGTCTCCAGTTAAGAACTGCTGAAACTCATCATTTGTCAAATCCATATTCAATTGTCGATTCATGCCATTAGGTAACTATTTAAATCAGGTATAAAGTAAGCAATGATCCATCAACATTATATTAATGTACTTTTAAGTAAATGTTAATCTTTAGGACAGATGGAAGGCTTAATAATTGCAAAAACAATATCCTCCTATTTGGTTAACAAGTACCGAGATGATTTGTTTGGTTAGATAGGCCGTACAAAAGAAAAGTATTTTATCTACCTTTGTGATTTGATATATTAAATCATTCGACAGTGTCATTAGAGAAATTAAAGCTTAGTAAACGTCTTCATGCAACCATGAATGATCTGGGATATTTGACAGCAAAGGAATTCCAGTTAAAATCGCTCTCCCGAATTGTCGGTGGACACAGTATCATAGGTATCGCGCCAGAAGGGGCAGGAAAAACAACGACATATGTCCTGGGGGTATTGATGCGCTTAAAATACACACATGATGAGGCTCCTAAAGTGTTAATCCTGGCTCCTAACGAAGAAAAAGTTGCTGAAATAGTTGATCGTTTTCTAACGATCAGTGCCAATAGAAACCTCTATATCATGGGGCTCAAAACAGCCGGAAGTGTAGAAGAAGAGATTGAAGAACTGGTACGCGGCGTAGATATTGTAGTCGCTACTCCAACTCGCGCCCGTGCTATATATCTAAAATTAGGTCTTAATTTAAATCGTATCCAGACTTTTGTCATTGATGATGCCGACGAGATCATCAAGCAAGGAATGCAAAATACAGTAAGAGAACTGGCTCAAAGTTGTGGAAAAGTCCAATATCTGGCGTTTAGCACCGTAGAACATGAGAAGCTGCACCTGATGATTGATGATTTTATGCCTGTCGCAACGCTAATTGAGGTAGACGAACTGGGCGAAAAAACGACGGAAACACACGAACTGATACTATACCAGGTTCCTAACTTTACCACAAAAATAAATCTCCTAAACGCGTTGATGCGCGACGAAGAGGTATTTGATAAAGTAGTGGTATTTGTGAATAGTAGGTTGACAGCACAAAAACTGAGTGAAAGTCTACACGCTAAAAAGGGAGAAGCCACCGTATTACATCCTTTTTTTCATGACGACTCCGGGATTGATGACATCAATGAATTCAAACAAATCCCCGAGTGTAGGATACTGATTGTAGCAAATGAAGGAACAAAAGACATCGATTTAAGTGGGATACCATTTATATTTCATTTTGAAGTACCGGAGAATGGAGATGTTTTTGTCGATCACATTACAAAAAAATCTGACGACGAAGTCATTGCAATCACCTTCGCGACAGATATTGAGCTTCCAGAGGTGAAAAAGATCGAACAGTCTATAGGCAAAAAAATCCCCGTGATGCCTCTGCCGGAAGATCTTGTTATCTATCGTCCGTCCAATAATGCAAAGACCAAAAGCAAGATAGACGAATCTCAAGGCGGAGCTTTTCACGAGAAAAAGGAAAGTAATAGCAAGACCTACAACTACGGAGGCGGAGTAAAAGCCAAAATGACAATGAAAAATAAGAAACGGTAAATCTCAAAATACTGTATAGAATAAAAGCCGTATCACTACGGCTTTTATTCATTTTGCGAAAGGCAATATAACTATTTCCCCATCCTAGTGAGAATAGCTTCCATCTCTGACATCACTTTATTGATCTTTGCGATTGTCAGATCAAAAGGCTCGGATGTATTCATATTTACACCAGCATCTACCAATAAATCAACCGGATATTTAGTGCTACCAGAAGTTAGAAAATCAAGATATCTCTTACGGTCAGCATCGGTACCACGCAACACTTTCTCTGAGAGAGCCGTAGAAGCTGTGAAGGATGTCGCATACTGATATACGTAAAAATTGTAATAAAAGTGCGGAATATAAGACCATTCAGACTTCACGTAATCGTCGACGATACAGATATTCTTATCGTGTCCATAATATTTTCGAGTAAGTTTCAGATACATATTATCGAAGTCCTCGCCGGTCAGCGCTTCTCCCTTAGCGACTTTGTCATGGATCATGGATTCGAATTCAGCAAACTGCGTCTGGCGGAATAATGTACCTTTCGCACCTTCGAGGTAATTACCCAAAATAGCTAAACGTACCTTATCGTCTTTGATCTGTTTAAGCATGTAATCGTTCAATAGCTCCTCATTCAATGTGGAAGCTACCTCCGCAACAAAAATCGAATAATCCGCGTTGGCAAAATGCTGCTTTTTGTTCGTCAGATAACTATGCATGGTATGTCCCAGTTCATGAGTCAGCGTAGACATGTCATTGTACTTGCCGTTATAATTCATGAGAATGTAGGGATGCACATCGTAGGCCGATCCGTTGGAGTAGGCCCCCGATCGCTTACCTTCATTCGGATACATATCGATCCATCTTTCATTGAAAGCCTTTTTAGACACATCAGTATAGGCAGTACCTAAAGGCTTCAACGATTGTAGGATATTGCTGACAGCTTCCTCTACCGTATATTCTAAATCAACTTTGTCCACCAAAGGGGCATAAAGATCATAGTAATGCAAGGTATCCACCCCCATCATGCGTTTGCGAAGATTTAGATAGCGATGGAAGGTTTCTAAATTACCATTTACATTTTTGACGAGATTGTGAAACACAGCTGTCGAAATATTACCATCATCGAGAGCCCGTTCTAAAGTACTTTTGTAGTTTCTGGCTTTTGTTGTAAAGAGGGCCGCATTAATATTGCCATAAAGCTGAGCACCAAAAGTACGCTGAAACTCATTTAACTTACCAAAATAGGCAGCGAATACTTTACTCCGTACCTCACGGTCTTCACTAGCTCTGTACAAGGAAAAATTGGCTGCATTGAGCTTAACGCGTTTTCCTTTTAGGTCAACATCAGGATATGGGAACTCCGCATTCGAAAATGTATTGAATATATTTGCCGCATTGCCCGACATCAACGACGAATAAGCCATTATCTTTTCAACTTCCTCTGAGCCTCTATGTGCCCGTTTGCGAAGTAAATCCTTGATATAAAACTCATAAGTAGAAAGTGCCTTCTCCTGTCCAATAAAAGTTTTTAGCTGCTCTTCCTGTAGGGTTAGTAACTCAGGCTCCATAAACGAGGTCAACGCCCCGAATTCCGCAAATAGTTGTTGTAACTCTTGCTTCATACCTGCGTATTTGGTCACGCGTGTATCTTGATCCGATTTCATTGAAGCATATGAAGACAACCTAACCATGTCTTTAATCAACGCACTATTCAGATCCAATGCTTCCAGAAGTATGCTAGCAGACTGGGTCAATTTACCCTTGTAGGAAGCTACTTGTTGCATTTTCTGTTGTACACGGGCTTTCTCTTCCTTCCATACATCATCTGTAGCATACAGCGGGCTCAAATCCCATTTGTATTTATCAGGAAGTTCATCCCGAACCTTCATTTGGCTGACTGCAACTGTCGTTGAAAATAACATTGCAGCAGTAATCAATTGCGTTTTCTTAAACATAACTTTATCAATGTCTAGTTTGTGCCGCGAATTTACAAAATTTATCTTCCATTAGAATTAAAAACATCTGCACTTGAACCACATACACGGACATATCAAAAGCACTCATAGCACCTCTCTCCTATTTAACCAGAATCACCCCCCAAATTTCTTTGCAAAGTCCAAATAAGCGATTAATGCTTTTTGCAAAAATTCACCATAACCCTCTTTAACTAAAGTTCCATCTTCTTTAAAACAATCCTGTATATTAGCCAGATATACTTCCGGCTGTTGTAAGGTAGGCATATTGAGAAATGTGAGGACTTGTCTTAAGTGGTGATTGGCGCCGAATCCGGAAAGACCACTTATAGATGAAGAGATAACCATAGCCGGCTTGCCATTCCAGACGTTCTTGCCATAAGGGCGCGATCCCACATCTAGTGCATTCTTCAATGCCGCTGGTATAGAGCGATTATGTTCGGGAGTGATAAATATTACCCCGTCCAAAGATTTTACCTGGGACCTAAACGGGGCATAACTATCCGGCTCCCCGTTCACATCATAGTCCTGATTGTAAAGCGGGAGATCGGCGATGCCAATACGTTCAAACTGGTACCCCTCAGGCGTATGCTGACTTAAATAATCTGCGACCATTCCGGTGTACGCATCTCTGCGAATAGATCCGACGACTATACCTATTTTTTTTATTTCCATGACCTTAACCTATTTAAATGTATATCTCTCCTTGTATTAAACTTAAATATAGAACAGTGAGATGTTCCAAATGTTTGGACAGCCCCCCTGAAAATCACTACAACTAAAAAATTATTGTATTCAGGGATATGGCTCCACAAACAAACTATTAATTTTAATCGTTGGTTTTAATATAAAAAAGTATGCAGTTTGTTATAAAGAAAGATATCACAATCGACAAGGAAATAACTATTCAAGAATTTTCAGTTCAAAATTTTCCAAAATCCGTTGATTTCCCATTCCCGGAACGGCATCGAAGTATGGTAACACAGATCAAAACAATAGAAATCTCTGGTGATAGTATATTGTACAGTTCTGTTGAAGCGGTAAATGAATCCAAATAATTTTCAAATGCGGGTCTTTGGTGCTTTGCAGGGACTGGAAATGGAGATCGATGATTATTCGATAAAATGGAATGTTTTTTTTATTATGATCATGACTACAATGTGATTCAAAAAGCTAACTCAAAAGAATGCACTTCACGGATAGCGAGAAGAAATCAGCCAACATGGAAAAATAAATTTAAGCCTTATATTGCGAAGCATAGAATAACATAAAATAGTAAAAAATAACTAATGGATGAGAAACAACATACTATTCCAACATATCAATCAATTTATTCCACTGACGGAAAATGAATTTACAGAGATCATCGGCTATTTTGAACGAGAAGACATTCCAAAGAAAGGAATTTTAATGCGAGCCGGAGATCGGTTTGTGAATGATTACTTCATCTTGACGGGCTGTGTCCACATGTATTTTGTCGATCACCAAGGGGTTGAACATACGGTTCAATTTGCACTAAAAAACTGGTGGATAGCAGACTATATAGCATTACAAAGAGGGCAACCTACCGACTTCTATATTCAAGCGATAGAAAATTCGGAACTACTAAGTATATCTCTTCCAAATAGAGAAAAGCTTCTGCTCCGCTTTCCAAAAATGGAATCGTATTTCAGGGCAGTATACCAGATTGCCTATGGCTCATACCAGACGAGAATGAAATATATACTGAGTTATTCTAAAGAGGAAATATATCTTAGATTTAGGGATTCCTTTCCTGAATTTGTAAACAGCGTACCACAATACCTTATTGCCAGCTATCTTGGACTTTCAGCCGAATATGTAAGCAAATTAAGACGAAAAAATATTTCTTGAACCTGTTCAACTTTTTCCTCCATTGCAGCGCGTACTTTTGAATACACAAATTACGATATTATATGGCACAACGCTTAAACTACAGCTCATTTTCACCAGAAGCTTACCGTAAACTTTTGGAATTAGATGCATTGGTGGGAAAATCCCAATTAAGCAACCTTCTGGTACACCTTGTCCGACTGCGGGCATCACAGATCAATGGTTGCTTGTTTTGCATTGATATCCATTCCAAACAAGCTATACGAGACAGTGAAAGAGCTTTACGTCTACTCCATTTAAATACCTGGAAAGAATCCACGCTATTCTCTGAACGCGAAAAAGCAGCGCTATTATGGACAGAAGCGCTGACTACGCTTAGTCCTGAAAGCACGAACGACGACGTTTATGAATCGGTTAAATCGCACTTCGACGACATAGAAATCACGCAGCTGACCATGATTATTACAATGATTAACGCGCTTAATCGCTTTGGAGTAGGATTTCGCACGGCACCAGGGTCATTGGATAAGCTTCTAGGGCTAGACAACCTAATCCTATAGAATATTCTTCACTAAAAAAGCTTAGCAAAATCACAACCAACCCACAAAACATACTAATATAATTAGTATGTTTGTTTTATGGAGAGATTAGAAGAAAAGCTACGAATCCTCGCTGATGCAGCAAAATATGATGTCAGCTGCAGCTCATCAGGTTCAAAGAGAAAGAATACAGGCGGTATAGGTGATGCGTCATATTCAGGCATCTGTCACACTTATACCGAAGATGGCCGATGCGTATCCTTATTAAAATTGCTATTGACCAATCACTGTATATATGATTGTGCCTTCTGTGTGAGCAGACGGAGCAATGATGTACAACGTGCTGCATTTACAGTAGAAGAGGTCGTTAGGCTTACAATGAATTTTTATCGTCGTAACTACATAGAAGGCTTGTTTTTAAGTTCTGGCATATTCAAAAGTGCAGACTATACGATGGAGAGACTATTACGCATCGTCAAAAAACTACGTACAGAAGAACGCTACAACGGCTACATACATCTTAAAACCATACCCGGAGCGAGTGAAGAACTCATACAGGAAGCCGGTCTCTATGTAGATCGAATGAGTATCAATTTAGAGCTGCCTACCGATGCAGGGCTCCAACTTATGGCTCCAGAAAAGAATCATGAGTCAGTCAAAAAACCTTTAGCATTTGTCAATGACAAACTGAAACAATACAAAGAAGAAAAAAAACTTATTAAACATACGCCTAATTTCGTCCCGGCAGGACAAAGCACACAGATGGTTATTGGAGCGACAGCAGAAAGTGACTATGAAATCATGCAGGTAGCTGACAACTTTTATAAAAATTATAATTTAAAAAGAGTTTACTACTCTGGATATATCCCCATATCCAACACAAATAACCTCCTCCCTCAAATAGGGACAAAACCTCCGCTCGTACGCGAAAACAGATTATACCAAACAGACTGGCTTATGCGATTCTATGGATTCAAAATCCAGGAGGTACTGAATCCAGATTTTCAGCATCTGGATTTGGAGATTGACCCTAAATTAAGTTGGGCATTACGCAATCCGCAGTTCTTCCCCGTCGATATAAATAAGGCCGATTATTGGATGATCATTCGGATTCCTGGTATAGGAAGGCAGTCCGCCATGAAGATAATCCAAGCCCGAAAGTTCGGAAGACTCCACGAGTACCAAATCAAGAAAATGGGAATAGCTTACAACAGAGCAAAGCACTTTATGGTTTGTGCAGACTCTTTCATCCCGTTAGGTTCGATACAAATGGAAAGCGTTCGAAAACATATCTTACAGGGATCCAATCGCCAAAAGACCGTTACGCCTCAACTATCCTTATTCTAAAAATGATTTACAGGTACGACGGCAGCTATGAAGGTCTGCTGACAGCGATTTTTACAGTATTTGAATGTAGAGAGTTTGACGTACAACTACAAGTAGAATATGATTTTCAGGAGTCTCTATTTGAAACAGCTAAAAAGATCCCATCTGATGCAGTAAAGGCTAGACGTGTAAACGATGGCCTAACCAAGTTGCTCACAAAAAATGGAGCTATTGATTTTTGGCGAGCTTTTTTAGCAGAGGACTCTAAAATACATCAAATAATTTTTGAATTGATCATCGCTGTATTCAAAACTAATAGTCCAACGCTTTTGGACAACTACGGAGATGAACGTGTTTTACTATTCCGTCAAACACTTCGCAAAGTGAGCCGTGAGCGTCATCGTATGAAAGCTTTTGTTCGCTTTCATAAAGATTCTAATGGGATGTATGTGGCCATTATAGAGCCAGACTTCAACGTACTGCCATTGATTATTTCCTTTTTTAGGGATAGATATGCTGATCAGCATTGGCTTATCTATGATAATAAGCGCTGCTATGGTATTTATTATGATCTTTACAGTGTCACAGAAGTGACTCTAAGTGTGGAGCAATCAACTGCATTACAAAAATCAACAGGAACGATAACCTTAGATGCAGATGATAACTGTTACACCGTATTATGGCAGAGTTATTTTCAGAGTACGAATATAGAAGCCCGTAAAAACCTAAAGCTGCATCTTCGCCATGTTCCAAAAAGATATTGGAAATATCTTCCGGAGAAAACGAAAAAGAGCTAAAAAGTATCAAAATACATTCCTACAAATACGAACTATTTGTATAAGTCTGCTCAAATCTTTGTTTTTTTTGTAGATTCGCTGCTTTATACAAAAAATTAAGAATCTTAATATGAAAAATAAGACTACGAATATTTTGAGAATCGGTATCATTGGATATGGCAATCTTGGAAAAGGGGTAGAAAAAGCGATAAAGCAAAATCCGGACATGGAATTAGTAGCTATCTTTACAAGGAGAGACCCCTCATCGCTTGATTGTAAATCTCCGGTAATACCAATGAATCGCTTGACAGATTACGGTGACCTTGTCGATGTTATGATTCTATGTGGAGGTTCATCTACGGATCTACCTGAACAGGTCCTCGAAGTATCCAAACTGTTCCATACGGTAGATAGTTTTGACACCCATGCCAAAATACCAGAATATTTTGCCAACGTTGATGAATCCGCAAAATCGAGCAACACCTTGAGCTTAATCGCTACAGGTTGGGATCCGGGATTATTTTCCCTGGCCAGACTGATGGGACAATGTGTCCTTCCTGATGGTGAGGATTATACTTTTTGGGGAAAGGGGTTGAGCCAAGGGCACTCAGACGCAGTAAGGCGAGTAGAAGGTGTCAAAAACGGCGTCCAATATACTATTCCAATAGACCGTGCTTTAGCGTTGGTGCGGTCAGGAGAAAACCCTATTCTGTCAACAGCAGAAAAACACAAACGGGTCTGTTATGTCGTAGCAGAAACCGGGGCAGACCACAGTATTATTGAAAACACAATAAAGACCATGCCCAATTATTTCGCTGATTACGAAACAACGGTACATTTTATCAACGAAGAAGAGTTGAGACAAAACCACGGGGCAATGCCTCATGGGGGTATTGTATTTCGATCCGGCGTTTCCGGGAGTGGTGCAAAACAGCGCATTGAATTTAGTTTGGCACTAGAAAGTAATCCAGAGTTTACAGCAAGTGTGCTTGTAGCGTATGCCCGTGCCGTAGGCAAGATGGCCAGACAAGGACAATCCGGAGCTCGTACCGTGTTGGATATCCCACTATCGTACCTCTCGCCCAAATCAGACGAAGAGCTCCGTCGAACTTTATTATAATCATTTCGAGAGGTTAGATTTTTAACAAACACCATGGAGTTTTAAGGACAGCAAAGTAAACGTCACCTCGACCTTGTGGAGAGGTCTATGAACAGTACAGGATTAATATGTAGTTTCTACCTCCCTCCATATCGGTCGGGAGGTGACGGCATAGTCTACCAATCTGCATTGGTCGGATGCAATGCGACGGAGCATTATGAATCTAAGAAAAACGTGTATTGGCTTGTTTATTTCTTACTGATAGTCCCTAGGTCTTAACTATTAAAATGATATTCCGGATGTAATTTAAATGTATTTTGTAGAAAACATGCAATTACTACCGTAGATTAACTACCTTTGCGCCATGAAAAAAATAGCGGACTACAGAAGACTGTTAGATGTAGATAGCAAAGTTGATCTCAGTACATTGAAGTCGCGCTATCGCCAAATTATGAAGGAGTGTCATCCGGATAGATTTGCCAACGATCAGGAAGGCCTTTTAGCAGCAGAAGAAAAAAGCAAAGAAATGATCGAAGCCTATCATTTTTTAGTAAGTATCTGTCCTGAAACCTTAGAAAATCAACGACCTGTTTATCAGCGCACAATAACAGATTCATCTATCTCTGACTTTGATTGGAAGGGTCAAATTTTGACACTTACATTTCTTGATGGAAGTCAATATGAATATTTTAACGTACCAAGGAACGAGTATATCAAGTTGGTAAACGCCGATTCCCCTGCGCGTTTTGCCAAACGACACGTTTATCCAAAGTATTCGTATAGAAACGTACTAAAAACGAGTTAGCCTCCATATCAGAACTCCACTATATTGTATTATTATAAGTAGTGGAGTTTGTTACGAAGAGGTCATCACTAATCTGATGTAACAATTGTATTTATTCGATTAATACTATTTTAAAAGCAATAAAAACCTCCTAAGTTTACTGCTTTTAAAAACTTGATAAATGACCATTCTGACTTTTACCCTCATTCTTTTCCTAGGCACGTTTATAGCTGGTCTTTTAGGTTCATTGACAGGCTTGGGAGGCGGTGTCGTTGTCATTCCTTTGTTAACGCTTTTATTTCATGTAGACATCCGTTATGCAATCGGTGCAGCATTACTAGCCTCGATCGCCACTTCCTCAGGAGCAGCAACGACCTATGTAAAAGAGGGAATTACAAATATAAGATTAGGCATGTTTTTAGAAATAGCGACCACCATCGGTGCTGTGGTCGGTGCTATGATTGCCATCTATATGCCAACCAACACCATTGCAATTATCTTTGGTATTGTACTCATTTTTTCTGCCGTAATGACACTGCGTAAAAAAAATGAATATGCTCATGAAGGAGGTTCCATGCTTGCCGAAAAACTCAAACTTAATAATAGCTATCCAGTAGACAGTCAAAAGATCCCCTATAAACTGACCAATGTGGCCGGCGGCTTTTCGTTGATGGGGATAGCAGGAATTCTTTCGGGTCTTTTAGGCATAGGTTCTGGTTCTTTAAAAGTATTAGCCATGGACAGCATGATGAAAATCCCCTTTAAAGTGAGTACAACCACAAGCAATTTTATGATAGGTGTCACGGCTGCTGCATCAGCTGTAGTCTATTTACAACGCGGGTACATGGAGCCAGGAATTGCTTTTCCAGTCATTCTAGGCGTTCTCTGTGGGGCTATCACAGGGTCAAAGCTGTTGAAAAAGATGAACCCAAGAACATTACGCTTGATATTTGCCATAGCAATTACATTGGTTGCATTCCAGATGATTTTTAACGGCTTACAACATAAATTTTAACTATGAAACAAGTCTTCTCAAAGTATTACTGGAACGATAAGGATATCTCGATCTTAGTAGGACAGATCTTGCGTATTGGTGTTACCTTCGCCTCCGCTACGCTGATCGTAGGTGGTATACTATATTTGATGATACATGGACAGGAACCTATACCAAATTATAAAGAATTTGTAGGAGAATCTACTTCAAATACAACGATAACTGAAATTATCGTTGGTGCATTTCAGTTCAGGATACCTCAGATCATCCAATTCGGTGTACTGCTTCTTATATGCACCCCTATCCTACGAGTGATAGGCTCTCTTTTTGGGTTTGTTATCGAGAAAGACATCATGTACGTTGTTATTACTTTAATTGTTCTAGGTGTTATCATAGCCAGTATATTTAGCGGAGTAAAAGGTTAAAAAATAAAGAAAAAAACTATATAATTTTTAAAAAACACATGATGTCCAAATAAAATATCACGTAATAACACTAATACCAAATAAAAATTAACAATTTTTTAACACTTAATCTAAAATCTACATCTTATCTTTGAGCATTCATAATTTAGGTTAATAATTGGTTAGTTAATAACGCCTGTAGCTCCCCGCTACAGGCGTTTTTTTTGAATTTAGTAGGCTTCCAGATTTTTTTTTACAAGACACACAATATTATTGAACTATAGTCGTTATTATATCAAAAAGAGCAACAATTTTGAAGAGCTACTTTATTAGCGCTTTTTTAGATAAACGCTTTTTGATTGTATCTGCAAAGTTTGGACAATTGGTCTAAGCGAAAAAAGAAACAAAGAAACAGAAAAAAAAGGTACGCATACAAAAGGCCAGAAAGGGTTTAGAGAAGTCTAAACCCTTTCGCATTTCCACAATTACAACAAAATCAAACCATTCAATAGCCATCTGTTTTAAATAAAAAGAATTAACGTCAGCTAAGAAAAGTTTTACTAACTTACATCCAAAATATTTACATTTAAGTATTAAACACAACTTTCTTAAAATGGTAATAATTAACAATTATGAAGAGTACAAGTCCTATGAAGGGAAACAACTGGGCTCTTCCGATTGGCACAAAATCGATCAGGAACAGATCAACAGATTTGCAGATGCCACTTTAGATCATCAATGGATTCATATCGATCAAGAAAAGGCAAAAACAGATAGCCCTTTCAAGTCGACTATAGCACATGGGTATCTTACGCTTTCTTTAATCCCCTACTTATGGAAACAGATTGCAGACGTCAGAAATCTAAAGATGGAAATCAATTATGGTATTGAAAATTTAAAATTTGGACAGGCTGTATTAGTAGATAACGAAGTACAACTGCAAGCAAAAGTTAAATCGATACTTAACCTGAGAGGTACCGTTAAAGCTTCAATCGAAGCAACATTAATCATCAAAGACAATCCGAAACCGGCATATGTTGGCGATGTTGTGTTTCTATATCATTTCGAATAACTAACTTCTATATTCCTGGACAAGTGGGCCGATCACATTTCCACTCGTCCGGGATCTATAATATCCATGGGATCATATAGATCTTAAGATAGTACAGCACCCCTTAACGGGACACCACTTACGAAACTATCTAGTTCCTCACATTTAAAATCATATTCATGCACTTTTTTTAAAACCTGACTTACGATATGCTCGGGAGACTCGACACGCAATATACGATCTTCATCTTCAAGATCTAAACTTACCACTATCGGCATTTTTAAAGTTCTTAACCCCTCTAAAATAATAAGTTTATCAGTCAGCGTTTGAATATTTGTTTTGAAAATACTTACAAAGTTATACATAGCCATTACCGTTATCATACTTCTTTTAAATAGTAGTAAATCAAAAATCATGAATTTATCTGACCTATCTAACCAGTTTCAAGCTCAAACGGACAAAATAAAGGGCGAACCGTAACTACATATGTTATATGATATCCTTTGCTTCCAACCACCGAAGAAAAGTGGACGCTTTTTCTCTACTGACATATACTTTAGCTTCATGCGCCATACAAAGCTCCAAGGACAACTTTCTAGTTAAGGTATAACTGGCATGTCGTAGTGCTTTTCGATTGACCAGATTTTGTCTATTGGCTCGAAAAAAAACATTCCCCAATAGCTTTTCCAGATCATCTAAGCTTTTATTTACCGTATATTCTTTGGCCTCAAAAGTCTTAACAAATACATTCTCATATTCGATGTAACATAAGGCTATCTCTCCTGAAGACAAGGGTATTATACGGTCATGATGATATACGATTAAGGCATTATTATTAGTTTGCATCTGCCCTAGTAAGGCACTGTACACACCTTCTGTCCCGATACGCATAGTGGATACCACCTGGGTTAGTTGCCTTTGTAATCCAAAGTATTTTTGTATTGTTTGTTCAACTGCAGAATTTGATATAGGTTTTACGATATAATCAATTCCGTTTGTTTTAAACGCTTCCAGCAAATAATTATCATAAGCCGTACAGAAAACAATAGGCGCAGTGATATTGATCTCTTGAAAGATCTGAAAACTGAGACCATCCCCCAGTTGTATATCCGAAAAAATCAAATCAATCTTAGGATCGCTTCCAAAGAATACCAATCCTTCTTCAACCGATTGAACATGCTTTACGATTTCTGATTGGGGCAACACTTGCAGTAACGTCTGGGTCAAGTCTTCGGCTGCCAAAATCTCATCTTCTACTATAACTATCCTCATGACAGAATCCTAATACGCACTTCAAAAAAATCATTCGATTCATCAATTTCGACACCTTGTACAAACAAATATTTATACCTTTCTACAAGATTCCGAAGTCCGCTACCATTTGATTCCACTTTTTGATACTGAATATTTTTATTATTACGGACCACAATCCAGCCATCTCTTTCGTCAACGCGTATCCGAACCGGGTTCTGAACGGTAAATGAGTTATGTTTTAATACATTATCTACCAATGGTTGGATAGAGAATATAGGTAATTGCTTCGCTCTTACATCAGTTGAAACATCGACTTGATAATGCAAAGCTTCCCCAAACCGGATTTTCTGCATATTCAAATAATCTTCACAAAGCTTAATTTCCTGATCTATACTTGCCAGCTCACCATCTTTAACAGAAGCAATAGTAATTCGCAAGAAATCAGAAAGTTGCAGCAGATAATTTTGCGCCATGCCGGGATCCTTTACAATCAGTGTTTTTAAAGTCGCCAACGCATTAAATAAGAAATGAGGCTGTATCTGTTGCCGCATCATTAGGTTTATAGCCTCTTCTCTAGAACGCTCTAAACGAGAACGTTCCAGCTTATGATGTACTTTTGCATGCTCAGACATCAAGAAATAAAGCCACAGTAGAACAACAACATTTAACAAGCTACCTTGCACACTAATAAATGTAAAACTACGTAACGGACTCTGAACTAAAATACCACGCAACCGATCATCAGCAATATCAAAAAAGAGTTCTACACCATGAAAAAGCCAGATGATCCCAATTGCACTACCAAAACTTATCACCTTGACATATAGGGGGGACTTGACGGGGTCTTCTACCTTAAAATAGATATGAATACAGATATTATCTAACGCAACAATTAAGATAACTAAAAACGTAATGAAAATTTGAATAACACTACGCGTACTCATAAAACCTCCCGTAAAAGAGGCCAAAGCTATCAGTAAAGTTGCTGTCAGCGCAAAGACAAAACTTTGCTTTATCCACAAGCCAAAGGGGTAATCCATGTGCTTACATCTCATCATTAGTCTATTGAGTTCAATTAGTGATTCACGAAAGTACAGATTTTATCATAAAATCACGTAAAATCAGGATACATTGAGAAGTATCCCTAACCCCCAATTGTTGACCACAAAATAACGTAGCACAAGTAATCTATCTTACATAAAACCGAAAATTAAATGACCTAATTCTGCTGTATAACCTGGTTATTGTAACAAAACCAGTACAATACAGGAAAACTGATCTCTCACATACTAAAGACTACAAAATAACGTTATACCTGTAATTTCATAATTTAGGTTAATAATTGGTTAGTTAGAAACGCCTGTTGCTCCCCGCTCCAGGCGTTTTTCTTACCCTCATATATTACCCACATTGTATTTTACCCGTTCGTATTTCTTAAATCGCCTAGCTGTGGTACATTTTTCAAGTCAAATGGTGTCTCTTGATAGACATAATAATTCAACCAGTTGTTAAAAAGCAGATTTGCATGACTTACCCATCTTACCTTAGGTGGTAATGTAGGATCATCATCTGTATAATAATTTGATGGGATATCAATAGCTAATCCCTTATCACGATCACGTACATACTCCTCGTGTAGGTTATACGGAGCATATTCGGAATGTCCTGTCAAATAGAATTCTCGTCCTCCTCTAGAAGCTGCGATAGCTACCCCTGCATCATCAGATATTGACAACACCTCCACATCCTTACTTCTCTCCATATCCGACTGCGAAATAGTTGTATGTCTACTATGCGGGATAAAAAACTCATCATCAAAACCTCTAAACAGCGGGTTTGTTTTATCAAGAGCCGTATGCTGAAAAACACCGAATAGCTTTTTATCTAAAGGTTGCTTTTCAACGCCATAAAAATGATAGAGCGCTGCTTGAGAAGCCCAACAAATATACAATGTTGAAGTAACATGAGTTTTAGCCCAATCAAAAATACGTGTCACCTCCTCCCAATAAGTCACCTCTTCAAAAGGAAGCATCTCCACGGGAGCACCCGTAATAATCATTCCATCATAAAAATCATCAGAAACATCAGAAAAACCTTTGTAAAACATCTCTAGATGTTCAGCAGACGTATTTTTAGAAGTATGAGACTCCAAGCGTAAAAAATCAACTTCTATCTGCAAGGGATTGTTGGACAATAATCGGACAAAATCAGTTTCCGTGGAGATCTTAAGAGGCATAAGATTAAGAATAAGCAACCGCAACGGACGAATATCCTGCTCACTGGCACGGAGATCACTCATTACAAATATACTTTCGCTTTTTAAAAGTTCTATAGCGGGCAGGTTATCGGGTATCTTGACAGGCATACTAATTTACACTTATTTCACCTTAAATTCAGCAGTAAAAGTACCAAAAATACCCAGGAATTAAAAATCCACGACCAAGTAAATTAATCCCGTCCAAGGAAAATCTATTGCATTGTACAAATAGCTAAGACAGTTGCAGAAAGAAAAAAACAATCGTAAATTGCCTACTTTAATCCTGTTAACAAAGAAAACAGCAAAAGATAACCATTCTATGTCTAAAAAATTAACAACAACAATCGCAACAGCACTATTACTCTGCCTGACAGTTACACTGAGCTATGGGCAAGAAAGCAATAATGGCAAAAAACTATGGGCAAAATCCATTATCAACGAAAAAGCTCCTACATTAGAAGTTGAACAATGGCTTTCAGAGACTCCCGACACAAAAGGAAAATTTGTACTCATAGACTTTTGGGCTACTTGGTGTGGTCCCTGTCGAAGAGTTATTCCAGAACTTAATGAATGGCAAAAAAAATACAGTGATAAATTAATCATTATCGGAATATCCGATGAAACAGCCACCAAAGTTCAAAATGCAAAGAATATAAAAATAGATTACTACAATGCAATAGACACACAGGCCAGACTTAAAAAAGAACTTGAAGTCAAAGGAATACCACATTGTATTCTAATTGATCCAGAAGGTATTGTTCGCTGGGAAGGGTTCCCTACTCTTACAGACCATGAGCTTACTACCGCAGTCTTAGAGGACATTATGAAAAAGTATGACAAGAAATAATAAAAGGGGCATTCTGAAAAGCCCCTTTTATTTTAAATCAATTGGCGGAGAGCAATTTCATACGCTTTTGAAGATATATGTGTTCGCTCTTTTGAAATATCACGAATATTCTTCAGAGCATCCTGAATCACTCTTGACACATCAGAAAAGAGTGCATCATCATTTATTTCAATACCAGTCTGCATTAGGTAAGCAAACACTCTTGCCATCCCACAGTTGGCAATAAAATCAGGAATAACAGCCACATGCTGATCTGCATACTCCATTACAGGACCATAAAAGATCTCCTTGTCAGCAAATGGGACGTTGGCGCCACTTGCGATAACCTCCAAGCCGTTATCGACCAACTGTTGCACATGACTCTTCGAGACAAGACGGGAAGCCGCTGCAGGAACAAATATCTCGGCCCCTGCGCGCCAGACTTCTTCCTGCAATTTATCAAAAGGAATCATGTCCGGAGAAACAAGCTCATTACCATTACGATTCAGCAACAGTTGCGTGATTTCCTCCTCTCCAAACCCCTCCTTATTGATCAATCCACCGGCACGATCGATAATTCCCACGATGCGAACGCCCATCTTTGAAAGATAAAAAGCAGCAGCCGCGGCAACATTGCCCCAGCCCTGTATGATGGCTCTTCTGCCTTTACACCCGGTGTCATAAAGGTCATAAAAATGCCGTATCGATTCGGCGACACCAAAACCGGTAATCATATCCGCAACTTTGTACTTACGCTTCAAGTCAGGACTATAAAAAGTATCCTCCAACACTTTCGAGACACCATACCGTAACTGGCCTATCTGACGAATACGATCGCTTTCCCGAACGTTGAAATGCCCATTCAACACTCCCTCTTGTGGATGCCACAGTCCGTACTCTTCGGTTAAAGGGATCACATCATGAATCTCATCTACATTGAGATCTCCGCCCGTGCCGTAATAGTTTTTAAGCAAAGGAGTAACAACTTTAAACCATCGAGCTAACACCTCATTCTTTCTAGGATCCTTAGGATCAAAGTTTATTCCCGACTTGGCCCCACCTATCGCTGGTCCTGATACCGTAAATTTAACTTCCATGGTCTTCGCCAAAGACTCTACCTCATTGCGATCCAAGCCAGCACGCATGCGTGTACCTCCACCAGCAGCACCACCGCGCAAGGAGTTGATAACGACCCATCCCTCAGCTTCTGTCTCTCTATCTTTCCACTCAAAAACAATCTCGGGCCTTTTATATTCAAACTCCTTAAGTAATTCTTTCATAAATCAATAATCTCTAAAATCAACTATCTTTGTTCTACAAATTTCCCCTTCTTTCTTGCTCACGCTCTATAGCCTCAAACAAAGCTTTGAAGTTACCTGCACCAAAACTCTGTGCACCTTTACGCTGGATAATTTCAAAAAATAAGGTCGGACGATCTTCAACAGGTTTCGTAAAGATCTGAAGAAGGTACCCCTCTTCGTCCCGGTCTACCAAGATTCCCAAATCCTGAATGATTTTTACTTCTTCATCAATCGCACCGACCCGCTCCGGCAACATATCATAATATGCTTCGGGAGGAGCCCCCAAAAACTCTACCCCACGCGCTTTCAATGCTTTTACTGTAGAGACGATATCATTGGTTGCTAAAGCTGCATGTTGCACCCCTTCACCTTCGTAAAAATCAAGATATTCCTCAATCTGTGACTTCTTTTTGCCTTCTGCCGGTTCGTTGATTGGAAATTTCACATAACCGTTGCCGTTGCTCATCACCTTACTCATCAAAGCCGAATACTCCGTATTAATCTGTTTATCGTCAAATGATAAAATATTCACAAACCCCATCACATTCTGATACCAATCGACAGTCTCATTCATTTTGTTCCAATCCACGTTTCCAACGCAGTGATCAATGTAAAGAAGACCTGTCTCCTCCGGGTTATAGTCACTTACCCAAGCTTCGTAGCCCGGCATAAATGCGCCTTTGTAGTTCTTACGTTCTACAAACATGTGGACCGTCTCTCCATAGGTGTAAATTCCAGCCGTCCAAACCTCGCCATGCTCGTCTTGAGCGCAGATAGGCTCTTGGTACACTTTTGCGCCCCGCTTGGTTGTCTCTTCAAAAGATCTACGTGCATCATCCACCCAAAGGGCCAGTATCTTCACGCCGTCACCATGCTTTTTCACATGTTCTGAAATAGGATGTTCAGAACGCAGTGCTGTAGTTAGTACCAATCTTATTTTATTCTGCTTCAATACATAAGAAGCTCTGTCTTTAACTCCCGTTTCCGGACCTGCATAGGCCTCAGATTGGAAACCAAAAGCAGTTTTATAATAGTGTGCAGCCTGCTTCGCATTACCGACATAAAATTCAATATAATCGGTACCATTAATAGGAAGAAAATCCTGCGCCTTCGCAATTTTCTCCGCAAAAGTTTGTGTCATGATAATATGATATGTTTATTAATTAGTTACTAACTCATCCATGATTTATAATAATCTGGATCTTCCAGTGCCAAAGCATCTTCTGTGAGCATTAACGGCCTAAATGGATCTATCATTACCGCCAATTCATCTGTCCGTGTCTGGCCTATACTTTTTTCTACCGTTCCCGGATGCGGACCGTGCGGTATTCCGCCCGGATGCAGCGTGAGTTGCCCTTTGTCCACCGACTTACGGCTCATAAAATCACCATCCACATAGTATAAAAGTTCATCAGAATCCACATTACTATGATTATAGGGAGCCGGAACCGCTAACGGATGGTAGTCGTATAAACGGGGGCAGAAACTGCACAACACGAAGGTATCCGTTTCAAAAGTCTGATGTACCGGTGGTGGCTGATGCAGCATACCTGTGATCGGCATAAAATCATGTATAGAAAAAGCCCAAGGATAATGATAACCATCCCACCCGATAAAATCAAAAGGATGACTACCGTACACATAAGGATAAATCAACCCTTCCTTCTTTATTTTAACTTCAAAATCCCCCATCTCATCGAATGTTTTCAGATTTTCAGGAACACGGATATCACGTTCATAAAATGGGGCATGCTCCATCAGCTGACCAAATTCATTGCGATATCTTTTTGGGGTACGTACAGGAGAAAAAGACTCTACAATAAGCAGTCTATTACCTGTTGACTCAAAATGAATCTGATAAATAGTACCTCTAGGGATCACTAAGTAGTCTCCATAGGAAAAGCTAATTTCCCCATAACCCGTCTTCAATACACCTTTCCCCTCATGGATAAAGATAATTTCGTCAGCTTGACTATTCTTATAAAAGTAATCCTCCATCGATCGTCGAGGCGCTGCTAAGGAAATGTGGAGATCATGATTCACCAAAACCGGCTTACGGCTCTCCAGATAATCATCAGCCGGAGCCAAAGAAAACCCTTTTAAACTCGTGTGTTTGAGATGCTTCTCCCGTGCTATCTTGGGAGACACATCATAGGCTTCGCGAATTTGCTTGACCAAGGTAGGTGGGTGGCAATGATAGACCAAGGAGTAAACACTTGAAAATCCGTGCGTTGACACCAATTCTTCAGCGTATAAATCACCATTCTCCTTTTTAAATACGGTATGCCGCTTTGCGGGTACTTGCCCGAGTTTATGATAATATGCCATAATCCTCTAGTTTTAAACTGTCAAAAAATTAAAGATGAAACTACTCGACGAATATGTGTTCGAGTCTAAGAAGTAAATGTGTTAATATTGCGCAAATACAATATCCGCTATCATCGCTTTAATAAAAGCGATTAATCCAAAGGATAACTTAGCGTTATGTAAGCCAAAATTGCACATCGTTGGGTTTATAATAACGTAAAGGTAAAAATTTTATTCAATATTATTAAACGAAATATTTTAATTTTTGTAATCATACGTATATTTGCAGTATAAATCTATAATCGAATCCACTTTAACACCGCTCTTTTTATGAGAATTGTAACTTGCCTTTATAACAACACAGAACATCTTTCCCTATTGATAGCGGATAAGATATACCCTTGTTCAGCGTTAGATGAGGCATTACCAACTTCCATGCAGGATTTTCTTTTAGCTGGCGATCAGGGCATGGTTGCGCTACGTGCTCTGGAAGAAAAAATAAAACAAGGTGCCATCCACCCTCAAGGGCTATCGCTGTCCGAAGTTGCCTTACTGGCTCCAGTCCCAAATCCATCATCCTGCAGAGATGCCTATGCTTTTAGACAGCATGTTGCCACATCCCGGCGCAATCGTGGATTAGCAATGATTCCAGAGTTCGATCAGTTTCCTGTTTTCTATTTCACCAACCACCGTGCTATCTTTGGCCCCGGAGATATTCCCTGTATGCCTTTACATATGGAACAGCTTGACTTTGAGCTGGAAGTTGCCATAGTTATAAATAAGCGAGGAAAAAATATTAAGGCTGCTGATGCAGACGATTACATCGCCGGCTACATGATTATGAATGACATCAGTGCCCGTAAACTCCAAATGGAAGAGATGAAGTTGAATTTAGGACCTGCTAAGGGCAAGGATTTCGCAACCGCCATCGGTCCCTGGTTAGTGACTAAAGAGGAACTTCAGCCTTACAAAACAGCCCCCGCCAAAGGTCACACCGGTGATTGTTACAACTTAAAAATGACCTGTAAAGTCAATGGACACCAAGTCTCCTTAGGCAACCTGGCCGATATGGATTGGACTTTTGCAGAGATAATTGAACGCGCATCCTATGGTGTAGAGCTTTTCCCTGGAGATGTGATAGGATCTGGCACGGTAGGCACGGGTTGCTTTCTCGAACTGAATGGCACCGGACGCCTCGAAAATCCCGATCATCAGGATCAATGGCTCATGGAAGGTGATACCGTTTCTTTAGAAGTAACGGGATTAGGCATACTTGACAACAGAATTATTTTGACAACAGCGTAACCATAAAATAAGCACTACATTAATATAGCCAATATGAGTAACACGATAAGTTTTGATCCCAAAAAGGATCAAGCTATATTTGACAACCTGATTAAGTATGCGATCGCACCTAGACCGATATGCTTTGCCAGTACAATCAATAAAAAAGGACAGGTCAATTTAAGTCCTTTCAGCTACTTCAACCTGATGTCCCACCAGCCCCCTATCTGTGTATTTTCTCCATTAAGACGGATGCGTGATGGATCCACAAAACACACATTGGAAAACATGCTGGAGATTGAAGAGGTCGTTATTAACATAGTGAATTACGACCTTGTACAGCAGCAATCTTTAGCAAGTACAGAATACGCCGAAGGAACCAACGAATTTGAGAAAGCGGGATTAACCCCAATACCATCCCTCTATATAACCCCTCCCCGTGTGGCCGAATCACCTGTTCAACTCGAGTGCCGAGTGCAACAGATTATCCCTCTTAGTAAACTCCCCGGAGCGGGCAATCTTGTTTTAGCAGAGGTACTTGCCATGCACGTGCAAGAACACCTTCTTGACGAAAAAAACAACATACAACAACATGAATTAGATTTAGTCGCCCGATTGGGAGGTGATTGGTATTGTAGGGTTACACAGGACAATCTTTTCCTTGTTCCCAAACCGCTACGTAACCTGGGAATCGGAGTAGACAACCTTCCTGAAACTATCCGATTATCAAAAGTTCTAACTGGAAATCATCTGGGATTGTTAGCCAACGTAGAAACAATACCTCTTATTGATGATGTCTTAGCAATAAATACGGAGCATGCCGATATCGAGACGGTACATTTACATGCAGCACAATTGTTAGATCAGGGCTCCCTAGAAAAAGCCTGGCAAATCTTACTTCGTACCCTCTAATTGTAAAAAATGGTCAGGAAAAAAATGCCCTGACCATTTACACGACAGAACTATTCTTCAGCCAGCTTTATCAAACTGGCTTTTATATTTTGATTACCAAAATCTACCATCCCCGTATGTTGGGCAGCAATCTTTCCCTTTTTATCTAAGATTACCGTCATTGGGATAGAATTTGTTTCAAGCGCAGCAGGCAACGGCGTATGCAGTGTATATAGAGGTAGATCAAACTTGTTTTTAGCCATAAATTTAGCTGCTCCTTTAATATCCACATCGACATCTATTGCCATAAACACAATCTTGGTATTCGATTTCAGATCCAGAAATAGTGCATTCAAAGAAGGCATCTCCCGAATGCAGGGCGGGCACCATGTAGCCCAAAAATTCATCACCACTACTTTTCCACGGAGTGAATCCAACGTTGTAACGCCATTGTTAATATCGATAAAACTAGCTTTCACCACCTCCTCGATGGGTTCTGTAGCCAGTTCGACCGAGGTTTCCAAGTTATCTTCTTCTTTATCTCCCCTTTCTTTGGCGGTATTGGTACAACCGACCGTAAATAATCCAATCGAGATTAGTAGTATTAATTGTTGTTTCCTATTTAGCATAATATCTAACGTATTAATTCATTAAAGTTTTAACCATCTTTCCAGTTGTTAATTCCTCCGATGCGCGGTTTACAATACGATCTTCCAATCCAATACGACCAAATACCTCAATCAGATCATTGTAGGAAATACCAGTTCGCACGGATACACGTTCTGCCTTGCCATCTTCCCCTATTCTTACCACAAATATACCAGACTGGGCGTTGACCACTGCACCTTTGGGGACAAACATTGTTTTATGTTTTCTTTGCAAAGATAATTTCACATCGGCAAAGTCCCCCCCGATTAACCCTTTATCCGCATTAGGCACCTCAAACTCTAAGCTAAGTGACCGTGTCGTAGGATCAATGAATTTTGTATTTCTTTTAAGTTTTGTCGAGAATATCCGATTAGGGACGCTCAACACCTGAAACTCGGCTGTAGTGCTATCCGAAACAGATTTCCCATGCACTTCCGGCACTACGACTTTCAACTTAAGCTTATCATTACTCACCAAATTAAACATGGGTATTCCGTTGTCGCCTAAAAGAGCCCCTTTCGAAAAATTACGCTGGGTAATAATTCCAGAAAATGGTGCCCGGATCAGGAGATAATCTTCCATTTGCTTGGACTTTTGATAAGTCCCACCAGCTTCAACAACAGCAGCACTATCCCTTAGCATGTCGCCATATGCCTTCTCCAGCTCAAGAGCCGAAATAGCGCCTTTTTTACGTCTATCTACATCGTCCAGTCTCTTATAGCGGAGCTTACTCACTTCATAATTTGCCATCAGCTGATTCTGTTTTGCCCTATCGGCGGTACTCTGGATATCCATCTCCGGAGCCTCCATCCGTGCAAGCAACTGTCCTTTATGGACATAATCACCCACATCAACATGAATCTGTCTAACAAAACCCTTTACTTTAGAAAACAAAGCAACAGACTCTTGCGGTTGAAGTTCGCCTGTCAGTTTAAGACTGTATTCAGGCTGCAAGGACTGGGGGCGCGAAACCTCCAACTCCAGTAAATCCCTCTTTGTCTTATCCTTACCCTGCTTATCATCCTCCTTCGGTTTACAACCAAGGAATACGACGAAAACTAATAAAAAACTATATTTTACCATTTCTTTAATTATTATAAAACTTACTATTTACATCATCGGGATCCAGTGAAGGCGCTAGATAAGTAGCTTTCTTCATCATCAATGAAAATAAGAGTGGTATCATCAATAAGATGACAAAAGTAGAAGTGACCAACCCTCCGATTACGGCCTGTCCTAATGGAGCAATCTGTTCCCCACCATCTCCCATACCCAAGGCCATAGGAATCATCCCTGCGATCATTGCTGCTGCAGTCATCAGAATAGGGCGTAAACGGGATTTTGCAGCAACAATAGCCGCAAACTGGGCCGATATAAAATAGGTTTTGCGGTTCTGTTCTGCCTGATTGACTAACAACACAGCATTCGAGACAGACACCCCGATAGACATGATGATTCCCATGTAAGACTGCAGGTTCAATGTACTGCCAAAAAACCAGATAAAAAACGAACTGCCCGCAATTACAGCAGGTATCACGGAAAGAATGACCAAGCTAATACGGATAGATTGATAATAAGCGCTCATCATAAAGAAAATAACAACGATAGCAATAGACAACCCTATTAATAATCCAGACAGGGTCTCTTCCAGCAAGGGCAAGGTACCTTCTTTCCATATACGCATTCCTTTGGGTAAATCTCCAATTTCTAAAATAGCCTGATCGACAGCCGTGTTTGCTGTACCTAAATCCGTTTTATGGAGATCTGCCAATATCGTGACATAACGATTGGGGCCCCGCCGATTCACCTGACCAGCCACCGTACTATATGTAATAGTCGCTACATCTTCAAGTATCGGATAACCTTGGCCTTTTTGTAAAGGCATAGCGCGCAGATCTTCTACGGCCTGGATTAAATTCTCGGGCACTTGAACCTGAACCTGGAATACCAAACCAGACTTTGGATCCACCCATAGATTTTTATCTGTAAATCGCGTTGACGATGTTGTCGCTGAAATATTTCTAGACACCTGTTGTACCGTTAGTCCAAACTGAGCCAGACGGGTTCTATCCAGTTTGATGTCAATCACTGGGTAGTGCAGTGGTTCTGCAATCTGCACGTCTCTCAAGAACCCATAAGCAGACAACTTAGAAACCAACTTTTTAGCGTAAGATTCCGCGGCCTGAAGTTGCGGCGCGCTCACTTTAACTTCTACCGGTGTCATAGCTCCCTGCCCAATAATTTTATCCATCAACTCCATCGGTTCAAAATTTAGAACCACCGAAGGAAATTTTTCACGGATCCGTTCACGTATCTGCTCCTTAAGTTCGTCATTCTTTAGGCCGATCAGTTTCTTATTCAGCGACAACTGCAGAACCCCCTCTCCTGTTGTACTGTTGAACAAAAAAATGGGGTTTATTGGGTTTGCAGAAGGATGCATGCCTACAAATGCAGAGCTCATCTTGACGCTATTTACAGGTAGCATTTCTGTAATGGACTCTCCAATCTTACGAACTGTTTCTTCACTCGTCTCCAGTCGCGTTCCTTCAGGTAGCCTTATCCGTAGCTGAAAGTCCCCTCCTTCCGATCTTGGAAGAATATCAGTGCCCAATAACGAAAACATTAGAAAAATAGCGCCAATACTCAAGATCAGGTAGCCCATAGTAGGCAACATAGACCTACGGACGAGCGAACGAACTAAAAAAGCATACTTAACATTGATACGTTCCATAAAAGAACGCTTCTTACGGACAAATTGTCCATGTGTTTTGGATTTCATGATCCAATTAGCCATGATAGGCACGAAAGTCTGGGAAGCGATAAAGGATGCTATCATCGCGAAAGCAACGGCCAACGATAAAGGCATGAACATATCCCTAGGGATACCACTCATCATAAATGCAGGGGTAAGTACAGCCAAGATACTAAGTAAGATTAACAGCTTAGGAGCAGATATTTCCAAAAGCGCATCCAAAATGGCCCTAGGCTTCGATTTACCCAATTCCATATGTTGGTGAATATTTTCTATCGTCACCGTAGCCTCATCCACCAAAATACCTATTGATAGGGCCAAACCGCTCAACGTCATGATATTCACACTCTGTCCAAAGAAATATAGCGTTATCACCGCTGTAATAATAGCAATAGGGATAGTTAAGACAACGATTAACGCACCACGTACATCACCCAAAAAAAGGAAAACCATAAGTCCCGTCAGAAGAGCTCCCAACGCTCCTTCAAAAATCAGGTTAGATAGTGATCTCGATATATAAACCGATTGATCAAAAGCATAACTAATCTTAACACCCTCCGGCAAGAGGTTTTCCAACATAGGCAGCGATTTTTTCAGGTTATCGACCGCCGTTAATGTGGAGGCATCAGGCTTTTTTATGATGGGAAGGTACACCGAGCGCTTTCCATTTATCAATGCATACCCCACTGTTTGATCTGCTGCGTCCACGACTGTCGCGACATCTCCGACCAATAGTGTACCGCCAGCTACGGCCTTAATCGGCGTTTGCAAGAACTCTTCGACCCCATCAGCGATAGAATTGATGGGAGCCATCAGGTTTTTATCACCCAATCGTACATTTCCAGCCGGCGATGGCACCGAGTTTTTGGTTATGGCCAAGGTAATCTCCTCTGGACTAAGGCCAGAGGCTTTCATCTTTTGTGGATCAATATTCACGACCAGACTACGCATATTACCCCCAAAAGGGGCTGGCGCAGTAATTCCAGGTATATTCACAAACATAGGCCGCACCTTCGTGATTGCCATGGTTTGCAACTCGGTTACCGAATGCTTCTCACTATCAAATACCAATTGCCCCACAGGAAGTGAGCTACCATCAAAACGAACTACCATAGGCGGCACGGCTCCAGGAGGTAAAAACCCCATGGCACGGGACACCTGCATACTCAACTCGGCAGAGGCTTGAGACATGTCCGTTCCTGGATAAAATGTCAACTTCATCAACGAAAGCCCTTGGATACTTTTAAAATCCATTTCTTTAACGCCATTGACAAAAAGTAAAACCTTTTGAAACTCATTGGCCATAAAACCATCCATATAAGCCGGAGATAATCCGCCGTAAGGCATTGCTATGTACATAGCAGGCGACTCTATCTCGGGAAAGATGTCAATTTTTATCTTTTGGATCACGGGCCAGGAAAAATATGCAATCGCTATGATCACCATAATGAATGCAATAGGCTTCCTCAGCGCTGTTCTAATAATATTCATATGTAAATAGTTACTTCGTGATCCGCCAGTTGGCGGATCGGTTTGATTTTCAACGGCCATCCGCCAGCCGGCGGATCCAAACTATACGCATTTGTGTTTGTGTAGCCTGTGCTACATGGATATTTCATATCCTTATCATTGATTAAAAATGTTGGATGACCGGATTAAAGTCTGCTTCCAGGAAAGATCGCTTTATTACAATATTCCAATAGTTGTAATACTGTAGAAGATTCTGCTTTTCATTTTGAAGCAAAATGGCCTGTACCTGCAAAAGTTCCGCCAAATTGATTAATCCACCTTCATACCGTACCCTGTACATATCATAGGCTTCTGAAGCCTCTTTTTTGCTTCTGTCGGAGTCTATCAAACCGTCAGCAGTCCGCTTTTCCTGTGTGTCCAGATCCAATACACGCTTTTCAATTTCTCTATCCAATACCTGATACTCTTCGTTGACTTTTTGGCGTTTCGCCTCAAAAATCTTTTGGTCCGATTTTGCGGTAAACAACTGTTGCAGATTCCAACTGACACCTACTCCAACAAAGTAATTGTGTGCATAATTCCTAAACAGGTCACCGTAATTATTGGACGCGAAACCTTCTGGGGACACGCCCGAGCTACGACTGGAGACCGCTCCTATCCCCAGCACACGTGGTAGAGTCTGTCGCTTTGATTTCTCCACCAAATAATCCAGCTTTTCAGATTCTACTTTCTTTATTTCTAAAACAGGCTGAAGGATTAATCCAGGAGTGTTACCTTCCAATAGTGTAAAGAAGCGATCCGCTCGGCCTGCAGCAGTATCTATAGCATCACCCACAAACTCTGACAAAGCATACACGCTGCCTTTAAGCTGGCCCGATACCTGTGACAGCTCAGACAAAACATTATTTAACGAAGAGGAGACGAGAAGTGTATCTGCACTAGGGATAATACCACTTACCGCTAAATCCCGTGTCAACTCTAAGATATCCCGGTATCTCTTCAGGTGTACTTGATACCAATTAAAAAGCGTTTGATAGTATAAAAAATTGATGTACCGTTGGGAAAGCTCCTGCTGTATCAAGAGCTCATACTGATTAGATTCCCAAATCGAGCGCTTTACCGCAGCAGCTCCTAGATTTCTATCCATATTTTTACGCCCGAAATTGACTAGATCCCAATTAAGGCTACTCGTAGCATACTGATTGAAGGTGTTTGCGCTACTGCCCAGGGCATTGGAACCTGAGATATTGAAAATACCGGGCATGGGGTAGAATGCGCCCGACACATTATTTAAAGAGCTAAGTCCTTGTTGATATTGAAGCCAAACCTGAGGCTTATACCTTTCCAACGCCGCGGCACTGTCCAACCGGGCAATGCCGATTTCCCGGTCTTTAATAGAAAATCCCTTATAGTTTACTTTAGCTTGTTGCCAATAGTTCTGAAGCACCTGCCCATATACATCACTAGAGATAAGTGCAGCTACCATAACGAGCAAACAAGTCCATAACTTGTTGATCATGAATTAAATTTTATAGTACATAAACACAATTATAAAAAAGCCCTTAGGCGGTCAATGTGTCTGAATGCTATAAATTGAGTCGATTAATGAATATGAAAAGATTATTGGTCCCCGAACGAGGAACTTGTGGTAAGCGAATTTTAGCGTTATTCTTAGAAACGCTTAAAAATAGGAGACAGAAGAAAGCTATGAGGAATACAGCTGGCGAGAGCTCCCTCTCCGAATTGATAACCTTTGCTACACGCTCTTTTCCGTCTAACACACACCGAACTTCAGACGAATTCATAAGTTTAGATTGCTTTATACTTAATCCGGAAGAAGTCTGTTGCGTAGAATTTTGCTTGATAGATGCTTTTATCGGACAAGAGGTCAAAATAAAAACCATAAAAATCCCCACGATCCGCAAAAAGAATGCGAACGGACTATTTTTTATGACACCAAGATTATTCATCAAGGCAAACCTACATAAATTTACCACTATACGCAATATAATTGCGTTCGAATATAAAATTTTGTAGCTCTCCTCATCCTAAAAGACCTTCAATTGAGGAAAAATAGACTATTCCTTGAGACATCAAAATAGATGTAACACCTATTTTACGCTTCCCATTTTTCAGATACCGGACAGGCAAAGTTCCTAACAATAGCATATTAACAGCATCTACTCCCAAAAATTTCCATTTTACCACCTATCTTATGTAAAAAATATTTTTTTGTTAAAAAACGTTACGCAATCGATTGTTTTATCGAAAATTCATAATTTTGACTTCCTATTAACAGATTAAACTTGATACTATGTGTGGAATTGTTGGCTATGTAGGCCATCGTGAAGCATATCCTTACTTGATAGAAGGATTGCACAAACTTGAATACCGCGGATACGACAGTGCAGGTATTGCACTTCATTCGCAACAAGCGTTACTGATTTCCAAAACCGCTGGAAAAGTCGCAGCTTTAGAGGAACTGATCAAATCGACAGACCTTTCGTCTACAACAGGGATTGGACATACCAGATGGGCGACACACGGCGTACCTTCAGACTATAACGCACATCCCCATTCGTCCCAAAGTGGCAAGCTAGCCCTCGTACACAATGGAATCATCGAAAACTATGCTTCGATTAAAGAAGAGTTACTCAAAAAAGGATATGTTTTCAAAAGTGAAACCGATTCCGAAGTCCTTCTCAATTTTATTGAAGATATAAAGATCAACAACGACTGTCCCCTAGAAGAAGCAATCCGAATTGCGCTCAAACGCATTACAGGAGCCTACGTTATACTCGTCCTGGATCAGGACACGCCAGACACCATAATAGCAGCACGCAAAGGTAGCCCATTGGTCATAGGTATCGGCCAGGGCGAACATTTCTTAGGCTCAGATGCTTCTCCAATGCTTGGGCATACCAAAGAAGTGGTGTACATCAACGATTATGAACTCGCTATTATAAGACCTGACGAGCTTATACTCAAAAATCTAGGCAACGAACAGGTAACCCCATTTATTCAGCAACTCGACATGGAGCTCGCTAGTATAGAAAAGGCGGGATATCCACACTTTATGCTGAAAGAAATAGTGGAGCAGCCTAAAGCTATTAAAGATTGTCTTAGAGGAAGGGTTGATGCGGATACCCATCAAATAACGTTAAGTGGTCTTGAGAGGGTTAAGGACCAACTTCTATCAGCTCATCGAATCATTATTGTAGCATGTGGTACCAGCTGGCATGCGGCTTTACTTGCTGAATATTGGATTGAGGAATTATGTCGGATTCCTGTCGAGGTCGAGTATGCATCAGAATTTAGATACAGAAACCCTATAATTGATAAAGAAGACGTTATTATTGCTATTTCCCAAAGTGGTGAGACAGCAGATACGTTAGTCGCTTTGGAAAATGCCAAACAACAGGGCGCAACTATATTTGGAATTGTAAATGTTGTTGGTTCTTCTATTGCCCGGCTCTCCGATTCAGGAATATACACCCACGCAGGCCCAGAAATTGGGGTGGCCAGCACGAAAGCCTTCACCACACAACTCGTGGCATTATTGCTGTTCGCTATTAAACTTGCCCAATACAAACAAAAAATAGCTCCTGAACAAGCAGAATTATTGGTACGCGAACTTCAACTCATCCCCCAAAAAACTCAAGAAATACTGGATACGCAGATCGAAACAATTAAAGCCATAGCATATAAATACGCCAATGCCAGAGATTTTCTGTACCTAGGCCGTGGCTACAATTTCCCCATAGCACTCGAGGGAGCCTTAAAGCTCAAGGAGATATCCTACATCCATGCCGAAGGCTATCCTGCCGCAGAGATGAAACATGGACCTATAGCACTAGTTGATAAGAATCTTCCGGTATTATTCATCGCTACAAAAGATAAAATCCATGAAAAAATCATCAGCAATATGCAAGAGATCAAGGCACGTTCAGGGCAGCTTATATCTTTAGTATCCCGTGATGACAAGCTCGCCTCCTCCCTATCTGACGATGTTATCGAGATTCCCGAAGCGCACGAAATTGTCGCTCCAATACTCTCTACAATTCCATTACAATTATTAGCGTATTATATAGGTATTGCGAGAGGCTGTGACGTGGACAAACCTCGAAACTTAGCCAAATCCGTAACAGTAGAGTAGTATGACCTTCATCACACAAGAACCTTTAGCCAATCTTGGATATGGCTTTATTTCTCCGAAGCATATTCCGGCTCAGGCCGATGAATACTATATTAGGAATGAACAGTTGGGTACAGAAAAGGTCTTCCGTCCATTGACAAGCCTAGAGGTAAAAAAACTTACGGATCAACTTAACTACAGTTCCAATTGGTCGGAGGTGCTCGTTAGCGATCCATTTTTTCCAGAACAGATTCAAAGCTCAAAATTCTATGGATTAGTCCGTATCGGGCCAATGCGCCAGGCATATCTTTCCTATAGAGACCTTCGTCTCCCTTGCGGTATATACAACTCGACTATTGTAAGCTCAGACATTGGTGCATACTCCGCTATACATCATGTCCGTTACATGTCCCATTTTATTATCGGAGATAGTGTTATACTTTCCAACATCAATGAAATGGAAAGTAGTAACAGTGCCAAATTTGGAAATGGGATTCTCAAAGACGACGAGCACCCGGAAAAGCGAATATGGATGGAGCTCTGTAACGAAAATGGAGGTCGATCCGTAATTCCTTTTGATGGAATGCAGGCTGCCGATGTCTATTTGTGGTCACGCTATCGCAATGATAGCACCTTTCAGAATAGATTAGTTGAGATAACAGACAATAGCTTTTCCAAAAAAAGAGGTTACTACAGCACCATCGCAGATCATGTTGTTCTGAAAAACTCGAATACCATAAAAGATGTTAAAATAGGCCCCTTTAGCTATATCAAAGGAGTAAATAAGCTCAAAAATGTCACAATAAATTCCAGTGAAGAAGCGTTTACCCAAATTGGCGAAGGCTGTGAAATCGTAAACGGCATAATAGGCTACGGATGTAGAATATTTTATGGTGTAAAAGCAGTTCGTTTTATTCTCTCTTCCCATTCACAGCTAAAGTATGGAGCACGCTTGATTAACTCTTTTCTGGGTGACAACTCAACCATCTCATGTTGTGAAGTCCTGAACTCGCTCTTATTTCCCGCTCACGAACAGCATCATAACAATTCATTCCTTTGTGCAGCGCTGATCAAGGGGCAGAGTAATATGGCAGCAGGTGCTACCATTGGGTCTAATCACAATTCTCGCGCTGCAGACGGAGAGATAATTGCCGGACGGGGGTTTTGGCCCGGTCTATGCGTGAGTATCAAACATAACTCTAGATTTGCGTCATATACACTTTTAGTAAAAGGAGACTTTTTGCATGAATTAGATATCCGCATTCCCTTTTCTCTAGTCAGCAACGACATCGAGAAAAACCGTTTATTGATAGTTCCTGGATATTGGTTTTTATACAACATGTATGCCTTAATGCGCAATACGTTCAAATTTACATCCCGAGACAAGAGAACATTAAAAAATCAACACATCGAATACGATGTATTGGCTCCAGATACAATCAATGAGATGTTTGACGCATTGGATGAAATCAAAGTTGCAGTGGGGAAGACCTGGTCAGATTTGAATCCTCAAATGGATCCCAGAATATTAGGATTTAAGCTTCTGGAGGATCAGGATTTTGATCTTGATAAAAGAGAGATAAACCTGACCAATACCGAATATTCTACCCGAAAAGTCGTATTGATAAAAGTCAGAGCCTGTTACAGAATCTTTAAACGTATGATCCATTATTATGGCAGCACACACCTAGCCGATGCAATCGAAAATAGAACCTTTAAGTTATCGAACAACAAGCAGAATCCAACTGATATACAGCGTGCTAAATTTGAAAACATTGGTGGACAATTAGCTAAAAATCAACAGGTACAGACTCTCGTCGAGGATATAAAAAGCGGAAAAGTAGATTCTTGGAGCACCATCCATGAACACTATCACCTATGGAGTAGCACGTATCAAAGCGACAAAACTATTCATGCAATAGCCTCTTTGGCGGAAATAACGAACCTTCCAATCAGCGAATGGACCACCGATTTTATACAGGACTGTCTTGAACAGAGTCTTAAAACAAAGGAATGGATCTGCCAGGAAATAGAAAAATCAAGGGCAAAGGACTATGACAATCCGTTCCGCATGCTGACTTACAATTCCACGGAGGAAATGGAGACTGTAATCGGAAAACTAGCAGACAACAGCTTCTTAAACAAACAGCAAGAAGAATACATCGTCTTTAAAGAAAGAATAAGAAAATTATTAAATCAGGAATAAGTGTTCCGAAGCCCTCCCAACGAAACCGGAGGGCTTCCTTACTTAAATGCCTCTAAAGTTAAAGTATATAAAAAGTGACGAAATAGCCTATAAAAATAGTATATTGAATAAAATTCAACAACGTTCATTTCATGTTAAAGAGGACTACAAAATATATCGATATTTCAAACAGCGACAACAGCGTAACTCCAAATGGATTATACAGCATTTATATAGAACCGTTGGAAAAAGCCATCGTTGCCTCCATATTAATACTACATGGCATGCAAGAACATAGCGGCCGTTATCTGGAGTTTGCAGAATACCTCGGCAACCTCGGTTTTGCTGTACTCCTCTACGACCACGTCGGGCACGGCAACACTGCAGTCCATGCCAATGCACAGGGGTATTTTCAAAAAGAGCAACCACAAGATCGGTTAATTTCAGATGCTATAGGGGTACACCGCCATCTGAAGAACATGCATCCAGAGCTACCTCATTTTATTATCGGACATTCTATGGGATCGTTTATCACGCGCAATGTACTACAGCGGGTCGGGTCTGAATTTGATGGCAGTGTATGGATAGGTACCGGCGCTAAGACACCCGGGGCCGAAATCTTTAAGAGCTTACTGTCACTGCTAAATAAACTCAATCCAAAGAAACGGAGTAAGCTGATCAATGGAATCTTTAGCAAAATAAACAACAGTAAGTTCCAGAACGAAGCCGATTTTGACGATACTAGCTGGCTGAGCCTCAGCAAATCCAACAGACGACTATTTAAACAAGATAGTCGCTGCGGCATCCCATTTACCAACAACGCCTTTTACACCTTATTAACCATACTGTTACAAGCAACAAAAAAAGGTTGGTATACAAATATCCCAACCAATCTCCCGATACTTCTGGTCAGCGGTGAAAATGATCCTATCGGCGACTTTAGTAAAGGAATAAACCATACCGAACGACAACTTAAAGCGGCCGGTTTTAAAGATATCTCTACACAAATATACGCCGAAAAGCGCCACGAAATACTACAGGAAGATAACAAAGAACAGGTTTTCTCCGATATAGGACAGTGGCTTTTAGCGCATGTTCAATCAGTTAACGTCCAGTAATTTTTCGAATGCCCTGCGACGTGCTCCGCCTCTAAAACAGACTTCTCCACAATACACGTATCCGAGTTTATCAAATACTCGTAGCATCCCCACGTTATCATAGTTTGTATCCACCTTTATGCTTGATCGACCCCAAGATAAGCTAACTTTCTCGGCTTCCCGCATCATCCAAGTCCCCAAGCCTTTTATAGGGTTACTCTGTGAAACTGCCAATCTATGTATTACTGTATAAGGACGTATCGTGAGCCACTCCCCTTCTAATTTCTCATAGGCAGGCTCTATATCTCCAATAATAGCGATATAAGCCAGCAGTTCCGTTTCCGTTCGTTCAGCAACAAAACCATACCCCTTTTCAATATCTGCTAAGATAACGTCTCTATTGGGATACCCATCTTGCCATTGATCCGAACCTTCATCCTTACGTTTACGGATAGCTTCATCAAAGATGGGCCATATATTATCCACATCTGCTACGACAGCTTTTCTAAAGCCTATATTTTCGATCATTCGTCAAAATAAGGAAATAATAATCAACCTCCTTAACCTTTATCAACCTCCTTAACCTTATTAACCTTATTAACCTTTAACTGTAAAAGAATGACCGATCCCAAAAAAGATACCATCGCAATAATTCCCAGTCCCCATACAGAAGATTTTATCAGATCGACAGTCCCCTGCTCTATAACCAAGGTCCTGAAAATATGTAGGTAGTGCGTCAGCGGAATAAGTTTAGCAATCCATACAATCCAGTCTGGCATTTGACTCAGGGGCCAGGTAAACCCACTAAGTATGAAAGAGGGCGTTGCGATGACCATTAAGATTTCGGTCGCCTTCAGCTGATTCGGAATAGCTATACTGACGAGAATACCTAAAAAAGCAACTGCGAGTAAAAATAAAAAAGAAGCACCGAAAAAAGCTAATCCCTCTACATGCAAGGGCATTTTATAATAGGCGGAATAGCCATAATACAGTCCATAGATAAAGAATGACATGAGTATGTAAGGCATAATCTTTACAAGAATAAGGACAAAAACATTGGAACTTTTGGCGACCAGTTCTCTAAAAGTATTATTTTCAAACTCCGAGGCAAAGCTCAGCGCCAGCCCCAACATCATCACCTGTTGCAATACCGTCAGCAAAACCCCGGGCAACATAAAATACAGGTAATTACCACTACGTATATTCTGCTTTACCATAGTCGTTTTAAACGGTTCATACTGCTGTGTCGCCACATAACTAGGTACACCTTTCTTTTCCTGGGATTTTATCTGTATACCGGCTTTCATGGTCGCTGCACAGACATTGACCGCCATCATCGCATAATTAGAGGTCAGGGTATTCGAAGCATTTACAAACAACGTCAATTCGGTACTGCGGTTGTAGTTCACATCGGACGAAAAATTACGTGGGATATGCACCACCACGGTAGCCTCCTTTTTCATCGCTGCTTCCTTAGCACCAAATGGATCATTCATTAATTCAGCAACATAAATAACCTCATTTTCGTTGAACATATCGATCAACTGTTTTGACAAAGGGCTACGATCTTCGTCGACAACCACGATAGGGAGATGCGTTACTTTACCTTTCTTGTACACCCCTCCTACCAAAACACCATACATGATCGGAGCGCCTAAAAAGAGAATGAGCAAAACCTTATTTTGATAAAATAAGCCAAACTCTCTTTTGATTAAATGCCAAAAGTTCCTCATAATTATTTTTCGTCTTTAACGATAAAAGTAGCCTTTGTTAGCAGTTCTTTATTGTCTGTATTATTTGTCGGTTTCAACCGAACTTCAAAAAGGGTTTCCTGTTGCTCAAAATCAGGATATGCAGTACTGATGCTGGCATAGTTACTCAAAGATTTGATTGTCTCTACTTTTGCCGTTAGCGTCTTATAGTCGAGATAAGGGATAGCAAGCGTTTTGATCGCATTTTTTTGAAAGTCTTTAACACGGCTTTCTGGGACAGTCAACCTGAAGTAAGTACCATCTACTATGTACCCAGAAACTAGACTGTAACCAGCCAGAGCCAATTCCCCGACTTTTAAATTGATGTTTTCGATCGACATGTCCTGCGGTGCGATGATATATCTTTCTTTTGCTGCCACGTTGACCTCAGAAACAGCTCCTATAGCTCTCTCCTTCTGTCCCAATGCCATCTTCTGCTGCTCAATACGTGCTCCATGTTTCACATCGGCCAATTCTGCCTGGGCCGCTAAATATTGATTTTTTGCACCTTGGTATTTTGCATACACCTCATCATATTTTTGTTGGGCGACCAATGAATCCCGCAGCAGATTCTGCATGCGGTCCAATGATTTTTTTGCAAAATCATACTGTTCCTTCAGTCCGTCAACCTTCGCCTTAAGCTGGGTTAATTGTCCATCGGTAGCCCCTTTGACAGCCATATCATACTGCGCCTGGGCAGCCTCTAATGCGCCTTGTGCCTGAATAGATTTAGCATCTACTTCTGGAATCTCCAGAATTACCAAAGTATCTCCTTTATTGACCATCTGTCCTTCTTCCACCAAAATTTTCTGGATTTTCCCAGGTATCTTAGTAGTCACTGCGATCTGGTCCCGTTCGATTTTGCCTTCCAACACCTTTTGTTGCTTCGTATTATTACTCGAACATCCTTGTACAAATAAGGTAGCAAAGACTATATAAAGTATATTCTTCATCTTTAATAAATTATCTTATAATTGTTTCATAAAGGTTTCCATTCGCCTTTAAAAGCTCAGCCACCGCATTACGTTGATGGAGTACCTGGCTGTAATAATTCAACGATTGCTTATAAAATTCATTTTCAGCTTCCAGCCGTTCGGTGACATCGCTCAATCCTTCCTCAAACTGTCTCGAAGCCAGATGCAAATTATTCTTTGCAATAGCGACCTGCTGTTGATTCACGCCGATTTTTTTCATACTCAGCTCGTAGTCCGACCGGGTTTTACGCTGTAGTAAGCTGAGCTTTTCCCGCGTGTCTTCCAGCTTGTTTGAATTAATCTGGATATCCAACTTAGCCTTTTCAATAGCACTTTTATGCGATTTACCTTCAAACACGTTCCATTTTAAACCGATTCCTACAGCATAATTAGGGGCTAATTGCAAGTGATTGGTCTTCACTTTGACATCGCCGACCTGAGGCAAATCTTTTAAAGTAAACCGCGAATCAAATGCATTCAAATAAGAGACATTTCCAAAAGCAAACACTAATGGCAGTTTCGCCCCTTGTTCCTTTTTCAAAGCGTATCCATAGGCTTTTTGTGACGCTTCTAATGCCTGTATCTCTTTACGATTCATCACTGTTGCCTCCTCCAAAGCCAGAGCTATTTCAGTCAGTGGATAAACTACCATCTTCAGCTGATCCTTGTCCAGCCCCGTTAACTCTTCCAATTTAAAATATAGCAACTCCCGGCTACTGCTCACTTCGGCCTTTTTACTCTCCAATTCCAGCATGGCCAGTTTTATCTTGTCCCGATCATAAGGGATGGCCAATCCATTCTCAATGGCTTTAACAACCTTCAAGTGTTCTTTGTTCAGCCTACGTTCGGAATCCTTAATAAGAAGATCAACTTCTCTCAATAACATGAGTTGATCGAAGGAATACATTACCTCTTGAGCGATTTGATCCTTCCCAGCTTCACGCATCAAGGATTGAGCCTTAAATTTCTGCTCCAGAGCTTTCTGTCCATTAGTGATCTGTAGCCCACTAAAAATAACCTGCTTTGCCGTAACCCCAGCCATTGCAATCTGTGTAGAAAGGCTGGAGCGTTGTGACCCTTCAAACAGATTGATACCTGTTATAGGAAGCTGATGGGCGGATAGATCCAAATCTACTGCGCTGTTGAGGTAACCATATCCCCCATTGATAGATACTGTAGGCAGGAATTTGCCTTTCACCTCTTCCCTTTCCAAAACTACCTTTTGATTTTCCAGATAGGCATTCTGCAACCCTTTATTATGTTTAACAGCCTGTTCTACCGGCTGCTTAAAATCGGACAATTGCTGCTGCGCCTTTAGCTTCGGAAAGCAATATCCGAGAGAAAACAAGAGAAAAATACAATAAGACGTATATTTCATATCTATACAATTATTTCATATGTGTACAATTTGACTTTCAACTATCATCCGCCAGCTGGCGGATACAAAGCAAACTCATTTGTGTTTGTGCAGTCTATACTGCATGGGGTATTTCATATTCATAAACTAAAGACAAAAATACAGCTTATTTGTTGCTCGAATTTTAAGATATCTTAAAAAAAACTACTATTTTAAACCGCGTATTACAGATAATGTCTGCTGGGATACTCCCAGATAAGAAGCGATATGGCCTAATGTCGCCTGCTGAAACAACGCTGGATTTTCAAGCATTAATGACTGGTACCTTTCGCTAGCCGTCTCAAACTGCATATTATAAAACCGTCTAGAAAAACTTATCAATGAGTCCAATAATATTTTCTGAATAATATGATTCATGGTAATATTCGTCTCGGCCAGCTGCTTTATGGCTAAAAACGGAATCGCCATTACGACAGTATCCGTTAGTGCCTGAAAACCAAATACCGAGGGTTTTTGGTAAAAAAGACTCTCGATCCCCGTACCAAAAGTATCGGGTCCGAAAAAATAATGGGTTACATCGCGGTTTCCTTTGTTATAATAGATCCTCGTAAATCCAGTTTCTACAAAATAGACATGCCTCAAATAGCTGTCCGGCGCAAAGATGATATCTCCCTTACCATAACTTCTACTTTCTGCCGTTTGAGCAAAGAATAACTCCAGTTCCTCATTTATAGGGTATAGACTTTTCAAATAGTCAATAATTCTCATTTTAATTTCTTGTCAACATGATACAATTCAACTTGAATATATCCATTTGTCCCAAAAAAAGCAATGCCGATTCACTTTTTGTTTTTTATTAAGCCTATAACAAAAAAAAAGAAAAATATTTCTATCTTTGCACTTCCGTGAGTTACGGAATATTTAAATTAACATAACTATTTAAAAAATGCAACAGTACGAATCTGTAATCATTCTTACCCCGTTGCTTTCAGAAGATGCTGCGAAAGAAGTAATCGCAAAATTCAAAAGCATCCTAACAGAAGGCGGAGCCGAAATTATCGCAGAAGATAATTGGGGTTTGAAAAAATTAGCGTATCCAATCCAGAAAAAAACAACTGGATTTTATCACTTAACTGAATTCAAGGCTCCAGGTGAATTAATTAAAAAACTAGAGGTTGAATACAAGCGTGATGAGCGTGTGATGCGCTTCTTAACTATCGCTCTTGATAAGCATGCTATTGCTTACAGCGAGAAAAAACGCAGCGGTGCATTCAACAAGAAAGCTGAAACTAAAACTGAGGAGGTAGCAAACTAATGTCAAAAGAAAACATCCAATACGTGACAGCTCCTAAAGTAGAGGACAACCGTAAAAAATACTGTCGTTTTAAGAAAAACGGTATTAAGTACATCGATTACAAAGACGCAAACTTCCTAATGAAGTTTGTTAACGACCAAGGTAAAATCTTACCTCGCCGTCTTACAGGTACATCGTTGAAATTCCAGCGTAAAGTAGCTCAAGCCGTGAAACGTGCGCGTATCATCGGTCTAATGCCTTACGTAGCAGATTCATTAAAATAAGGAGGATACGATAAATGGAAATTATATTAAAACAAGATGTTAAACACCTTGGTGAGAAAGACGATATCGTAGTAGTAAAACCAGGTTTTGGCCGTAACTACTTAATTCCTCAAGGATTTGCTATTTTGGCTACGCCATCAGCAAAAAAAGTATTGGCTGAGAATATCAAACAAGCTCAGTTCAAACAAGACAAAATCAAGAAAGACGCTACAGAATTAGCTGCTAAATTAGAAAATGTAAAACTTTCTATTGGTGCTAAAGCTGGTGAAACTGGCAAAATCTTCGGTAAAGTAAACAGCATTCAGATTGCTGATGCGTTGAAAGCCCAAGGTTACGATGTAGATCGTCGTCGTATTACTTTCGAAGTAGAGCCTAAAACAATAGGTGACTACGTAGCTAACTTAAACTTACACAAAGAAGTTAAAGTTCAAGTTCCTTTCGAAGTAGTAGCTGAGTAATTCTAAAACTCACTAAAAATACAAAGGAGATAACAAATGTTATCTCCTTTTTTATTTTTTAGAACAATCCTCAAAAGCTTTAAATCCCCACATTGCCACAGCAACTGGCGGATCATAAAAGTTTTTAGTATTTTTACCCACAAATCAGAACTAAATCAGTATTTTAATATGAGGCCAAAAACAATCATCATTGCAATGCTACTGGCAATCGTTGTCATCATCTTATTTAACAATAAAGAAGAAAGTTCATTCTGGTTCTTTGGAGAGATTAGGACATCAAAGTTAATAATACTTGCTACTTTTTACGTGTTGGGGATGATTACAGGGGGTATCCTATTCAGACGTCGCAAAAAACACCCTAAAGAATACGCTGTTACTAACCCCAATCCCCCTTTAATAACAGATCAAAACACAAATCCAACATCACCCTACGCTCCCAATCCTCTTTCCGAAGAAGACCGGGAGTTTATCAGAAGAGACTAAGAATATACATGCAAGAAATAGCTATATTATTTGATATGGACGGCGTCATCGCGCATACAAATCCTTATCATTCCAAAGCCTTTGAGGCCTTTTTTGACAAGCACAATATTTCGTACAATCTCGCCCAATTTGAGCAACATATGTATGGCAAACACAACTCCTACATCATGTCCCATTTTTTCAACAGAAAAATAGAAGGGGAGGAATTAATAGATCTAGAAAGAGAAAAAGAGGGGCTATTCCGGGATATTTATGCGCAGTATGTCAAAGATATCCCCGGATATATCGACTTTTTAAAATTGCTAAAGCAGGAAAAAGTCAAAACAGGCGTTGCCACATCCGCACCACGAGCCAATATGGATCTTATTGTCGACGGGTTGAATATTAGAAATATGATGGACTCTTTTATGTGTAGCGAAGATGTCGAAAAACACAAACCAGATCCGGAAATATACCTCAAATCTGCCGCCAAACTCAACGTTCCGAAAGAGCGATGCCTTGTATTTGAAGATTCCTTTTCAGGGGTCAGCGCAGCAATAAATGCGAAGATGAAGGTCGTAGGTGTACTCAGCTCGCACAGCAAAAGCGAACTACCCCCGTGTGATTTATACATCTCAGATTATACAGAAATCCAGCTCCATAGTCTGCTAAATCTTATAGATTAATTAAAAAACTACTTATCTTTGCTATTAATGAATGTTGAAAATCTACTAGAGCGTGCACTTCAATTTGAGTTTCTTTCAAAAGAAGAAGGTATATTTTTATACCACAACGCAACCACCACAGCGCTGGCCCATGTTGCTAATCAATTGAGAAAACAACAAGTCCCACATGGCAAAGTTACTTGGCAAATAGATAGAAATGTAAATACGACAAATGTCTGTATCGCCAACTGTAAATTTTGCAACTTTTTTAGAAGACCGGGGCACGAAGATAGCTACATCACGGATATAGAGACCTATAAGCTTAAAATAGAAGAAACTTTTAAATACGGCGGCGATCAGTTATTACTACAGGGCGGGCATCATCCCGATTTAGGAATCGCCTTCTACCAAAACCTTTTCAGCGAGCTTAAAGAATTATACCCCACGCTGAAACTACACGCACTAGGACCTCCCGAAATAGCACACGTCGCAAAATTAGAGGGGATGTCCCACCTAGAAGTATTAACTGTACTCAAAGAAGCCGGGTTAGATTCACTTCCAGGTGCTGGAGCAGAAATATTAAACGACAGAGTACGTCGATTGATCTCCAAAGGAAAATGCGGTGGACAAGAATGGCTAGATGTCATGCGTGCAGCCCATAAGATCAATCTTCCAACCTCAGCTACGATGATGTTTGGTCATATAGAAACCATAGAAGAACGCTTCGAGCATCTTGAATGGATCCGACAAGTTCAAAGTGAAAAGCCCGCGGATAGCTATGGCTTTATAGCATTCATACCATGGCCCTTTCAGGACGATGGTACTTTGTTAAAAAGGCTACGCGGCATAGCAAATAATGTAACCGGCGATGAATATATACGTATGATTGCTTTAAGTAGAATTATGCTACCAAACATTAAAAACATTCAAGCATCCTGGTTGACTGTTGGAAAACCGGTGGCACAACTATGCCTACACAGTGGCGCCAATGATTTTGGCTCTATCATGATAGAAGAAAATGTGGTTTCAGCAGCTGGAGCACCACACCGCTTCACTTCAAAATCGATTCAAGACGCTATTAAAGAAGCTGGATTCGAACCGCAGTTACGCACACAGACGTATCAGTTTCGAGAGATGCCAGCATCAATGATTGAACAAGTTATAAATTATTAGTCTCCTGGAATGAAAGATATAATGCTCAATATTGAAGCCCTGATTTTCGCGTCTGAAGAGGGGATCTCCGCCAATGAAATCAAACATGTACTTCAGGATGCGCTGTTGATTGATATAAACAAAGACGAAGTGAATTCATTTCTGGATAAGATTAAGGCGAAATACGAAGATGAGAATTCCATATTCACACTCACTCCGGTCAACAACAAATACCAGTTTCTAACCAAAGTGGTATACCATGACGCAATTAATCAATTGCAAGCGCATAGGGATCGTAAAAAGTTAAGTCAGGCCGGACTAGAGACCCTGGCCATCATTGCTTATAGACAACCGATCACCAAGTTGGAAGTCGAACAGATTCGGGGAGTAAATTGTGACTATTCCATACAACGTTTGCTTGAAAAGGATTTGATAAAGATTGCAGGAAAGGCCGAAAGCATAGGAAAGCCGTTACTTTACGCCACCAGCGATCAGTTCATGAATCATTTTGGCATCAACTCTGTAAAAGATTTACCACAACTTAAAGATATCATAAACGAAGAAAACAGTATCGGCGAGATTATCGATTAAGGCCAGTCCCATTTTATTAAAAGTGAGCAACCTGATAATCAAACCTATATTTTTTAAAAAAAATTTTATGTTTTGATTTTCTTATCTAATTTTACGCTAGAATAAATAACAGAAAGAATTAGCTTACTATGATGAACGAGAGTGTCGAAAAGTTTGAAATTGAAGAGGAATTAGTCAATTTCAACGGTCCTGAGGACGATTCTGATTTTGATGATGAAGATGATTTCGGATTAGAAATGGATGCCAGTATGGGCGGGTTTGACGACTTTGACGATGAGGATGAAGATGATTTCTAGCGCTAAGTTGTAAGAAGATCCACTTATAATAGAAAAGGCGATTTTAAAAATCGCCTTTTCTATTTCTTATGAAGTTGCTCATAAAGATCAATCACTTTCTTTTGCAAATCAATTACTTCGATTTCCCGAAGCTGCAGTTTTCTATTTAATTCATTCAACTCATCCATTCTATCTTTATCGTCGTCCAAATCCGATGTAGACAGTAATTGGACTAAAGATAGACCAAATAATTTGGAAATCTGATTCAAACGTGATAAATTCACATCTGTAATTCCGGTTTCAATTTTCGAAAAAGCAGGAATAGATATATCTAACCTCTTTGCCACATCTTCTTGGCTCCAGCCTTTTTGATGTCTTAGTAATCTAATTTTCTTTCCTAAAGCATTCATTTGGTAAATGTTATGTTTTACCTCAAAAGTAAAAATAAATTGTTAAAATAAAAAGAAAAACAAAAACAGTTTAACTAACTTTCGTTAAAAATTTATCTGCAAATTTGAGCATATTAATTCCACTGTAATTACTAGAACTCATAAACAGCATATTATACCCCTTACTATCAAACACTTCCAGAAATCCGTATAAATCAACGGGATCCGTTATAACCAAAAGGTTAGGATGATTAAAGACTTTAACAATTCTATCTACGATATTATCTAAAACTACATTTTTTTCTTTTATACTGCTTTTATTGATAAAAACTATCGAAGTATCCGACTCCATCATACTGCTATCATACTGCTCTAGCTTGTCTCCCTCAATCACGTCATAGGGATTCAACTCGATAATGGTCAGTAATTTAAAAGAAGAAAACTGTTCTTTTATAGCATGTATACTGGACTTTAACTTCGTGGGTGTATGGGCAAAATCCTGATAAACAACAGACCCTTCAGCGCTTGCCACAAATTCCAGGTAACGTATTGAACTTTTAAAATTCCGGATAGCCTCATAAAACTCATCTCTCTTTATCCCTAACCACTCGCAGACCGTATAAGCCCCCGCAATATTTGACAGGTTTTGTTTGCCTATAATCTGTAATGGAATATCCTGATCGCCGATCTGCAAATAGGTGATCCCTTTGTTTATGGAGTAGTTAGGCAATCTATATCCATGTCTATTAATTTTACAATCCTTCGTCTCTCCCACGATCTTAACCACATTACTATCCTCCTTGTTATAGATCAATGTTCCTTTAGGTACGATGGTATCGATAAAAGTTTCGAACTGACCAAGATACTCCTCTTCCGTCATGAGCATTTTGAAGTTGTCCCACTGTATATTACTGATTAAGGCAATATTCGGATGATAATAGTGAAACTTAGAATGTAAGTCGATGGAAGAAGCATAAAACTCGTCCCCTTCTATAAGCATAATAGGAGCTGTAGAAGTCAGTTTAATCAGTGAATCAAACCCTTCAAGTTTAGCACCGACTAAATAATCAAAATCTCGTTTTAAATACTTAAGCACATGCATGATCATGCTGATTATGGTCGTCTTACCATACGTGCCGGCTATAACGACCCTAACCTTATCCATACTGTGCTCATAAACAAATTCTGGAAAAGAATAGATCTTGACTTTAAGCTCTTGGGCTTTCATTAACTCCACATTATCCGCCAATGCATGCTTTCCCAAGATAACAGCATCAATATCCGCAGTGATCTTATCCGCATTCCAACCAATCTGTTCAGGCAGTAAGGAAGCTTCCTGCAGACGTGATTTTGAAGGTTCTACAATTTGATCATCAGAACCAGTAACCTGATGCCCCAATTTGGCTAAGCTGATCGCCAAATTATGCATCACACTGCCCCCAATCGCTATAAAATGTATCCGCATGATTATCCTTTAACAAACTTTGCTGCACACCACTGATCCATAACCTTTCTTTCTTTAAAGAAGAGACCTAGGCCTTCACATTTATGCTTTATAATATCCAAATCTTCAGCTTCATAAAAACCACTTAAATACAATTCACCACCTTTTTCGAGTACAGATTCATAAGTATCTAATTGATCTAACAAAATATTCCTGTTTATGTTTGCCAAAATAGTGTCGTACATCCCCCCTTCTATCACTTCTTTAGAGCCGAGTCTACTTTCCAGATTCGTTACGCCGTTAAGCACTTTATTCTCTTCCACACTTTCCACACAGATCGAATCATAATCCACGGCCAATAGCGATGAAGCACCTTTCTTTGCTGCCAATATCGCTAAAATCCCGGTTCCACATCCCATATCCAACACCCGCTTCCCGTTAAAGTCATTGGCTAAGATAAAAGACAACATCATAGAAGTAGTCTGATGATGTCCTGTTCCAAAAGACATCTTAGGATCGATGACGATTTCGTACTTGTATTCCGGTTTGGCTTCGTGAAAAGTAGCCCGCACATAGCAGACGTCATCTACCAGGATCGGATTAAAGTTACTTTCCCAAAGTGTGTTCCAGTTTTCCTCTTCGATTTCATTTATAGAATAATCCAACTGATAATCCACGACCTGATCCAACAATAACGTTTCCAAGCGCTGAACATCCAGGTTTGAACTCGGGATATACGCGTCAAATCCCTGCTCACTATCTTCAAATGTATCGAATCCAATATCTCCAAGATCAGCAATAAGCAAATCCTTTTGCCAGTCCTGAATGTCAGCACTTATAAAATTAACAGCTGTATATTTCATATTTAAATAACTTGTTCTTTAATGGTCATATGGAATATCCGAAGTATATTATGCACGCTTTTATAACGAATGGGTGTGCATGCTGCTTCGCGGTCATTCGCGTTTGTACAGTCAATGCTACTGGATATTTCATTCTTTTAATTAAATACTTTCACAATTTCCAAGAAATCTCTAGATTTCAAGGACGCCCCTCCGATCAATCCACCATCGATATCTTTCTGCGCAAATAAGGTAGCAGCATTCGACGGGTTAGCACTTCCACCGTATAAAATAGTTGTATTATCCGCCACGGTAGCATCATAGCGGTTGGCAATTACCTCGCGGATATAAGCATGAACTTCTTGCGCTTGCTCTGGCGAAGCGGTCAATCCCGTTCCAATTGCCCAAACCGGCTCATACGCCAATACGATCTTAGCAAATTCATCTGCCGACAGGTGAAATACGCCTTGGTCTAATTGGGTTTTTATGACTTCAAAAAAGCGGTTTGACTCACGTTCTTCTTTCGTCTCTCCGATACAGAAAATAGGCTTTAAGTCGTGTTTTAGCGTCACATTAACTTTTTCTGCCAATAGTGCGTCAGTCTCTCCAAAATAAGCTCTACGCTCCGAGTGACCCAAAATTACGTAGCTCGCGCCAACAGATTTTACCTGGGAAGCCGAAATCTCTCCTGTAAAAGCACCTGACTCTGCCTGATGGACATTCTGGGCTCCTATACTCACATTCGTGACCGCAGCACCCAATTTGGCAATGGAAGACAGGTGAATAAAAGGACTACATACCACGACCTCCTGATCGCCTATAACTTCATCCTTCACCATATTGACGATTTCAGAAAAAAGGCTTAACCCATCTTCATAACCTAGATTCATTTTCCAGTTTCCTGCTACGATTTTTTTACGCATAATATTATTTTATTTAGTGTTGATTATTTACCTATACATTTCGCGATTCTTCATAAACAAGAGACAATATCTTCTCTTCTTCATGCCCAAAACACTCCCCTTTGACCAAAGCTTTCCGTTGTAGCATAGCTATAAACGCTGCAAAGATATAACGATCCTGGGTCAAATCAGTCAGCCAACCAAAGTCAGGCACAAATTTCGGAATAAAATTCGAGATTGCAATCTGAGCACCTACCCCAATCACCGTTCCTGTATTAATTTTACAACCAATTCCCAGCATAACATGGTCGCCAATAATTACGCCACACTTTTGGAGGCCCGTGTCTCTCATCCCCGCCTGCGAATAGTCATACAGACGCACGGTCTTCCAATCGTTTCTTAAATTGGAATTATTCGTTCCAGCCCCAATATTACAACCTTCCCCCACTACCGCACAGCCCAGATACCCCAGATGCCCTTTAGCAGAATTACCCCAGATAACCGTATTATTTAATTCGCCGCAAATTGTGCAGTTTACACCCACGCTTACGTTTGAATACACGACAGTCCCACTTTTGACACGACAACCTGCTCCAATAGCCGCAGGGCCATGGATCACCGCACCTGCCTCTATAACAACTCCCTCACCAATATAAATCGGTCCCTGCGTAGCATCTAAAATACAGTGTTTTAATACAGCATTCTTATCTATATAGATTGATGTGCCCAGAAAATGACTATCCGGATACCCATCAGCGCCGACAGCCTGTATCCCCATACAGTCCAGATCAAACCTGATCTGATCCGCATTATTTAAATAAATATCTTCCGGATAGTGCAGTCGATTGATCCTACTGTGGGACAAAACAGCTACAGCCCGCTCCAACGCAGGCACATTAAAATCATCTAGAGTCGCCAGCTTTAATGCGATCCAGTCACCATCATCCGATATAAGTTTTTGATTTAGCTGTAGACCCCATATTTCGTCCACTAATTCGGCATTGGGCAGCACGCGGCCATCAATGATTAAATAACCTTCAGAGTCCATAGGTGGCATCGGGAATTTCTCACGCAGGTAATCTTGCGTTAGATAAGCCACGTCGGCATCAAAAGCATGATGCCATTTTTGGTCCAAAGTCCATATTCCAACGCGAAGATTGCCCGTAGGGCGGGTTGTAGTCAAAGGTCGTAATCGTTCTCTAGAGGAACAATCGTCAAATAAAACAAGGGAAAAAGACATGTCTCTAAAATACAAAAAAATCCCGATAATGCACTTATCGGGATTTTCATACCATATATAATATGGTGATTACTTTTTGTTATAACGGCTACGGAATTTATCGATACGTCCAGCTGTATCAACCAATTTCATTTTACCCGTATAGAAAGGGTGTGATGTATGAGAGATCTCCAATTTAACCAATGGGTACTCATTACCATCTTCCCAAGTGATAGTTTCTTTAGTATCTACACATGATTTAGTTACAAAAGCATAGTCGTTTGACATGTCTTTAAAAACAACTAATCTGTAGTTTGATGGATGCAAATCTTTTTTCATTTTATCTTATGATTACTACTATATATTCAACAATTGAGGTGCAAAGATAATCTATTTAACAATAATTTGCAAAATAATATTTATCCACACCGGGATAATTATCCACTATGTAAAACAGAGGCGTACTTATCAATGGACAAAAGTAACATTATTTTAAAATATAAGGCGATTAATCGATCTTTTTTAGCTACGTTTTTGCTATTTTTGCTGATTATTTAAACAAACCTTCGCAGTAAGACGATATCATATCCAATATGTAGGGTTGTTTCTAGCCATATGGGCACACACATTTTTCAAAAAAATAACACATGAGTATTGCATTATCCGAACAGGAATTACAACGTAGACAAAATCTACAAGGCATCATTGACTTAGGCATTAACCCCTTCCCTGCCGACGAATTCAAGGTGAATGTTACTGCTGCTGATATATTAGAAAATTACGAACGCGACAAGATTAATTACAAGCATATTTTAATCGCTGGCCGGATCATGAGCCGTCGTATCATGGGCAACGCCTCTTTTATCGAAATCCAAGATTCTACAGACCGTATCCAAGTCTATGTAAAACGAGATGACCTTTGCCCTGGAGAGGACAAATCCTTATATAATACCCTGTTTAAAAAACTTTTAGATATTGGTGATATCATCGGTATCGAGGGCTTTGTATTCACGACCCAAAGTGGTGAAATATCTGTACACGCCGAAAAACTAACTGTACTTACCAAATCTTTGCGTCCACTTCCTGTCGTTAAAGAAGCCGAAGGCAAAACGTTTGATGCTTTTACCGATCCAGAGCAGCGCTACAGAATGCGCTATGTAGATCTTATCGTAAACGCACAGAACAAAAATATATTTGTCAAACGCACAAAGCTTTTCAACGCTATGCGCCAGTTTTTCAATGAGGCGGGCTATATGGAAGTAGAGACACCGGTGTTGCAGGCGATCCCCGGTGGAGCAGCTGCCAGACCATTCATCACGCACCATAATGCGCTAGATATTCCATTGTACCTACGTATAGCCAATGAACTGTATCTAAAACGTCTGATCGTTGGGGGCTTCGATGGTGTATACGAGTTTTCCAAAAACTTCAGAAATGAAGGAATGGACCGCACACACAATCCGGAATTCACCGCCATGGAAATATATGTAGCCTACAAAGACTACAACTGGATGATGGATTTCACAGAAAGACTTTTAGAGCACTGTGCTCAACAGGTCAATGGCGACACCAAAGCAGTATTCGGCGAACATCATATCGACTTCAAAGCTCCTTATCCACGCGTCACGATGACGGACGCTATCAAGCAGTTTACCGGATTTGACATTACCGGAAAATCCGAAGACGAGATCCGTGCTGCCGCCAAAGGAATGGGTATCGATGTCAACGATACTATGGGTAAGGGTAAATTGATCGATGAGATCTTTGGTGAAAAATGTGAAGGCAACTTTATTCAGCCGACATTCATTACCGACTACCCTGTCGAAATGTCTCCGCTTACAAAAAAACACCGCGACAACCCTGAGCTCACCGAACGCTTTGAGTTAATGATCTGTGGTAAAGAAGTGGCTAATGCCTACTCCGAGTTAAATGACCCTATTGATCAACGCGAACGCTTCGAAGAGCAACTCCGTCTTTCAGAAAACGGGGATGACGAAGCCATGTTTATCGACCAAGATTTCCTTAGAGCACTCGAGTACGGTATGCCACCAACTTCGGGCCTTGGTATCGGGATGGACAGACTGATTATGTTCTTGACCAATAACCCATCGATTCAAGAGGTCTTATTTTTCCCGCAGATGAGACCCGAGAAAAAGGAAGTAGCGATAGAACTAACAGGCGATGAAAAAGCCGTTTTAGACCTGTTGACGGAAGAACATTCCTCCCTATCAGAAATCAAAGAAAAAGCTGGTTTAAGTGGAAAAAAATGGGACAATGCCACCAAGAGTTTACGTCAGAAAGACCTGATCGACATCGTTTTGGATGGTGACAATAAATATATCTCCAAAAAATAAGAACTGTAAAAATAGAATAGCAAAAAGCAGAAATCTCTTGATTTCTGCTTTTTTTTTATCCGACTGTAGCTTTTCAAAAAAACCTTCCGTTATAATCCCAAACAAAAGCATTAAGAAAGATGAAAACAAATACTATTAAATTATTCTTTATTGCCCTCCTAAGTGTATCAGTGTTGAGTGGATGTCTTAAAGATAATGACGATATCAATAACATCCCGAGGGCAACGTTGACAATGGTCAATGCTTACACGCCTTCTCCATATATTATGCATATGGCAGACAACAACAACTTACAATCGGCGTACAACCCTTTGCATTATAATACATACGGCGTACCACCAACTTTTCTGTACACGGGAAATCGAAAAATCAAAACAATATCTGCCGAGAACAAAACGCTGATTGACACGGTATACACTTTCAAAGACAGCTCTTACTACACTTCTTTTGTGTATGGAACGGCAGAAAAACCAAAGCAGATTATTGCAGAAGACAAAGAAGTTGAGAATCTAGGTAGCAAATCAGCACTGCGTTTCTTTCATCTCGCAAACAATACAGGCAAGGTTAATGTTTATATAAATAGTAAGGAAACTCCCATATACAGCAACAGAGCTATCGAAGGTGTGTTGACCGGAGAGAACTTAGCACACGCTACCTTCGTGGCACAAAACAGCGGCAAAACCAATATTATTGTAACAGACGAAAGCAACAATACGCTGGTCGAACGTTCGGTAGACCTCGCTTCAGGTAGGTACTACAGCATTATACTGGCGGGAGACAAAAACTCAACAGAAAGACCATTATACCTTGGTGTCGTGGCGCAATATTAAAATTACATCTTAATTCTATATAGCGGGTATGTCTCACGGAGGCATACCCTTTTTTGTATTACTCGCTCCTTATAAAGTAGAAAGTCACAAAACAACCTAGCCCCAGGAATACTATAATCCCAATTAAAATGCGTCCTTGCATCTCCTTTCTGCTTCGCGAGGAAGTCTTCCATAAGCTGCTATTTTTTCGCTCGACCGCCTTGGTATTATTACTATCCATTACGGACGTCCAAGCCTGTTTTTGCAGCTTATTCTCCCACAGTGATAACAGACCTTGCCTTGCGCGTAATCCGCTATCAGGGTGATAATAGAAAACACTGTCGGCGCGGAATGTCCAATATCGACCGATGCTATCTACCCCCCAAAGGCTTCTGTATATTTATGCTGCTGATGGGTATAAGCCTGTTCTCTTTCGTAAAATTGTTGTTTTTTTTGCTTTGACTGTCTGGCAACCTAGAATAGCGTAGAAAAAGATCGCGAAAGCACCGATTCTGAATAGAATATAAGATATCATATTATTTGTTTCCATAATATTAATGTTTTATAGTCTTCTATGCCAGACGGGCATGACACTTGGTATCGGCCAAATGTTGTCTCGTCCTGAATTTTACCGATCACCGGAATAACACCATCACCTTCCTTAAGTTCTTCGTACGCCTATAAAATAAATAACGGTGTATCCTTATAAATTATGCAATTCGTAACTTTTGAAAACACAAGAGCCACAACCAGAGAACAAGCAATATATATAAAGATATTTCTATTTATTTTCGTTTCATTCTCAACATTTACTTCTAATCTTCCGCTGGTGTCACAGTGCTTATGGCATTCTAATCAGACTCCCCCTATCCATTACAACATAATTAGCAATCATCATTAAGCAAATCTAAAATACAAACAAAACAATAGTATCGTTCAAGAGATTCCGCCACATCAGAGTATATCCAGATTATTCAAATCTGCATTTAATATAACATATAATACTTGTAACTAATTTTCTTATTGTCTATTCGCTCGTTAACATAGTTTCTAAGTTTTCGGTCTAGAAGCGACGAAACACTGAATTCACAACCATCCCCCATCTTGAAAACTATATTGTAGTAATCAGGATTAATTAGAAAAGGAATATTACGCTCCGTCAATTTAACATGACAGTGATAGATAACACTTTTAGCTTCTGTCAAATTAACCTGCTCATGTCCCTTTAAAACCAATAATATCTCTTGGTCGAAGAGCAGCACCTTTTTTGTACTATCGCCTATCTGATATTTAAAATGTAGATAAAGAGTTGGCAGCATCATTATTGCAACCCCATAATAAAAATAGACGGGGAGATCTAACAAAAAGACTACTCCTAAATATACAACAACTCTGATTATCATAAAAGACAATAGAATTAAATCATTTGACACTGAGACTTTAATTTCTTTATTCATTGAAATTTCACTATCTATATTGATTTCTATTTCTGTGAATTATTTGAATTTTAACTTGATATAGCTGAAATCTACTCATAATATTTAAAATAGGGTTGATTAAAAATTATTCTTTCGTATTCAGAACCAAAAAGAACAGTATATTTTATTCCATAAAACATATTAGTATATGCGATGTCAATTAGCCTTTTTGACAGATCCTGAATAGCAATAGAAGTATCGGCATCATTTACAGTGATTTTCAGAGAGTCGGCTTGACGGCTATACCTGATGACAGAATCAATACTTACATTGATATTATCTCTACTATCTACGATAGTAGAGAAGAGAACGTTTTTAAGATTATCTTTCACTGTGATTTTTAGAGCTTCTATTCCCATAAAATAATCTGCGCGAAATCGAACTTCCTTTTTCTCATTGCACGAGATTATTAACAAAGAGAAAAGAAACAATAACAAATAAGTGATAAGATAATGTTTCATAGCATTTCTATTTTAAAGCCCGAAAAACGGCTCACATTACCCCCACCTCGTAAGCAATGATTACATTTATTTCGAACTCTTAGATTTTTCGAGACATTACCAATTGCTATTGTAGACTACTAGGTATTAACTCAATCGTAGTTAGCTTTTTCATTAAATTATTCCTTTTATTAGTTTCGATCTGTAATTAAGAACTTTTCACGATTTAACAATAAAAGTTCCAACTAGATCTAAAGAAATTTTCTTTAAATAATTCAGTCGCTTTAACCAATTATCAAACTTGATATAATTCTCAGCATCCATAACCTTAACTATGCTCGAATCACATCTACCCCTGAGAAAGAAAACCATTTTTTGTTCTGCACTAAAAAGTTAACCTCCTATTAACATCAGCTTAAAGATCAATGCTTACTTTTCGTAAAATCAAATTCGTTTATATGTTAACATCAAATAAAAGCCACTTAAAAAAGTGGTTTTTAGGAGTTTTGTTTTTAGTTATCGGTTTCTTTTGCTTTGAATTTTTCAGAAGACAAATAGGAGGATTTGCAGGTTCTTATCCCTTTGCAGAAGCATGGCAAATTACTGGATCTATCGAAGAAACTGAACGTAAATTAATAAAACTTCATGAAATAGAACCTGACTTATTTTTTGAAAATGGCAAATTATCCTTTAAAAACGACCATACAGGGTATTGGAAAAAAGTAGATTTTTACTATAAAGAAAGACAGGAAATTGTTCACGCCCTGATTAGAGATAATGGAAATAATACTAATATCTATTTAGTTAGTTTCGTCGATACGGTAACTGGCGATCTCCGTTTGATGAATAAAGATTTTGGCTTTTTTACCAACCTCAGTGAAATGAAAGTTTTTGAAAAAAACATTCTAAATAAAATAAACGCTATTAAATAATTTCAATATAAGCATCGGATAAAATAGCGAAATGAATACACAAGATTTTTCCAGATTCCCCACATCATTGGGATACTAATCGCACATCCACATGAAAGCTTACTTAATTGCATTCTCCTTACTATCGTGTTTCTATCTTGCATGTATACCAAAAAAACATGAAAGCAATTCGTCAAATTTTATCGACCAAATCTATAAAAAAATTAACACTATTACGGAAGGTGATACATTAGATTTAAACCCTCCAAAATTGTCCTTTGACAAAATCATCATTCTAAGTCATGAAAATAACACAACCCAATTGAAAACTGAAACATCGATACCGGATGATGCAAAACAGCAACCGTTTGATTTAAATCAGGGTAATTGGGCTATTATCTGGATAAAAGATTCTTCAATTATAGATAAAATAGAATTTTCTTCAGAGAAGTTAATGTTTAATAATATTGTAAATGGTGATGGTTTTAAAATCATCAAGCGAAAAGACTTGAAGAAAATATTAATTATTAACAATTCTGGTGATAAATTTCTGAACTCAGATAAAAAAGTTTTAGATACTGAACTTTTAAACTGAAGGTATCTTATTAGGTCCGTAATTATTACTGCACTATGTTTTTACATCAAAAGACTATATGTGGCAAAAAAAGCACCAATTACTCAACAACCTCTCATCAATAGCCTACCCCTAAAGTTCCCTTATATATTATCTATTCATTCACAACACTTCCAACTTTACCAATCCCCTGCCACCACTGTAATCTATCGCACTACTATATTGCAAAAAATGCCCTTCTGGAACAAATCCAGCCTCTATCCCCTCTCTTTCCATCATCCAAATTAACCATTCCCTTCTACTTTCCAGTACATTATCTTTAATTTCATGTATAATCTTGCTTTGCCGTATATTTCTTAAAATCCTGTTATAATCGCTGAGGATCCTCATTGGAAGAACGAAAAAGAAGATGTAGATGACTGGGCATGATACACCAGGAATAAATTCGCATTCCCTTTTCCTTTACACAGTAATTTAATGAATTAACAAGAATGTCAGCGTATAATCTCCGAACAAATACATCCCCCAATTGATTGTAGCAAAACTGACAAACTATACCCCTTCAGGATTATGGAATTTGTATTTTCGAGACATAATTGGTTGTCATTTTTCCACTAAGCTAAGATAAAAATGATATTAAAAAAATAGCATTGCTCAAAGGGTAAAGTTTAACTGTAATTATTTCAGAAAGACCTTGGGGATGGTATATGTTAGCAGCAGTGCGATGACTTATTCGTTAACAAAGAAATTCATCTCTTAACACCCGAAAAGAGAGAAAACAAAAAAGGATCCTCGAATGAGAATCCTTTAACCTGTGCACTCCAAGGGAGTCGAACCCCTAACCTTCTGATCCGTAGTCAGACGCTCTATCCAATTGAGCTAGGAATGCTTTTCGAAGCTTTGTAAAACCGTAGTTTTACGCCGTTTCAGTGATGCAAATATCAGCACTTTTTTCAATATTTCAAACATTTTTCTTCCTTTTTAGTCAAAAAAAAGCATTATTCTTTATATATTGCTGATAGTAATTGAATTACATTTTATTTTTTATGACAGAGCGTATTATTCATAGCAGCAAAATAAGAGTAGAAGATATCAGTCTATCTTATCACACCAAAAAGGCGACAGAGATAGAAGAACGTACTATTATTTTTATACATGGTTTCCCCTTTAACAAGAACTCTTGGCGGCCTCAAATGGAATCACTGGAAGACAATATCACGGGGATCGCAGTAGATGTACGTGGTCATGGACTGTCCACGAACGGACATGGTTTTTTCAGTATTGATGTCTTTGCAAAAGATATCATAGCACTTATCGCCAAGTTGGATCTCGAAAAAGTAACGCTATGCGGAGTCTCTATGGGCGGCTATATAGCGCTACGGATCTATCAGTTGATACCCGAAAAAATAGAAGGGCTCATCCTGTCGGATACCCACCACAAAGCAGACGACAATACAGCCAAGCAGAAACGTTTTGATAGTATACAGGCTATCCTGAGGCACGGCAGAAGACCCTTTGCCCTGGGGTTTATAGATAATATCTTTGTCCACAAAAACGAGGAGGAAAACCAAGAAGCGATAGAACTGATAAAAAGCAGTATTCGGCGAAATTCAATTCGAGGCATATGCGCTACCCTATTGGCGCTGGCATCCCGAACGGATAGTACGGAGACGCTAGAAAATATAAAGGTTCCGACCCTTCTGATCCGAGGTAGTGAGGATAAGATCACCCCGAAGAACCTAATGGAAGAGATGAGCCAACGCATTGCTGACGCAAGATACGTCGAAATAGAAAATGCGGGACATCTTCCAAACCTGGAACAACCGTTGGCTTTTAACAGACATATGAACAGTTTTCTTCTTCGGTAAGAATGACAGATTATCGACAGTGAGCTCGCAAGCTCGGTTTGTAAATTGTGCCGTCATCCCGACCGAAGTGGAGGGATCTAGAAGCTATATATTAACCCTATACAGTTGATAGACCCGTTCGATTCCGCTCCGCTACACTCAGGGTGACGTTACCTTTACTACCAATGACGAGAATTCAAACCTTTTTAAACAGCCTCTATGGTCAATGCGCCCACCGTCAAATTGCTGCGGGGATCGATCAATATAGCCCGTGCGTTCAACGCCAATTCGTTGTTTAAGTCAAAAACCACCTCGTCCGCTGCCTTTACGACAATCCGTCCGATATCATTTAATCCAATCCGCTCGTCATAAACCATCTCTTGCGTATTGACATCATACCTATACTTGATCTCGACCACCTTAACCTTGGTTACCTTGGTTTGATTTTGCAAAAGATAGACCTGATTTGTATCCAACGATTTGTTTTCAAACCAACTGATATTGGCTTCAAAACTACGCTCGGCGTAGGGTTGCGAATAGGCGCTAACAATAAAATCGCCTCTGGAAATATCAATATCGTCTGTCAGATGCACAATGACGGACTGCCCATCCTCGGCCTGCGCTAGATCCGCTTCATCAAAGGTAATGGCCTTCACCTTACTGCTTACGCCACTAGGTAATACGACAACGTCATCGCCTACTTTCAATCCCTCACCTATTACCCGGCCGGCATACCCTCTATAATCAGGCAGATCTGCGGTCTGAGGGCGTACCACCCATTGTACAGGGACACGCCAAGCGCCGCTGCCTTGGTCTGCAAACTGAACCGTCTCCAGATAACGCAGCAAGGTCGCTCCTGTATACCAAGGCATATGCTTGGAAGAAAACACAATATTATCTCCTTTAAGCGCAGAAACAGGCACAAAATCTACGTCCTGTAAGTTCAGATTATCGGCCAGACGCTGATAATCTGACTTGATCGTATCGAAAACAGACTGACTGTAATCGACCATATCCATTTTATTGACACAGACAAGCACCTTTTTTAAGGACAGTAGCTTCGCGATGAAGGAATGTCTTTTCGTCTGTTCGATCACGCCCTTGCGCGCATCTATTAAAATAATAATCAAATCAGAATTGGATGCACCTGTCACCATATTACGGGTATACTGAATGTGCCCCGGCGCATCCGCAATGATGAATTTGCGCGCCTCGGTCTGAAAGTACTTGTAGGCTACATCAATCGTGATACCCTGCTCCCGCTCGGCTTTCAGCCCATCGGTTAAGATAGCCAGATCTACGGTACCGTCGTCATTCTTGCGATTGGCCTTCTGGATAGCCTCCAATTGATCATCCAATATAGAATCTGTATCGTATAACAAACGACCGATCAATGTACTCTTGCCATCATCGACAGACCCTGCCGTTATAAATTTTAATATGTTCATTTCTTTTCTAATAATCAGAGACTAGAAATTAGAGACTAGACACTTCTGACATCTCATATCTCATATCTCAATACTATGTACTAAATACTAAACACTAAAAATATCCTTGTTTTTTGCGTTCCTCCATGGCTGCTTCAGATACCTTATCGTCCATCCTGGCCCCTCTTTCACTAACGGTCGAAGCTTTTATTTCGGCAATAATATCATCAAGCTCTACCGCGACAGAATCTACTGCTGCAGTACAGGTCATATCCCCTACCGTCCTGAAACGTACGGACCGGTGCTCGACCCTGTCCTCTGCATCGATCTGCAAACAGTCTGCACTAGCCATCCATTGCCCATTGCGCCATACCACATCACGTTCGTGACTGAAATAGATGGAAGGCAATTCTATTTGTTCCCGTTTTATGTAGTTCCAGACATCCAACTCGGTCCAATTGGAGATAGGAAACACGCGCACATTCTCTCCTTTATGTATCCTACCATTAAAGATATTCCACAATTCGGGGCGTTGACGCTTGGGATCCCACTGTCCAAACTCATCGCGTACCGAAAAAATACGCTCTTTGGCCCGTGCCTTTTCCTCATCTCGCCTCGCCCCTCCAATACAGGCATCAAAACCATACTGCTCGATCGTATCCAGCAAAGTCACCGTCTGCAATGCATTTCTACTCGCATTTTTGCCTTTTTGCTCCACAACGCGTCCTGCATCTATGCTATCCTGAACCGAGCCAACGATCAGCTTTTCGCCGGTTTGATCGATAAGCCAATCCCTGAATAAAATAGTTTCTGGAAAATTGTGCCCGGTATCAATATGTACCAAGGGAAAAGGAAATTTGCCCGGACGAAACGCCTTCTTGGCAAGGTGCACCAATGTAATACTATCTTTTCCCCCGGAAAACAACAAGGCCGGCTTCTCAAATTGTCCCGCGACCTCACGGAGAATATAAATGGCTTCTGCCTCTAAATGATCTAAATAATCCATTTTTATTTGACTTCTAACTTCTAACTTTTTATCCCGATACGTTTCACTACTTCCCGAGGCGTCGGGACAGGCGAGACTTCGCAATGCTCAGCTTCCACCGTGTAATCCACACTCTTTTTTACTTTTATCTTCCCACCACCACCGGCCTGCACGAAAATCTTCGCCCTTCTTTATGGCTCTGGTACAAGGTTGACATCCAATACTTGGAAATCCTTTATCATGCAACGGATTGTACGGGACATTAAACTGTTTTAAGAAAGCCTCCACATCTTCTAATGACCAATAAAATAAAGGATGTACCTTAACGATTGAATTCACGGCATCCCACTCTATAAAATCCATCTCCTCCCGATTGGCCGATTGCTCGGCCCGTATACCGGTGATCCAGATATCAAACCCCTTTATCGCCCGCTGCAACGGTTCGATCTTACGGATAAAACAGCACTCCTTCTTATTAGCAACGCTCTCGTAAAAACTAGAAGGGCCTTTGTCCGAAACCATCGCCTCCACCGCATCTGCCTGTGGATAAAAAGCTTTTATTCGTAAACCATACCGCTCTAGTGTTCTATTCCATACATAATAGGTTTCAGGGAATAGCCGCCCCGTCTCTAAGGTGAAAATAGATACCTGCCGGGGCTCTTTCGAAAGCATCGCAGTGATAACCTGATCTTCTATACCAAAGGACGTGGAGAACACGGTACGCCCACTATAATTTTGAGCAATATAAGAAACAATCTGCGCTGCATCTAAACCCGCTAACGCATTCTTCAATAAATCGATCATTCTATGCGTTATTTTATCAATTCACGTGTATGCGCATTAAGCGCTTTTACTTTTTCCTGAAAATCTCCTTTCAGCTGTTCGCGCATCTCGTGCATCAAGCCTAGCGTCTCATCGATCTCCTCGGGCAGCAAGTCGTTTAAAAACTCTTTCAAGCGCTTGGCAATAGTAGGCGACTTACCATTCGTGGAGATGCCGATCTTAAGATCTCCCTTGGTCACGATAGAACCTAAATAAAAGTCACATAGATCGGGCTTGTCTGCGACATTCAATAGTATATTACGCTGTCTGGTCAATGCGCGGACTTCTTCATTAAACGTTGGATTGTTGGATGCTAATACGACCAGATCGACCCCCTCCAAATCCTCCTCCCTAAAATTTCGCTCATACAACTCGACATACGGTCGATCGGCAATGTATTCCCGAAATGCATCAATCACCGTATGGGCCACCACCCGAATCTGGGCACCTGGACTGCTTTGCAGCAAGGCCGTGATCTTTTCCAAACCTATCGGCCCGGCACCGACTAGCAATACCTGCAATTGTTCGAGTTTAAGAAATATAGGGAACAATCTATTCATTTTATCCTTCCAAACATTGAATCTCTTTACGCAAATCATTAAATGCTTCATGCTTACGTACCACTTCGCCGATCACGAGTATAGCAGGGGCGCCTATATTAGATTTCTCGACCTCTGCCACGATAGAATCGATAGTTCCTAATGCGATACGCTCATTGGGTAAAGAACCATTTTGAATGACCGCAATAGGAAGCTCCGATTTTTGATGCGACTTATACAACGCAACAATCTGCTGTAACTTGGCATACCCCATCAACACCACAACCGTAGCATCTGTATCGGCGGCACGTGTAAGATCATGGGACAGGCTACCGTCTGACTTTGATCCTGTAATAACCCAGAAGCTCTCACTGATCCCACGGTAGGTCAATGGAATTTTCTGCAGACCGGTCAACCCGATAGCCGACGAAACGCCCGGAACCACCGCTGTGGCAATACCAAAGCCATGTACATAATCCAGCTCTTCGCCCCCACGGCCGAAAACAAAAGGATCGCCCCCTTTGAGCCGTACCACATGCCCATGCGTCAATGCATAATCCACCATCAGCCGGTTAATATAATCCTGTGAGGTAGACAATTGCTCGGCACGCTTGCCGACATATATCTTGGTACAGCCAGCTTTAGCATGAGACAATAACGATTCATTCACCAATGCATCATATAAAATGACATCGGCACTCTCTATCGCCCTTATTCCCTTTAACGTGATCAAATCTGGATCACCCGGACCTGCCCCTACTAGCGTGACAAATGGTTGTATCGTATTCATTCGTTATTCTCTTTTTTTAATTCAACTTTAGAACCGCTCTCCGTTCAGCTCCTTCATAATAAAATGCTGTCGCTTGGGTCAGATAAGCCTTTGCAAAATCCTTTGATGGTTCGTATTTATTAATCTGCAGCACTCGATCTGAAAAGGAGGTCGGAAATTGAAAATCACCGTTTGCAACATAGGTCTCATCGAAAGCATCGATCACGGCGATCTGTGTACTTGCGTTGATGCCCTTATCCAATAATAAAGCTTTCGCCGTCCACACGAACGCACTGTAGCTATGATAGATGGCATCGGCATATTGCTCCTTGTCCAGCGCCTGCTTGGCCCAATCTATTTTTTCCTCGGCCTCAAACAGCAAAGTAGCGACAAGGTCGATCACCACACCGGCACACTCGCCAACACCTATCGCTGTCGCAAAGGTATCCTGATGCCCCCAGTCGATAAACTCTTCGCCTGCCAATGTACTCAGATCTGACAATGGCTTCAAAAGCTTGTAAAAATAGTCTTTGCCAAATCGATCGTAGTAACTATGAAAATCTTCTTCTACGCCCTTATTTACCTTATAATCTGAAAGAATCAGATCGACCACCTGAAGAACACGTTTTGTAGGCACCTTTATGACGCGCTCGGCAACCCTTCCCTTGCCGTCACCAACAGTACCACCTCCAAGCATCACCTGCGCTGCCGGTACTACTTTACCGTCCGCTTTGACCGAACTGCCATGAAAGCCAATATGGGCCAATCCGTGTTGTCCACAGGAATTCATACAGCCCGAAATTTTTATTTTCAACCGTTGCTCTACTACAAACTCTTGATAGAACTCGTGTATATACCGTTCGAGCACACGTGCCATCTCTGTAGAATTAGAAATCCCAAGATTACAGGTATCTGTACCGGGACAGGTCGTAATATCGGCTGTACTGTCAAATCCAGCCTTGGCCAGATCCAGCGTAGTCAACAGGTTGAACAAATGAGGCAACGACTCTTCGCGGACATATTTGAACAGTAGATTTTGTCCCTGCGTAATACGGATATCATCCGCGACATGGCCTTTTATGCCTTCAACTAATTTCCGGGCTTTGTCTGTCGATACATCACCTGTCAAAACCTTTACATACACGCCGTAATAGCCATCCTGTTTCTGGCGAAACACATTGGTCGATCTCCACAAGGTATAGGACGTCTCGTCTACAGGCGATGTAGGCTCCACCTTATCGGTAGGCAACTCGGGTAATTCTACCGCGCTGCGATCCACCACGTAAGTCTGATTTTTATTTGCGATTCTTTCCTCCTCTATAAGGCGCAATACTTCCTCCAAACCCATCTTTTGGACTAAATACTTAAACCGGGCTTTATTACGGTTATTGCGCTCTCCATAGCGGTCAAATACACGAAGTGTAGCTTCCATATAAGGTATGATGTGATCTTCATGAAGAAAATCGAACACTTCCTCCGCCAAGATAGGCTGGGCGCCAAGCCCTCCTCCTAATAGTACCTTAAATCCGCGCTGCTCTACGCCATCAACCAGCTTGATCTTAGGGATAAATCCGAAATCATGTATATAGGAGAATGCTGTATCTTTATCTGATGATGAAAAGGCTATTTTGAATTTACGCCCCATCTCCGCACAGACGGGATTGCGCAGAAAGTATTCAAATGTTTGCTGGGCATAAGGCGATACATCAAAAGGTTCGTCGGGGCCTACCCCTGCCGTCGCCGAAGCCGTAACATTGCGAACGGTATTACCACAGGCCTCCCGAAGCGTAATATCATCAGCCGCCAATTTGGCCCAGAGTTCGGGTGTTTTATCTAAGCTTACGTAATGAATCTGTATATCCTGTCTTGTGGTAAGATGCAGGTTACGGCTCGCGTACTCGTCAGAGATCGCGGCAATCTTCAGCAATTGCTTAAATGTAACCTTCCCAAAAGGTAACTTAATGCGAACCATCTGAACACCTGCTTGACGCTGTCCATACACTCCTCTTGCCAAACGAAGCGATCTAAACTTTTCCTCGGGCAACTTCCCTTCCTGGTAAGCCCTAATCTTCCTATCTAGCTCAATTATTTCCTGCTCGACAATAGGATTCTCTAATTCAGTACGAAAACTCTGCATATTTTTTACCTAAAACATCATTAATCTTTAGCTTGCCATTCCTGTATTTTCATGAACGACGAAACAAATGTATAAAAGAAAAACTATAATAACTACATAATCTACCAAATTAGTATATATTTGTAAAAAAAGAGATGAACTGAAATTACCAAAGTCAAAAAATAGACAATGAACAAACTAACTATCAGTGTATTGATAACATTATCCTTATTAAGCTGTGCGCCAAAAAAATCAAACAGCTATGATAACAAGACTGGTTATTCTGGAAATATATCTATTTCTGGTGCTTTTGCTTTGTACCCAATTGTCGTTTTATGGAGTGAGGATTTTAAGAAAATACACCCGAATGTACGTTTTAATATTTCTGCCGGAGGCGCGGGAAAAGGGATCACTGATGTGCTGACCGATATGATGGATATAGGTCTGGTGTCGCGAGATCTGCACCAACAGGAATTAACAAATGGGGCCCTCCCCATATTTGTAGCAAAAGATGCCGTACTGGGCACCTACAACGCTAAACATCCAAATGCAAACCTCATTAGAGAGCGGGGCTTGACGCAGAAGGAACTGGAAGGTATCTTCGTAACACAACGGTATAAAAACTGGAGTGATATCGATACTAAATTTGTGAATCTCCCCATCCGCGCTTACGTAAGATCTGATGCTGCGGGAGCAGCCGAGACATGGGCCAAATTTTTCGGACAGAACCAAGAAGACCTAAAGGGTGTAGGCATATTCGGCGATCCCGGTTTGGCACAGGCCATCAAAGATGAACCAACGTCGATCGGCTTCAATAACATTAATTATGTATACGACCTGTCCAGCAAAAGAACGGCGGAAAACATAGCGGTCATTCCGCTAGACCAGAATGCCAATGGCAAAATAGATAAAGAGGAAAGCTTTTACGGTACTATTGATGAATTGACTAGCGCAGTGGCAGCGGGACAATACCCATCCCCACCTTCACGGCCTTTGGCATTTGTCGTTAAGAAGGGTAATATAAACCCACTGATGCGGGAATTTATCCGATTTGTCCTCGACAAACAACAACAAGAACACCTGCTCGCGAACGGGTATGTGCCCATGACCGCAGCACAACGGACTACCGAATTAGAAAAAATCAAAGCGGATACAGTGAATAGTAACAATAAAATAACGAACCGATGAGAATAAGACTATGGAAGGACCTATGGATACGAAGAGCATTTCTTACGTTGCTTATATTAATGCTATCCGTAATTGCCTTTATATGTATTGGATTAACCGTTAAAGCGCTGCCCCTTCTCGAGGATCAAAGTCTATTTTCTATATTGACAGATAGTATCTGGTCGCCGTTAAGGGGAAAATTCGGCTTCCTGCCATTTATTATGGGCACGGTGTGGGTAACTGTGATCGCGCTGGCGATAGCAGTCCCTCTTTGTATCCTGGCCTCCTTATACCTTGTCGAATATGCCTCCGATAGGCTCCGGAATACCGTGCTCCCCTTGATGAATGTGCTGGCCGCTATTCCTCCCGTACTCTATGGGGTCTGGGGCGTTCTATTTGTCGTACCACTAATAGGAAATTATATCGGTCCTTTTTTCGGAAGCTCGACATCGGGATACTCTGTAGTATCGGGAGGAATGGTGCTCGCGGTCATGATTTTCCCGATTATGATCAGTATTATGGTAGAGGTCTTGCAAACAATCCCTGCTGAATTAAAATCCGCATCACTATCTCTAGGGGCCACCAAATGGGAAACGATACAAAAAGTAATCATCAAAAAAGCAAGACCTGGGATAATCGCTGCCGTAGTACTGGCTATATCGCGGGCTTTCGGAGAGACTATTGCGGTATTGATGGTCTGTGGGAATATTCCGCAGGTGCCAAAATCTCTATTTGATGCGGGCTACCCAATTCCGGCATTGATAGCAAACAACTTCGGAGAGATGATGTCCATCCCCCGTTATGATGCGGCTTTAATGTTTGCGGCACTACTATTACTGGTCATCATCTTCGGGTTCAACCTGATTTCGCGTGTTATTCTAAATAAACTGGAGGGAAAAGTCTAATGTCAACTGTCAAATCAAGATTACGAAAAGAAAAAATTGCGAAACTATTGATGCAATTCTCAGGGATATCTATAACGGGTTCTCTTTTTTTAATAATTGGAATCATCCTATTTAAAGGACTCCCCTTTCTGAGCTGGGAAATGATAAGCCAAACTCCTCAGGGAGGCTTTTACATCGGAAAAGAAGGAGGCATATTAAATGCTATCCTGGGCTCGCTTTACCTGGCGGGATTGTCGACCATTCTTGCCTGTCTACTGGGTATCCCTATAGCCATATATCTGAATATTTACAGCAATCAAAGCGCTATAATGGTGCGGGCTTTCAGACTATTATTTGACGTGCTATTTGGCATTCCATCTATTGTGTATGGCGCCATAGCGTTCAGCATTATGGTGTGGTTTGGTATCCGCGCGTCCTTATTGGGGGGCGTAATAACGATAACGCTACTCACCATCCCAATAGTGGTACGTACGTTGGACGAATTGCTCAAAACGATCCCTTTGGACCTCAAAAACATAACCACATCGCTAGGGGCTACAAAATGGGAAACGGCACAGGTATTATTAAAATACATAAAACCAGGCATATTCACCGCTGTACTTCTGGCCTTTGGCCGAGCCATAGGTGATGTTGCAGGGGTCCTCCTTACTACTGGATTTAGCGACAACCTTCCGTTATATATTGATGAACCGGCAGCGACATTGCCACTGGCTATATTTTTTCAGCTGAGCAGTCCTATACCTGAAGTTCAAGGACGGGCGTACGCTTCTGCATTAATTTTAACATTTATAATTTTATTTATTGTCATATGCACACACATTCTAGCTTCCAAACAGAAGAAACACAAATTATAAGCTTCCCTGTGTTGCCGCACATACAAATCAAGGATTTGAATGTGTACATAGAAGACAAACATATATTAAAAAATATCAACCTCGATATTCCGAATAATTCAATAACCTCCATTATTGGCCCCTCAGGCTGTGGAAAAACGACCCTGCTCAAAACGTTGAATCGCCTTATGGATGACAGTAAGAATGTAAAAGTATCTGGATCGGTACTCGTAAACGGAGAGGATATCTATGCAAAAGACGCCGAAGTAACTCATATCCGGAAGAAAATGGGACTACTCTCCCAACGCCCTTTCCCATTGCCTATGTCGATCTTCGACAATATAGCCTATGGCCCGCGGATACATGGGGAAAGAAACAAAAAAGTACTGCACCATATTGTTGAAAATCAGCTGAAAAATGTAGGACTATGGGAAGAGGTCAAAGACAGGCTGGACAGCTCGGCAACCAGCCTGTCTATCGGACAGCAACAAAGGCTCTGCCTTGCACGGGGCCTCGCAGTCCAACCGGAAATCATTCTTGGGGATGAGAGCACCTCTGCCCTAGACCCCATATCTACACAGACCATTGAAAACCTGCTGATAGATCTAAAGAATGACTATACTATTGTGTTGGTAACCCATATCCTTAGACAGGCTCGTCGGGTTTCGGATTACATCATTTTTGTATACAACGGCGAGATAATAGAATTTGGAAAAACGGAAGATATTCTTTTGAACCCACAGCATGAACTCACCCAACAATATGTAAAGGGCTTTATAAGTTAAAAAGAGAGGCTGTTTAAACAGCCTCTCTTTTTATTACTTGATAAGATCTCGGAGTAGTGATATCGGTAAACTTGTGACCGTGCTATCCGATAGTTTTCCGGAAATGCGATTTATCGAAATTCCTTTATTAAATTGCACTCTCGACTTACCTGCTGTAGTCAGCTTCAGATCTTCGATTGCATACTTTACGCTGTCTTCCCCATTCTGTTCAAAAAAAGCATTTGAAAGCCCAGAATTATTCAAATATGCATCTATCTGATGATAATTTTTCGTATTCAACGCTAGGTTGCTTTTATCCAAATTGAGAGACAATACCTTTAAAGCTTCCAACTCATTCGGAGCCCAATCCTCCAAAGCACTTCCTAAATTAATGTTGGAATTTGTCAAAGATAGTGACAAGCTTTCGAGCTTTTTATTTTCTCCAAATCGGATCGTATTACGTATCCGGTCACCAAATATACGAAGACTATCTAAATTCGTTTCCAGGTTTCCGATTTGCATATTCGACAGGTGTACTTCGTCGATTACAGGTGCAAATACATAAATCGATATCATTGAAAATCGACTTCCCGGATTTGACTCAATCTTTAATCCTCCAGATGCATCAACACTACATACAACATGCCCTTCATTTCTCTTATCCACCTTTACAGCATAATCCTTGCTCTCGACCAAGTACAGGTTCACATAACTATACCCATCACTAGCAATATGGATATTATTAAATGTTTTTAGCTTATGGGTTACCAGGAAATGATCCTGAGCATTGGGGTCCTGCCCTTCCTTTTTTACGGATTCTGCATATTCCTTTGAATCTACATTAGTCGATGCCGTATACAACACCACAGCTCCTACAGGTATCACAAATAGTAATATCGCTAAAGTGATTAATAGCTTTGTACTTCTGTTCATAACTAACTTGTTTTAAAATTTTGATCTACAAATAATTGATAACGATCTTTCAACTCGTCCAGCCCTATATCCAATAAATAGATATTTCTAAAAACCCGAGGCAACTCTTCTTCTATAAAAATACCTTTCTTGTACGCCTGCACCTCGCTCTTTGAATTTGGACTAACAAAAAAACCAATCCCGCGTTTATTATAAATAATATTCCGCTGCTGTAAAAAATCATAGGTACGCATTACCGTATTGGGATTCACCTCCAGCTCAACAGCAAGCTCCCGTACCGACGGGACCCTATCCTCGGCCTTCCAATGTTCCAACATAATCTGCTCGCATACATGTTCTGCAATCTGCAAATAGATCGCCTTACCGTTATTAAAATCCATTTAAACCTCCTTCTCTTTCAATCTCAAATACCCAATCCCCCATACAGCGACTGTCACCAATACTCCTAGAACGCAGATAACTCTTAATATATATACCTCTTCACTAAACACTCCTTCACTAATACGTATAGTATCCTGTGTAAAAAACTGAATCACCTTTAGCATAAATAAGCTATATAATAAAATGTAAACCGTTAGTAAGACAGCTGATTTGATATACTGGAACTTCGTAAACATTATCGATCCCAAAAGGAAAAGGGCGCTTAATAAATAAGGCAAAAAGGTCATTAAATACACTTTAGGATTGATTTCTTGCTTATAAAAAAACATCAATTGATCAACTACGACCTCACGCCCGCTTTCCTGATCGAAATAGCTGTATGAAGAAGAAAAATTTGACCGGATATAACTGACAAAGCCTAGATCGACCAAAAAGAAAATCAACAGGTACGATACCGTGGTCAAAATGACCGTATAGAATATAGCTACACTGAATTTTTCCAGTCTTGAAGCGGGCAACAACAACTCAAATATAGCTTTAGGCTTTTGCCCAAGATTAGAAAAATAGGTTCCCGATATGATGGTGATAAATAATAAGCCCATAAAGACAAAAAGATAAGGGCGAAAAGACAACATAGACTGTAAAGCATGGTTATCTGCATTTTGTCGGTATACCTCATAGATACTATAGCCATAGAAAGCTACAAATATACCTGTCAGCACAGCCAATGACATCAGGTAAATTTTGCCAAATTCAATCCACTGTCTATGAATCAGCATACCTAGGCGGCGGCTATTAAGCGTATTGTTCATTGTTCGAGGTATTTAAAAGGTTTTCAAATTGTATCTTTTGTTCTAAAACAGCGTTAAACAGTAGTTCGAGGTCTACTTTCGAATGTTCCTCTCCGTGATTAACCGAAATCGTATTATAGCCTCCCATAGCTTGCTCTGCATAGATTACTGTCGAAGGAAGTTCGACCATTTTGCGAAACAAAAACGCATTGGCCAACTGATCGATGGTAGCATTCATCACGACCTTACGATCATTGAGTATGATCACAGTATCGATTAAATTATCCAGGTCGCGAACCTGATGCGTGGAAATAATAAAACATCGGTCGTCCGTCAAAGCCGACGCCATAACCTTTCTAAACTGCGCTTTAGAAGGTATATCCAAGCCATTCGTAGGCTCATCCATGATAATTAACTTTGTTCGACTCGCTAAACCAAAAGAAATAATGTATTTTTTCTTTTGTCCATAACTCATGTCCGCCAACCGCTGTTCATGAACAGGAATAGCAAACTCTTGAATAAGTTCTTTAAAATACTGGTGATCAAACTCGGGATAGAACCCCGAGTTTGCCTTTACAAAAGCATCAGATTTGACTGCGGGTAGATGAAACTCTTCCGGAATAAAACTGATCTGTTGCAATGTTTCTACCGATCTTTGGCTAGGATCTTTACCGAGAACGGCTATGCTCCCTCCTTGAGGATAAACCAGTCCTGCAATGTTTTTCAATAAGGTGGATTTCCCTGCTCCATTTTTCCCAAGTAATCCATAAATCCGTCCCCCCTGTAGACTTAAATCCAAGTCTGTGAATAAAGGACGGGATCGGGAATAGCTAAAATTTAAGTTTTTAATAGTTATCATACTAGTGTACTATTTAAATAATACACTAATATAGTTTAGATATTCCAACTTTCAAAAAATACTTATAAAAAAATATGGAGCGACCATGCATAGGTCGCTCCATATACGAAATTGTTATATTTCCTTTAATCAAAGCCCGGCATTAAATCACCCCAGCCTGTATAAGCTCTAGCGCCATTTCTTTTTGGAGCTTCTGTGCTTCTTCACGCGCACGTTCAGCAAAGTCCTTGCCGTTTGACGCGTATATAATACCTCTTGTACTATTAACCAATAGGCCACAGTCTTTATTCATACCGTATTTACAGACATCCTGAAGAGATCCCCCTTGTGCACCTACTCCCGGAACCAATAGAAAGTGATCTGGAGCATGCTCCCTAATTTTCAAAAAAGCTTCTCCACGCGTCGCTCCCACCACATACATCAGATTCTCATCTGTACCCCAACAGTTCACCTTATCGATGACCTCTTCAAACAGATGTTTACCACTGCTGTTCGAAAAATTCTGAAAGTCCTTGCTTCCTTCATTAGAGGTCAATGCCAACACGATAGCCCACTTGCCTTCAAAATCCAAAAAAGGGGTCACCGAATCTTTCCCCATATAGGGCGCTATCGTAATGGAATCAAACCCCATTCCAGAAACTGCTTCATCAAAAAAAGCCTGCGCATACATGTTGGAGGTATTTCCGATGTCACCTCGTTTGGCATCAGCGATACTGAAACAGCTTTTAGGAATTATCTGCCAGGTCTTCTGTAAAGACTGCCAGCCCCTTACACCATAACTCTCATAAAATGCAATATTGGGCTTATACGCTACACAAAGATCTTCAGTAGCCTCGATGATAGCTTTATTAAACGTAAAAATAGGATCCTCTTCTTCTAAGAGATGTTCCGGTATCTTCGTAATATCTGTATCCAATCCCACACAAAGGAAGGATTGCTTTTCTTTAATCTGCTCTATGAGCTCTTGTCTATTCATAAGTAAATAATTATTTCATGAGCTCGCAAACTCGGTTTGACTTTTAATGATCCTATGGAATATCCAAAGTATACTATACACGATTTTGTTGCAAAGTGTATGCTTCTTCGCGGCCATTCGTGTTTATACTGTTCTGTAACATGGATATTTCATTTAATTATTATTGGTTAATCAAGTTTTGAACAAACTCTTCTACTTCTTTCGTAGAATAATCGTACATACCTTCTTCCTTGGCCGCAATCTTTCCGTTCTTGTCTAAAATGACAGTAGTCGGAATAGAACCTCCTAACCAGTTGGTAGGAATCTCCCCATTTGGATATACAATAGGAAGCTGCAAATCCTGCTCTTTCAAAAACTTATCCGTCCCCTCGACGTCTCCCTCAATCTCCACGATTAAAAATTCTATCTGGTCATTGCCTTTGAATTTATCGTATAATGTCTGAATCGACGGCATCTCTGCTCTGCATGGAGGACACCAGGTCGCCCAAAAATTGATAAACAATACCTTTCCCCGAAGCTGTTCGGTATCGTATATCTTGTTATCAGCACCGACGAATGAGGCCTTATCGACTGCCGCAACAGCTGCACTTGGATTTACTTCGGATTTTGCCAAAGTGGCATCTTCAACAGGTTTTTCCAGTTTTGGTTTAAAAAAACCTATTTTCATCAGCTGCTGTTGGATAAAAATCCGGCTTGGCGACCATAAAATAAACCCCATTGCCAGAACAAAAACCACCCAGCTAATTATATTTTTTACTTTCTTTTTATCCGCCATAACGCTTATCGACTAGGAATCAAATTTTTCTAATTGTTTTAACAAAGTTGCGAAGTCTTTCGGGTAATCAGCCTCAAAGGAGTAACTCTTGCCATCGATGATAAAATCGGTCCTTTTCGAGTGAAGAGCAAAACGCTTCATGATAGGCTGTTCTTCCTCGTCTTTCGACATCGTAAATCCACGCTTCTTGATCTGAGATAGATATACGGGTTTACCACGGTACATTGTATCTCCAACAATAGCAGCATGTTGGGTAGCCAGATGTATGCGTATCTGGTGCATGCGGCCGGTTATAGGCTTACACTCTACCAATGTAAAATGTTTAAAATAACGAATACTATTAAAAATTGTCTCAGCGGGTTTCCCGTTGGCCCGATCGATACTTACATTTTTATTTCCCTGATTCAGAATAGGAAGATCAACTTTCAGGTTGTCAAATGTATGCGTGCCTTGTATAATGGCATGATATACTTTATTTACTCTTCGTTTTTCAAATTCGATAGAGACAAGACGGTAAGTTTCTGGATTCTTAGCAATCAGAAGTATGCCGGATGTATCTTTATCCAATCGATGACAGATCTGTGCATCCGCGTAATACCGCTTTGCTAAGCGAAGAATATTAACCTCACCTCCTTCACGCTCGTCCAAGGAAGCTATAAATGGGGGCTTGTTTATGACAATAAGGTTGTCGTCTTCGTGAATAATAAGATCACTGAATTTTGGATATTTAAATAAACGGGTATCGTTTTGAATCATAATACAAAAATATAAAAACTAGCCGATTATTTAGCAACCTGAGTTCGATTGTTATTTTACTGAATATCAATATTTATTGATGGACTTTATAGCTATGTTGCTATAAGATCGATTTGTAGCCCAGCAATGACGCCTCTTATTTGTCTTTGAGAGGTCCGTATTTTAATAAACACGGCGGTGATTTGATGACAGTAAAAGTAAATCTGTAATTGGTAGAAGGAGCGACGACAGCCGAAGGCAGATGCCTAGCAAACCAGTCTAGTTTTTAGATGCTGCAAAAGAAGGTTTATTAATCGAATTCAAGTTGGTAACACAAGGTTTTTACATTATTATGCCGACCAGCGGTATATTATTTATAATTTTGCAGCATAACATTTATATCATGTCCGTAAATAAAATCATTAAGCGCGTTACCGTTTCTATTATCAAAGAAATGAAATTACGTGGCGAAAAAATAAGTATGCTGACAGGCTATGACTATTCAATGGCGAGAGCTTTAGATGAGTCTGGAGTAGATATCGTTTTGGTAGGCGACTCAGCAGCCAATGTATTCGCTGGTTATGAAACAACGCTCCCTATTACATTAGACAATATGATCTATCATACCGCGGCTGTTGTTAGAGGCTGTCAACGAGCGATGGTACTGGCAGACCTGCCTTTTGGAACGTATCAGGGATCAATAGAAAAAGCCTATGACGCTGCTGTAAGGATGATGAAGGAATCCGGCGCCCACGCGCTTAAACTGGAGGGTGGAGAAGAAATAATCGACAACATAAAAAAGATAGTAAAGGCAGGTATACCGGTATGTGGCCACTTGGGATTAACTCCCCAATCGATCCATCAATTCGGTAGTTTTGGTGTCCGTGCCAAAGAAGATGCGGAAGCCGACAAACTAAAAAGAGATGCCTTAGCGCTACAACAAGCTGGGTGTTTTGCAATAGTTCTTGAAAAAATACCGGCTCAATTAGCAGAGGAAGTTTCTAAATCGCTACAGATCCCGACTATAGGTATCGGCGCTGGAGCTGGCTGTGATGGACAAGTGTTAGTAGTAAACGACATGCTGGGCATGACGAAAGACTTCAAACCGAAATTTTTACGTCAATACGTCAATCTTTACGAACAGATCACTACTGCTGTTGCTCAGTACGTAGCCGATGTAAAAGCGGTAGAATACCCCAACGAAAACGAACAGTACTAAAGAAATAAGCTTTGGGTAAAATCATCATTATAGGTATTTTGCTGGCGGTATTGATATACTTTATCCTCTGCCGGCTTAACTTTTTCAATTTCGGTAAAGTCCAAGAAATCCCCTTATCCCCTGGTGTGACAGAGATTGGAATCCCTACTCCTTTATTAAAACGGGGATTAAAACGCGTACTATATACCGTGGGGACAGGTATGATATTACTATGTATCATTCTACTTATTGCTGCAAAATTCAAAATTGCACTGATCATGCTACCGATAAGCCTATACCTTATCGGCCAATTTTTCGTATTCAACAATCATGTTAAGACAATCAGGAATCAAAAAATAAACTATGATTCTGAATCACAGGTGATATACATCGAATGGTTGGATGGCAGCTCCATTAAATTCAACTTGCTGACGGATATCAAAAAACTCAGTGAGGTACAAGCTGTGCAAAAAAACAACGGTATGTTGCTGGGCTATTACCAGATTGCAATCGGAACAAAAATGATATTTTTACCTTACCTCCTTTTAGAAAACCCGAAGAATAAGCTTTTCTTTGACAAATTGAAATCGCTCAGCAGACAGTCAGAAACTAAATTATTCCCAATCATCTAATGGCATGCCTGCTGAAACAGCTTGTCCTCATTACGCTTTTCCAACAACACACCAAAGGGCTAGGGCTGTACCGTCTTTTTTTAACCAGGGGAGTATAGGTGCTTACACACTGAAACACACTTCGGGGTACTTGACGTAATTTACATGTAGCATAATGGCTGAAAACAGCTGTTTTTAGAGCTAAAGATCAAATAAACACAAATTCAACCGATTTTGGTACAAACGTTGCTATATTCTTTTTTAATTATTAAGATTAGCCCTTATATGAAATATACATGTAGTACAGGACGTACAAACACATACGAGAATATTTTGGATATTCCCTATGACGATCAAAAGACAAACCAAGTGAAAGGAGCTCATTTATACAAATGAAAACAAACACTCTAAAATAATTATTTACATATGAAATTTTCACTTAGTATAAGCTGCGCAGGTAATTTTATGTTTTTTGTTATAGCGCTAACTTTGTTTGTTTCTTGTGACCGGCAGGCATCACCCAAAAACGTTGACAGCAAAAAAATAAAGCTCGATAGTATCGCCTTGGTAAAAAAAGCAGAAGAAGAAGAAAAACAAAAAGCTAAACCACGTACAGCATCAGATATCGTACTGACAAAAGATTTGATATACGACAAGTACACTTTAGAAGATAGATACAAATACAGGGACACTTTTAGGGTATTTCAATGGGAAAAGATTAAAGAGAAACTAGCATATATCGAAAATTTCCAACGTGAACATAATAACTACGGACTGGTCGTAAACTATAAAAACAGAAATGGAGAGGCCCCTACGGTAGCGAATTTCAAAAGGAATGCTTATAAAAGAGTATCCGATACTTTGGGTACCGAACGGTACCAATCCGCACCTTTATACAAACTAGGCGAGACAAAAACACCAACCATTTATGGAAGAGATGGGTCGTTGGTAAAACTATTATCCAGTGATACGTTAAAAATGGTTCGAATCAAGGGGCTCACCAATATTGATGGGGAATGGGATATCCCAAAACGCTATGTCAAATCTATCGGTGATACAGCTACTTTCAAACATGTTGTAGTTGTTGATGTTACAAATCAAAATATTTGTGCTCTAGAACACTCAGAAAAAGAATGGATCATCCGAAGTATGAATCCTGCAACAACTGGAAAGCATAATCCTCCTTATGCCATGGAGACGCCCGTAGGTATATATTTACTCCAGGAACAAAAAAACAAGATGTTCTACTACGCTGATGGCACTACAACAATAGCCGGTTATGCTCCTTGGGCCAGCAGATTTACAAATGGTGCATATATCCATGGAGTACCTACTAATGATCCAAAAGCTAAAATCATCGAACATAGTTGGACACTCGGTACCACCCCTCGATCACATATGTGTGTTAGGAATGCATCCTCGCATGCAAAGTTTGTTTATGACTGGATTAAGCCGTTTTCTTCCCTCGTAATTGTCATAAATTAACCATTTCGACAAGAATTAACATTTCTTAACATTTTTATAACACATTGGTAACGACCTTTGTATACGGAAGGAAATGTATGTATATGAAATACTCATGTTTAGCGCTAAGCAAAAACACTCATGAGTATTCCATATGTAAGATAAGGAACAAGGGAGACACATATGAAAAAAACAATAGCTATTATAGGACTAATATCACTTGCAGGTCTCTTTGCAATCCATAGTCATTCTAATCAACTAAAATCTCAACCGCTCGCTACTATCCAAAATGTAGACTCTTTAAAGGAAGAGAATAATCTATCCAAAATCGAAAAATTATACCAGGAAATTGCGCTAAAAGGAAAACTTAAATTTGAAGCATTTGAGATGGCCATGAACGGGTATGAAAATATGTCTTTTAAAAACAAAGATATTATCAGTATTATAGATTTTTCATTGCCATCGACCGACAAACGAATGGTCGTTATTGATTTGAAAAACAGAAAAGTACTTTTTCATACTATTGTATCACATGGTAGAAACAGTGGTGAGAAGTATGCGACTTCTTTTTCAAACAGACACGGTTCCTATCAAAGTTCATTGGGATTTTATAAAACCGCGAATACTTATCAAGGAGGGAATGGTTATTCTTTAGTACTTGACGGACTAGAAAAGGGAATTAACGACCAAGCTAGGCCACGGGCAGTGGTAATCCACGGTGCAGCATATAGTAGTCAGGCGGTTATTGATGCTACCGGGAGGCTCGGTCGCAGTTACGGCTGTCCCGCATTGCCCAGAGAACTGAATACTCCCATAATAAATACGATAAAAGACGGTTCAATGTTGTTTATTTACGCAAATAATAAAGAATACCTAGCTCAGTCAAAAGTTTTCAAAAAAGCACCTACAACATTAATCGCTCGAAAAGATATTGGTGAAACTGGAACAGCAAAAGGATCTTTAAATTAAACGCCTTTGTTTTTTTTTTAGCTATAAATTCGCTACTTTTAGCTGGAAGTCAATAAAATATTAATGAAGCGAATACTTTCTATTGATGGTGGTGGAATAAGGGGAATTATCCCCGGTATGGTAATCGTAGCCCTGGAGGAGAGACTAAAGCAGCTTAGCGGCAATCCGAAAACCAATATTTCAGAATATTTCGACTTTTTCTCGGGCACCAGTACGGGAGGTATATTGACTTCTATACTATTATATCCTTCAGACCAAGATCGTACAAAACCTAAGTATTCCGCAAGAGAGGCATTGGATATCTATTTAGAACATGGCGAAAGTATCTTCTATGCAAGTAACTGGCGAAGGTTCTTAAGCAAATTTGGTCTGGTGAGCGAAATCTATAATGAAGAGGTGATCGAAAAAGTATTATACGACTACTTTGGTGACACCAAGCTCAGTGAATTAATTAAACCCTGCATCATAACTGCCTACAACATAGAACTACGAAAAAACCAGCTCTTTAGGCAGCAAAAAGCCATAACTCACGGTGACTCGAGAGATTTCTATTTGCGGGATGTGTGTAGAGCAACCTCTGCGGCACCTACTTTTTTTTCAGTAGCCGAGATCTTCTCTCTCGCTAACACACGCTATGTCCTTGTCGATGGCGGACTATTTGCACATAACCCGGCCATCTCAGCGTTAATTGAAGTTTTAAAAAACTTCAATACCTTCAACATACACGACATACACATCCTTTCATTAGGAACCGGAGTTACAAAAAATGCTTACAACTACGAAGATTTCAAGAAAAAGTGGGCCATTTCCATCGGACCGGCCTTAGTCGATATCATGACGTCAAGTTCATCTGAAAGTAACGATTATTTTATCCGACAGCTATTCCGATCCGTAAATCGGGCCGATAATTACATTCGTATCGAACCAAATAATTTGTCATCCATAGCTCCAGGAATGGATGCCGCAAGTAAGTCCAACATCCAAAAAATTGTCGCACTGGCAGATAAGATAATAAGCGAGAATGAAGCGGTACTGGAAAAACTAGCGAAAGAACTGATTCATGATCAAAAGGAAGTGGAGCGACGAAAAAAGTCGGTATGGAATTTCCTTTCCAAAGGATAGTGTATAAAAAACCCTAGGCTGTAAGCTCCTACAGACTAGGGTGCAAAATATTTATTCTTTAATCAGTGCCCGATCCAAATGAACATAACCTCCATCTACATAAACGAGCTGTCCTGTGGTATGACTGGATCTACTGGACAACAAGAAAACAGCTGTATCTGCAATTTCCTCCGCTGTAGTCATTCGATTGCCTAATGGAATACGATCGGTGATTTTCTTCAACATTTCTTCGGGATTATTCAATGTCTTTATCCAGGTGTCGTATTGTGGCGTCGCTGCTTCAGCCACAATAATCGCATTCACACGTATACCGTAAGGTAATAACTCTACCGCCCATTCTCTGGTTAACGCATTCCGTCCACCATTTGACGCCGCATAAGCCGAAGTATTCCCTTGCCCTGTTTCCGCTGTTTTGGAACTAATATTAATAATAGCCCCTTTAGCTTCTTTCAGGGCATCCAATGCGTGATGGGCCATCAAGTAGTAATGAATCAAATTTTTATGTAAAGAAGCCACAAAACTTTCGTAACTTCCACTTGCCAATCCCACACCATCATTCTGTCCGGCATTATTGACCAATCCATCGATTCTTCCGAAAACACGTAGTGTCTGGGCTACGGCACGCGTACATGCACTCGGCTCTGATAACTCGGCCTCTATAGACAAGCACCTACCTCCAATAGCTTCAACCTCGTGTTGGACCACTAGATTGTCTTCCTGTCTACGCCCGACAATTACAGGAATAGCACCTTCCCTAGCCAAAGCCAGTACTATTGCACGGCCAATCCCCTTTGCTCCGCCCGTTACGATAAAAACTTTTTCTCTCAAATTAAGATCCATATTATTTCAAATTATAAAATCTAACGGCATTACCTCCAAAAAACTCAGCTTTTTCTATATCCGTAAAACCTTCTAGATAAGCTTCCGAAACTTCCAATATTTGCGCATATGTAGCGGCGAGTGTACTAACAGGCCAATCTGAGCCAAAACAGATCCGTTGCCTACCAAACGAGTCAATAGCGTGTTTGATAAATACCTCGAAATCTCCGATTGACCAGGCCTTCCAGTCCGCTTCGGTAACCAACCCTGAAATTTTACAGTACACGTTGGGAAAAGCAGAGAGCGCTGTAATAAATGCGGCCCACTCAGCAAACTCTCCTGTTGCGATAGCCGGTTTGGCCATATGATCCAGCATAAATTGTTGCTCTGGATTGTCAGTAACACATTTTAAAGTACTTGCGTAATGCCTTGGTCTAATCAATAAATCATACGTATAATTATATTTAGTCAGTGCCTTGATGCCGCGCAGAAATTCAGGTTGACTCAAAAAGTCCCCTTGAGGTTCTCCTTCAACAATATGACGAAATCCTTTGATAATAGGAAAATCAGAAAACTTTAGAAGCTGACTTTCGATATCATCCGCACGCAAATCGACCCACCCGACGACTCCTTTGATCATTTTGTAGGCTGTCGCAAGTTCTACCAAAAATTCTGTCTCCCGGACAGACTGATCGGCTTGGACGGCGACAACCCCATCTATTCTATTATCCTTAAGTGTCTTTGAGATATCATTCGGCAAAAAATCACGTTGAATAACCTTCATATCATCCGTTATCCACGCATCTTTGACCGAATCATACAACCAAAAATGCTGATGACAATCTATTTTCATTTCAGTTCTTTCTAGTCTCTAATTACTATTCTCTAGTTTCTAATCCTTATTTGCGCCAAGCCTTAACTTCCTGACGCTGCTCGCCCAAATAATCTGCTCCGAGTTCAATAACATCACCTTCTTTGAGGTAAATCGGCGGATTAAAACCGAGGCCCACTCCTGCTGGTGTGCCTGTTGAAATAACATCACCTGGCAGTAAAGTCATAAATTGGGAAACATAAGAAACAACATGTTGTACAGAAAAAATCAGATTTTTTGTATTTCCATCTTGATAAGTCTTACCATTCACCTTTAACCAGAGATGTACGTCATTGATATCGGGGATTTCTTCCTTTGTAGTCATGACGGGTCCCATAGGCGCAAAAGTATCACAGCCCTTTCCTTTATCCCAAGTCCCCCCCCTTTCGATTTGAAACTCGCGTTCGGAAACATCATTGTGCAATACATATCCGGCAACATAATCCAAAGCTTCCGATTCTTCCACATAAGTCGCCTTCTGCCCGATTACAATACCAAACTCCACCTCCCAGTCGGTTTTTACTGAATTCTTAGGAATCACAATATGATCATTGGGTCCCACTAAAGCCGTGGTAGACTTCATGAATATAATAGGCTCAGCAGGAATTGCTGCTCCGGTTTCGGCAGCGTGATCCTTATAGTTAAGCCCGATACAAACGATCTTCGAAGGTCTCGCAAATGGAGAGCCTAATCGGCTGTCCGCAGGTATCTCGGTCAACTTACCTTCGTTTGCTTTGACAAACTGCTCTAATCTCGCTAGTCCATTCTCCGCAAAAAACTGTTCGTTATAATCACTGCCAAAGGCAGATACATCATAATTCACACCATCAACCTGAACACCTATTTTTTCTTTACCGAACTCGCCGTAACGTATTAATTTCATATGTATTTAATTTTGTTTTTTTATCTGTCATATGGAATAGTAATAGGGATTTGTGCTTCGCCAGACATGAGTTATTCCATATGTATATAATATTTATTAGCAGATGGTTAAGCGCTTACAGCTACCTATTTTCCTGATTTAATTATTCAATTTTATAAATCCACCATCTATAGGATAATCATTTCCCGTGATAAAAGAAGCATCATCCGAACATAAGAATAATGCTAATTTAGCAATTTCTTCTGGTTTCGCCATTCTTCCGATAGGTTGGGATTGAGAGAGTTTCTCAAACATTTCCGTCTCTTTGCCAGGATAGTTTTTTGCAATAAACCCATCCACAAAAGGCGTATGAACCCGTGCCGGAGATATCGAGTTAGATCGAATATTATCCTTCATGTAATCTCTTGCTACCGACATACTCATCGCATAGATAGCTCCTTTGCTCATGGAATAAGCAAATCGATCCGAGATACCTACAACCGCAGCAATAGAAGCTAAATTCAAGATCGCACCCCCACCATTTTCTTTCATACACGGTACCACCGCGTATAGCGCATTGTAAGCGCCTTTAACATTCACATTAAACACACGCTCAAAATCAGCCTCCGCACAGTGTTCTAGATTCCCTACATGAGCTATCCCGGCATTGTTGACTAAGATATCTACCTTTTCTATTTTCGAGACAATTTCCTGAACCTGTCCTTGATCCGCTACACTGCATACGTGCAGCATCGCATTCCCACCTTTTTGATGAATCTCCTCTACGACAGCTTCACTTCCTGTCTGATCGAGATCCAATATATGTACAAAAGCCCCCTGTTCAGCAAATAACTCACTTATGGCTTTCCCTATTCCACTACCACCCCCGGTAACGATGGCCACTTTTCCAACTAATTTTGACATGCTATTTTGTGTTTATCATTAATACATAAGGTTCATCACCCTTTCGGACGGGCAGAACAATCTGAAGATTTGAACCTTCTAATTTATATTCTACTTTGTCTTTCGAATCAAACAAAACTATTGACTTAGCTTTTGCTGTAAAATCGGCTACATTAATAGTGTAGAGTTGCGTATTCAACACATGGAGATAAACTACATCCCCCTTACGCGTAAACGCATAGTCATCGGTAGGGCTAATATCACCACCTTGGGTACCATAAATACTATCTCCATACTTCTTCAACCATGCTCCGATCTCCCTTAAACGTTCCTGTTGATAATCCTGTATAGCTCCATTCGGCATGGGGCCTACATTCAACAATAGGTTTGAACCATGTCCTCCGGCTTTAACAAGATAGCTCAACACCTCTTTGAAGGTCTTTCGCTTTCGATCTTTAATATCAAAACCCCAAGATCCCGCAATAGTACCACAGACTTCTTTTGGCAGAGCACCTATATCTTCAGCCTTAGTACCAAATCCCGTGGTATTATGTCCAGGAAGATCCCGTTCAAACATCTGAAAATCTTCTCCTGCAATAGGGGCAATATGATGATTGTTCCCTACCAAACACTGTGGTTGTAGACGATGGATAAGGCTGTATATCTCATCGTAATGCCAGTTAGCATCTGGCTTGTCCCAATGACCATCAAACCAAATTCCGTCTATCTTACCGTAGTTTGTCAACAATTCTGTCAGTTGGCTTTTCATAAACCTTACATAACCATCCCAATTTCCCTTTGTCGAATCACGGCCAATAATCCCTTTACCTGTACGCCCAAAAGGCAAATAATCATCCCTTTTCCAATCGAGCAACGAATAATAGAACATGACCTTGATACCCTCTTTGCGGCAAGCATCCACCAGTTCCTTTACAATATCACGCTTAAAAGGGGTGGCATCTACGATGTTATAATTAGACTGCTTTGTATGCCACATCGAAAAACCATCATGATGTCTTGTCGTAAACGTAATATACTTGGCCCCGCTTTGCTTAAACAACTTCGCCCACTCTCGTGCGTCAAAGTCAATGGGATTAAAAAATTTAGGTAGTAATTCGTATTCATTTAACCCAAAGTTTTGATTATTCATTACCCATTCGCCATCTCCCAACACACTATAGACTCCCCAATGGATAAATACACCGAAACGGGCTTCTTCAAACCATCTTCTATTCGCTAAGTTTTCCTTAGTCGGTTGATACTGTTCTTGTCCCGATGATACGAACACCTGAAACAGTAACAAACATGCAAATACAATTTTTTTCATATGTGTATGATTATTGATGAGTTTTTGTTCAAACTGATATCAATGAACTCGGCCCACTCGCTTTGTTCTTATCTGCCATTAACTTGTACCGACACCTCGGGATGGAATACTCCTGGGTGTTTGCGCCTCGCTAAACATGCGTATTTCATCTGTAAGCAACATTTTAATAGTTATATCAACAGCTACTTATCTGTAGCAGAACTAGTATATAAAGACTACAACGATACACCTCTACGCCACGGGATAAAATCATCTTGTCCCAATTTGACTGCTTTAGCAATCTGTTCTCCACTTGCTACAGCAATAACGTAATCTAAAATACGATGAGCGGCTTCTTCTATAGTTTCCTCACCGTCTATAATGTGCCCACAGTTGATATCAATGATATCTGGCATCTTCTCAAAGGTCTCCGTATTCGTAGAAAGCTTAATAACGGGGACTATGGGATTTCCTGTCGGAGTTCCTAATCCGGTTGTAAATAACACTACATTGGCCCCTGCGGCAACTTCTGCTGTAGTACTCTCAACATCATTACCTGGAGTACATAAAAGATTCAGTCCCGGACCATTAGCTAGCTCGGGGTAATCTACCACTGCAACCACTGGAGACGTACCTCCCTTTTTGGCCGCTCCAGCAGACTTGATCGCATCGGTAATCAACCCATCACGGATATTTCCAGGAGAAGGGTTCATATAGAATCCAGATCCATCAGCTTCCGCTTTCGCATTATAAGTCTTCATCAGATGCATAAACTTTTCCGCAGTAGGTTCATCTATACAGCGATCACTCAATTCCTGCTCGACACCGCAAAGCTCCGGAAACTCTGAAAGTATAACTGAACCACCGAGCGCAACGATAATATCCGACAAATACCCTAGAGCCGGATTCGCAGAAATCCCCGAAAAGCCATCCGAACCGCCACATTCCAATCCCACGCATAGTTTATCCAATCCCGCCTCCTTACGTTCCTGTAGATTGGCCGTAACCATTCCGGTAAATGTTGCCTTAATGGCTTTCTGCATCAGCTCTTGTTCTGTGCCTTCCAACTGCTGTTCGAAGACAAACAACGGCTTATCAAAGTTGGGATCTCTTTTTAATATTTCAGCCTTTAAGATCGAAGCCTGGGCATGCTGACAACCTAGGCTCAACACAGTGGCCCCTGCTACGTTGGCGTGTGTAATATACCCTGCCAACAAACCACACAAGGCATCAGCGTCCATTCTCGTCCCCCCGCATCCCATGTCATGATTCAAAAACTTGACACCGTCGATATTGGGAAACAAGCGATTTTTAGATTTATCTACCCGGGCAGAAGAAAGATCTACCTGAAGTAATTCCTCTACAGACGCACCTGCATTATACCTTGCGATCAGCTCATCAACCTCATCCGAATAATCTTTACTATCCAACGCATAACCCAATTTTTCCTCAAGTGCTGCTTTAAGTGTCAGCACGTTTCTATTTTCACAGAAAACCAGTGGAATGACTAGCCAATGATTGGCTGTTCCGACAGCACCATTGCTGCGGTGGTAACCGCGAAAAGTACGGTTTGAAATTTTAGACACATCCGGTTTATGCCAATCTAACTTTCGATTCCCCAACTTAAAACCCTCAGATGCATGCCGTAGATTGTCTACCGTAAGCGGTTCCCCGGCTTTCAATTCATGATTCACCTTTCCTACAAGCACTCCATACATGTAAACCTCAGTATCTTTTGCAAAAGCATGTATACTAAACTTGTGCTTAGCAGGAACATCTTGCTGCAACTCAAAAGACCGCCCTTCAAAATTAACCGAAAAACCCTTAGAAAGATCGCTCAGCGCCACCAATACATTATCCTTTGGATGGATTTGCAAAAACAGCATTTTCTCTTTATTCATGATTTCAATTCAAATATCTTATCCATTATCACCCATTTCTCGCCTTCTTTAGCGCCAGGAATAGCACGTTGATATTTCCACATCAATGCCTCCCACTCTTGGACTTTACCATTAGCGGCATCCATGTCTCTTTTTTGCTCAAAACTAAAGTCATCAGTTACATTCATCAACATAAAAAGCCTATTTCCAAAGCGGTATATTTCCATCGAAACGATACCGGCATTCAGTATAGATTCTTTTATCTCTGGCCATACCGCCCGGTGATAATTTTCGTACTCTTCAATCAAAACAGGATCATTCTGTAGATCCAATGCCAGTGCATGTGTCTTCATATACTATATATTTTTTAATCTTGCGTACTACTTAACTATCTCTTTCCCTTTATTATTCCATGCAAAGAACAATACTACAATGAAACAAAGTAAAGTAATATAATAGGATAAATGAATGTTTCCTGTCATATCGGTCACTTTGCTCGCCAAAGGAGGTATCACCGCTCCCCCAACGATAGACATAATGATCAAACTAGATGCAGACTTGGTATCCGCACCTGCACCTTCAATGCCTAACGCAAAAATAGTTGGGAACATGATAGACATAAAAAATGTAATCCCAACCAATGCATATAAAGTAGCCATCCCTGTGCCGTAGATAACGACTAAACACAGTAGGCTGGCCATAATACTATAGATAATCAACAATTTATAAGGCTTCACATAACGCATAAAAAAAGTACCGATAAAACGGCCTATCATAAAGAGAAAGCCTGCCAATCCAGCATAATATTTACCTTCCTGACCGCTCATACCTAATGCATCTTCCGCAAACACCAATAAAAAGCTAAATACGTATATCTGTGCTCCAACATAAAAAAACTGAGCCAATACGCCCCACCGCACATTCTTATGACGCAATGCGCCGAGAAAGCCTTTTGACGATTCACCTTCCTCCTCTTTAATCTCAGGAAGCTTTGTTAAAAAAAATAATATAGCGACAAAAAGAATAAGAAGTCCTAAAATAAGATAAGGACCTTTTACCAACGACGTTTCAGCCTGAATATAGGCGGACTTAGCCTGCTCCGTCATTGAAGCCAACTCCGTTGCAGATTTAGGTTCTTCGCCAAGTATAAACACCCCTCCAACGATTGGTGCCACCGAGGCAGCCAGCCCATTAAACGACTGTGCAAAATTTAAGCGTTGTGTTGCCTTGGCCGGGTCTCCCAAAACAGTAATATATGGATTTGCCGCAGTCTCCAATATAGTCAATCCACAAGAAAGGACAAACAAAGCCCCTAGAAAGAAGGGATAACTGACTGTATTTGCTGCAGGAATAAATAAAAAACAACCCAAAGCAAATAAGGAAAGTCCAACTAGAATACCTGATTTATAACCATAGCGTTTCATAATAACGCCTGCAGGAATAGCTAAAAAGAAATAGGCTACAAAAACAGCGGAATCTACCAATGATGCCTGAAAATGGGTCAAACTGAAAGCACTCCGCAGATGCTTGATTAAAATCGGATCAAGATTATGAATAAAGCCCCAAAAGAAAAATAAGGACGTTATCAAAATAATGGCAAATGTGTACTTCTTTACTTGTGTCATAGTATCTATGGATTATATTGGTAGTACTAAATACGCTATATTTCTCGATTAAAACATAAACCAATTTACCATATAAATAAACTATTTTACCTGCATCTAAAAAAAACAATAACTATATTTGAATATAAAGTTAACTATTCGCAAAAATGAAACTGAAACAGCTTTCTCTGGACCGTACCTATTACAACAGTTTTCATATCCGTCAGGATAGCTATCCACGTAACCACAACAGCTGGCATTATCACGAAGAGCTCGAATTTATATGGATATACAAAGGTTCAGGAACTCTTTTTATAGGCGACTGTATTCAAAATTTTGCAGAAGGAGACGCTGTCCTGATAGGTTCGAATCTACCGCATTACTGGTTGTTTGAAAACTTCAGAAGCGATAATCTGGATGCCCCCATAGACTGTATTGTAGTTCATTTCAAAAAAGACTTTGCGGGTTCAGATTTCTTCAACCTTCCAGAAATGGTACAGCTTAAACAGCTAATACAAGATTCAGAAAAAGGATTGATGATCAGGGACGCCGCCTCCCCTTCCTTAGGGCAGCATCTTAAATCAATGCTGGATACAGAAGGGGTTTTGAAGTTTACTTTTTTACTTCAGTCGTTAGCACAATATGCGACTCTACCCTATGAAAAACTAGTAAGTGACAACTATGCAATCCTCAATCATTCTAATGACGAGCGTAGGATGAATGATGTTATGAATTATATCCGTGAATACTACAAGGGAAAAATCGAGCTCAGCAAATTAGCAAATCAGGCCAAAATGACCAAAAACTCGTTCTGTCGGTATTTTAAATACAAAACGGGAAAGACTCCCATACAGTTTGTCAGTGAAATCCGGGTCGCGCATGCTTGCCGTTTGCTAAAGAATACTAATCTTAGCCTCAAAGAGATTTGCTATGACAGCGGGTTCAATAACTTTGTAAGCTTTCATAAGACCTTCAAAGAACAATTAAAACTAACCCCCACGGAATACAGAAAAAATTAAATCCGGTGTCCTTTTCTTAAAAAAACGAAACACCAACCCTTTGACTACCTACTCAACGAGAATGGTCTGTCTTCAGCACTTACTCCCCTCGATTTATTAGGTATGCCATCCATTAAAAAATGGACTGTCCCACCTTTTATTAGTTCGCTATGACGTAGGTAGTTTTTGGTATAACGCTTACCGTTAACAGTCATAGATTTAATATAACGATGATCTTCATTGTTATTTTCTGCTTTAATAATCAAAACTTTACCACCATCTAAATGCAATGTTACTTTATCAAAAAGCGGCGTACCTACGATATATTCATCTGTAGCGGGAGTTACGGGGTAGAATCCTAAGGCTGAAAAAACGTACCAAGCAGAAGTCTGCCCATTATCTTCATCTCCACAGTAGCCATCGGGATTGGGCGTATACATTCTATTCATCGTCTCACGAACCCAATACTGAGTCTTCCAAGGTGCTCCTACATAATTATAAATGTAAGGCATATGCTGAATAGGTTGGTTTCCATGTGCATATTGCCCCATGTTTGCAATCTGCATCTCTCTGATTTCGTGAATCGGGAACCCATAATAAGAATCGTCAAAAACCGGAGGCAAAGCAAATACGGAATCAAGCTTTATTTCCAATGCATGATGCCCTCCCATTAATTGGGCTAAACCTTCAAAATCCTGAAATACAGACCAACTGTAGTGCCAACTGTTGCCTTCTGTAAATGCGTCTCCCCACTTGAATGGATTAAAAGGTTTTTGAAACGAACCATCCTTATTCTTACCTCGCATTAAGCCCGTCGATGGATCAAACAGCTTCCTGTAATTGAAAGATCTTTGCTTATAAAAATCAACATCTGCTTGATCTTTACTCAACGCTTTGGCCAATTGGTATATAGAAAAATCATCATATGCGTATTCTAAGCTTCGCGCCGTATTCTCATGTATTTTGACATCGTAAGGGACATAACCTAACTCATTGTAATAAGATGCCCCGGCCCGGCCTACGGCCGTAATCGGACCTTCTTTTAAGGAACCTTTTTTAACCGCTTCGTATAAAACCTCAATATCTTTTGAACGCACCCCTTTAACCCAAGCATCTGCTACTACAGAAGCTGAATTATTACCTACCATAATATTTCTGTATCCCGGGCTAGCCCACTCCGGCAGCCAGCCTCCTTCCCTATACGCATTTGCAAGCCCCTCCTGCATTTTGAGACTTACTTCTGGATACATGAGATTAAGAAACGGAAACAAAGCTCTGAATGTATCCCAAAATCCCGTGTCTGTAAACATATAGCCCGGCAACACTTGGCCATTATATGGAGAATAATGCACGACCTTACCTGTGGCATCATACTCATAAAACATCCTCGGAAAAAGCAACGATCGATACAAGCAAGAGTAAAACGTACGGAGTTGGTCCATGCTCCCTCCTTCAACTTGTAATTTGCCTAGTTCCTTATTCCAAATAGAGGCGGCTTTTTGAACCGCTTGATCAAAATTAAGACCATCCAATTCTCTTAAATTCAGATCAGCCTGCATCGAAGAGATAAATGAAGAAGCCACTTTCACTAAAACTTGATCAGACTTACCTTTGGACTGAAGCCCCACAATAGCACCTACGTGTTCGGCCTTGACTCTCAGTCTACCATTCTGCATTACCGAGTCTGCGAAAGTGGAGACATTGTTGAATGAACGATCGAATTGAAGAACAAAGTAGTTTTTAAAGTTGTCTGGTACGCCTCCACTATTTTTTGTGGAATAACCTATGATCTTATTCTCGTTAGGTAATACCTCCACAAAAGAGCCCTTATCAAAAGCGTCTATAAGTACAAAGGCAGAATCAGTTTTAGGAAAAGTAAACCGGAAATAAGCAGCACGTTCGGTCGGTGTAATCTCCACTTTCGTATCGTAATCGGCCAGATATACCGAGTAATAATGCGGCTTCGCAATTTCAGCTTTATGTGAGAAATAACTAGCACGTTTATTTTCATCGAATGTGGCTGTGCCTACCATAGTCATAATACTAAACTGCCCATAATCATTCATCCAGGGCGAAGGCTGATGTGTCTGTTTAAATCCCCGAATCTTTTCTGCCGTATAGGTATACATCCATCCATCGCCCATTTTTCCGGTCTGCGGGCTCCAGAAGTTCATCCCCCAAGGAACCGCTATTGCCGGATAGGTATTGCCACTGGATAGAAAATAGGTAGACTGTGTCCCCACTAACGTACTTACATAATCCAATGGATCTTCGATTTTACCAATCCTTTGAGCAAAACTAGATCGGATAAACAGTACAAATACTAAGGATAAGATTAGATTCAGTTTCATGCTGGTTATATTTGAATGTATAAATATCCTAAAATATTCCAACAATACAAATAGCTAAATTATTTTAGCAACATCAAAAAGTCAATATAATTTTTCCGCGAAATCCCCGACTCTCCATCAGTTCATGTGCTAGATCAGCTTTATCATACGGAAAACATGCAGCAATGTGAGTTTTATACCTCCCCGAGGCTATCCATGGCATAACCTCCTGTCGAATAGAATTTGTCAGATCTTGCTTAAACTCCACTGATCGGCTACGCAAGGTGCTTCCAGTAATATGAATACGTTTCAACATTACTTTCATCAAATTCAATTCGACCTTAGCTCCCTCCATAGCATTGATCATAACAAGCCGTCCTTCTTCCGCCAAAAGGTTTATATTTTTGTTAAAATAGGTTCCACCGATACTATCTAAGATGACATCAATTCCTATTCCCCTCCAAGCCACTTCAAAATCTGAATCTGAATAATCAATAACATGAGAGGCACCCAATAAACTGACAAATAAAACCTTATCGATAGAACCGACAGTCGTAAACACCTCAGCGCCCCAAAGCTTGGCTAACTGAATTGCCGTGCTACCAATACCTCCGGCACCACCATGGACTAAAAAACGTTCTCCTTTAGCCAGACCTCCTCGCTGAAAAACATTGTGCCATACTGTAAATAGAGTCTCTGGCATACCGGCAGCCTCTTCATAAGATAGATTCTCAGGAATAACCAAACATACGCCAGCATGTGCAGCAACGTACTGTGCATATCCTCCTCCAGCCACCAAAGCCATTACCCGATCTCCGATCTTCAAATTCTCACAAACCCCATTCACTTCAACAATTACACCCGACACTTCCAGTCCTGGAATATCAGCAACAACACCGGCGGGCGCCGGATAATTACCTTTACGCTGAAAGATATCAGGCCTATTGATTCCTGCAGCTTTTACCTCAATAAGTACCTCATTATATCTAAGTACTGGAATCGAGCGTTCCTCCACCAGTAGCACCTCGGGCCCGCCCATTTGTGTTATCACGACTGCTTTCATCATTTCTTCTTTGGAAACTTTTGAAGCCGAACATTCAATGACAGCATAAAATAACGTCCCAGTCGACTGTTCTTTGCTTCGTAAACATCATTACCTATATATTCCGAATAGATACCCATCGCTTTGTTTTGATCAAACAAATCATAGCCCTGCAATCGTAATAGAGCCGATTTATTCCGAAAGAAAGTCCACTCCACAAAACCATTCATTATAGTTTGATTTTCATTCATAAAATTACTGGTGTAACCATTATTGTAGCGCTGAGACATCTCTAGCCCCAAAGAAAGGTTATCATTCAGATAGCCTCTAGCCCCCAAGCCCCAGAACATTGTTTCCACATTGATGTTCGTTTTAAACGGGATATCGTAGCGGGTATTGTTCCACACATAGTTTGCGTTAAATACAGATTCCACATAATCACTCCACGCGTATTTCAATTGCATAGACTGTGTCAATATCAACTGCTTCGTTGTTCTTTTTTTCTCGTCAATAAAAGAAAGATTATTGTAATAGTCTGTATTTCCTGTCAAATCCAACTGAAAATCATCATTGATAAAAGGCGTATTAAACATATAATACCACCGAACATCATAATAACCAGAGGTATTTTTAAAGGTAGTTTCCTGAACAGTGGAGTTAGTTGCCGAACGCTTGTCGCTCACAATCTTATTCAAAATAAAATTGTAGGCGAAATTGGTTTCGAAGTACTGCATACGTGATGTAAAGGTCTTTCGCAAAGTTGTTGCAACGCGATGCGCAGATTCCGCTTTCAGCTCTGGATTTCCAATAATGACATTGCGCGAATTAGTATTATCAACAACCGGTGCTATCTGGTTAAAATAAGGTTGGTTATTCTTACCCTTATAGTTCATCTGCCAGTCCATATTTTTCGAGAAACGATAAATAACATTTGCGCTGGGTATTAAATTGATATTCTCATACTTATAGACGACATTGTCCTTGGTCAATCTCCCTTCCATGTACAGCGGCTGCACCGCAAACCCAAAGTTCATTTTAAACCGCTTATTTGGTTCGTATTGATAAGTTACACCAGTTTTATTATTTCTAAAAAAATAATCGTAATCAACGGTCAGCGAATCAGAGTTAACAGAAAGAGGCGTTACGGACGGTAGTTTATCCTCTACTTGACGTATAGCTTCGATACGCGTAATATCAAATTCATAACTAAATTCAAACAAACTGTGTTGAAGAAAGGGCTCTACATAAGAAACGGACGCTTTCGTCGAATTCGTATAGTTATTCTGTTTGATAAATTGATTTTGACGAAATTCTCCAGAATCAACCCTTGTTACATTTCTTTCTGCTTCATCATACTCCTCAAATACGCTCTCCCGCTTCTCTACATTGTTGGAATTTAACAAAATATTTGCGACTAGCTTTCGCCCTTTCATTCGAAATGACTTGGAGTACATCGCCTCAAGATCTCCATTCGGACTGATTTGGGAAGTAGAATCACGGTACACCCCGGAATTGGTCTTTTCGTAGTTGCGTAGGTCGGTACGTTTTCTGTTTGATCCATTCAGTTGATTGAAAGTAAGATTTCCCTGTATCTTCAGCAGGTCCGAATTCTTAAACTTCGTATCAAAACCAAATTTCATCTTGTGATTCTGGTCGATATTCCGAATCCTGTAAGTCTCCTCTTTAGTAATTGTGTTTCCAACATAAGTAGAGGTCAATTTAGATATACCGTCAGTAACATTCTCCTGACGCACAAAATTATATGTCGCATTAAAGGACGTATACTCCCCCCACTTATCGGAGACATTGACACCCGCAGAGCTCACTTCGTTCAGACCATCTATAGGATCAGCATATTCACCTATATCCATCGAGTTACGACTTCTATCCCCTCCCTCTGGGTTACCAAAGCTAAAAAGATTCGTGTTGGTGTTATTAAAAGAACCCAAGATAGAAATCTCCCGACCATCATCAAATTTATTCGCTCCAAAGCTCCCAAGATACCTGGAGTTGGTTCCCCCACCACCTGTAGCTTGCCCAAAATAGATTTTCTTGTGATCGTCTTTCAGGCTTATATTCAGTATTTTTTCTGGTTCACCATTTTTTAAACCGGTCTCCTGCTCTTTATCACCGTAAAAATCAATCACCTGTAGATTCTGTATAAAGTCGACCGGCAGATTTCGTGTAGCCGTCAACAGATCTCCACCAAAAAAATCTCTATTATCGACCTTTACTCTTTTGATCGTTTTGCCATTATAAGTCACAGAACCATCTCGAAACACCTGGAAACCTGGAAGATTTTTTAACGCGTCTTCCAACAACGAATTTTTTCGAAAATCGAAAGCGTTAAAATTAAACTGCAAAGTATCTCCGTTCACGACAACAGGTATTACTTTCAAAATATTAACATCCGGTATTTCCAAAGAAAATAGCTCAAGATAAACAGTAGGAACCTCTAACTGAACTTTGTCTCCTGCGATAAGCATTGATTTGTTTGCACTCTTATACCCCAACATCTTATAGTCGAAATTGAGATTCTTGCCTTTAAAATCTGTGAAATTAAAATTACCGAGTAAATCTGTTATTTTATGAAGCGTATCCAATTCACTGGTCATACGGACACTAACGGACTTAAGGGGATTCCCTCTTTTATCCAATACCCGACCATATACACTATTTTGCGCATGTACATAATTTGTCAGCATTTGACAAGCAAACACAACAATGATAAACCTTATTTTATACCACGAGAATTTCACCAATAAGTTCGCAAAATCTAACTTAGTTCAATATACTAAAATATTGTTATTCAAAAAACTTTCATCATTCTACAAGTAGACTAATCATATACTTACAAATAAGAAAAAAACTCACTTTAGGCTTTCGGCATTAACAATCTCGTCCTAAACATCAAAAAGTCCTATATAACTAAAACGATAAATATTACACAATCGTATATAAAAAAGGCTGTCGATTCCGACAGCCTTTCACAAAATATTATACAAATTTAATAATGACTATTCGCCATCAAAAGCTACTTTAACCAAATGTCTATCGATTTCCCAACGTCCAGTTCCTTCTTCACCGATAACATCAAATATTTCCAGAATACGTCTAGCTACATATTCTTCTTCCACCTGCTCCGCCAAGAACCATTGTAAAAAGTTGAACGTGACATAATCTTTAGCTTTCATACATTTGTCTGCCATATTATTAAACTGCTCTGTTACAAACATTTCCTGCTCCAATGTCTGTTCAAAAACACCACGGAACGATTCAAAATCTACGGGGATATTAGTAACCTCTGGCGAAATTGCTCTCCCACCACGGTTGCTTATATAGTTGAACAACTTCAACATGTGCGCACGCTCTTCGTCAGATTGCTTCGCGAAAAAACGAGATGCATTATCCAACCCTTGATCATCACACCATGCAGACATCGCTAAATACAAAGCGGAAGAATGTGCTTCTACTTTAACTTGGGCATTTAATATATTTTCTATTTCTTCAGTCAAAGATGACTTCAATTTTAATAAGTCTTTCATATCGTTATATTTTTATATTTCCACTTTTACATTAAACCACAGCGAGCCATACACACCTGCGATTTACTAACACAAAGATAAAGCCGATCTATAGGATAACAATAAAAAAAATGCAATACAAATTAAGTCTAAATTAGAAATCATTAAGCTAACTTGTTTAGAATCAGTATGATTTTAAACAGCTTTTGATTAGATAGCCAAGAGGGAATTATGACGTAAAATTGACCGGATCTGACCATTTAACTCCAACATAAATTTTGCCCCTGAAAGCAACTCACGGAGATTGAGTACGTCTTCTACAGAAAGAATAAAACAACGTTCTGTACGAAAAGGCATAATGACTTCAAAATCAAAAGAACGCGAAGAGTTACATAACATTGCTTCTATATCGACCTGTTCGATACGCTTTTTAAAAACAAAAAAATCGTTGACCTTAAAAGCCGTGGTATTCCCCTGAAATTCGAGCCAATAACAATTTTTTCTACTACACTGATAAACGGCACCATGTTCCGTTATATACACCTCTTCTACGTTAGCCAATGGACAAATCATTTCCGGTTATTTTATCTTTTAGACCACTAATCATTAAACGATGTGCAAATATAAAATTAATTAAGAATCAATCCAAATAAAATTTCGCAACAGAAAATAAAAAAGCGGTTTAGTAATACTAAGCCGCTTTCCTTTTTTATAAATGGGAACTTCCTCCCATTAAAATTCATCTTCCTCCGCCGAAAGTAATTCCTTATGATTACTAACGTTAGTTCTAGTTTTCGTCTTGTGTTTATTAATCTGTCGTCTCAACGACTCCACTGCGATATCCGTCGCCTCCTCAAAACTCTTCGCCTGCGCCTTCGCGAAAAGCTGGCTTCCTGGAATATTAAACTTCAACTCTACCACTTTGTTCTCCTCGTCTTCTACATTTTCCAAACGAAGATAGCATACGCCCTCAATGATATTGTCCAAATACTGCTCTAACTTGTCAGTTCTCCTTTTGATAAAATCTACCAATTTTTGGTCTGCATCGAATTTAATTGATTGCACAGTAATGTTCATTTTTCCTCCTTTTTTAAGCCTTTGGATGTGCTTGTTTGTAAATTGATTTTAATCGCTCAGCCGAATTATGCGTATAGACTTGCGTCGCTGCCAATCCTGCATGACCTAATAATTCTTTGATCGCATTTAAATCTGCGCCGTTGTCTAACAATGAAGTAGCAAAACTATGTCTAAGTACATGTGGACTTTTTTTCTTTTGTGAAGTGATCATACTTAAGTACCTTTTTACTACTCTATATATTAACATCGGATATCCTTGCTTTCCTTCTTTAGTAACGACTAAATATCCGGAATTGTTTTCTACATGTTGAAGTTTCTTTTTTTCTAAATATCTTTTTAATTCTTCGATTAAGGGTAAATGTAAGGGTACAAAACGCTCTTTGTTCCGTTTCCCTAATATAAGAATTTTTTTATTGTAAAAGTCAATATCCTGCTCCTTTATTTGTAAAAGTTCGGAAAGTCGAATCCCTGTACCGAAAAGTAGCTCCATAATAATAAAATCTCTCACCGACTCAAAATCATCAGCCACTTCGTCCATATGTTCTAAAAGATGATTCATCTTTTGCTTCTCTATCACCACCGGTAATTTCTTCGGTGTTTTTAATGCCTGTACCAGACGTACTGGATTTTTAGCAATTAGCTGCTCCCTTTGTAAGAATTTATAAAATGACCGCAAAGTAGAAATAGACCGATTGACCGATGTAGCTTCTTTTCCTTTCTCCCGCAACAGCGAAAAGTAATATCGCATCAATTTATGATCCACCTCTTCAAAAGGTATTTTTTCAGCTTCAAGAAATTCTAAAAAACATTTCACCTCCATTTCATACGCCTTTATCGTATGCGGTGAATAACGTTTTTCAAACGTCAAAAAGCGAATAAACCGATCTTTAAACATATCTTCTTCTTTACGTACCTTGTAACCAAACTTAAGTAAAATGAACTGCATTAACCAATATCTAATCAAAAAAATTAACGTCTCAACAATCTATATCATTTATTAAAAATTATATAACATATCTGCTAACAATAAGCCGAAATTCGTGTTAACTTACAATAAAGACACTAATAAAAAGCCAATATGCATAAACACATATATCATATACATGGTATGACCTGCGACGGTTGTCGTAGGCATATCGAAGCCAAACTGAATGAGATCGAAGGTATACAAGCAACAGTTTCATTAGAAAAAGAACAGGCCGAAATAGAAAGCGCTACCCTACCAAACCTTCCTCTATTGCAACGGAAGTTAGCTGAGCTCGACACGAATTACCACATTCACGAATACGAGCACAGGCACACCAACAATTCCCCGGTTCAAAAAGAAAGAGCTGACTCAGCAAGCGGACAGTATATATGTCCTATGTTTTGTGAGGGACATGATAAGAATTATCCCGAAAAAGGCCGTTGCCCGGTATGTAATATGCACTTAGTCGCTTTAGAACAAATACACGAACAGCAGCCCAGTAAACATCATCAATCACATTTTTCCGACAACAGCTCATCCAACGCTGGAAAATACTATTGCCCGATGCATTGTGAAGGAGACAAAGTATATGACAAGGCTGGGATGTGTCCCGTATGTGGAATGAATCTGGAAAAAATCCCGGAGGCCACAGTAAAAGTCGTATTCAGCTGCCCGATGCATCCAGAAATACAACAAGACAGTCCAGGCGCCTGTCCTATCTGTGGTATGGATCTCGTTGCAAACCAACAAATAGAAACAGAAGACGACACTTATCAGAATTGGAAGAAGAAACTGATTATCAGCACCCTATTCACCTTGCCCGTATTTCTACTATCTATGGGCGATATGCTTCCCGGAAATGCGGTTAGCAAGTTAATACCTCCCCACATAAATGGATGGATCCAATTTATTTTAACTTTACCAGTGATCTTTTATACCGGTTGGACTTTCTTTCAAAGAGGCTGGATCTCCTTTAAGACCTGGAATCTGAATATGTTTAGTCTGATTGCTTTAGGAACAGCTGCAGCTTTTATATTCAGTATTATTGCCCTGCTGTTTCCTCAAATTCTTCCGGCCGAAATGCGTGCCCATCACGCACACCCACCACTTTATTTTGAATCGGTAGTCGTAATTATCACTTTGGTGATACTCGGACAACTGATGGAAGCTAAAGCGCATTCCAAAACAAACTCCGCTATCAAAGCCCTCATCAAGCTGACACCTGCAGAAGCCATTTGGCTACATGAAGGGACCGAGCAGCGGATAGCTGTAAACGATATCAAAAAAGATTACATATTACGGGTTCGTCCGGGCGATAAAGTCCCAATTGATGGAGTCATTACGGAGGGTTCATCGTCCGTAGACGAATCGATGATTACAGGCGAATCTATTCCTGTAGAGAAAAATAAGGATGATAATGTCATCGGCGGAACCATCAATGGCAATCAGAGCTTCTTAATGAAAGCTACACATATAGGCGCCGAAACATTACTTTCACAAATCATACAACTAGTCAATGATGCGAGTAGAAGTCAAGCTCCTATACAAAAGCTCACGGACAAGATTTCAAAAGTATTTGTCCCTATAGTTATTCTCATAGCAGTCGCTACTTTTATCATTTGGATGTTAAGCGGAGTGGAAGATCGACTAGCCTACGCCATCACCAATGCGTTAGCCATTCTAATAGTTGCCTGTCCCTGTGCCTTAGGATTGGCTACACCGATGTCGGTTATGGTGAGTATTGGAAAGGGAGCAAAAAATGGAATATTGGTTAAAAAAGCGGAAGCCTTAGAGCAACTTCGAAAAATAGACTATCTTATCTTGGATAAGACGGGCACCATAACAGAAGGAAAACCTGAGGTGACCACCTATGAGAATAAAAACGGGACGATAGACAATCACATTCTAAAGGTTGCCGCTTCTATCAACAAACAAAGTTCACATCCACTTGCAGAGGCTATGGTCAACAAAGCTGAAGCTGAATCTATACCTCTATCCCCTATTAGTGACTTTACAAATGTCACGGGTAAAGGCGTATCAGCTACACTAGACCGTACCGCTGTACTTTTAGGTAATGAAGCCCTACTCAACGACAATAAAATTGAAATCCCCTCTCCAACAAAAGATAAGGTAAGTCGATTACAGTCAGAGGGATCCAGTGTCTCTTATCTCGCAGTAGGTAATGAATACTCCGGTTTTATAGCTGTCCGGGATAAGATAAAAGCTAACGCGAAAGAAATAATTTCGCATGTGCAAAGCTTGGGAATAGAAGTCCTAATGCTTACAGGAGACAATGAACTTACTGCCCAGGCTGTGGCCAAAGAAACAGGAATTAATTCCTTTAAAGCAAGACTGTTACCGCAGGACAAGCTCCATGAAATAAAGAGACTGCAAGGAGAAGGTAAGATTGTAGCAATGACTGGCGACGGTATAAATGATGCGCCCGCCCTCACTCAGGCAGATGTGGGCATAGCCATGGGCTCTGGTACCGATGTGGCCATACAGAGCTCGGACATTACCTTACTTAAAGGCGAACTAAGAGGCGTCTCCAAAGCGATTGACTTAAGCCGCATGATGATGCGAAACATTAAGGAGAATTTACTCTTTGCTTTTCTTTACAATGTGATAGGAATACCGATTGCTGCAGGCTTGCTTTACCCCGTATTTGGGATGCTGATGTCTCCAATGATAGCAGCAGCAGCTATGAGTTTAAGTTCGGTTTCTGTGATAGCAAATTCATTACGTCTTAATTTAAAGAAGCTGTAACAAACAGTCGACAGTATGCATTCAAGAAATACTTAGTGACATCCCCTGCCAAATCGGACTGTCACTAAGTACTTGTCTTTTTTGGCCATTTCCTCAATATAAAAGAATCTAAATTGATGAGGAAAGCTACAAAATTCGATTTTATTTTACTACGCAATTGTATTGCGCATAAAAGCGAATTTATGTAGGTTTGTATAAATAAGTAATGTAACCTACTTATTTAAAACAGTTACGAACCCTATTATACTATAAACCGTGAAAAGAAGATTATTCTTAAAAAATGCTGCCTTAATAGGTGGATCCACTTTACTCACCCCTATACTTCCATCCTTTTCCGCTCAACAAAATAAAGTACGGGTAGCAGCGATTGGAATCAATGGAATGGGGTGGTCAAATTTAAATTCCATTATCAAGCACCCTGATGTTGTATGCACAGCATTATGTGATGTCGATGCCAATGTCCTCAAAAAGAGGGAAACCGAACTTGCGCAACGGGGGATTAAGGTACAGACTTTCGAAAACTACAAAGATCTACTCACCTCAAAAGAAGTAGATGCTGTAATCATTGGTACACCGGATCATTGGCATGCGCTACAGATGATGGATGCTTGTAAAGCCGGAAAACACGTATATGTAGAGAAACCATTAGGCAACAGCATAGAAGAATGTAATGTGATGGTGGTAACGGCAAAAAAACACAACAGCATTGTGCAGGTCGGGCAATGGCAACGTAGTCAACAACACTTTGCTGATGCAATCAGTTTCGTTCATTCGGGCAAGCTCGGCAAAATTAGAATCGTCAAAGCCTGGTCTTATGTCAGTTGGAAACAAGGCATCCCTATCGTTGAAGATACGGTGGCACCGTTGGATGTCAACTATGATCTATGGTTAGGCCCGGCAAAGAAAAGACCGTTCAACGCAAATCGCTTTCATTTTGAGTTTCGTTGGTTTTGGGATTATGCCGGAGGGTTAATGACAGACTGGGGTGTGCATATGCTAGACTATGCGTTATTGGGCATGCAGGTATCTGAACCTAAATCAATTATATCCTCGGGAGGAAAATTTGCCTATCCTACCGATGCTTCAGAGACTCCTGACACCTTAAATACAGTTTACGAATTTGACAATTTTAATATCGTGTGGGAACACACCAAAGGAATAACCTTAGGGCCTTATGAACGGGATCACGGTGTTGCTTTTGTCGGCGAAAACGGGACTTTGGTTCTCAATAGGAGAGGTTGGGAAGTTATTCCGGAAAAAGACAAGATGGAAGCAATTCCACTTCAAAAACCGCTGGATAATGGGTTGGACAAACACACCACAAATTTTGTTGAAGCAATACGCCGTCGTGATCCCAAAGCAGTTAATGCTCCTGTAGAGGCTGGTGCCCACATCGCCATTTTTTCTCAGATGGGCAATATTGCCTACCGTGTAGGTAAAAAAATACATTGGGATCCACTCAAAAAGAAATTTGACATCCCAGAGGCCAACACCTTGATAAAAGCAAAATATCACAACGGCTATAAATTAACTTAACACCTTTTAAAGTCCTATTGGGATTCTACAACAAAACTGCTTATTTTTACAGCAGTTTTGTTAAAAATATAAACGAGTTCCCTATTATGAAATTTGGACAAGTAGCAGATCCTTCCCTTATTGATTTTACAATACCTGACACCCCGCAAGAGACCTTTGATTTACTCCAGCGTAATAAACAAGACAAACCCATGGAAGTATATGTGGGCTGTGCCAAATGGAATAAAAATGATTTAAAAGGATTTTATCCTCGGGGTACTAAAGACGAATTGGCCTATTACTCTACCCAATTCAACGCAATCGAGTTAAACGCTACGTTCTATAACTCTCCTTCTAAAGATCAGGTGGAGACCTGGAAACATAAAACACCCGAAGGCTTCAAATTCTTCCCAAAAATACCGCAATCTATCAGTCATTTTGGAAGATTGCTTAATTCGGATGAGAAAGTCGCCGCATTTGTAGACTCTACCGTATTATTTGAGGAAAAACTAGGAATGGCTTTTCTTCAGCTTATAGATAACTTCAAACCCAAGGATTTTGACCGTTTAGAGGCTTTTCTAAAAAATTTCCCTAAGGGTTATCCTTTAGCAGTAGAGGTCCGTAATGAAGAATGGTTTTCTGCAGATATCGCTGAACGATTTTATCAGCTTTTGGAAGAAACCAACAAAACAAATGTACTGGTTGATACGGCAGGAAGGCGCGACATGATGCATATGCGTCTTACTACTCCCACCGCTTTTGTACGCTATGTAGGAGCAAACCATCCCTCGGATTATACCAGATTAGATGAATGGATCAAAACCATCCTACAATGGAAAGAGGCAGGCTTACAACAACTGTACTTTTTTATCCATCAAAATATTGAAGTGGAGTCTCCACTACTAGCGGCTCATTTTATCGAAAAACTGAATAAGGCCTTAGGAATTAAATTAAATATCCCACAAAAACCAGGAGATCAAAAAAACAACACTCCACCTACCTTATTTTGAGATGAAGATAACCGGTATTCATCATATTGCTATTATCGTTAGTAACTACCACAGGTCCAAGAGTTTCTATACAAAGATCTTAGGATTATCGGTTTTAAATGAGACATATAGGGAAGAACGGGATTCATTCAAACTGGACCTGGCCATCAATGAACATTATATCATTGAATTATTTTCATTTCCCACACATGTACCACGCCCCTCCTATCCAGAAGCCTTAGGGCTACGGCATCTCGCATTCGCAGTGGATCAGTTAGAAACATGGATAGAAAAACTAAAAGCCAATAACATAGTCGCAGAACCCATCCGAACAGATGAATTCACGGGCAAGAGATTTACCTTTTTTCAAGATCCCGATGGATTACCCCTGGAACTTTACGAAAGGTAACTCATCACGACCTTGATCGTTAAAAACTACAGATTTTTTCTAAATAGTGTGTCCGAATTCCAAAATAAGCTTTCAGCTCCTGAAGTTTCTTCTTTATTTCCTGCTGCTTTTCCGTATTTATCTCCCGCTTTTCCGCGACGATCATTACATTTTTGGGGGTATGTGCATCTGAAATAAACTGCATGACTTTGGTCTGATATCCGTAGTATTCGAGAATAAGCGCACGAATACTATCGGTCAACATTTCGGCATGTCTTTCCAAAAAGATGCCGTGTCTCGTCATAAAATCTAATTCATTTTTGGCCTTGACCAGTTCCAATTCCCGACGCACCTGCTTATGACAACAAGGGGCTACAACGATAAGCTTTGCCTGATTTTGAATTCCCTTGTAGATAGCATCATCGGTAGCGGTATCGCAGGCATGTAGCGCGATCAACACATCAAGTTTAACAGAAGCCTCATACGCATCGATCGTTCCTTGCGAAAAATGCAGGCCATCAAAACCAGCTTGTCCAGCGATCCCATTACATAACTCGACGAGATCACGTCGATATTCAACACCTTCTACAAAGGCTTTTTTCTTGAGTTCATTATTAAGATAATCATACAACGCAAACGTTAAGTACCCTTTACCAGCTCCCATATCCACAACATTGATTCTATCATCCGAATGCAGATTATTCAGCGAATTACTTAACAGTTCTATATAATGGTTAATTTGTTTCCATTTGTCCTGAGCGGCGTTGTATACTTCACCGTTCTGATCCGTCAGCCGCAAAGCGTGGAGATAGGGCTTGTTAGCAGATCCAATCTTTCGTTTCTTTTGGACATCGTGACTCATCGATTGCGTCTTCTTCGCCGTCGCTTTTTCAATCCGTTCAGACCACTCCCCTTTGTTATTCATCTGGCACACAACATTAGCGTTGGCTGTAAAAAGTGTCGCCACTTTAAATTGTCCCAAATTTAGATATTCAGTGATTTGCAACAAGCCAGCTTCCACCGCAAAGTTCTTCGTGATATCTTTCGTCTTATGACGGAAAGTAAACGACAGGTGCAACTCCCGTTTTATAGACACGAGTTTTACATGGATTTGCTTCAGCCCATTTTCGGTGCCTTGATAGTTCCCCAGGGATAACTTTATGAAACTTTCCTGTGTTATACTTTGTCTTAACTTTTCGATAAAAGAAGATACTGCCATTTTACAGATAATAATTTTAGGCTACAAAGATACAAAATCATTGTTCACTTATTTATATTCTAACTTGGTGATTTAGGGATTGACCGTAGTCTGTTTTTATTGGACTAGGGTTGGTTTGTTGTTGACCATGGTTGTTTCCGATACAACCATAGTTAGTTTACGTTCGACCTTAATTGGTTTCGATGGTTATTACATCATTTTACAATAAACATTCGCCAATGCAAAGCATTTTATCTAAGTTTGAAATAGACTCAGATTTACTATGCAGAATCCAGAAATTGAAGCCGTATTCTTTGATATTGACGGTACCTTACTAAGTTTCAAGACACATGAAGTGTCTCCCTCTACAGAAGAAGCTCTAGCACAATTACAAGCTAAAGGAATTAAAACCATACTTTCCACCGGGCGATCTATTAATAGTATAGACCACGTTAAGTACTTAAACTTCGATGGATATATTACCTTCAATGGCGGTTATTGTGTTTCCAAAGAAGGACATATCCTTTTCAAAAAAGCCATTGATCCAAAAGACATAGAAAGCCTTCTGAGATATGTCGGTGAAAGATCATTGAGTTTTTCATTTATGTCAGAAAAAGAAGTCAGCATACATGATGTCACCCCCGAGATCGCGGGAATGTACGCCCACCTCAACCTTCCAGTCCCACCATTGGTCGACATGAACAATGTAGAGCATGATTCTATCCTTCAGACCAATATCTTCATGGGGCCAGAAGAAGAAGATCAATTTATGACCGAGGTGATGCCCAATTCACTTGCTTCCCGTTGGACACCACTATTTGCGGATGTCAACCCGAAAGGACAAAGTAAAAAAGTAGGTGTCGATATCTTTTGCGAACATTATGGCATTGATCTATCCAAAACAATAGCTTTTGGCGATGGCGGTAACGATATCACCATGCTCCAACATGTTGCCTTAGGCGTAGCTATGGGCAATGCTAATCCCGAGGTAAAAGCCATAGCAGATCATATTACCGATGATGTCGATAATGATGGCATCTGGAATGCTTTAAAGCATTTCGGTATTTTATAAGAACTTTCATGATGACTTTGCATCATTAGGGCCCTTGATGAGCTTGGAAACAAACATTTTCAAAAAAAGAGGAGGCTAATTCTAAAATTGCCTCCCTTAAAAAAAACAACAGTGTACTAAATACGTTTTCGGTTATCTTCCGAGTTGGTATCGATCAATTTATTATAAGGATCTACGCCTACCTCAAATGGCTTTTTGTCCACAAATAGCGTAATTTTATTATCGATCTTATTTATTTTATGTTTTTCCAGGTAGATTGCCTGTTCCGTCTGAAAACCATGATCCGATTTCTTAGGTTCTGCAAAAACACCGATCTCCACATAGTCCGCCAAGGGTAATGATACAATCTCTTTACCGTCAATCGTAGTTTTCAGACTATCCATGGCATTGCGTCCTTCGCTATACACACGCTTCCCTTTGTCATCTGCACGGTACTTTGCTACATTAAATTCAATCTCTAGCTGATATTTACCTTCTGTTATTTTCTTGAAAGTTACTTTCCGCATTGTATTATCGTATAAAGTAATAGTCTCGTACATATCTTTAATAGCGTATTGTAGGGAATCCGGGGTATTTCTTTTCAAGAGATCAACAAATTCTAATGAGGTCGTATAAGGCGCATCTTGAAATGCCACCTGAGCGATATATTGCTTTAAAAATGAATTGAATACCTTCTCACCAAGAAAATCACTCATTGCATACATCACCAACGACCCTTTATTATAGTGTATATATTGCTGATTTTCATTAAACATCAATGGATTTTCCTTCAATTGTTCCATAGTCCGGCCACGTAGATAGCTATCTAATCCTTCTTTAAGGTATTTACGCATCTGTCCTTTTCCATAGGTATGCTCTAAAACTTTTAGCGAACTATACTCGGCCAGAGACTCGGATAGCATTGTAGCTCCTTTTACGTTGGCTCCTATCACTTGATGTGCCCACCATTGATGTGCCAGTTCATGCGCAGTCACCGAATATGGATAATCTACCTGATCAGGATTATCATCATCCACCTTAGCTATAAAACCGATTGCTTCCGAAAAAGGTACTGTATTAGCGAAAGCCTGAGCAAAAGTACCATGCGTACGAGGGAACTCAACAATACGCATTTGCTGAAATTGATAAGGACTAAACTCTGCTCCGTAATATCCTAAGGATTTTTTCATAGATGTCATCATTCGATCCAAATTAAACGTATGATCCTTATGATAATAGATTTCCAGATTAATTCCATTCCACTTCTCTTTCTTAACAGCATATCGCGCAGAAATAAATGAATAAAAATTTAACATCTTCTGATCCATCTTATAGTGAAAATACCGCCGTCCATCCTTCACCCACTCCTTGATCAGATAGCCCGGTGCCAAGGCAATCTGATCCTCAGCAGTACTAATTGTAGTCTCGAACTGAATCCAGTCAGCTTCATTAGAAATATATGTATTAGCTAGCGCAGCGCTATCCGTTGGATCGGCCATACGATCTCGCTTTGGCAGTTTATACTTTGCGCGCACTTCATTATCCACCAATTCGTAACTATCGCTATAGCCGATACTTGGGAACAAGCTATTATTAAGAAATGTTCCATTTTCCAGAATAGGAGATTTATCTTTCAAAAATGTATTTGCTTTGTTCTTCAATACACTTTTTATCTCCATGCTCTCCTTTGGCATTAAAGGTTTACGCAAGGCATAAATATTGACGTACAATAGTGAATCCCGTTTTACCAGATGTGCATCATTACCTATTTCCATATGTTGCAGATCCTCCGAATAGTTGATTAACAATGTGTCGATAGCTACTTTACTTTTGTTTTCAACTTTAAAAAGTACCTCTGCATAATAATTTCGTTCACTTGGATAAATATCCAAAAGGACTTTGGTATCAACAATTCGAGGTTGAGCATGCTTATGATAATGTTTATACTGGCGTTCGTAGGTAACACGTTCCAACTCCTTCTCTATTTGTGATACATAGCGCTCCGAAACATTGTTATGGTAATAAATAGCTCCCCCCAAACCGAGAAACGAACCCAAAAAAACAATCAGCGGCAGGTAGATCGCTGGTTTAAAACGTAGTCTAGCAATTGTCAACCGTTCTTTTGCACTGGATAGTATGCCACGTTTCCAAAACAAAAGTGCCATGCATGTCAGCACCATAGCAAACAGTAACCAATAGATTTTATAAATCATATAGTCCTTAAACATCCCATACCCATTCATGTCGGAATAGCTATAGCCCGGGCCACTATTGAACTTAAATATAGCTTGTTCTACGCCAATCTTAGAAAGCATCGGTACTCCGATAGTAACGAACAGACACAGCATAAATCCTGCCATGTAATTTTTGAACAGGGACTGAACAAATAAGGCAAATAAGATAAGAATTAGATACTTCATCATATCTAAGCCAAAAAGTTCCTTTACATAATTCCCTATTTCAAAGTGATAGTATCCTTGATACATCTGATACATGATCGCCGAAAGCATACTAATTACTAGTACAAGGCAGGTCATTTTTAACAATGCTAAAAACTTGGAAAGTAACATTGTCCAGTTAGGAACTGCGGTAGCATCAATCAAAAGATTCATCCGATCTGTTTGAGCTCTTTGGATGAGCATACCTGCAAAAAGAAAAATCAGAATCTGTAAAAAGAAACTATATACCCCCCCTATTGTATCAAGCATTTTCCAGGTTACAGGGTAAGTCTCCGTACCATACATCTGCCCAGCGGTAGAGGCAACTACAAGCACCATAAGCACTGTAATCACCATAATGACAATAAAAGTCCAATTACGAACTATATACCTAAAGTCGTATTGCGAAATATTCCACGCTACTTTTAAGTAAGAAAGAAAAGAAAAACTGTAGTTAACATCCGATAATTTCACTCGGATAATGCTGCCAAAATTATCTTTGACTACGCGATCACCTTTCTTATTTCGAGAAAACGTAAAGACGCTTTGTGCAAATGAAAATGTGTAATAAACAAACCCTAGAATTAGTGCAGCAGCGCCTAACCATATCAAACGGTTATATAATACTACCCCCATAAATGGTAAATCCTTCGTATTTTGTTCTTCAATAGTCCAGTATTTAGTATAATACTGAATAGGTTCGAAACCAAAAGGATCAAGAAGTGCTACCAGATACCTATTGTCCATATCCTGTGTCAATGTACTCAACAATGATTGGAATACAAATAACAGAAGGACAAAGATAAAGCCCACATAAATATTCCGACTGAAAGTTACCAAACCAAAAACCATTGCGCCAAATAGTATTAAGTTGGGAATAACCAACAGCACCAAGGCCTGTAAATATGCCCAAGCACGCGTAGGACCTAGCAAGTCCTTATTGATACCAGGCAGATACTGGGCTACAACGAACCCAATTATAGTTGTAAAAACCACCAAAATGGTAATGACTAATGCGCTCAGAAACTTGGCAGACAAATAGGTTCCTTTTGTCAGCGGATAGGAAAACAAAACGCTGTGTACCTGATATTTAAAATCTCGATATACGGCAGCTCCTATGATCGTAGGTAGTAAAAAGTATACAAAAGTAGATAGTCCGTTTAAAAAACCGTTTATATTCAATGGTGAATTGACTTTGATCGGACTTGAAGTTGTACCTGTCGCTCCATCAAACATACCTAACGCCGATGCCATCACGAATATCGACAAGATAAAAAAGACAAAGCAATAAATATAAAGGGCCGGCGTATTAAGCCAACGCTTGATTTCAAACTTAAAAATAGTACTAAACATGAGCCGTATCGTTTTTAAGTGAAACAAAATATACGTCTTCTAAAATCGGCTTGGCTATTGAAAAGTTGTCCCCTGGGCTCTCTTCACTATATACGCGTACATTCAGGGTATTGTCCGGGTTATAGTTAGCAAAAATCACATTTTTTTCGTTGCTTAATGCCTCGTACTCGTCTCTCAAAATCACCGTACTCCAGATTTTTCTCCGTAAGGCTTCTTCTCCAGCCTGCGCAGTACCGCGATACAGCACACGGCCTCCATTCACAATAGCCAATTCATGGCACAACTCACGTACATCATCCACGATATGCGTAGAAAATATTACCGTATTGGATGTACCGATCTCTCTCAATACATTCAAGAACCGATGGCGCTCAGCCGGATCTAGCCCTGCTGTAGGCTCATCAACTATAATAAGTTTGGGTTTATTCAATAACAACTGAGCGATACCGAAACGTTGCTTCATCCCACCTGAATAACCACTCACACTTTTCTTCCGAACGTCATACAAATTGGTTACTTCCAGGACTTCTTTCACTATTTTCTTTCGGTCTGAAGCGGAGGATATTCCTTTTAGCTGCGCAAAATAGGACAGCAACTCCTCTGCCGACAAATTCGGATAAACACCAAAATCCTGCGGCAAATACCCCAATACCTTTCGAAAATCCATCTGACTGGCAAATACATCCACACCATTAAACAAGATGGAGCCAGCGTCTGCAGATTGCAAGGTAGCTATCGTACGCATCAAAGAAGATTTACCGGCCCCATTTGGTCCTAAAAGCCCAAACATCCCCACGCCAATTTCTAAATCTATACCATCAAGTGCACGTACACCATTACTATAAGTCTTTGTCAGTTGGTTAATTTTTAAGCTCATATTTTGAATAATTTTGTAATTAGTTACTTAGTTAGTAGCTCGCACGAGGGAAATGTTACAGTATTAAACAAAAATTTACCTAGAAAGTATTAAAAGAAGTCATTCCGATTGTGGCCACAAACCGCTAATTTTATTATTTACAGCTTCTTGTACATTAAATTAATCAACTTTTCAGCCTTTTAACACAAGGCGTTGAGAAGATCATATCCGAAATGTACCATCGCTGTAAAAAAGCACTTTATTTTCATGCCAACATATTGGGCAAACGTGATTCCCTATACGTTTCCACTTATGTAAATGCCTATCTCGATGAAGATACATATCATTTTAAGAGTCCTTTTGTGCTAGCCGCTATATCAAATTAGCTAGGCAATGATGCAAATGAGCCAGAAGATGAAGCAAAAATGGAACAATCTCGAGGCAGTGTCCTATAAAGTGTGTATACCATTAATTAGACTTTTAGATTCCATTACCATCAAAAACAACAGCATAACAGTATTATTTTTAAATAGTTAAAACAAAAATTAAACATCATTGTTATCCTTTTACTTCTGATCTTTTTTCATCACCGATAAATCTTACTCAAAGAACAACTCTTAACAAATAAACTTCTCTTAAAACGCATCAAAAATAAAATCAGAGTTGCTTTTTTAATACTGATCATAATATGAAAGTGGATACAAATACCGTTTTAGAAATGCTATCCCGATTGAAAGGATATTTCCAGAAGAACTATAACTACTGGAATAACGGTACAGATGAATCCTTTAGATCCGATATTTTCAACAATGAGCAGATGATCGATCTCGCTAAGAAATTAGCTAAATCACATAAACTATCGGATAAAAACGTTAGTGATCAACTACTAAAAAGACTGGATGACAATGAAAAAACATTGCTGGAGGTGCGTAACCTACTATTAGAAGGTCTTAAAACGGACAAAACTATAACTCCGGCAGCGGAATGGTTACTCGACAATTTCTACTTTATAGCGGAACAAATTGTAATTGCCCGAAAGCACTTACCCAAAGGATATAGTGAAGGGTTACCTTCGTTAGCAAACGGCATTTCGATAGGGTTGCCCCGGGTATATGGCATCGTATTGGAAAACATCTCACATAGTGATGCATGGGTAGGAATGAAAAGTCTAATGGACTTCATGTCATCTTATCAATCTATCGCAACATTGACCCTTGGCGAACTATGGGCAATCCCTATCATGCTGCGACTTGCTGTCATTGAGAATTTGCGGAGATTAGCTATGAAGGTGGCACTGGACATGATTGACAATAATCTGGCCGACTATTGGGCTTTAAAACTGATGGATACGCTACAGGAAGAACCTAATGATCTAATTGTAACTATCGCGGATATGGCCAAGTCAAAGCCGGAGTTAAATGCTCCTTTTGTAGCAGGTATTACAAGAAAACTTCAGGGGAAGGGTTCGGCTTTGGCACTCCCATTGAGCTGGATCGAACAGCAACTTGGTAGAATAGGAACCAACAGTATGGAACTCATACGATCTGAAAACCAGAAGCAAGCCGCACGACAGGTCTCGATCCGTAACAGCATAGGAACGCTACACTTTCTGGATACAACAGACTGGCATGAATTTGTAGAAAAATTGAGTACAGTAGAACAGGTGTTGCGGCAAGATATTTCAGAAACTTATCCACTAATGGACTTCGCAACACGCGATAGATACAGACACGTCGTGGAATCTATCGCTAAGTCTTCCTCGCTCTCTGAAACGGAAGTGGCAGAAAAAGCACTTCAGCTTTCCAAAGCGGACCATCCTAACAACGATCAAATATATAAAACAAAGCACATAGGATATTACTTAATCGATGCCGGCCGAAATAAACTCGAACGTGAGGTCAATATGCGCTACACATGGAAACAACGGTTAAATAGTACCATTGAAAAAAGGCCTTTGTTTATTTATCTATCCCTTATCTTCTTATTGACGTTGATCGCTGCGGGAGGGATGTTCTATCTAACCTATTGGCACGGTATAAAAAAAACAATACTATTAGCTTGGATTGCGCTTACTTTTTTACTGGGATCTGCACAGCTAGTCATCTCTTTAATTAACTGGATATCCACATTGTGTGTCAAACCAAAATTACTCCCAAGGATGGACTTCTCTTCTGGTATCCCCTCTGAATACCGAAGCTTGGTCGTGATCCCTACACTCCTTCTTAGTAAAGGATATATCGAAGAGCAGCTGGAGGCACTAGAGATACATTTTTTGGCCAATAAAGAAGAACATCTTCACTTTGGCCTGTTGACCGACTTCAAAGATGCACCGACCGAAAGCTTATCCGGAGACCATCTCTTACTTCAAACAGCCTCTGACAAAATCAATGCGCTAAATCTGAAGTATAGTCCGTCTGACCACGATATATTTTTTCTCTTTCATCGTGCTAGAACCTGGAACCCCAAAGAAAAAAAATGGATGGGGTATGAACGAAAAAGAGGAAAACTGGCCGCACTGAATAAGCTGATAAGAGGATTGGGGTCTAACGTATTCTCCGTCATTATTGGCAGATTTGATATATTAACGAAGGTCAAATATGTTATTACATTAGACTCGGACACCCAAATGCCTAGAGATGCAGCCTGGAAGTTGATAGCAACAATGACCCACCCGCTTAACCAAGCCGTCTACAACCGCGAAAAGCAACGCGTTACAGAAGGCTACGGCATTTTACAACCCCGAATTGCTTCAGGTATACCTAAATCTGAAGCTTCGTTGTATCTCCGTATGCAAGGCGATATTTTTGGTATAGACCCCTATACGCAGGTCTCTTCGGACGTATACCAAGATCTTTTTGCAGAAGGTTCATTTATCGGTAAAGGAATTTATGATGTAGACATATTTGAAAAAAGCGTTCACAAAGTCTTTCCGGACAACCGCATCCTTAGCCATGATCTTGTAGAAGGATGTTATGCAAGAGCTGGACTGGTCAGCGATATCTTATTTTACGAACAAAATCCGATGCAATACGAGGCCGATATAAAACGGCGCCACCGATGGACGAGAGGTGATTGGCAGATCGCTGCCTGGACATTGCCTTTTGTAACCACTAGAAGTGGCCGTATGCGAAGAAATAAATTGTCTTTATTATCCAAATGGAAGATTTTTGACAATCTCAGAAGAAGCCTTCTGCCACAGACATTAATTACAATGCTGCTGATGGGTTGGACAATACTGCCCTTCCCTTGGCTCTGGACATTAACCGTATCTTTCATTATTCTCCTGCCAGTAATGGCCGCTGCACTATGGCAACTCCTACATAAACCCATAGACCTCACGCTAAATGCACATCTGAAAGAAGTAGCGACATCAGTAAGAAACACGCTCATCCGCTTTATTTTTGGGATTGCAGTATTACCATATGAAGCATTCGTGTTTACCGATGCGATTATACGAGCCAACTGGCGCGTCATGGTAAGTCGTAAGAACCTATTAGAGTGGACCTCTTCAGCAGCGATCGCCCAACATCCGCACTATAAGTTATTGTGGGTATTCTACAGATCCATGTGGATAACTCCGCTATTGACCGTTATTTGTATTGTTTTGTTTTTATACATCAATTCTAGCGTCTTTTTTGTAGCCTTTCCTATATTGATCCTGTGGATGCTGGCTCCCGCTATTTCTTGGTATTTAAACAGGCCGATCAAAGAAGAAAGTACAACCCTATCAAAGGATCAATCGTTATTTCTTCATAAAGTGGCTCGAAAAACCTGGGCTTTCTTTGAGCAGTTTGTAACCGCTGAAGAAAACTGGCTTCCGCCAGATAACTACCAAGAGCAACCCGTAGAACGCATTGCACACCGTACCTCACCAACCAATATAGGCATGGCATTACTGGCCAACCTAACTGCTTATGACTTTGGATTCGTCTCCAATGGAGAGCTAATAAACAGATCTGGAAGTACGTTAAATACATTATTCTTGCTCGAACGATTTAAAGGTCACTTTTATAACTGGTACGACACGCGTTCGTTGGAACCTTTAAAACCACGCTATGTCTCATCCGTAGATAGTGGCAATCTATTAGGCCATTTGCTCACTTTACGACAGGGACTTTTAGGTCTTGTGAACGAACCTATATTTAGCCAACGAGTATATAAGGGATTGCACACCACCCTAGCGGTGCTTCGAGAATATGTAGGGATAGATGATATGGCAAAAATAGATGAGATGGATAGTGTACTGAATGCCGCAATGAAAGTAAAAGCTACCTTAGCTACTATAAAAACTAACTTAAGCAAACTGCTTGTACTCGTAAACAAATTGAATAATTTGTCTGTCAAAGATGAAACAGCTTATAAAAGATGGACAAGTAGGCTATCTATACAGATCAAATACGCGATTGACGATGTGAGAAATCAAATTCCCTGGCTTGATCTAATGCCAATTCCAGAGAAATTTATAAAGCTCGCTGAGATAGATCACATCCCTTCTATATCATCATTAATAAAGATGCCGGAGCAACTAGCCCGGTTTTGCGATCACTTTGCAGGCATGGAGAACACAGTTGAAGAGAATGATTGGTTAAATGCACTGCAGGAATGCATAATACGCGCAGCCCAGCAGGCAAAAGAAAGACGCGACTTAATCCACCTATTGAGTGACCAATGCGAACAACTGAGTACGGTAGAATATGATTTTCTGTTCGATAAATCGACTAACTTGTTACGAATCGGATATAATGTGGAAGAACAAAAGAAAGAAAACACATACTATGATCTGCTGGCGTCGGAAGCAAGGCTAGGAATTTTTGTCGCTATCGCTCAAGGGAAAATACCGCAAGAAAGCTGGTTTGCACTCGGTCGGTTATTGACACACTTCGGAGGCGAACCTATATTACTATCCTGGAGTGGTTCAATGTTTGAATACCTGATGCCACAGCTGGTCATGCCCTCTTACAAAAACACACTACTGTACCAAACCAGCAGAGCTACGGTAAAACGGCAAATCGATTATATCAGGAAACGGAATACGCCTTGGGGAATTTCTGAGTCGGCCTATAATATGGTAGATGCCGATCTCAACTACCAGTATCGCGCATTTGGTGTCCCTGGACTTGGTCTCAAAAGAGGCCTCGAAGAAGATCTGGTTATTGCCCCCTATGCATCTATGCTAGCCTTATTAATGTCTCCTGAGAAGGCCTGCAATAACCTAAAATTGCTAGAAAACCAAGGATTTGAAGGAGAGCTTGGCTTCTACGAAGCCATTGACTATACCCCTAGCCGCCTATCAAGAGATCGCAAGTATAGCTTGATACAAAGCTATATGGTCCACCATCAAGGTATGGGCTTGCTGTCACTTGCCTACACCTTACTCAACAAACCTATGCAAGAACGCTTCGTCTCCGAGCTTCGGTTTCAAGCCACGCTGTTGTTACTTCAGGAACGTATCCCAAGAGCTACGCTATTTTATGCACACACAGCCGACTTGATAGAAACACACGCAAAAGTAGCTGATGTTGAAATCCGGCACATTGCCACGCCCCACTCTACCATGCCCGAAATTCAACTGCTCAGCAATGGCCGTTATCAAGTGATGATAACCAATGCCGGTGGCGGCTACAGTCGATGGAACGAGATAGCTATAACCCGCTGGAGAGAAGACGCTACTAGAGACCACCATGGTATATTTTGCTATATCAAAGATGTGGATACCGGATTTTTTTGGTCCAACACCTATCAACCGACACTTTATCCGCCCAAAGATTATGGAGCGGTATTTTCACATGGTCATGTGGAGTTCAAGCGACACGATCAAGGCATAGAAACCAAAACGGAGGTTATCATCTCACCTGAAGATGACACCGAAATGCGCCGGATCAGGATTTTGAATAAAACACAATCTATTCGCGTGCTAGAAATAACCAGTTATTGCGAGGTCGTAATTGCTAGCCAGGCTTCTGATGAAGCTCATCCAGTATTCAGCAATCTATTTGTTCAGACTGAAATTGTAACCAAACATAAAGCTATAATTTGTACCCGGAGGCCGCGTTCGGTAGAAGAAAAATCTCCTTGGGTATTTCATCTAATGGATGTAAAAGGTGCCGAGATAGAGGAAATATCCTACGAAACCGACCGAATGCGTTTTATAGGCCGGGGAAAAACCTTAGTCCATCCACAGGCCATGGATACAAAGCTGCTTTCAGGTGCGCAGGGAGATGTTCTTGATCCTGTGATGGCCATTCGATATAGAATCCATATCAAACCTGGTCAGACAGCTACTTTTGATTTGATATACGGGATTTGTGATGGCAACGACGCATGTGAGAATCTAATGCGCAAGTATCAAGACCAACACCTAAAAAACCGTGCTTTTGAACTCTTTTGGACGCACAATCAGGTATTACTACGACAAATCAACGCAACAGAAGGAGACGCTCAATTGTATGACCGAATAGCTGCTTCGCTTATATATGCCAACGCCGATTTACGCGCAGACGAATCTGTGATACTAAAAAATGTCAAAGGACAACCAAGCTTATGGAACTACTCTATATCAGGTGATCTTCCGATAGTATTATTACGCATCACCGATATAGGAAACATCGATCTGGTAAGGCAAATGATCCAAGCTCACTCCTATTGGCAACTAAAAGGACTAGCTGTTGATCTAGTGATATGGAACGAAGACTATGGTTCCTATCGAAATATTTCTCATGAACAAATATCAGCTTTAATACCATCCAGCACTAAACCTGGAAAAGTATACATCCAAGCGGTCGATCAGATTTCATCACAAGACCATATATTTTTCGAAAGTATTGCTCGCGTGATCATATACGATGACAAGGGATCCTTATCCGAACAGATAAACAGACGAGTCCCAGGTATAGCCCTTCCCCCGTTACTGCAAACAAAACAAAAAGTAATGAACAGTGTTGCACCACCAATATCCCTTCCAACTGATCTTCAATGTTTCAATGGGATGGGCGGTTTTTCAAGAGCTGGCAACAGCTACAGCTTTATGGTCGATAGAACCAAAACCACACCTCTCCCTTGGGTGAATGTCCTTGCCAACTCTAACTTTGGGACAGTGATATCCGAGAGCGGGTCGGCTTATACTTGGTTTATCAATGCGCATGAATATCGGATTACGCCTTGGAACAATGACCCTATCAGTGATGTATCTGGCGAAGCCTTCTATATTCGAGACGAGGAGAGCGGCATTTTTTGGTCTCCATCGCCCTTTCCCGCTATTGCAAAGACTGTTTACCGGGTTACACATGGTTTGGGTTTTTCGACGTTTGAATGTATGGAGCAAGGTATATCTTCTGAAATGTGTGTGTATGTAGATAAAGATCTACCTATCAAATTTGTCACACTGAAAATAAAAAACAATTCGGGAAGAATGCGGTACCTATCGGCAACAGGATTCGTAGAGATCATCTTGGGAGATGTAAGATCGAAGACCAATATGCATATTCTATCAGAATTCGACAGCAAATCAGGTGCATTATTATTTAGAAATCATTATAATGCTGCCTTTTCTGACTATGTAGCATTCTTCAAGGTGAATATACCGGGCTTTAGTTTCACGACAGATCGAGCAGAATTTATAGGTAGAAACAAAAATTTAAAAGATCCTCAAGCTTTATACCGGAAGAAGCTCTCAGGAAGACGTGGGGCTGCTATGGATCCTTGTGCCGCTATCCAAACAAAATTCACTTTATTAGAAGGAGAAGAAAGGGAAATCACCTTTCAGCTAGGTGCCGGAATCCATATCAACGAAGTAAATGAACTACTTCAAAAGCTATCTGATACTTCCATAAACGCAAGATCACTGGAAGAAGCAAAAACGTACTGGCACAATATCACCGATACCATTAAAATAAATACACCAGATACAGCGACTAACATACTGGCAAATGGCTGGCTAACCTACCAAACCATGGCAAGTCGACTATTTGCAAGAAGTGGCTTTTATCAATCAGGAGGTGCTTATGGTTTCCGGGACCAGTTACAGGATGTATTAGCACTACTCCATACCCAACCCCAATTGGCTAGGGAACAGATCCTACTAAGTGCCTCCAGACAATTTTTGGAAGGCGATGTACAACATTGGTGGCACCCACCAGAAGGAAGAGGTGTGCGTACACGATGCTCGGATGACCGGCTTTGGTTGCCCTATGTGGTATCACGATACATTGCAGTTACTGGAGACATGGAACTTCTGGACGTCGTGGTTGGTTTTTTAGATAGTCGTCCATTACATATTCAGGAGGATTCGTTGTATGACTTGCCAGTCAGTGGGAATGGATGCGGAAGCTTATACGAACATTGTACAAAGGCAATAGCATGTAGCCTCGATTATGGCACACATGGATTACCATTGATTGGTTCAGGAGACTGGAATGATGGGATGGACCGGGTGGGAAATAGAGGTATGGGTGAGAGCGTATGGTTGGCTTTTTTTCTCTATGACGTGCTTCGCAGATTCGAAAGCATAGCTAAAAACCGTAATGATATTATGTTTGCGGAAACTTGCTCTCGGGAATCTAGCGCCCTTCAATCTGCTATTGAAACTGAAGGTTGGGATGGTGAATGGTACTTGCGCGCTTATTTCGACGATGGTACGCCGCTTGGCTCTAAACAGAATAAAGACTGTCGAATTGATGCCATAGCCCAGAGTTGGTCTGTGCTCTCCACTGCGGGACTTGAAGACAGAAAGATGAAGGCAATGGATGCACTGGATAAACATTTAGTAAACAGAAAACTAAAAATAATCCAGCTTCTTACTCCTGCTTTTGACAGGTCAGATGAGCCCAACCCAGGATATATAAAAGGTTATATACCTGGAGTGAGAGAGAATGGAGGCCAGTACACTCACGCTGCAATATGGAGCTTAATGGCCTTTGCCTCATTGGGAAACAGAAAAAAAACCTGGGAATTATTTGATATGTTAAGCCCTATCACGCATACGTTAGATCTGGCCGCCGTGGATACCTACAAAGTGGAACCTTATGTAATGGCAGCAGATGTCTATGCAAATGAATTAAACCCAGGCAGGGGTGGTTGGACTTGGTACACGGGATCTTCTGGCTGGATGTACCAGTTTATCATTAATTCGCTACTTGGTCTAGAACTATCGGTCAACCGATTACGGTTTAAACCCTGTTTTCCGCTAACTTGGCCATCGGTAAATATCGCTTATAAATACCATTCTACGACTTACAACATCACCCTGTTACAGAGTCTCGACGCTCCTTTCAGTCACTGGAAAATAGATGATCAGCAAGGTGAAGGAGATACCATTCTATTAATCGATGATGGTCTGCTACACCAAGTAGAGGTTGTTATTAATAAATAATTAGGGACATATGACCATAACGTAAAATCTATTTATTACAAACCGACAGAAAGAAACTTTACTAAACGGACAAAAAACATAACCACTAGCATTTAGGCCAGAATTCAGCAGTCCGAAAAATGATAGCAATTAAATTTTATTTTGATAGCTCAACTATATATCGTAATATTGCGATATACAAAGATACTATGGGCGTAAGTAAAACAAATCACTTTACCGATCAGCAAAATAGGATTGCCAACATTGCGAAAGCATTGGGGCATCCTGCACGTATTGCGATAATAGAACATCTTCTAAAAGTTAATGCATGCATCTGCAGTGATATTGTAGATGAACTGCCTTTGGCTCAGTCGACCATATCACAACATCTTAAGGAATTAAAAAACGCAGGTCTCATTAAAGGTAGCATTGAAGGTACATCTATATGTTACTGCATAGAAGAGTCAACGTTCGCCGTATTGAAACAATATTTTGCAGCTATAATAATTTCAGCAAGCAGTACTAAATGCTGTTAGACTTGATTCATAAGCAAATGAATATGAACAGTCTATTTTGCTCTTGCTTTTTTTTGCTCACTTATATCGTAATATAACGATACTTAAATTTAAAACACGATGAAACTATCAGAAATCAAAACAATTCTACCTACACTGGAGAATGTAGCTTTTCAATTGGAAGACGGCTCTTTTGTGCCAGAAAATTTTCATGTGACCGAAGTCGGCCAAATCAATAAACACTTTATTGATTGTGGTGGTGTGACACGAACAGAAAACACGGTCAATTTCCAATTATGGAATGCAGACGACTACGAGCACAGATTGAAGCCAGGAAAATTATTGCACATTATCGAACTATCCGAAAAGACCTTAAACATTGGCGACTACGAGATTGAAGTCGAGTATCAAAGCGGCACTATTGGAAAATATGGCCTGGACTTTAATGGTAAACATTTTATTCTAACGAGTAAAACCACAGCATGCTTAGCGGAAGACGCCTGTGGTATACCGAAACGTCTGAACGTAGTCGAATCTAATTCAAATAGTTGTACACCAGGCTCCGGCTGTTGTTAAAAAAATCTATTATGTATTCAAAGTTAACCGATACTATTTCGTTCATTCAGAAATTGGAGATCAGCCAAGGTCGTAATCCCATCTTACGTCCTTTGGTTGAATACATTCAGCATAGATTGGATTTGGGCAAAGATATAAACCTCAACTTTATATGCACGCACAATTCGAGACGCAGTCACCTATGCCAGGTCTGGGCACAGATTGCAGCAGCACATTATCAGGTACCAAAAGTATATTGTTATTCTGGAGGTACGGAAGAGACGGCACTATTTCCAAAAATCGCCGACACACTCCGAAATCAGGGCGTGGATGTTCAAATTATTTCAGAAGCTCCTAACCCTATCTATGCCTTGAAGTACGATATCAATGCGCTGCCTATTATCGGATTTTCCAAAAAATACGATGATCCATTCAATCCACAGTCTGATTTTGCAGCAATTATGACCTGTTCGCAGGCAGATGGCGGATGCCCTTTCATCCCCGGTGCTGAGAAACGGATACCCATTACCTTTGAAGATCCAAAATTGTCGGACAACACCCCCCAGCAGGATGAGGTATATCACAACCGAAGTTTAGAAATAGCTGCAGAAATGTTTTACGTCTTTTCACAAATTAAATAATACAAACTATGCAGGTAAAAATGAAGTTTCTGGACCGATACCTTACCCTTTGGATCTTTCTCGCTATGGCACTGGGTGTGCTCCTTGGGAATATATTTCCTGGAATATCCGATATGATGGATAAACTATCTATTGGTACAACCAACATTCCATTGGCGATCGGCTTGATTATAATGATGTACCCGCCATTGGCCAAGGTTAAGTACAATTTACTGCCATTAGCATTCAAAGATAAAAAGGTGCTTAGTTTATCCCTGATACTCAACTGGCTGGTAGGTCCAATCCTCATGTTCATTCTAGCTGTTATCTTTTTAAGAAACCAGCCAGATTACATGGTAGGTGTTATTCTCATTGGCCTTGCTCGATGCATAGCTATGGTGATCGTCTGGAATGACCTAGCAAAAGGAAATCGAGAATATGCAGCTCTACTTATAGCATTGAACAGTGTCTTTCAAATACTTTTCTATAGTATGTTTGTCTGGTTGTTTATCAATGTGTTGCCGGCTTATTTTGGTTTTGCAGAGTATGCTATTTCCATCGAGATGAGCGAAGTCATCAAAAGTGTACTGATATACCTAGGCATTCCTTTTTTAGCGGGTTTTCTAACCCAAAGATATCTATCAAAGATAAAAGGCGTAAATTGGTATACCCTTAAATTTCTACCATTCATTTCACCTTTTACCTTATACGCCTTATTGTTCACCATAGTATTGATGTTCAGCCTTAAGGGGGAGCAGATCGTACAGTTGCCTATGCTCGTGCTGAAAGTCGCAGTACCGCTGGTGGTCTATTTCATTCTGATGTTCTTTATCAGTTTTTTCATAAACAAATCTATGGGTGTAGCCTATGACAAGAATGCAGCGATATCCTTTACCGCCACAGGTAATAATTTTGAGCTAGCTATAGCGGTAGCCATAGCGGTCTTCGGTATACATTCTCCACAAGCCTTTGTTGGCGTTATAGGACCTCTTGTAGAAGTCCCCGTACTCATTGCTCTCGTGAGAGCGAGTTTATGGCTCAAAAAGAAATATTATAGTTAACTTTTTATACCAAAGTTACGAGATAATGAAAACAACGACATGGATAACACCTGAATATATTAAGGTCATGTTAGAACTCCACGAAATGGGAATAGTCTATAGCGTAGAAACCATGATGGAAAGCTGGTAGGTGGCGTTTTGGGTTTATCTCTAAATGGCTACTTCATAAACCTGAGTCTTTTCCGAACGATTAATAATGCCAGCAAAATTGCTTTTTGTTATTTACTAGCCAAGTTGAAAGAGGATCGGTTTAAGTTACATATCAGCGGGGCTGCAGATAGTTGGTTTTCCCAATTCGGATCGGTCAACATATTCAAAGAGGATTTTAAGAAGAAACTAATTCCAGCAATTACTGCGCCTGTTACTTTCAGTTCCAGCATTCCCGAACCAGCCCTATAGTTAGCTCGTCTAACTTGAAAAACCTTAATTATTTCAACCAAAAAAAAAACACAAAATCCGACTATGGAGACTCGGATTTTGTATTTAACTGTAAACACCTATTGCTCTTTTACGGAAAGATAAGTTTCTACTTCGGCATTATCTCCATCGTAGTACTTACGACCGTGTACTGTAAAGTCCGCTGTGTAAGCTCGTCTAGAATCTAGCTCCTGATCCGACCATATTGCTAACCAGGTATTTCCAATGGCTTCAGGCATTTTTCCTTTGGAAACGATCTTATGGTACGTTGCAGCTTCTATGGTTATTCCAATCATGCCTTCAGGAATTTCACCCAACGAGTGTACAGGCAAACCTATAACGGTGGTGTATTCTCCTGTGAAATCCGTTTCATAATCAGTATAAACGGCATAAATCTCCTCACTTACTTTATTCGGAATTTGATTCTGAATTTCTTCTTTCCAGAATTTTTGCCATAGAGATTCAATATCTATCGCGGATTGTCCATTGGTATTGATTGTTCTGGTAGAGATTCCAACTATGTGAATCTTTTGAATAGTCTGATTGATCATTTTGTATCTATTAATTACTTCTTATTTGCTCTTTTGCTTGATAACAAATATAGAATGACCGAATGACAACTATATGTCAGGAGCCCTAAGTGGATGCACCATCCCTATTTATCTTTAAGCAACTGATAGAGGGCGTGTATCTTACTTTCTTTCAGCAAGACCTGCCCAGCAAAACTACTAGACACCCCCTCTCCTCGTCCACTTATTAAGATCTGCTTTATGTTATCCAGCTGAGGAACCCATCCTAGATACCTTTGTACAGCATCATTATGCTGATAAGAAATGTGAAGCGCATCATTTGTACGGTGATAAGGGTAATTATTCTTTGCCTCTGCATCGGTACTTAATCCAATCTGATCGCCATCCATCGTTTTATAAAACTTATAAAATAGTCTTTCCGGTAGATAAGATTTTAAATGAGGTGATGCCTTGAACGTGAATAACAGGTTGGGCACCGATTCCTCACGAAGCTCCTTCTTTTCGATGCGATTAAAGTTATCGTCATAATCATAAGCAATGACACTATCCATCTGTACAACATCCTCGCTACGCCATTGTAAATCTAGGTAACCGCCATAATAACGCATTAGCGTATCAACAGGTATATTGTAGCGTTTCAGATTATCCTTATACTTCATTAACAGGGGGCTTAAATCTGCCTGACAATAGACATTTAACACATTTGATGTTGGCAATGCCCGCACTTGGGCTTCGCTCGGCAGTCGAAGAACACTATTCGCCAGTGAAAGCTCTAATGCAATCATTCCTTGGTTAAATGACATTATCCCTGATGTCGAAACACCACGCTGTTGCCATTGTATATCTACAGCGCTGTTTTCTAAATTAAAGTCTTCAGCAGTGGAAATAGGTAGCATGTGATCTATTCTTTGGTTCCAAAGCTCCATAATTTCTTGCTTTTTACCCGTCTTTTCTAGGCTTAGCGCGACCAACACCTGCTTTGAATCCCCATAAAACGACATCCTATCATCATTGCTACTGACCCACCAGTTGCTCCCCTCCTGTTCGATCTGTATGGAATCTCCAACAACGCGTTGGCGAAGGAATGTCTGCAACTTCTGATGATCGTCAACCTCCAATAGGGTATACCATGTCCCCTCCTTGTCCTTAAACGTAAAAAGATAAATGCTTGCTGGTATATGCAGACCTAGATCGGAGCTCTTTATGCGATCAGGAACCGTACTGCTTGTGGTATCTTTAGTCAAATAGTACCCTGGATTCTTAATGGCATTCCGAGCTATATCCGATAAAATCTTATCCACCGAAACACGCATCACATACTCGCTTTCCGAATGTACGAGCGCTTGTTTTGAATGCTGTTCACGTACCTTCAAAAATAGATAAAGGCTTATCGCAATTAATGCGATAAGCCCCACTAGTATAAGTATGAGTTTTTTTAATAACTTCATTATTCTTTAAGTTTCAACGACCAGCGATCCAGAACATCGAATAAAAATGCCAATGCATTTCCTTTTTTATTCGGGAATTCAACACCAATCTCTCCCATAAGTCTATTGCCTTTTATTCCAGGAGAAGTCATATAGAAGTCTCCATACTGCTGCAAATCAGAAACAGTCTCTTCGATAGATCTTTCAACAGGAATATCTAAATCGTCCAATAAAACAGGAATACGTTTGGTATTGAACAATAAGCTTAAGCTGTTCTTTTTGGCCATAGCTACATATGGAGCGTGCCCTTTACTCGTTACACGATTGGAGTTTATCGCTTCCATTTTATCCTTATCATTACCGATAAAAACTATCCCTTGTTTAATCAAGAAATACACCGTAATACCCGAATTGTTTTTTTCCTTGACTTCGTAAACACCATCGTGATCAAGCAATTCATTTTCTTGTACACCAATCTGTATTAATTTTTCAAAGATACGGGTATCATCCGAGGAGAACATCCACAGAAACTGAGGTATAGTCTCCGTCTTAGTCTTCTCTACTTCGGTATAATTATAATCTTCATCATACTCATAATCCGTGTAGGTAACGTCTACCTTAGTGACGCCATTCAACACAAAAAGGTTATCGCCTTTGAAAACTTTCCCAATCGCCTTTTGATCTAATACAACGTCAAATAAAGTAGCTCCTAAACTGATAAAATTAGAATACCTTGGCATGAAAGAACCGTAGTACTTCTCCATAATCTTAGGGATATTCTGAATGTAGGCTTCTGTATTCAGGTTGAAGGAAAAGAAACCCAAAGCATCTTTTTCCAGGAATGGATAAAACTTAGGGTTTAGCTTCTTATTGTAAATTGCTTTATAGTAAGATGCCATGTCTTTATCCAGTGTAGCCGAACCAATAAACTTTAATTTATTGCCTTGTACGACGATACTGCCATCCATTCCTTCTATACCATAGTCAAATTTAGGTTTGACTCCAAAAAACTCACTAATCGCCTCTTCTGGATAAAGGTACTTATAGTAGGAGAATACATCTTTTGCATGGATATGCGCAATAGTATTTGCATCTAATTTTGGTAAACGCTTCGCGTCAAAAGATTTGTAATGTCCGGCCAAGACCAGTTCCATCTCCGCATTTACCCACTGCTTTACAAGTACGTTCTTAATCGAATCATTATGTCTATTGATACTATCATATACAGAATAATAATCATCGGAATATTCTTCTTGTTCCAAAATAGAATCGACAATGCCATACTCATCCTCTTCCAGAGTATCTATTGCCGCATCTGCCAACATCGGAGGACCAACTGGGACAAGCAATTCTTCTTCCTCTTCTCCCACCTCCACCGCAGCAACTGCTGAGTCTACCGCAGCTGAATCGAAATCATAAGCATCCCAAGTGGTTGCAGCCGAATCGACTAATGCTTCTTCAGCATACTCGGCTTCATAAGCCTCATAACCTGTTGAAATCAAACCGTAACGATTGATAATTTCTTCTTTACGAAAGTAATAATCCATAGCCAAACCGCCCAAAACATAGACAGTATTGTCATCCCAGCTTAAACGCATAGATCTATCTGTGGAATAAATTGTAGGAAGAGCGTTTACTATTTCTACTTTTTTATGTTTTGGTATAATCGCTTCAAACTGACTCCGATTAGCAAGCGGGATTAATGCTCCTATATATTGAATACTATCGGTTCCACGTACGTACGCATAGGCTTTAGACTTGAAATCGATGCCCAAGTCTTCAATTTTTGACGCTTTAAGCATATCGTTACCACTAATCTTATCAAAGAAACCTAGACGTGTCAACGTAAGATTGACATCAGCAATATTTAAATGATCTAATACGGCTTTGTTATTGAAGGTAACAACCACAGTAGCATCGTGGGGCACTTTTCGAATCAGATCCTGAGCGCTCAGAGACACTGTAATGGACAAGCCGAAAATCAGCGCGGCAAATTTGTGTAAATACATATATTAATTATAAAGTTGTTAAGCGTTTATTTTAATGTTATTTTATTGGATAGACCGACGTTTCCATTTACCAGGTCTAAAACCCCGATTTTCATCATAACGGCTTTTTTATTGTCGGCGATTCTCCCGGCTTTATTGTCTTGTTTGATCACATTATCTTGAAATCTATAAATACTGGTAAAATAAGCGTCTGAAAATGATTTTTGGTTTTCTGCTTTTAACTTTGCCAATCCATTCTTTGCTTCCGCACTATACGTATAACTGCGGGCAAATACCTTTGTCTTCGGATCGTAGGAATAACTGGAGTAACTGGATATTTTAGTTTTAAAATGTGTAGAAAGCGTCTTTGTAAAGCTATTCAAAACCGCCACATTGGTAAAATCACAGGACAACGTACCGATAAAATTATTAAAATCTAAACTGTGTTTAACATTCGAGATACCGGGTGTCTGTCTCAAAATCTTCACCACGTCATTCATTTCATTTTGTATTTCGGTCTTAGAAGGTACTTTCATGCCGTCAACTTTATCCAATTTCATTAAAGAGGCAGCTTTGGTCTTACTCTTGCTTAAATTGAATGTCGCTTTAATGTCTCCTGCCCCATTCGATTTGAGGTAAATCTCTTCGACTACATCAAAACAGCTGGTTAAACTAAAAACAGTACTAAAAAACAGAAAGAAAACAAACAGCTTACGTCTTATTATTTTGGTGTTGGTCATATCTTAATTTCTTAAATTCATATTCGCTGTAAAGGTAACAAGTACCTTCAAAAAATAATGAAGGCATAAGTACAAAAGCTATTCCAAATCGTATTTTAATACAAAAAAAGTACAATATTCACTGTTTTCAGGGATACTTTCCTCTTTAAACCTGTCTTAAGGTCATATGCATCGATATCTAGAATCAAAAAATTACAATAAGTTAATTTGTTACTAAAGCCATTCTTCTTAGCTTCGCATAATATATTTTATGCTATGCGTACTTTTAAGACACTATCTTTAGCTATAGTTATTGCATGGACATTAGCCGGTTGTAGAACTACCTACATTCCGAAACTCAGCGAGCCGACTACATATGCCATCAACTCATCCCTACCGGAAGACAGTACTATTGTTCGTTACTACACTCCTTTTAAGCAACAAATGGATCAAGAGATGAATAGAACGATAGGCTATTCGACACATCATTTAAACAAGAGCCGGTCTGATGCAGAAAGTCTAGCGGGCAACTTCTTTGCCGATGCACTACTGGCTATGGGTAAAAAAATAGACCCAGAAGTACAACTCTCTCTAGCCACGAAGGGGGGCATTAGATCTGAGATCAAACAAGGTGATGTCACGATAGGCGCTATGTTTGAATTGATGCCTTTTGAAAATACGGTCACTATACTTGAATTATCAGCCAAAGATATAGCTGTTATAGCCGACTTTATTGCCAAAACCGGTGGACAACCCATTGCGGGATTTACCGTAAAAATTAAGGAAGATAAAGCCGTAGAAATACGAATCGATGGCAAGGAAATAGACCCAAACCGTTCTTATAAATTGGTCACTTACGATTATCTGGCAAATGGTGGTGATTATATAGAAGGTATTACCCATCCAATAAAACGGACCGACAGCAGTCTTCGGGTAAGAGAAGGATTAATAGAATACGTACAAGGATTAACTAAAGAAGGCAAAAACATAAACACGGAGTTAGATGGAAGAATTTCAATCATTAAATAGACGGTTATTTCTTAAAAAAGCAGCTACATTGGGGCTTCTTGCATCTTTTGCTCCATTCGATAGTTTTGCCCGTAATTCATCCAGCAACAAAGAGGTCAAGATAACCATCTTACATAGTAACGATGTACACAGTCGTATAGAACCCTTTCCTATGGATGGTTCAAGAATGCAAGGTTTGGGCGGTGTGGCCAGACGTAGCACCCTAATTGAAAAGATTAGGAAAGAGGAGAAAAATGTATTGTTATTTGACGCGGGTGATATGTTTCAAGGTACCCCTTATTTCAATTTATTTGATGGACAGGTAGAGCTTGAGCTTATGTCTAAATTAAAATATGATGCAGGAACATTCGGCAATCATGAATTTGATAACGGTATAGCGGGTATTCTCAAGCACTTTGACAAAGCGAACTTCCCTTTTATAACTTCCAACTATGATTTTTCAGAAACGGTATTAGCTGGAAAGACGAAAGAATATTTGGTCTTTAAAAGGGATGGTGTCAAAATAGGCGTGTTTGCTCTCGGTGTCAATGTCGAGGGATTGGTAGATCCAAATGGTTATAAAGGCATGAAATACCTCGACCCCATGGACGTAACCAACCGCCTGGTTCCTAAATTAAAAAATGAATTAAAATGCGATATGATCATCTGCCTGTCGCATATGGGGTATTCCTACAAAGAAGATACGATCTCTGATCTGAAACTGGCCACTAATAGCAGAGATATAGATCTGATCATAGGTGGACATACACATACTTTTTTGGAAAAACCTACAGAAGTGAAGAATCTGGATGGAAAAATAACATTGGTAAACCAGGTGGGTTTTGGTGGAGCTAGCTTCGGACGGATCGACTTTATATTTAATCCAAAAACGAAACAAAAACAAGTTCTATTGAGTAATAACTACGCGATAGACAACACGTTAGAACAGGTAACCGCATAATTTCAAGGCTATTGAAAACACTAATACGCCTCTATATAAATTCGTACAAAGGATTATCTCCTGCAGCTTGGCTGTTGGCACTGGTTATGTTGATCAACCGTACCGGTTCAATGGTCATTCCCTTTTTGGGAATCTATATGTCATCCGAGCTTGGTTTTTCGAAAACACAGATCGGGTTGGTATTGGGCTGCTTTGGCTTGGGGTCGGTGGCGGGCTCTTGGCTTGGCGGTTGGCTCACGGATAGATTAGGCAACTTTAAAGTACAAACCTGGAGCCTAATTTTGGTCATCCCTTTATTCCTCGTCCTGCCTTTATTTCGCTCTTTCGAGAGTTTAACGATCATGATATTTGTACTGACTTTGGTAGCAGATACCTTTAGACCTGCAAACTCGGTATCGGTCGCTCGTTATGCTAAACCCGAAAATATCACAAGAGCTTATTCACTCAATAGAATGGCTGTAAACCTAGGATTCTCTATAGGCCCAGCGCTTGGTGGATTCCTAGCAACATTTTCATACAACTGGATTTTCTATGGCAATGCCATAGCTGCTAGTATTGCCGTCATTGTCTTTATTTATTTCTTCAGAAATAAAAAGGCTACAACAAAGCAGCCTACAGAGATGAAAGAGACAAAAAAGACAACGTTACAAACTATTCCTGAAAAAAACGCCTATCGGGATGGGCTCTTTATCGCATTCAATCTCTTTTGTTTTCTCTTCTCTATGGCTTTTTTCCAATTAATCACTACACTACCGCTGTTTTATCGGGATGTATACCAATTGGATGCCAGTCAGATCGGCTTATTGTTAGGATTTAGTGGCTTTGTTATTGTCTTGTTTGAAATGGTTTTAATCCACCTTATTGAACACCGAATGACGGTAAGACAGATTATGTTGGTCGGCACAGCCATATCAGCTATATCTTATTATATGCTTAACCTGGATTTTGGAATGGTGTGGCTTTTTCTAGCAATGCTTGTTCTCTCGACCGGAGAAATGCTAACATTGCCTTTTACAGCGACTATCGCGATAAAACGTGCGGATACAAACAATCAGGGAGCATATATGGGATTCAATTCATTGGCATTCGCTGCGGCTAATGTTTTCTCACCTTATTTGGGCACCTATATCGCTGAGCATTGGGGCTATCAGGTATTGTGGACCACCACGGGAACTGTTTTACTAATCGTCAGTATAGCGTTTTATTGGATAATATCCAAGATGAAGGAAGGCTAACCGACATTACGTTCATAAGGGACTCTTGTCAGAATGGATCGTCCCAAAGTAATTTCATCTACATACTCCAGCTCGCCCCCGAATGCAATACCTCGAGCAATCGTACTCACCTGCACATCAAATTCACGTAGCTTGCGATAAAGATAAAATATAGTGGTATCACCTTCCATCGTGGCACTCAGTGCCAATATCACCTCTTTCACCTCGTCCTTGCGCAAGCGTTCCAGAAGGCCCTCTATCTTTAAATCGGAAGGCCCTACACCATCCATCGGTGAAATAAGCCCTCCTAGAACATGGTATACTCCTTGATACTGATTTGTATTTTCAATAGCCATCACATCCCGCGTATCTTCGACCACACATATTATGCTTTTGTCCCGCTTTACAGATTGACAGATTTCGCAGGTCGGCTCATCCGATATGTTATAACATACCTGACAGTACCGAATCTTCTCTTTGAGCTGATCTATTGCTTGCGTAAAACGGCTTACCTCCTGATTGGATTGCTTCAATAGATGTAAAACCAGACGTAAAGCGGTCTTATTACCAATTCCTGGTAAACGACCAAACTCTTCGACGGCATTCTGCAATAATTTGGATGAGAAGTTCATTCCGCAAAAATAAAAAGTAATTTTCTATTTACAGCATTAACAAACTCTTTTCAATTCTGGTGTTGCATACTCCTCGACGTTTCGCTATATTGTGGCATATTGTTCAAGATATTTAGGTATATATGACAGGAGAAACTAGAATTAGAAATTCATTCGCCAATAAGACATGGCAAGAAATAAAAGTTAAGGACTCGTGGCAGATTTTTAAGATCATGTCGGAGTTTGTAGACGGTTTTGAAAAACTGGCAAAAATAGGACCATGTGTATCCATATTTGGATCTGCACGTACGCCCGAAAATCATCAATATTACGAGATGGCGGTAGAAATTGCAAAACTACTGGCCGAGAAAGGATACGGCGTGATTTCAGGAGGAGGTCCTGGTATTATGGAAGCGGCCAATAAAGGGGCTTACCTTGCTGGCGGTAAATCTGTAGGTCTAAATATTGAATTGCCTTTCGAACAGTTTCACAACAAATACATCGATAGGGACAAGATTATGGAGTTTAACTATTTCTTTGTCCGTAAAGTGATGTTCATGAAATACTCACAAGGATACATCGTAATGCCGGGAGGATTTGGAACGATGGATGAACTCTTTGAAGCGATCACATTGATTCAAACTGGAAAAATCGCTCGCTTTCCGATTATCTTAGTAGGCTCGGATTATTGGGGTGGCTTATTGGAATGGGTCGAAAAAACAATGCTAACCAACAGTTACATTTCTTCGGAAGATTTGAAACTTTACCGTTTGGTAGATTCGGCAGAAGAAGCTGTAGAGCATATCTTGCGTTTCTATGACAAGTATCTGTTAAAGCCAAATTTTTAATAGCTTTGGTTCGGAAAAAGGAATCCCCTTCGAAATTCGAAGGGGATTCCTTTTTATTTGGTTAACTACTTCTTAGTTGAAAATATAACGAATACCAAATTGGCCTTGCCATCTGGAGCTTAAGTCAGAAACGTTATATGGCAGATTGTCCTTAGGTGCACTAAACGTATACCCTCCATTATTATTATTATAACTAACCAACGTCAACGCTTGATTACCCACAAAATAACTTCTTCCCCAATCTTTATTCAATAGATTCCCAACATTAAAGATATCAAAAGTAAGCTGCAATCTATTTTTACTACCAGAAACCAATACACCTAGATCTTGGGTAATCCGTAAATCAAATTGATGTTGCCAAGGAAGTGAAGATCCGTTCCTTTCAACATATTGTCCACGCTTAGACTTCAAATAATCATCTCCTTCAATGTAAGCATTTAAAGCCTCCCATTGTTGCTGAGGTGTAGCAATAACTTTCCCGCTTCTATCTTTTAAGTCTATCAATTTAATTTCACCCATCGTATTTGGAACATACAGTAAATCATTACTGAATGCACCATCTCCATTTAAGTCACCGTTATACAAATAGGTGAAAGGAGAACCTGAAGTTCCAGCATAAAACAAATTGACAGAAGTTGAATATAATTTATTTTTACCGTAAGAAACCCCATATCCTAATGAACCAATTACCCTATGCTTGAGGTTATAGTTTGAAACTGTTAAAGCTGGATCATTCGGGTTATTCACAATCTGCACATACTCCCAATTCGATAACGCAGTACTACTTGCTCCATCATTGACAGATTTTGCACCTCCATTTGTATAAGCAACCATAGCATTAATACCGTTATTAAATCGCTTCTTTAATTGAGCTGTTAAACTGTATGTATATCCCTTATTCGTATTGTCCATCAATATAACATTTGTAAAAGCACCTGAATTAACACGTTGTCCAGCATAAGAAGGTCGAGTGTCTGCTCCTCCAGTCAAAGCTGGATCTATAGCTGCTTTAGAACCAGAAATATTAATATCTGAATAGACTATATTATTAAGAGTTTTAGAATAAATCCCTTCTAAGGTTGCTTCAATTCCGTAGGGCAATCTAAAATCACCTGCTAAATTAAATCTAGCAACCTGTGGGATTTTAAAATCTTCATTTACTAAATTGACCTCTGCTCGAGTAGACCCTGCTCCCATATTTTTTTGGTTTTCGATATTAGGATCAAATCCATTCCCACCATTAATACCAGTAGTTCTAGCATCCACCGTACCAAACAACATACCACTATTAGAGAATTGGTTTGAAAGCCATACAAATGGTACTCGTCCCGTAAATATTCCTGCACCACCTCGTACAATAATTGAACGATCACCTTGAACATCATAGTTAAAACCTAGACGAGGAGCCCATAACAATTTTCCGCTAGGCGTATTATCAGTTCTATATCCAGGAAAAGATGCTTCAATCTTTTCATTTCTTAAAGGCTTATCACTAATTACAGGAACATCGATACGAAGACCATAGGTAAGTTTTAAATTATCTATTACTTCGGATTCTCCCTGTACGTAAAACCCTAACTGAGCAGCATTAAACTCAGCAGAAGGTCTATCGTTGCCTGGAATTAAAGAATATGTTGCTCGAACACGATTTGGCTTATTATCTAGATAGTCTTGAACACTATTAAAATCCCATCTTCCGTTTAGATTATTAATAAATAAGTTCCTAAAATTGAAGAATTCATTGTGTGTCCCAAAAGTAAACGTATGTTTACCAACATACCATTTAAAATTATTAGTAAATTCAAATATAGTTTGATCTAATTCGTTTGCAACAGAACTTCTCTGTGAACCGAACTCAACTGAATTTGAAGAGACACCACCAATATTTCCTATTGTGATTTGAGGGAACAATCCGCCTGCAATATCTCTGGAATCTTTAATAGAGGAATATCCTATAATCAAATTATTAGAAAATCTGTTGTTAAAATTACTCCTCAATTCAGCCACAGCTACATGTTGCTTGTTCGAAAACTTGTATGCATTATTTCCAAAACGGAAGAACGTTCCAGTCCGACTGATGTTGTCATCGAAAGCATCAATATAATTATACCTTACCGCTAAGGAATGTTTTTCGTTAATATTCCAATCTAATTTCGTAAATATTTTATTATTTTGAGTATTAACATCCTGTGGTCCCACTGCCCCCACATCATAACCATACTTATCTAATGTATATTTGGCAATAGCTTCGGCTGTTGCTAAATCAATAGCAGCTCCAGGTTCACCAGCATTGTACGATAACGGTGACGATCTTCTTCCCATTTCTCCATTTAGGAAGAAAAACAATTTATCCTTTACAATAGGTCCACCTACTCTAAAACCATATTGGTTGTCTGAAAATTTGTCTGATTTCTTATTTGTAAGAACATTCTTTCCGATCGTATTTTGATTTCTGAAGAAAACATAAGCCGAACCTTCAACCTGATTAGTACCCGAACGTGTTACTGCATTCACACCTCCACCAGTAAAATTACCAAAAGTAACATCATAGGGAGCAAGTACAACTTGAATTTCTTGAATGGCATCCAAGGAGATAGGTTGTGTGCTTGCCTGTCCTCCAGGCGTACCTGAACTTGCTAGACCAAAAACATCATTATTTACAGCTCCGTCTATTGTTATGTTATTGAACCGATTATTAGCACCGCCAAATGAGTTTCCATTGGCTTGAGGTGTCAACCTGGTGAAATCCTGAAGGCTGCGGCTTAAAGTCGGCATTTCTTCCAACTGCTTTTTACCAATAACAGTTGAAGCTCCTGTTTTTAGAGTTCTGCTGCCTTTTACTCCCGTCACAGTAACTTCTTCCAAAGCTTTGGCTTCATCACCGAAGATAGGATTCAATACGAAGGCTTGTCCTAATTGTAGATAAACATCCTCATAAACTATAGGATTTTGGCCTACATAGGTCACTTCAACACGGTAAGGTCCGCCAACCCGCATATTTGCAAGGTTAAAACGTCCTGTGGAATTGGCTGAACCAGAGTAAGCGGTACCCGATGGCAAGTGGGTAGCTTTGATTGTCGCACCAACCGTAGCTTGACCAGCGGCTTCGGTAACAACCCCTGTCATACTGCTGGTTGTAACTTGGGCTTGGATGGTACCATAGCTGGCCAAAACCAAAGCGAAAAAAAGTAAAGATTTTTTCATATTAAATTTAGATAGTTATATCGGCGACAAAATTAACAAGAGTATTAGCAAAAAGACACACTTAACATAAACTTAATCTTCAGTAAACCAACAACTAACAAGTAAAACCATAAACATCACGCAACAAAAATTAGCTATATTTCAAAACATAACAGAAATAACCAACTCTTATTAAAAAATTACAATTTTTTTGAAGATTAAATTATCATTTTAACAAAAATTAACATTTTAAAAATTATATCAATAAACTCTAATAAATTAAAACCTCAAGTAACAACAAAATTTTACCCTAAATAACAAATTGACCGAATAGAATAAAACATACAAATAATCACTTATTTCACTCTTATATACATACTTATTATTAACTAAAAAGTTATCTTTGCAACCATATTTATAAGTTAATCTAATAATGCAAAAAAAATCCACTCTCTTGTATGCTGCCTTAGCATGCATGCTTACTGGTAATATTGCTTTAGCCCAACAAGTAATCACTGGTAAAATCACGGACGGGAAACATCCCATCGCCGGAGCAACAATTTTGGTTTCTGGAAGTAAAATCGGGACATCTTCGGATGCCAATGGTAATTTCATCCTAAAAACAGAACACAACAATGGACAATTAGAAATCAAATACATTGGTCATGCAACACAGTCACTTACATTTTCGGAAAAAAGTACTATCGGAACGATAATTTTAGTTCCTACTGCAGATCAGTCTCTGGATGAAATCGTTATTGTCGGAAAAGGGGTAATTGATATCGCTGAAGGCAGACAAACGCCAATCGCTGTATCTACTATCCGTCAAGAAGAAATTGAAGAAAAGGTAGGTGCACAGGATATTACTGCTGTATTAGCAAATACTCCATCTATTTACATTACGAGTCAGGCGCGTGGTTTTGGTGAATCGTCTATGACTACCCGTGGTTTTGATCAATCCAACACCGCTTTCCTATTAAATGGACAACCCATCAATGGTATGGACAATGGTCGCGTTTATTGGTCAAACTGGAATGGTCTAGCTGACATTGCTTCTTTAGTACAGATTCAACGTGGATTAGGATCTTCCAAACTTGCGATATCTTCTGTAGGTGGTACAACAAACTTTGTTACCAAATCAACAGATAAAAAAGTAGGGGGAGGCTTTAGTCGCACTATTGGTAATGACATGTACCGTAAATCGACCTTAGCTTACAATACAGGTTTGCTAAAGAGTGGATTTGCTGTATCAGCAATGATTACAGACTGGCGTGGAGATGGTTATATGGACAGAACCGAAGGAGCTGGTCAAAACTACTTTTTATCCGTCGGATACAAAGTAAACGAAAAGCACAACTTGAACTTAATGGTAACTGGTGCACCACAATGGCATAACCAAGGTTATACATCGAGATTAAGCAATTTCCTAAAAAATGGACGTAGATACAACGACAACACAACTATAATCAACGGTGTAGAAATGAATCCACGTAAGAATTTCTACCATAAACCAGTTGCTAATCTTAACTGGGATTGGCAAATATCAGACAAAGCGTCTTTATCTACAGTAGTGTATGCTTCTATGGCTAGAGGTGGTGGTCAGTCTTACCAAAAAGCGGATAAAACTTTTTCAGCGCCTTTATTAGTTGCAGACGTTAACAACCATCAGTGGTTTGGTATCGTTTCTAATTATAACCGTAAATTGAATGACTACTGGAATTTCAATATTGGTTTTGACTTACGTGATTACAAAGGTGAACATTACAAACAAGCAACTGACTTACTTGGAGCTAACAGCATAGGTCACCAAGGAAATGTTAATTTACCTGGAATCACTAACATCAGCAACACCTATGCGACAAATCCTTGGAAAACTTGGGGTGATCGCCCTAAAAATGTAGAAGACCGTCTTGCTTGGGACTACGATCAAATGATACGTTATGGAGGAGTCTTTGGACAACTTGAATTTGCAAAAGACGGATTTACAGCTTTCTTCCAAGGATCCGCTTCACAACAACAGAATATCCGTGAAGACTATTACTTGTACAAAATAGGAGAAGGTAGATCTGAAAATGTAAACAATTTCGGGTATAATGCCAAAGGGGGATTAAGTTACACGTTAGACCAACACACCCTATTCGGTAATGCAGGTATCTACTCTAGACAACCGTATCAAAATAACATTTTTATGAATTATAGAAATGATATAAACACCAATGCGGAGAATGAAGAAATCATCGGTTTAGAACTCGGTTACAAATTTTCTTCAGAGTACTTTGACCTCAACCTTAATGCTTATCGTACAACTTGGGACAACCGTGTTACGGGCAGCTCTTCACGTGCTACAGCCAATGACGTAAAAAAATACAACCCTGCAAATGACCCTGCAATTCTTGCTGAAAATGATTATTTGTACTTCTCTAACTACGGGGTTAAACAAGTACACCAAGGTTTGGAACTGGACTTTGTAGTTCGTCCTTTCAAAGGCTTCCGATTAAAAGGTTTTGGTTCATTAGGTGATTGGAAATATGACGGAAACGCAACGACTATCGTGCGCAACGAAGCTCGTGTTGAACTTGCCACAACATATCGTGACTTGACTGATGTACACGTGGGTGATGCCGCACAGACTTCATTTGGTGCAGGAGCAAAATATTCTTTACCAATGGGATTGTCTTTTGACGCTGATTATAGACGTTATGAAAGGCTATACGGTAGCTTACCTAAAGTAGGGAGCACACTTCATTTACCAAACTACGAATTGGTGGATGCTGGTATATCGTACAAGCTTCAATTAAGCCACAAAAACACACTGAGTATAAGAGCAAACGTAAACAACCTGTTTAACAGCTTGTATATTACAGATGCTACTTCAAATGTAGAATCAAAACCAGATGCTACTTATTGGAAAGGTATTGACACATCCAATTTCGTATTAATGGGATGGGGTCGTACTTGGAACGGATCAGTGAAAATGTCATTCTAATCCTTTTGCCAGAATAACATAAGAAGAATAAAGAGGGGGCTTTATAAAGTCTCCTCTTTTTTTTAAGAAAAATTACTAAATGAGTCTACATAATCTAAGGAAATTATCTGTTCATTCATCATCCGTACACGCTTCTTTCGACTCGATATCTCATACATTACGGTCAACTTTTCTCCTTTTTTTTCAATACCTTTCCGTAGAAATGCGATACTAGTATCCCTTAAAAAGGTTTCAAACTCATGCAATCTTCCCATTTTATTATCGATAAAGGTTACGTAAATCGTCTTTGAAAAATAAACATTCGATAAGAATGTTTCCATCTTTTGGAATAACGACAACACAACGACCATGAGTATCGCAAGCCCAATAGCTAACGTAAACTGACCAAATCCAACGAGCATGCCCACAGCAGCCATGGTCCATATTACCGCTGCTGTAGTAAGTCCTTGAACAGAAAATTTGCCCTGATATATAACCCCCGCACCTAAAAAACCTATGCCGGTTACAATATTGGCCGCAATTCTATCATCCGAGAGATTACCTAAGCGAGATCCCATCGTAAAGATTGTTGCACCGAGGCAAATCAAAATCACCGTACGAAAGCCTGCCGATTTATTCCGATATTCACGTTCCATCCCTACCACAGAGCCACAAAGAAGAGAAACTAAAATTGTTTGAAAGTTTTCGTTCGAAATTAAATCATCAATCATATCGTTATTAAGGTAAATCTATTATAGTATAAAATTAACTGCATACGCAACGTGCAATCCTTGGGAAAGTTATCTATAAACCCATAAAAAAGCAAGAAGATTATTGCAGTTTAACCTACTAAAGTTTACATTTATATCAACTTAGATATCGAATATTATGAACTTAAAAGGAAATCATCCCAACGTGCGAGGACAGCGCTATCGTACAATTCAATTTTCCTTGTGGAACAAAACTATCCGGATAATTTTTATTTCCTTCACACTACTGTTAGGCGCCTGCGCTTCCTACAATAATTCTTCTTTCTCTTCCCAATTGAGACACAGCAACTGCAATCAACAAAATATATACAGTTATAGTGAAAATGATTTACCGACCCCACTCTATCAATTACAAATAGATAGTGTGCTCAACTCCAAAATATCGAGAAAGAGTCTTAATATAGCAAATGCTATTGGTATTATAGACCAGTTGACTAAATATGCCAACACCAAAGAACACAACAACGTCGCATCTGTCGAACAGAAACTAGATAGGGTTAGTTTAAAACTGGACATCTTTCAGAAAATAAATAATGCTTCGTTGATCGTATCGGCCGTCTCTTCGGAAATGGACTGTGAAGAAGAACGTACCAGTCAAATAGCCAACTTTTTAGAAGGCAAACAAAGTGACCTGGAATCAAGATTAACCATTAGCGCTATTGTCATCGGTGCCAGTGGTGCTATCGCGACCGGCGGGACCATCAGTAACGAGCGAGTCAGTAATACCATAGGTATAACCACAGGTATCGCTGAAGCCTCTCTGGGTCTATTAATGTTATTTAATAAACGTAAAATTGATTTTTACCACGAACGAAATGCCTTGAAGGATGTATGGCTCGGTAGCGATACTTCTACAAACTTTCCTCCGTTTATCTGGTACTATCTCAACTATGCCGATCCTAATGTTACCGAAAGTAAATCGGTACGGCTTCAGATAATCGAAAAATGGAAAAATTTTGGTCAAATTGATGAAGATGATGACAAAGAGCAACTGGATGGATTATATTTCGGAAAAGGCGGTAAATATAATGCGGACCAGCTCAATAACCGTGCGGATATGTATGATCAAGTAGAGTCCCATATTAATTTACTAAAGCAAGAACTGATGGCACTCTCGCTCGAAATCGAAAAACTATAATAAGTAAAGGACACCGTTAATGTAATATTTTTGTCGAAAAACGACATGAAAGATCAATCTTAATCGCTAATTAACATTGATATTGGTAATATTGGATATAATTAAAACTAAAAACTCATGAAACTAGTTAAAACAGCTTTATTTGCTGCGGCATTGTTCTCCGCACAATTTACTTTTGCACAGTTTAAACAGACTCCCTTGCCATATGGATACAATGCATTCGAAGAATCAATTGATGCAAAAACCATGGAGATCCATTATTCAAAACACGCAGCAGCCTATACAGCCAATCTTAATAAAGCAATAGCAGGAACAGCAACTGAAAAAGAAAGCATCGAAACACTTTTATCCAAAATTTCGGGACAAAGTGCAGCCGTGAGAAACAATGGTGGTGGGCACTATAACCACGAGCTTTTCTGGACGATCTTAACACCAGAGAAAAACACAAAACCTTCCGACAAACTAGCAAAAGCAATCACAGAAACTTTCGGTTCTATTGATGCCATGAAAGAAAAAATAAATGCTGCTGGAGCTGCTCGTTTTGGATCAGGTTGGTCATGGTTAGCCGTTGATAAAAACGGTAAGTTATTTGTTAGCTCTACTGCTAACCAAGATAACCCACTAATGGATGTTGTTGAAGAAAAAGGAACGCCAATTCTTGGATTGGATGTCTGGGAACACGCTTATTATTTAAAATATCAAAACAAACGCGCTGACTACTTGGCTTCAATCTGGAGCATTATCAACTGGAAAGAAGTAAGCAACAGATACGAAAAAGCTTTGAAAAAATAAGCATACATAAAGAAGGCATCCCTTAGGGATGCCTTCTTTATGTATGGAGTCACTAAACACAAGTGTTTCTGGTTTAAGCAGTAGTCGCTCCAAGTGCCATATATCCTCTTGGATACATTTTATTAGACAGATACGGAGCTAATTACCCGCATAAATGATTTCTAATTACTATTGATTGTATTTGATCTCATATTTCTAGCTTAACAACTAACGTACCAATCGCTCGATTGTCTGTTCCAGGTCCACTAAGTCAAATGGTTTAGGCAGATAGGCTTCAGCTCCTGCCCTATTCGCTAATGATTCTATATCACTATTCGCAGAACAATACACAACAGGAATATGTTTAAATTTAGAATTGTTTTTCAATAGTTGCGTTGCTTCAATACCACCAATATCTGGAATCCAATTGTCCATTATTATAACATCAGGCATTGCCACTTCTACTCGCTCAATAATATCATGTGATGTCTCGGAAATCTCTACAGTATATCCAGAGGCTTCTAAAACAATAGAGAAAATACTCAATATCGTCTTATCGTCATCAAAAATCATGATTTTCTTACTCATAAATAGATCTCCTTTTTAAATTTTACTCTCCTAAATTATTAATATAAGCAGCCATATCTGAAGGAATCAATACATTATCGACCCGTAATTGCTGCAACGCCTGTTTAGGCATAAAATCAACCTCCGCCGTGCTAGGCTCCTGTACACAGATCACACCTCCATATTGTAAGATATAAGATAAACCTTCAACCCCATCGCTATTTGCCCCCGACAATAACAGAGCGACTGCATCAGCTCCAAATACCTGTGCCGCCGAATAAAAAGAAACATCGATTGAAGGTCTGGAGAAATTGACCTTTTCCGAAACATCTAAGGACATCGATCCATCACGTTCAAACAGCAAATGATAGTCCGCCGGAGCCAAATAGACTTTACCTTTCTCTAAATTCATTTTATCAGTCACTTCTACTACAGGCAACGTGCTATAGGCATTCAGTAGCATACTCAAGGTACTTTCAGGGTACGCCTTTCGATGCAAAATTATAATGATACTCAGCAAAGAATTGGGATCAAGCTGAGGTAAGATCCCAAGAAGTACATGTATGCTTCCTGCGGATCCACCAATTAACACAACTTTTGATCTACCTGTCATATATTTCAGTGCTTTCTCCAAATTTTCTCTTCACTAACCTGTCTGTACCGCCCCTCTATGCTCGAAAAGCGTAACGTTTCTTTTGTACCTAAAGCCAGATACCCTAGATTTTGAAGACTTTCGTCAAAAACTCTAAACACACGCTCCTGTAGGTTCTTGTCAAAATAAATCAAAACATTTCGACATAATATCAATTGAAATTCATTAAAAGAACTATCCGAAACCAAGTTATGCGTGGAAAATATCATTCTTTCGCTCAATGAAGAGTCAAATTTAGCAAACTCATACCCAGCGACGTAATACTGGGAAAAGTCATTCTTTCCTCCAGAGAGAATATAATTTTCCGAGTATAATTTCATCTGATTCAATGGAAATATTCCATTAGCGGCTTTTTCTAGGACAGTAGGATTAATATCCGTAGCATACATCAATGATTTATGATACAGATTTGCCTCTTTAAGCAATATTGCAATCGAATACGCCTCTTCTCCGGTGGAGCATCCAGCGATCCAGATACGGATCAATGGATAGGTTCCAAGCCTGGGCATCACCTCTTGTCGGAGCATTTTATGAAAGCTCGGATCCCTAAACATTTCGGTCACATTTACAGTGATTTCTTCAATAAATCGCTGTAAGTATGAACTGTCATTAACGACCCGATACCGTAGCTCCGCAAAACTCGAAAAACGATCAACAAGGCAAATTCTATTCAACCGTCTCTTGAGAGAAGCCTGGCTATACTGTGTAAAATCATAGCCATACAGTGTTGCTACATCATTAAGTAACAAATTGATTTCTTCGTCTTTCAAGATATCCGGTTCCAGCATCACATCCACTTTTTTATTACATCCAACAAAACATCCACCTGTATCGGCTTTGAAACATAATCATTCGCTCCCGATGCAATACATTTCTCCCGATCACCACTCATTGCTTGAGCTGTCACAGCTATCATTGGAATTTTGGGATATTTAGCAGAGTTTCTAACCGTGCTTATCGCTTCATACCCATCCATATCAGGCATCATCATATCCATCAAGACCAATCCAAGTTGATTATTTTCTTCAATTATTTGTAGCGCTTCTCTAGCATCTTGGCATGATATAACTTTATATCCTTTAGCTTTTAATGTAAGCTCAAGTGCGAAAATATTACGCACATCATCGTCAACTATCAATATCAAGTTTTTGATTTCCATTTCCAACAAATCATACTTTAGATTCATACAACCATACGCGCAATAAGGAAAGCAATTGATCCTTATCAACAGGTTTCGAAATATAGTCCGAAGCCCCTGCTTGAATACATTTTTCACGATCCCCGATCATTGCCTTAGCCGTGACCGCTATTATTGGTAACCGGGCAAACGCAGGCATTTTCCTGATTTCCCTTATCGTTTCGTAGCCATCCATCTCGGGCATCATCATATCCATCAACACGACAGCAATATTCGGATTTTGCTTTACTACATCCAATGCTTCTTTACCATTGGTCGCAGACAGAACTTCCATCTGATAAGGTTCTAATGTCTTGGTCAATGAAAAAATGTTACGAACATCGTCGTCTGCGACCAATACGGTCTTACCGACCAACACTTCACTCAAAGAGCCTAATTTATTGATCCGTTTCTTTTCGACATGTCCATTATTCTCTTCAACCAAATGTAAAAACAACCCTACTTCATCAAGAATACGCTGGAATGAGTGCGCCGTTTTTACAACAATAGAATCTGCAAACTGTTTGATTTTTAACTCTTCAATCTGTGACAATTGCTTACCTGTAAATACAATAATGGGCAGGTTCTCTAGACCTGGATTAGCTTTAATTGCTTCCAATGTTTGATACCCGATCTTATCAGGAATTCCCATATCCAATATCACACAATTTACATCTTCTGACAGCAATGCATCTACTGTCTCAGAAACATTTTCCTTGATCTCCGATTGAATATTGAAATTGCTCAAAAAATAGGATAGAGCGGTAGCGTGTTTTTCGTTTTCCTCTACAATAAGTACTTTTTTGGGATTTCGGTTTAGCGCGTCCTCAATCCGTTCGAAAATCCGTCCAATCTCCTCAATAGCGATAGGCTTATTGATAAAATCTATAGCCCCTTTCATCAAGCTCTCGCGTTTCATTCTGAGCGAAGACATCATATGAACAGGAATATGCCGTGTTTTAGAATTATTTTTCAAATCATCCATAACCTGCCAACCGTCTTTTATCGGCAACTGAATATCTAACAAAATTGCCAAGGGCTGATATTTATCGGCTATTTCCAAGACAAGATCACCTCTTACCAATACAATACCCTTATATTTTTGTTGTCTCGTATATTTCAACAATGCCTTTGCAAAATTTGTATCATCTTCAACAATCAAAATCAATTTATCTCCCTCTCGGATGTTATCTCGATCATCAGCTACATCTTCCGGTATCTCTATCGTACGATATGATAAAGAATCAATAGCGATAGGATCCTCAACTGTGGACACAGGCTCCTGCGGTACCAATTCTATATCTGCAGAATCGACTACAACCGTCTTGCTTTTGTCCAGCGGGATTGCAATCGTAAAAGTACTTCCTTCCTCCGGCTTACTCACTAAAGTAATCTCTCCCCCAAGTAGACGCATGATCTCCCTACTGATAGAAAGACCAAGCCCGGTCCCACCAAATTTTCTTCTTGTCGAACCATCTGCTTGTTGAAAGGCTTCAAAAATCAATTTTTGATTATCCGGGCTAATACCGATACCCGTATCCTTTACAGCAAATTGAATAAAATTGGAATTGGTACGACATGAGCTCACTCGAAACGAGACACCACCTTCAATTGTAAATTTAATCGCATTAGATAATAAGTTTCGAAGTACTTGTTCCAACCTAAGTTTATCGGTCTCGATAATATCAGGAATACTATCATCTATATCGATAGACAAGTCGATTCCTTTCTCCTGTACCAATGGGCGAAATAGACTTTCTAATTCCTTACAAAGTGCCGAGATACTAACTTGTTGATATTCGAGATCCATTTTTCCCGCTTCAATCTTAGAAAGATCCAAAATTTCATCTATCAGCGTTAATAGTCCTGTTCCTGAACTCTGAATGACATTAGCGGATTCCACTTGTTCATCTGTCAGATTCTCTTCGACATTTTCGGACAACAAGCGTGAAAGCAATAAAATAGAATTTAGCGGCGTGCGTAGCTCATGAGACATATTAGCCAAAAACTCTGATTTATATTTCGTGGTGAGAGCCAATTCCTCGGCTTTCTTTTGAATTTCTTCATTCCTTGAAGCAATGAGCTCATTCTTCTCTTCCAACAGCTTGGATCGCTCTTCAAGTTCTTGATTACTCTGTAACAGTTCCTCTTGCTGTACACGAAGCTCTTCTTCAGAGGCCTGCAGTTTTTGTGCTTGGGCTTCTAGCTCAGTGTTTAGATTTTCCAACTCACTATGTTGCGTTTGCAGTTCTTCCGACTGGGCTTGCGTCTCTTCTAATAAATTTTGGACCTTATTTCTTCCATGAGCAGCCAATAACTCCAAAGCTATAATTCTACCTGCTTCTTCAAAAAACGAAACAGTTAACGCTTCAAATTTATCAAATGTGCCCAATTCAAACACACCATAGCATTGTCCCTCCAGCATCAATGGTAACCATAAGATATGCTTTAGTTTCAACTGTCCGTTCGTAAAACTAACCGTAAACTCCGAGTTATCAATATCCTCCAAAAGTTTAATACGCTTGTCCAAAAAGACTTGCCCCACAATCCCTTCGCCAAATTTCAAATTCTCACGCATCTGCCCCTCTAACCCATAATAACTTCGCAACACTAACTGATTCTTATCTAATAAATATAAAGCACCATTAATGCAACGCCCATAGTTAATTAAATGAGCTAACGCATCTTCCGCGATCATACGTTCATTTTTATTTCCCACTAGAACTTCATTTAGGAGTGCCAATCCAGTTTGCTTCCACTCATTATCATGTATTTTTCCAAATGCATTATCTAGCGAAATTGTCATTCCATTAAGCGAATTTGCTAAACTGCCCAACTCATCTTTTTCAGCATCATCAACCCGCACAGAATAATCTCCAGCAGAAACTCTCTTAGCAATCTGTTCGATCATTCGGACTCTGGTTCTCATTTCCTCATCCTTCTCTTTAAGTATGTTCTGAAGTTTTTCACGCCTTCTGAATTCACCACGAATCTGCATATAAAATACGATAGTGATTAACAAAGAGAAAATTGCGGCTATCACAATAAATATAGAGGTAATATTAGAAGAGCTGTCCAGTTCTGCATTTTGCTTCTTTAAGACAACATGTTCAGCTGTTAAAAACCGCTCTATCAGATTCCGGCAACTGTCCATATAGACCTTGCCCTCTTCCAGTTGTTCAGATGCTATATTTATGCCTGCCCTCTTTTGCTTTTCCCATTTGCCTAAAATAGACATTCTCGTGTCTACCAAAGATGATAGGCTATCCAAACGTAGCCCTTGATTTGATTCTTTAGACAGCAATGATCTCGCGTCACGAAAGGATTGAGGCAATGAGGCTTGGCTCTTCAAATATGGTTCTAAAAAAGACTCCTTATTGGTGAGATAGAATCCCCGCTGTCCAGTTTCCGCATTCTGAAGATCAATAAGAATATGATTTACAGATTGAATCAATTGTTGTGTAGTGACCAATTGATTCCGGTTATCAATCTGCTTTTTAATACTGATATAAGAAGCCGTCGAACTTGCAATAAGAACAAGCAATGAGATTCCGAAACCTATCTGTAATTTTCTGATAATTTGTTTAGGCATCCTTCCTTAATTTAATGGTATACTGAAATAAAAAGTAGTTCCTTCTCCACTTACGCTATTGACACCGTAAGTACCTTTATGCTGCCTCACTATTTCAGCGCAGATATACAGTCCAATCCCTAATCCCTGAAACTTAACAGATGATTCTTCGACCCGGTAGAATTTCGAAAAAACATAGTCCTGCTTCTCTTTGGGAATACCTATTCCAAAATCCTGAACTGCAATATATGCATGCGAATCACGTTGTTCGGTTTTAACCAATACCTTTTCAGATCCTGGAGAATATTTTATGGCATTCGTCAAGAAATTGATCAGTACTTGCTCAATACGGATTGCATCTGCGTTAACTTCATCTACAAAAGGCTCGCCCTCGCGCTCGATGCGAATAGCTACATGTTGATGTGTATGTGAGATGGTGTCTATGGCATTAACAACCAAAGATTCTAAATCAAAAGGTCTACAGTTAACCTTTAGCTTACCGTTCTCTATCTTAGAAATATCAAGAAGATCAGCAATAAGACTCTCTAATTTAATTACTTGATCTTGTGCACGATGGATATATGTAGAAACCTGTTCATTTCCTGTCGAGACAATCAATCTTTCCAAAAGTTGAATGTAAGCCTTTATACTGGTCAGGGGTGTTTTCAACTCATGACTAGCAATACTTAAAAATTCATCCTTCTTATTCTCGATCTGCTTTTGATCTTCAATATCAGTAAACGTACCAACCCAGCTGTTTCTCTCAACTCCTTCCTTAACAGGTATGATTCGAAGCAAGTGAAAACGATATACCTTTGTATCGACATTTCGGATACGTACTTCAGCTTCAAAAGGTTCACCTGATTTTATATTTTCTTCATAAAATGTATCGATCGAAGTATCATCGATATGAATTTCAGGAAAATCTATAGCTGTCTTTGCATATTTAAACCAATTTTCATTAACAAAAGTAATCTCTCCCGAAGAGTCTGCGGTAAATGCTATCTGTGGAATAGCTTCCAGAACAGTATGAAAGAAGTCTACTTTTACTTTCAGTTCTTCCTGCGCTTTCTTTCTACTCTCAACCTCAAGTTGCAATTTACGCTTCACCTCATTCAAGGCTAAAGTCTGCTCATACAATCGGTAAAAAGTCTTTACTTTGAGCATCAGTATATCAGGATCTACAGGTTTAGTAATATAATCAATACCTCCTGAAGCATAACCTTTCGCTATGAATTTTTTATCGGTGTTGACTGCCGATAAGAAAATAATAGGGATTTCCTTTGTTTTACTATATCCAGCCAATATCTCTGCGACTTCAAATCCATCCATTCCAGGCATCTGAACATCGAGGATGATCAACGCATAATCTATTTTCAAGACCTTTTTTAAAGCTTCCTCCCCAGAAAGCGCAGTATCCACATCAAAACTCTTCGATTCTAATAAGCTCCTAAGCGAAAAAATATTTTCTGGCTTATCATCCACAATCAAAATCATCGATAAACAATTAGTTGTTCTATTTCAATTAAAGGCCATATATGCTACATGCAGGAGAAGCCTCTACCAAAATAATAAAAAAAAGAAAAAGAATCGAACCTAGCACCTATAAAACTTGGTTGATAATAAAAGATTGATTGTTAAACATTATATTATCTCCTAGCGCTTTACCTAAAAACAATTTACCTATTGGAGACTTTGGAGAAACGACATATAAATCAGGACACATTGGTAGACGACCGATACTTACCGCTATAAGATACCAAGTACTCTTATTAACCTCAACTAAACTACCAATAGACAAAACAGATGAGGCTTGATAAGTATGCTTAATTCGTTCAAGGCTCTGTAGATCTTCATTAGCTAAGCTCAACTGTTGTTGAAATCGACTTAAATCCTGCTGAATCATCTCTCTACTTGTTTCATATTTATCCCCGGCACTACTTTTCGTATCTTCCAACAGGGAGTTGTTCGCAGAATCTATAGCCAAGGTAATTTCCTTAATTCTATTCTGTACATATTCAAAACATGCCTCTAATATATCTTCTCTATTCATATGTATATAACTTGTTTTTTATCTGTCATATGGAATATCCAAACTATATTATGCACGCTTTTATAACGAAAGGGTGTGCATGCTGCTTCGCGGTCATTCGTATTTGCGCAGAACTGCTCCATGGATATTTCATTACATATCACCACTATTATAAACGATGAACGCCCGATTAACACGGGCGTTCACAAATTTCATTGTATTTGTAAGTCTAGTTTTTCAAAGCTTCTTTTACGTTTTTAGCTTTTCTCTCCGCTTCATTCGCTGTTTCTTTAACAGCATTTTCAGCTTTCGCACCAGCATCTTTCAACTTTTCTCCAGCCTCATCAGCAGAATTTTCGATCGCAGCGCCTGTCTTTTTTGCTGCATCTTTCGTAGCGTCTACCGCATTCGTAACACCAGACTCCACCTTTTGGCCAGCATCTTTCAATGCTTCTTTGGCTTTATTCCATGCAGCCTCAGCATCTGCAAGGGTTTTGCGCGCAGTTTCTTCCGCTTGCTTGTCACCTTTGGCGACAGCTGCCTCTAGATCGGCCTTAGCTTTATTATAATCCGCTTCTGCCTTCGCTGCAGCATCTTCGGATATTTGATCCATCTTGTTCAAAGAGTGATCCAATTGTTCACCTGCTGTAACCTCACTGTCCGCATTTTTGTCCTTAGAAGGAGAATTGTTGCACGATGCAAATGTTATTGCTCCGGCTACCACTGCTAATAATACATTTTTTTTCATTAGATATAAATTTTAAATGGCGATGGATCTATCAGCTATACCGATATCTTCTAGAATACGATCGACGCATGATCCATACAAATGAGTTTAGTTAACGCTACTAAATACTCAATTTGTGTGCCAAAACAAAACTCTTACCATTCTACCCAATAGGTACATGCTACCCGGATTGTAAGGGGTGAATTTCTAAATCAAAAAACTAAAATTTGGGATAAATTGTACCCTTTGCAGCTTCTAATGTATTTTTTAGCAAACCGACGATAGTCATTAATCCTACTCCACCTGGTACAGGGGTAATCCATGAAGCTTTTGCCGCTACATTATCAAAATCAACATCACCGTAGAGCTTAAAACCAGACTTTGTTTCTGTAGAGTTTTCTCTATTGATTCCCACATCGATTACGATCGCTCCTTCCTTCACCATATCAGCCGTTACAAAGTTCTTTTTACCTATCGCTGCAACAATGATATCGCCACGCAAAACCTCTGTCTTAAGATCTTTTGTTCTACTATGCGTCAAAGTAACTGTACAATTTCCGGGATTACTATTTCTAGCCAACAGGATACTCATTGGCGAACCGACGATATTGCTTCTCCCTACAACCACAGCATGTTTTCCTGCTGTGTCAATACCATAATGCGAAAGCATCAACATAATACCATAAGGTGTTGCAGGAATGAAGCATGGCAAATTACGCTGCATCCGACCTAAATTAATGGGATGGAAACCATCAACATCCTTTCTATGATCGATAGCCTCCGTTACCTTATCCGGGTCAATATGAGCTGGTAAAGGCAACTGTACAATCAATCCATCAATAGTAGGATCTGCATTTATTTCCTGAATTTTAGCGATCAATTCCGCTTCAGAAACAGCAACATCATAACGGATATTAGTTGACTCAAAACCTACCAGTTCACAGTTTCTCATTTTACTGGCTACGTAAGTTTCACTACCGCCATCATTTCCTACTAAAATAGCAACAAGATGAGGCTTTCTTCCAGCAGCAGCGGTGAAAGCCGCGGCTTCAACTTTTATATCTTCTTTAATCTTTGCAGATACTTCTTTACCGTCTAATATATTCATAGTACTTAGTAGTTCGTATTTAGTAGTTAGATACCGTATTTAAACAGGAGATTTGAGTACTCATATAGTCTTTCATCCTCGCTCCGTGCCCGTTGATTTTCTAACTTTTAATCTCTTAACCTTATAACTCTTTTTAGTCTAATTTCAACACTGCCATAAACGCCGACTGAGGAATCTCGACGTTACCTACCTGACGCATCCGTTTTTTTCCTTTTTTCTGTTTTTCCAACAACTTACGTTTACGGGAGATATCACCTCCGTAACATTTTGCAGTTACGTCTTTACGTAGAGCGGATATAGTCTCTCTGGCAATGATCTTTGCTCCGATAGAAGCTTGGATCCGGATTTCAAACTGTTGTCTAGGCAATAATTCTTTTAATTTCTCACAGATTTTTTTACCAAAATCATAAGCATTACTTCTGTGAATCAACGAGGACAATGCATCGACCGGTTCATCATTCAGTCGTATATCCAACTTCACCAAATCCGAAGTGCGGTAACCAATCTGATGGTAGTCGAATGAAGCGTATCCTTTTGAAATCGTTTTCAACTTATCATAAAAATCAAACACGATCTCTCCCATAGGCATCTCGAAAACCAATTCTACACGATCTGATGTCAAATAAGATTGATTCATTATCGTACCCCTCTTTTGGATACACAGAGACATTACAGGGCCCACAAACTCTGCCTTGGTAATTATATTAGCTTTGATATAAGGTTCTTCAATGGAGTCCAATTTACTCGGATCAGGCAGGTCTGATGGGTTATGAACGACCACTTCCTCTTTATCCTTACTTAGGAATGCACGGTAAGATACGTTGGGAACAGTAGTGATCACCGTCATATCAAACTCTCTTTCTAAGCGCTCTTGGATAATCTCCATATGCAGCATACCTAAGAAACCACAACGGAAACCAAATCCTAAAGCTGCAGAAGACTCTGGCTCAAAGACCAAAGAAGCATCGTTTAATTGTAATCGATGCATGGACTCGCGCAACTCTTCATAATCTTCCGTATCGACAGGGTAGATACCGGCAAAAACCATGGGCTTCACCTCTTCAAATCCTTGGATTGCATTCTGACATGGGCGATCTTTATGCGTGATTGTATCACCCACTTTTACTTCGCGCGCTTCCTTAATACCAGAGACGATATAACCGACATCACCTGTCTTAATCACATCTTTAGCGACTTGGTTCAATTTCAAAGTACCAACTTCATCTGCATAGTACTCTTTACCGGTAGCAACAAATTTGACTTTATCTCCTTTTCTGATTTCACCATTCTCCACTTTAAAGTAAGCCATAATCCCTCTGAAAGAATTAAAAACAGAATCAAAAATCAGAGCCTGTAAAGGTCCATCTGGATCTCCTACCGGAGCAGGAACCCGTTCTACGATTGCTCGTAAGATGTCAGGTATTCCCAGACCTGTTTTTCCAGATGCAGGGATAATATCTTCTCTTTTACCGCCGATAAGATCGATAATTTGATCTTTAACCTCTTCCGGCATAGCACCAGGCAAGTCCATCTTGTTCAATACAGGAATAATCTCCAGATCATGCTCCATCGCAAGATACAGATTGGAAATAGTTTGAGCCTGTATTCCTTGAGATGCATCCACAATTAATAAAGCACCTTCACACGCAGCGATAGATCTGGATACTTCGTAAGAAAAATCAACGTGTCCCGGAGTATCAATGAGATTAAAGATGTATTGCTGTCCATCTTGAACATAGTCCATCTGAATAGCGTGACTCTTGATGGTAATCCCTCTCTCCCTTTCCAAATCCATATTATCCAACAGCTGTGCCTGCGCTTCACGTTGGGAGATTGTATTCGTATATTCCAATAATCTATCTGCCAAGGTACTCTTTCCGTGGTCGATATGTGCTATTATACAAAAATTGCGTATATGCTTCATATAGGTTTTATGCCTTCTTTTTATAAACGGCAAATATACTGTATTTAAGTGACTTTTTTTTTTGAAAAAGCTTGTTTTTTAACGATTCTTTTTTTAATCGGAGACCATTTTTCCAAAAAAAGGCTACCCCAATGAAGGATAGCCTTTTGCCTATTTTATAAACAAAGGATTTACAATTTACTATTTACATTGACTGCGTTTAATTCTTCAAAAGCCTGAGTCAATCTCGTTACAAAAGCCTCTTCGCCCTTACGCAACCACACACGTGGATCATAATACTTTTTATTTGGCGAATCAGTTCCCTCAGGACTTCCAATTTGTCCCTGTAGATAATCATGATTCTTTGCTTCGTAACCCCGTACACCGTCCCAGAATGCCCATTGCATATCCGTATCGATATTCATCTTGATCGCACCATACGAAATTGCTTCCGCAATTTCCTCTGGAGATGACCCTGATCCACCGTGGAATACGAAATTAACTGGCTTATCTGCTGTCAGGCTATATTTTTCACGAATATGGTCTTGCGAATTCTGTAAAATCACAGGTTGTAACTTTACATTTCCTGGTTTGTACACACCATGCACATTACCAAAAGCAGCCGCTACTGTAAATTTATCAGAAACTTTTGACAACTCTTCATAAGCATAAGCTACCTCTTCTGGCTGTGTATATAATTTGGAGCTATCCACATCCGAGTTATCTACCCCATCTTCTTCTCCACCTGTCACTCCTAATTCGATTTCTATGGTCATACCTAGAGGCTTCATACGCTCCAAATAGCGTTTAGAAATTTCTATATTTTCTTCAATAGGCTCTTCTGACAAATCTAACATATGCGAAGAAAACAAAGGCTTACCGTTTGCTGCAAAAAACTTCTCGCCGGCATCCAAAAGACCATCAATCCAAGGCAACAATTTCTTGGCGGCATGGTCTGTATGCAAAATAACAGCAACACCATAATGCTCTGCCAACAAATGAACATGTTGTGCAGCCGAGACAGCTCCCAGTATACAAGCTTTCAGTCCGTCATTATTTAAAGACTTTCCAGCATAAAACTGAGCACCACCATTTGACAATTGAATGATCACCGGTGAATTCACTGCCTTTGCAGTCTCCATTACTGCATTGATAGAGTTTGTACCTATTATGTTTACAGCTGGAAGGGCAAACTTGTGCTCTTTAGCGATTTCAAACAACTCTTGAACTTGGTCCCCGGTTAGTACACCTTTATAATCTTTTAGGCTCATGATTTTTTTCTTTTAGTTTTACTTCTTTGATTGGATAAAGTTAAGTGTTTTAAATGAGAATGAAAATAGTAGTGTAAAAAATACACTAAGAAAACCCGATCAATTGTCTTTGACTCACCTGACAGCACGGCTACAGAAGAGATTTCTATTGCATATGAGATCAAAATTATCTAAGTTTAACAAATATAAACTCAATTAAAATACGGCATGCTGGACATATACGGAATCAAAAATTGCAATACAGTAAAAAAGGCTCTGGATTGGATGAATGAAAATCAAATTGCTTACACGTTTCACGATTACAAAAAGGAACCTGCTACCCTTGAAAAACTGGAAGCTTGGGAAAAAAGTGTCGATTGGGAAAAATTAGTTAATAAAAAAGGGACAACCTGGAAAAAACTAAGCCCTGAAGAACAAGCCAACGTCATCGATGCTGATACTGCAAACCAGGTACTTCTACGCAACAACAGTATGATTAAAAGACCCATTATCGAGCTAAGTAATGATATAATACTGGGATTTGATGAAACTTTATATCAAGAAAAACTGTCAAAATAATGATTCGTAAAACATTCAAATATTTACTTTACATAGGTTTGGCATCACTTACGATCCCTTCCTTTGCACAGCAAAAGAGTGCATACAATTATTCAGAAGCTTTCGGACCTAACTTCTACACTTCAAACGGTACAGAATACCGCTCTGCAAGTGGTAAACCAGGGTCTGCTTACTGGCAAAATGCCGCTAGCTATGTTATAAAAGCAAAGCTCAACGATCAATTGGATCGAATTTCAGGATCAGTACAGATCAAGTATACCAACAATAGTCCAGAGAACCTAGACTTTATTTGGCTTCAGTTGGACCAGAACCTCTTTAGCAATGAGTCGAGAGGACAAGCCACTATCCCTTTAACTGACAGTCGTTACGGCAGTTCAAACAACAAGTTTGAGGGTGGGTATAAGATTAATAATATAAAGATTTCTGATCAGAATCAGAAGCCTTCCTACACCATATCCGATACGCGGATGCGTATAGACTTGGCAGCGCCTCTAAAATCCAAAGGCGGAACCATTACGTTAAGTATGGATTTTGAGTTTTCTATCCCTGAATATGGTGCTGACCGTACCGGCATTCTACCCACCACTAATGGAAAAATTTATGCAATAGCCCAATGGTATCCTCGTGTATGCGTATTCGATGATATTTTAGGATGGAATACCCATCCCTACACGGGACCCGGAGAATTTTATCTAGAGTTTGGAGATTACGATGCAGAGATTACCGCACCGGCCAACCATATCGTTGTATTAGGCGGCGAGCTATTAAATCCGGAAGAAGTCTGGACAACAGAACAACTTCAGCGTTATAATTCAGCAAAAACTTCGGACCGTACTCTGATGATACGCAATGAAGGAGAAGTTACTCAAAAGTCTTCCCGTCCGAACAAGAAGGAATTAACATGGAAATATAATTTAAAAAATGCGCATGACGTCGCTTGGGCATCGTCTCCTGCTTTTATTATTGATGCAGCCCGCATAAAACTACCTTCAGGAAAGTCCGCCCTTGCGATGTCCGCTTACCCGAAAGAAAGTAATGGCGGGAATGCTTGGGAACGATCAACAGAATACACAAAGGCCTCTATCGAACATTACTCGCAGAAATGGTTTGAATACCCCTACCCTGTCGCGGTAAATGTCGCTTCTAATGTAGGCGGCATGGAGTACCCGGCACTTTCTTTTTGTGGCTATAAAGCCAAAGCAGGAAACTTATGGGGTGTGACGGATCATGAATTTGGGCACAACTGGTTTCCAATGATCGTAGGCAGCAATGAAAGACTACATGGCTGGATGGATGAAGGCTTTAACACCTTCATTAATGACATCTCCACAGAAGTCTTTAATAAGGGAGAATATGCGATGAAGTATGGCAAAAAAAACAGTCTATCTTTGGCTTTATTTAACCCTGCACTGGAACCGGTGATAAACAGTCCACAAACAATGAAAGAGCGTAATATAGGATACCTTGTTTATTACAAACCCGCTTTTGCTCTACATTTATTAAGGAACGAAATCATCGGAAAAGACCGCTTTGATAAGGCTTTTCGTAAATACATCGAACACTGGGCTTATAAACACCCATCACCAAATGATTTCTTTCGGACTATTGAGAATGAAACCGGGGAGAATCTAAATTGGTTTTGGCGAGGCCTGTTTCAAAACAATTGGCAGATGGACCAAGCTATTACAGACGTACATTATATCGAGCTTGACCCAGCAAAAGGAGCTATCGTCACGGTAGAAAATCTGGACAAGCTCCCTATGCCTGTAGAATTAGAGGCTACAACTGAAAGCGGCAAAAAAATCACTGTTAAGCTCCCTGTTGAAATTTGGGAACGAAATAACAAATGGACGTTCAAACTCCAAAGCACAGAAAAACTCACCCAAGTAAAATTAGATCCACGTAGCGTTTTTCCGGACACCAATCCAGATAACAACACATGGCCAGCAAATTAAAAATGAAAACGATAAATAAAATACTAATAGCAATATGCTTGACAATTGGGCTACAATTATCCAGCGTACAGGCCCAGGAGATAAAAGGATACGTCTACGAACTAGTGAGTAGTAATCCGCTTTGGAATACTACCATAAAAAACCTGAGAACGCAGCAGATCGTGCAATCAGATAGAGATGGAAGTTTTAAAATTTCGGGACAACTGAACGACTATCTTGTCTTTTCGAACCCGGGATACAAACAGGATACCATATTCTACTACGAAGACAATATCCGACGGGTATACATGACACGGGATGAGAGTTTAATTTTGATTGACGAGGTCGTGGTAAGTCGAATGACGGACAGCAGATTAGCCGCTGAAATTGCTAAAGCACAAAATGAAGGTAAAGCCGTAGATGTAAGTCAACAGCGTGGAGGTCTACGTGTTTCTCCGTCCAGATTATTCGGCAAAAAAGCTAAAGAGGCGCGTAGCAATCTCAACCTGTTGGTCGCTGAACAGGAGAAGAGGGAAATCGATCGTAGGTTCACGACACAGCTAATAGCCACCACTATACCGCTCAGTCCAGATGAGATTGCGCTTTTTAGAGAGCGGTTTAGACCTACACTGGATTTCACCAAAAAAGCCTCTAATGAGGATTTAAAATTGTACATTCTCGACTCCTATAAAAAGTTTAAATCGGATAAGTAAGCACTCGATATGGCGTTAAAATTAAGCAGTATAATTTCGCTTTTATGGTTAGCCAGCACCGCGGTTTATGCCCAGAAAATCGATCGGACGCTCGAAAAAAAAATAAAGAAGGAAATCAATGGCTTCCAAGGAGATGTCGGTATTTATGTACAGCACCTGAGGACGGACAAAATAGTCTCTATAAATGCAGACACAGTCTTCCCTACCGCCAGCATTGTTAAGGTACCGATTTTAGTAGGCGTATTTCAAAAGATTGCTCAAGGAGAACTGAAGTTAAATCAAGCGTTTCAATATTCCGACAAAAGAGCTTATGGAGGATCAGGTCTCATGCAATTCTATAAAGACAGTGCACAGACCGATCTCTCTACCATGATTTCGCTCATGCTTACCTATAGCGATAATGTTACCTCTATCTGGCTCCAAGAACTTTCTGGTGGCGGAACAGCCATCAACCCGTTGATGGACCAGCTGGGCTTGCCACATACAAAGGTCAACTCTAGAACTCCGGGCCGTGAAAAGATATGGGAAGAATATGGTTGGGGACAGACCACTCCTCGAGAAATGGCTAAACTGTTCACGCTGATACGAAACGGACAAGTAATAGATGCCCGCCATTCGGACAAAATGTACAGATACCTCAAAAATCAGTTTTACAATGGTAGATCACTATCCCAACTACCAGCTTGGGTCAGTACCATTGCAAAGACGGGTTCGGTAGATCAGGCACGGGGTGAGGTAGTATTAGTCAATGCACCTAGTGGGGACTATGTGTTCTGTATACTAACAAAAAATAATAAAGATGCCAGGTGGACAGATGATAATGAAGCTGAGGAGTTGACAAGAAAACTCTCTAACATAATCTGGAATCATTTCGAACCCAAACATCCCTTTCAAAGCTTTAAACCCATAAACTAAATAAGGTGTCCAATGGGACACCTTATTTAGTTTATTTATATAAAAATAGTTATTCCCAGCCGCGTTCGCGTTAAACGAAAAAAAGCTCGCCAAAGAATTCAGGCAAATGAAAATTAGGGGTAGCATTAGCGATATTATTCCAAGCCATAAAATGCGGATCAGGCAACCCGTCTCCACACTTATAGAAGTTAGCATGATATGTTTTTCCTGAGTAAGGAATCTCTCCAAAGATATCTTTAGGGATCACGAGGTAGTTTTCCCACACCTTTGCGCCCCCTTTCTTTACTACCTGAACACGGGCATCCACAGTCTCGACCACCACATCATCCAATCGATTACGTTGCGATTTTTCAGCAGGACCATAACCAATCAATCCTGTCGCCAACACATTAAATTCAAAGTTGTAATAGGTCTGTTTTTGATCCAACGAAAGAAAAAACTCCACACAACTATCTTCCCATACATTTTCATTCGGACGGATATACTGTCCCTTCACAAACTCCTCTTTCACCTTGTAATGGATATAAATGTATTTTTCAGCGTGTGCCATCTGAAATTCAGCTTCCGGACGATACGGAAACTCAGACTCCCAAGGACACTGGTCTATTGCATTCCAAGTAAGTTTTTCGAATGCAGCTTCCAATTTCTTAAAGTCTTCACCTATATCTGTTATCTTTTCAACAGTGAGCTTCTTCATAATTTTAAGTTATAACCAAACTTAATTAAAATTCATTGTATTCGCGAACGTATGTCAGCAAAATTACAAGACAATTTAATCGCTTTCGTCTGTTATTGATTGATCAGGCTCTGACTTAAAATCTCTTTCAACTCGTCCTCATAAGCCTCCAATTCTTTCACTAATTTCAACTGCGTATTTGTCCTAACCAAATTATGATCCGCATAATAGGTCTTATAATAAAGATCACCATCGATATAGTCGGTTAAAAACCGGACAGCCTGCATATACGGCAACAACAAAACGCCATACCACAAGGACTCTATTTCCTTTTCTGTCAAAAAGTCCTTCGCCTCACTAAAATATCCATCTGTATAAGCCTGAAATAAAGGTACGTTTAAGACCACTTTATTCAGATCCTTTTCATCCTCTGCGGCTGAATTTATAATAGTGCGGATAGCATCCCCAAAATCATAGGCTATATATCCCGGCATTACCGTATCCAAGTCAATAACACACTGCACATTATCATCCTGATCCAACAATACATTGTTAAATTTGGTGTCATTATGCGTGATACGCAATGGCAATTCGTTATTTTTTCCCATCACGATAACACGTCGCATGCGCTCTTCCCGTTCAAAGATATAATCCAATATATCCTTAACTTCATTCAGACGACCTGCTTTATTTTCCACTATCGCTTTTCTTAAATTGGATAGACGAAAGTCAATATTATGAAAATTAGGTAGTATTTCAACTAATTTGGTCGCATCCAATGTGGAGAGTTGCTTTTGAAATCTTCCAAACGCCAATCCGCCCGAAAAAGCCTGGCGGGCGGTCTCCACGATATCATAACTTTTGGTTCCTTCCAACAAGATAAAAACCCTCCAATAATCGCCCTTTGGATCTCTAAGATATTTTGTTCCCGATTTCGTAGGAATAATGGTCAGGGTATGTTTATCAACATCCGTCACCACTCCTTTCAAAACAGATTTAAGATGCGTCGTGACTAAGTCAATATTGTGCATCAACCCCTCTACATTGGGGAAAATATGATGGTTAATCCGCTGCAGTAAATAGGAAGTTTTTTCATCTTCCATCTTAAGTCTAAAAGTATCATTTATATGTCCAGACCCAAAACGCTCTATACTAACAACCTTACTACTTAATTCAAAATTACTTGCTACACTCTCCACTTCCTCGGAATCGTACACTGACATAGATAAGATTTATAATTATTTTATTCAAAAACAGTTTAAATTAATGCAATATCCATAATTCAAAACATTAAAGAAAGCTTTTTTTTCAATCAAACGTTTGCACAATTTAAGATAATATATAACAGAATATTCTACGTTTTATTTTGCCGATTTACTATATTCGTAAAATATACCCTGTATATCCACATGATAACTGAAATAATCATCATTCTTCTACTCATTTTATTAAATGGTATTTTTTCTGCATCCGAAATTGCTATCGTCTCCAGCCGAAAAGCTCGACTACAAGCTACAGCGAACAATAACCTCGGTGCAAAACGGGCTCTAAAACTCAAAGAACACCCTAATCAATTCCTTTCTACCGTACAGATTGGTATTACATTAATAGGCATATTAACCGGTTTTTTCTCCGGCGGGTCCATCTCCACCTATATAGCTGGCGTGTTACAAACCATTCCTGTACTAGCTCCTTATAGCCAATCTTTATCTGTCCTTCTTGTAGTTATCCTCATCACATATCTATCCTTGGTAATTGGTGAATTAGTACCCAAACGCATCGGCATGGCTATTCCGGAAAAATATGCTTCTCTGGTAGCAATACCAATGGATACGCTGAGTAAAATTGTTAAGCCTTTTGTGTGGGTGCTATCGGCCTCTACCGACTTTATCGTAAAACTACTTAATATCAAAGTTTCGAAAAACACCGTTACCGAAGAAGAGATCAAAGCGCTCGTGGACGAAGGCGTGGACAGCGGTATCATTGAAGATTTTGAACACGATATGGTAGACCGTATTCTTAACATAGGAGACAAAAAAGCGATCAATATGATGGTACACCGTAGCGATATAGCTTATTTAGATCTGGAGGACTCTATTGAAGATATCAAAGCATACATCATTAAGAATGAGCACACCGAATACCCAGTTTGTGATGGCAATTTTGACCAGATCAAAGGGATAGTACATGCTAAGAGCTTATTGAAAGCCATTTTAAATGAAGGCAAAATAGACTTGGAGAAGCTGGTGCACCCGATCCCATTTGTCAATGAAAATAGCAGCATCTACTCCGTTCTTGAAGTTCTAAAATACGGAAGCGTTTTGCAAGCTGTAGTCATAGATGAATACGGAAGCCCCCAAGGAATAATAACGTTAAAAGATATTATGACAGGTTTGGTAGGAGGTTTTGATGAATATTCATCAAACAGCAAATCTAAGTTATTCAGACAGCGTGAAGATGGCACGTATATTCTTGAAGGCCGCTATCAACTCGATGACTTTTTTGAAAAATTCGAAATTGGAATCTCCGAAGAAGATGAAGAAGAGCTTGGTAACATCACCACCCTCGCCGGACTTGTATTTTTACTATTAGATCATATGCCTGTCGAAGGAGAGACTGTATTCTATAAAGACTATCGTCTAGAAGTGTTAGATATGGATGGCAACCGTATAGATAAAATCGCTTTATCCAAAATACACGACAACAAAAACGAAATATCGAATATAGACTAATTCCGGTACTGGTCGATGACAGCCAACAATTGTGATTTAGTGAGCAATCCACTTTGTCTCCACACCTGCATGCCATCTTTATATAAAATCATTGTGGGAACCCCTTGCACAGCAAAGTTCTTGGATAGAGCTTGATTTCGGTCTACGTCAACCTTCAATATAGACAACTGCTCACCAAAGTGATCTTTTACTTCTTTTAATATTGGAGCCAGCGTCTGGCAAGGACCACACCAGGCCGCAGAAAAATCGATAAGCACCAACTTATTTTTTTGAATCAACTCGTTAAAATTTGCCATATTATTACAATAACCAATAAAAACTTCTTTTGTTTTACTATGCTCACTACTTGAAAGGAATACACAGCTTTTCTAGATCTTCAATATCCCCCTGAAACATATTCAGATCAACATATCCCCTAATTCCAGACACAGCTCCGCGTTCTGAAAACTGCCAAAAATCCCAATGCCTTTTAGGTTTCTCTACCCAAAAATTATAGTTTGCGATCCACAGCGTATAGTCTGCAAATTCTTTTTCCAAAAAATCAGAGAAATAGCTATCTCCTGAATAGACAATAGGCTTGACTTTGTAGTGCTCTTCCACTTTATCCAACCAACGCTTTAACCCTACTTTCAAACTATCCATTGACTGACTCTTCGGCCGTTCTTCAATATCAAGCACAGGCGGCAAATCGCCCGACTCCAGCTTCACTGTATTTATAAAATTCTGAGCTTGCTTTACTGAATTTTCATTAGGTCTAAAATAATGATAAGCTCCACGCAACTTATTTTGTTGTTGCACGCCGACCCAATTTTTCTGAAATCTCTTATCCTTATTCCGCTGCCCCATCGTGGCACGAACAAAAATGAAATCCACGGGAAACTCTCCATTGATATGCACTACGGACGGCCAATCGATCTTGCCCTGATACTCGCTCACATCTACTCCAAATATTTTGTCACGGTGTTCCGACATCAAAAATATATTTCGGGCATCGTGCTTATTTTTATCCGAATCCGTAAAACGGGCTTCTTTCCCAACGATAGCTTTGAAATAATAGAAAATCCCGGTGCGATAATGCCAGAGTGCAAACAGAAAAATCAATCCAATGGGTATGAGAATACTCCAAATCAAATAAGGCTTTCTATCACTGGCGGCTGATGCCAATTTCTCCTTGCTCCTTTTCTGATATTTTGCCATATTGCACCGAAAATAATGTATTTATCAGTTCCAAACAATACTTTTATGTATGAAATAACTATTAATTACAACTTATACCACCAAGAACAGCTGTACCCTAGATATTCCATCCCGACAAGTCGGGACAAGTTAAGGGCCATTAAAAAGCAAACCGAGCTTGCGAGCTCATCGAAGATAATTATATACATATGAAAGTTTACAATCCTAAAGATTGGTTTAATCTCATCGGTTACTTCTATAAATCAGATTACATCAAAAAAATAGCTCCGTTATTAGTTGTTACGGCATTATTTTCCTGGGGGGTAGCTTATCTCGAACTAGAATACCTCAAACTATCTGACAAAAGCTGGGTCAAGAACATCACTATAGTCCATAGTCTATTGGGATTTGTACTCTCTCTGATATTGGTATTTCGCACCAATACAGCTTACGATCGCTGGTGGGAGGCTCGTAAACAGTGGGGAGCATTGACTAATGTCAGCCGCTCATTGGCGATCAAGCTCAATGCCATGTTACCTCTTGATGATAAGGTAAATCGTAGCTTTTACAGAAAAGCAATACCACTCTATGCCGAAACACTGTACAACTTCCTCCGCTCGGAATATACCAAGTTTATGCTTGATGAAGCCTTACATCCCGAACTAAACGGACTAGATGATAAGAAGCACGGTCCCAACCAGGTCGCATCACTCATCTTCAGGAAGACAAACAACCTTTACATACAGCATATCATTACGGGTGAACAATTCCGAATGCTCAATGATGAACTCACAGCGATGACTGGCGTATGTGGAGCCTGCGAAAGAATCAAGAACACTCCGATCCCTATTGCTTACAGCTCATTTATTAAAATATTTATCATCATTTACACCGCTACTCTACCTTTTGGCTATGTGTTTTCGATTGGTTATTTCGTTGCACTAGCTGTTCCCTTTATATTTTATGTCCTTATCAGCATCGAGATGATAGGCGAATCTATTGAAGAGCCTTTCGGTCGAGATTCGGATGATTTACCTATCGATAAGATAACTGCGAACATAAAAAAACATAGCGGAGAACTTCTTTTACCTTGATTTTTGCCTATTTTTAATTGCTCCAACAGGTAAAAACAAATTAATCGTTCTCATTTTCAAGCGGTAAGAAGTTAGTGTCTATTTTAGTTTTGCAGAATTAGTTAGTTTTTCTACTTTTGTGGCGGAGAGCTGGCAGAGTGGTCGAATGCGGCGGTCTTGAAAACCGTTAACTGTCACAGGTTCGGGGGTTCGAATCCCTCGCTCTCCGCAGAAAAACCTTCATCGAAAGATGGAGGTTTTTTGCGTTTAGAGGGATGAGAACCAGAAGGGATGGCCGGGGTTCGATTCTAGAAGGCTCTCGGTTTCGTGCAGGTGCCCTGTGGGACTGAGCCAATCCCTCGCTCAAAGTCCCCTTAAGTCCGCTAAAGTCCGTTCAAGTGCCTCCTACCTTCGGTATAGCGTAGGTATATACAGTACCTCTTTAGTACATTATTGGTACATCTCCCTACTACTTCTCTAAAAACAGCTGAGCCTTCAATTTGATTGAAGGCTCAGAAGTATTCCAATCGGTAAATTAATTACCGCTGGTTCTTTTGGCTTTGATATTAGTCGGCCACTCCATTTGTTTGCCTTGTTTATCTATCGGTAAGACTATTTTATCCCGTGGCACCAATTCCGGCTCTTCACAGGCTAAATAGGTAAGAATCGCAACGATAATTGCATTCTGCTTCACTTCGTCAAAGACAATCTTATCGTAGGTATCTCGGTTGGTATGCCAAGTCAACTTACCATAATCCCATGATGTCGATGACAGACCAAAAGCTGGTATCCCTCTTTGGACAAACGAAGAATGGTCACTTCCCCCCGTGCCTGGCATACCGGGGAAAGTTGTCTGGATTTCCCGACGAAACTCTTCCGGCAGATATTGAAGCCAACGGCCTATATATTCATACGATTTTTCAAAACCACTACCGGCAATGCGTACAATACGTCCCGTACCATTATCCTGATTCCATACGACCTGGATATTCTTAGCGATCTCGGGATGATCTTCTACAAAAGCCGAAGAACCATTCAACCCCTGCTCCTCGCTACCCCAGTTTCCGACCAAGATGGTCCGTTTATTATCAGGATATATTTTTCGCAAGATACGTACCGCTTCCATCATCGTGATCACCCCTGTGGCATTATCGGTAGCCCCGTTTCCTCCGTCCCAAGAATCAAGGTGGGCGGACAAGACCACGTATTCATTCGGTTTTTCCTTGCTCTTTATTTCAGCTATACTATTATACGTCTTCGCTGTTCCGAGCTCTTTAGAGTTACCCTCTAAAAGTACCCTCGGTTTGACACCACGCTCTGCCATACGATATAGTAATCCGTAATCCTCCAAGGCAATGTTAAAAACAGGAATCTGCTTCGATTTTGCATCAAATATCCGGGTCAATCCGGGTAATTCAGTCCAATAAGAATCAATGACACCGACCGCACCTGCTGTCTCTAGAATGATAGGTAGGGTACGTCGACTGCTTTCGGTATAAGACATACTAAGATCCCATTTTTTAAGCTGTTCATTCTTTTGGGACAGATATTTTGTATAGCCTTCTGATGAGGCTGATTCTTTCCAATTGGCTTCCGACCGACCAGATAAGGGGTTCATTCCGATCAAGACCATCTTCCCTTTTATGGTTTTTAACCAAGCCTGAAAATCTGCTGCGGAATTAAATACAGGCATCGCAATCACTTCGGCCTCGACTCCCTTTCCCTTTGTCATCGGGCTAAACGCCAATTGCGTACCCTCCAATGATTTTGTCCTCGGAAATACCATAGTCGCCTGTGAGGTACCCCTATCCCACGAACGCCATTCGCCATAGGCTTCATTGCGCGCGTCTACTCCCAGTGCAATGTATTTCTTGACTACCCAATCATGCGCTTGTTGCATCTGTGGGCTTCCCACCATACGCGGCCCAATCATATCTACCAATTCAAAAGCATAGTTTTCCAATTGCGAGTTTGTATTTGCTTCCTGAACGATAGCCGAAACTATTGCGTCTTTATTCTGCGCAACAATAGAAGTACTACACGCCAGCATACATGCTAGGGCAACGGTTTTTAAAGCGTTGTGCTTAGATAATATCATTCTCATCAGTTTATAAGTTGTTTGTTATTTACTATACAAGTATTCGTAATTCTTATAAAATAAGCTACAGAATATTAATAAATTCAAGATCTTTTTCGGGATCGGAATAGGTTCGAAATTGTTGTAAGAAGAACAATTTGACATCATCTACCCCGCAGTGCTTTTTCAAAAAATCAGAAACATTGTCCTTTCTCATATCTTCTCTCCGCATAAACTCCTTCAACGCTTGTTCTCCATTTCTTTGGATAAAATAGTTGGTTGCTATAGCATTAAATACAAAATGAGGGTTTGTCTCATCATCATAATAATAAAAGGCGTTCAAATCATCTAAAACTTTGGGATTTTCAAGAATGTATGGGGCTAGTTTACGTAGATGATACATAATGGGTTTGCCTGCAGCTCCGCCTATTAAATTGGTGAATCCATCCATCACTATAGCCGGGTACTTAGGATACAATACCGTTAACAGACGTAAAAGTTCATGTTTATGCAAAGTAGTATCCGAACTAAACAAGATACGATTCTGTGGGTCAGTCAAGCCACATACCGTACTTTTGGTCGACATCATATTGGCGACATAATCATAACCTCGCATGTAAAACAAAGCCTCACATCCTGGTGCGTAAACATATCGTAATTTAAAAGGAACTTCTTTGCCAAAGTACGTTTCTATTTTTTTTACATAGTTGTTAATCTGATCGATGTCCTTTGTTAGAAAAGGATGATCTTTGGGATAATAAAAATCAAAGTATTGATCTTTTTTTAACTGGTAATTTTCATTATTGAGTCTAAATCCGAGGATATCCTGCATTTTCAAGCCAGATGAAGTTTGCTTGATAATGTAGTTCTGTATAGCGTAAACCATGGTAGAGACGCTATCCGTATTTGTTTCCAACATTACTTTGACGTTATATTGATTCTCGGAGACCTTTGACAGTCCCAAAATTGTCTGTATTCGATAAGAAAACATATTGTAAAGCCACGGCTCATAGCTGTCATTTCTCGGTAAATTGAAATTTTCCTCTTGGAACCAAAAATCTGAATCGTCCTTCCCTGCAGACTTCACATCGATATATTTTCCAAAAAAATCGATCAGATTCCTATTTAATGCGCTTATTGTATCTACATTATTAAACTTGAATTTCATTTGAGAAAAACTGCTCGTTGAAAACAGTAAACAAATGACCAAACTGAAGATGTATCTTTTTAACATAAGAGGTATATAATAATCTAAATTAAACAAAAGACTACTTACTTCGACCATATTCCTCAATTTTTAATACAAGTCCCCCTCTCCTAACTCGGTAAAACAATAGTCTCATTTTTCACCGAAATAATCAGCGATTTTACCGAGAAATAGAAAATACTGGTCGAAAGATCATTTCGTCACAGCGGATTCTACCCTACTTTTGAATCAACAAATACGACAAGAGTTAAAACAAAAAATAACAACAACTAAAAAAATTACAACTATGAAACGGACTATCGCAACCATCGCAACATTATTCACGCTAGCATTTTCTTTCAGTTCATTTGCAAAAGAAACAGTCAACCCATTGAAAGATGTGAATACGAAGAAAATCGCACTTACTTATGTAGAAGCCATCTCTCTAGGTAACGTCGAATTCAACAAACACCTTTTTACACCGGATTTTGCATATACAAATGCAGCAGCCAATCAGTCATCAAACAGATCTGAATACCTTGCATTCTTGAAAGCGAATAAAGACATAAAGTACAACTGTAAAACTACCTATGAAATACTGGACGAAGCTGGTACGACATCTGTAGCAAAAGCCACCATGAAGTTTGAAAATTTCACCCGTGTAGACTACATCACGATGGTACAGACCAAAGAAGGATGGAAAGTAAGCAAAGTGGTGACAACATACCCATAACAATTAGAAATTTTCTCTAGAAAAGTTAATTCCTCACATATAAAAGCTCCGAAAAATCGGGGCTTTTTTGCTTTAATACGATTTCAATAATTTTGCCCCGCTCTTTAGCAATCGAAATCGCTTTCCATAAATTAAATACCAGTTTTCATATACTACCTTTCTGTTTAACAGTGTATATTTGCTATTATTTAGAATTGATTTAAATAAACATAATAAATAAAAATGTGTAACTCATCCCGAAGAACATATACTATCAGTCCCTATGTTCTATTACTTTTACTTTTTGCTTCCATTGGTAGCTCCTGCAGTAAGAATAATAATCCCGATCAGGAAGTAGATATTCCTACCGATGAAAAAATGTTCAACCGTCTGATCACCGTTTCCAATTTTGGAGAGTCTTTGCCGGAGGGCGCCAAACCAGATAGCGAACAGGAACCGATATTCTTCAGTCTCGAACAAAACCAAGCCATAAGCCAAACCTTGAAACGTACCAACCGTTGGGATCTTTCTTTCTCCAGTGTGTACCGCTCCTATGTAGGTGGAAACAATGGTTCGAATAAAGACAATTTCGGCTTCGGTGGTCCAGGCCTGGGTGCTGTATTTCTCGTCAAGAAAAAATTTGAAGATGTTATCGATATTCCGACTAATGAAAATTTTAGTACGCTGAGCGTGGCCTTTGGTCCTGACGAGAATGGGGATATCGGTGATAAAATTGGTTGGTATCTCTACGATTTCAGTGGTTTATTAGTTCGTGATGGCACATTCGACAATGAGCACATCGCTTATGCATTGGACAAAGAACTTTCTATTACCACCACTAATGGAACAAAGAAAACTATAGAACCCCGTACCATCATAGTTCGCACAGCTAAAGGAAATTATGCTAAAATAAGAATACGTAGTCTCTATAAGAATGAACTCGATAGAGATAAATGGAAAAGAAAGACGGAAAAGCCATTCTTCACCTTTGACTACGTACTCGCCAAAGCAGGCAGCACCAAATTTGAAATCAAAAACTAATCTTATTAACCTGTACTGAAATGATGAATATAATTAAAATCTATTGCTGGCTGTTTCTAACACTTTTCACCTTTAACTCCTGTACGAAGACGGTCGACTTGGAACCATTAGCAGCAGATCGTATATTGGAATACAAAGTTTCCAATGTTCCTGCAGGTGAGAGTCTCTATGCTGCGATAGATCATGCTGCCAAAACAATCACGTTATACGTTCCTTTTTATTACGGTTTAGAACTGATTGATCCTGAGATAAAATTATCCACAGGTGCAAAACTCGCGGAAGAAATTGTACCAATCGGTACAGAGACCAAAAACCATACTTACACCGTAATCGCCAGCAACGGCACACGTAGCAGTTATACACTTCATATAGAGCCACAAAGCACACCGACACTGGAAGCAATTTGGGGAATATTTGGATACCCTAAGAACCAACCGCTGACTTATCCATTACAGGTACTACCTTTTATCCATGGAAACTTTTATGGCAACAACCCAACCTTGGTAAAAGCAACCTTACAATCCAGGAATACAAAAAAAGAAGTCATTCTAAATAGCTTGCACAACAATGTCAGACTAGTACCTATCGCAAACAAAATAAATCTCTATAATCTCACCAATCTACCTATCCCGGCAAATATAGACACGGGTTATCACGACGTTAAACTCGATTACCTGGGTCACAGTATGACATTGGCCGATCCTATTAATATTCGATACCGGGCACCGAAAATAAACTTCTCCACATCTCAGGTCGTCAAGCAGGGAGGTGAAATTACCTATAGAGCGATTCCCTTTATGCTAATCCTTGATCCGCAATCGGTCAAAGTAACGGCGAATGGACAAGTCTACGATTTCAAAATCGTCAAACATGACTTAGAATCCATTACACTGCGTATTCCAGAAGATTTTCCACTAGGTCAAGCCTACTATGATGGAGTAGCCACCTATAAAGGATGGCCTAATCAAACCGGATCATTGAATCTAGCCGTCAATCCAAAATAGCACCTTGTTTATCCCCTGAGGGATGTCATGTATATTTTAGTTCAATTTTAAAAAAAACCACAAAATGAAAAGAACCCAATTTTTCCGCAACGCACTAGCTCTTACGGCTATGGCTACACTTATGTTCTCTTTTAATACTAAATCGGAAATAAATACTATATCTCCAGATCAACCGGTTACGGTAGCCGTTATTCCTTGTGGGTATGAGTATGCCGTATTAGGAAATATCGGTAGCCCACGTACACCATCCAGTTTTGGAAATGTATACGTCACGCTCGGTACGACCTCGGCTACACAGAGTACGACATCTTCGACTTCGGCTCAGCTGATATTCACGGATCGTGTCAACTCCTTTGTCACCACTAATGTAGGCTTTGAATTGAGAAAACTTGATAACACAGACATCTGTGATGTCACAGCTACTGATTGGACAGGAGCTTCCACTATTACCGCTCCAGCAGGAAACAATGTATGGTATACTTACGTAGGTCAGACTGCAACATCTATTCCAGGTGTCGTTATGCTAGTTCGTAATGCATTGGGTGAGATCTGGGCATTTACATTGGAATCGGCTACCGCAGCTACGATTACAACTTCGCCGTTGACTATACAGGGCACTAACACTATCAATGTGCGCAAACTGTAATCTATACTTTTTATCTATTAATACCCCTCCCAAAAGAAACATGGTGAGACCTTTTGGGAGGTCTTTTTAAAATAATAAAAATGAACTTAAAATCTACATTCCAATTGTTCAAATACCCTTTCCTTTGCTTTGCGCTGGCTACCGGACTATCATCCTGCAAAAAAGAATACCCAGACTTACCCTATAATGATATTGAGGCATTTACAATTCCAGATGCCAACGGAAAGCCACTTCACGCCGTTATCAAAGGGGAAGAAATTATTATTTATTGGACTCCGCTCAAAGACGAACCTGAGTTTATTACACCGACTATACAGATATCCCAGCAGGCAAAGATCAGTCCGGCTTCCGGAATAAAAGTTACCTACAACGAGGGTACCAAATACACGGTCACTGCGCAAAACGGAGAGAAAAAGACCTACACCCTACGTACTGAGGGCGGACAACCTCCTCCTTACTTTTCGTTGGTTAATCACGCAGCGTTTAAATTCAATATTGATTTTAACATACAAGGCGATTATTTTCTTCCAAATACGGAAAACACAAAACTTTACCTGGTTCAAGGCAGCAAAGAGACGGAAATAACTGATATCAATAGGATAACGAACTCCTCTATAACCATGTATGTTCCGGTAACGTTGGATATTGACACAGGGCAGTACCATATTAAATTAGTAACCGGCAAGCGTAACGTAAGCAATGGTCCTTATACTTTGCTAAGACCGGATCTCAATTCTTTGATCGATCGTGCACAGGTACCTACATCAGGAGCTCCAGGTGAAACCATCAGCTTAGATCTAAGAGACTCAAAAGGCGCAGCATACTACAAGGACGAGCAGTACGAGATATCCGCACAATATCATACAGATCCAACAGCTTCGGTATGGCCTGGCAAGATAAAATTACAGGGCACAAAACTGAGCTTTAAGATTCCAACAGATGCCAGCAAAGGAAATTTGCAGATACTTATACAAGAAGTTAAAACAAAAGCTATTAGATATCCTATTCCAAGCTTTGTTATTGAGTAAACTGACATGTACAAAGCACATAGCTTTTTTTGGGGCATAATGACCTTGCTGTGGATATCCTGTTCGAAGTCCACACCCGATCCCAAACCTGTAGATCCTTATGAGGAGGATAATCGCAAGTTGAGGGAGCGCTACAGTACTACCACAGCCAATTGGCCCAAAGCGGAATGGTACACAGGTATCTCACAAAGAGAACTGGCGGAGTTACCGGTCAATCCCTCTAGCGCTAGGCCTGAATTGATACAACTAGGCAAAGTACTTTTTTTTGACAGCCGTTTGGGACGAGGTGACAATAGCTGTGCCTCATGCCATAATCCAAACACGCACTGGATCGATCAAAAAAAAGTCGCAGTAGGTGTAGGTGTTCATCACCGCAACACGCCCACCATGGAGAATGTATGGTATCTAGATGGTGGATTATTTCATGACGGCCGCGCAGATACTTACGCCGAGCAGATCGCAGAAGCCATTGAATCTCCTATAGAGATGGGGGGCAATTTGGAATCTTTACCATGGGCACTGCAACTTATCTCGGGTTACGGCGTTATGTTCAAACAAGCATACGGCGATGAACAAATAACAAAAGAGCGAATCTTGGATGCCCTTACGGCTTTCTCTAATTCAATAAACAGCAGTACTACAATATTCGATTCTTTTCTAAAAGGAGAGTACACGGCTTTAAGTGATGAACAGTTAAGGGGGCTACACTTGTTTCGCACAAAAGGAAAATGTATCAATTGCCATAATGGCCCATTCTTTACAGATCTTCAATACCATAATCTCGGGTATGCATTAGACTGGAACGGTAAACTGGATAACGGCCGATATGAAGCTACGAAATTAGAGGTTGACCTTGGCAAATTCAGAACGCCGGGACTGCGCAATACTGTCCATACCGCTCCCTACTGGCATAATGGTGAAATAGCTACACTTGCAGAAATCCTCGACCTAAAGAACCGTGGCATGCCTCACTCTGGACGACAAAAGGTGAATGGTCAACTCTCGAATTTGGCACAACCTTTACAACTTACAACCGAGGAGCAACAGGCCATAATAGCTTTTTTACGCACATTGAGCAGCAAAACTACCGAAATCAGCAGACCTGTTCTACCTTAATAAAAACATAAGGCCCCTCTGCTCTGGAGCAAAGAGGCCTTTTCTCTCTTTTAATATAAAATTAACGGAGAGATGTCATTATTTTAGTTCAAAGGCAAAACTAAACATATATAACATGATATCCAAAATCAGTGTGTTACAATCCTGATATAGATCTAAGCCAACAAGGTTCCATGGTTCATCATTCATTCGATAGAATGATTAGTTGCCTGGTTATTTTTTCACATAGTTTTCATACTTTTACGACATGAGTAATAATGATATTATGAAAAAGCTCCGTGTAGCTTTAAAATTTACAGACGACGATATTATTGAGGTATTATCCTTGGTGGACTTTAGGGTAACGAAAACTGAGTTGGGAGCAATATTCCGTAAGGATGATCACCCCAATTTTAAACCTTGCGGCGATCAGCTACTACGGAATTTTCTCAACGGTCTAATTATTTATAAACGCGGGCCTCGGACTAGTCCTAATTCAAAGGCACCATCTGACCTATAAGAACTAAAAAGGAAGAGAAACAATAGAAAAATTAAAAGGAAACTATTCCAAATATGGCTTTAGCATATCGACATGTTCTATTCCGTCTTCATCGTAGGGCTCGCCCTGGGGTTCAAAACCCAACGACTGGTACATAGTTAACAGGTGGTACTGCGCTCCTATTTTTATATCAGCTTTGCCCAAAATAGCATAACAAGCCTGTATTGTTTCTTGAACAATAGTCTTTCCTAGTCCCTGTCCTCTGAAATCCGGATTGACCAAAACCCTCCCCAGAGAGATTTCTTCATAAGAAAGTCCCGCAGGTACAACCCGACTATAGGCCGCAAGATTATTCCCTATATATAACATCACGTGATGGCATGACTCGTCTTTACCGTCGATATCTTGATAAATACAGGTTTGTTCTACCACAAAAACCGCACTTCTTAGCCTTAGTATCTCATAAAGTTCCCTATTCGTCAACTCCTCAAAAGACTTAATTACTATGTGCTGTTCCATTTTATCACTGGCTATTTTATGTTCAATTTTTCAAATGTAGGGATTTAACAGGTGATGATTACATAACTGATCGATCTAATTCCTAAAAAATATAAATAGCATTCCTATTCAGTCTCGAAAAAGCTATTTAAAAACTAGATACGACGTATTTTATTAGATATGATAACTATATTTAGCACAGTATTAAAAAAAGATGCATAAAGCGTATGAATGATAAGGAAAATAAAGATGCTATGCAGGAACTGGCATCGCAGCTCCGCTGTCCTTCGGGACATCAGGCCGAAGCCATTGCAGACAATATGTCCACCTCCAACCATACCATGATACAGGAAGCGATCTATACGTTGACCTTAACGGATAAGAGCACGATACTGGAGATCGGTTTCGGTAATGGTAAGCATATCGCTCAACTTCTCGATGTATCGCCTAGTATAAAATACTACGGCATCGAGGTGTCGGAGGCCATGCAAGATCTCGCTATTCGCCACAACCAATCTGCCATCGAGACCGGCAGGGCTCACTTCACTAAAGTAGATGGCAGTGGCTCGCTCCCTTTCCCGGACAATCATTTTACGCATATTTTTTCTGTAAACACCTTGTATTTCTGGCCTGACATTGAGCTTTCACTACGAGAAATACACCGTACATTACAAGATGAAGGCCAGTTGGTACTCACTTTCGTAGAAAAGGAGTTTGGATCAAAGCTTCCTTTTATACAGCATGGATTTACTTTATATACGGACGACGAACTTGCAGAATACCTCTATGAGATTGGATTTGAAGAGATACAATCTATGACGTACCATGATGATACGATCAGTAAAGATGGAACACCTGTAAAACGTACTTTCCTAACGGTGCATGCTGTGAAAAGTGAAAATGGATAATAACTGGATTACATGATACTAAAATGCCGAAACATCATCAGTCCGCCGATACCGATAGAAACAAAAGGATAGCCTTTCTGTAGGGGCATAGCATAATCATAGCCTACTTTACAGTGGAAAAATCCCTGATACTCTACATAGAGGTGTGGACTCACACGAAACTGATTGTCCATTCCTTTATTAAAATCAAATAGATAGCCGGTCTGCACATTGGCCGAGACCAAGAAGTCTTTGTATCTATTATCAACTATATACCGAACAAAACCGAGCTGCGGGGCTAACCCCGAAGGCAGTTTAGAATTTTTACTGGTATAATCTACCCCTACCGTAAAATCATAATTCTTATCGGTATTGAACACAAGAGGCACATTCAGTGCGGCCTGAAACATAGGCCTTTTATCTTGCTTCATTCCTAAACTGAAAATTTGGGCAACGGCTCCCGATATACCGATAAACACAGCTAATAATAGACACAGACAATATCTCTTCATGAACAAACTATAGCAATATATATGCCTTAATTTATCATTAGATTATTTCTTGTCAGACAAACAATTACAAATCGAACATTAGTCTATAATAAGTGTTAGATTGCATAAAAAACAGACTAAAATGGAAGAATATTTGCATAACTTCTATCTCGATAAATCGGAACCGAATAAAAGTTGCTTATTAGCCTTGCGTTCAATCATCCTTCGTAGAGATGCTCATATGATGGAAACCACCAAATATGGTATGCCCTGCTTTTGTTATAAAAACAAGGCATGCTGTTATCTTTGGGTTGATAAAAAGAACGCTGAGCCTTACATTCTTTTTGTCGAAGGAAACCTATTGGCACATCCTGAACTTGAGGTAGGCGACCGCTCCCGTATGAAAATATTACGTATTGATCCCAATCAGGACATTGCGATTGATACCGTAACCGAGATACTGGATGACGCTTTAGAACTGTATCGCAATGGTACTATTAAAACTAAGGGCTAAGTTTCGACTTAGCCCTTAGTTATCAAAATTCATCTAGCTATCAAAGCACCTAAAATTACAACCAAGTATTAAACTCTTTGATAAACCAATTCTTGACTATCTGAGTAAGCATACAATACTAGTATTCCGATCAACTAAGGTAAGTAGCTAAGTGGTAAAGGTAACCGAATAAACCTTAATTGATTTTGAGATTTTGTCTTTTATCGAAAACATAACCTCCTTTTCACTGCTAGACCATCACGTCATAAGTCGGGTCTTCTATTCTATTGACCTCGATCACTCCCTCTGCATTTTTCAATAATTTACGACAGTCAGCAATGAGGTGACGTAATCGAAGCGTTTTACCCTGTTGATTATATTTTTCGGTCAGCTTATGCAATGTATCTATCGCTGACATATCTGCTTCTTTACTCGCTTTGAAATCTATGATTACTTCATTAGGATCTTCAGCCACATCAAACTTTTCCAAAAAAGCCGTAGTCGAACCGAAAAAAAGAGGACCCATTATTTCGTAATGTTTTACCCCATGCTCATCGGTGTATTTACGTGCACGAATCCGTTTTGCATTCTCCCAAGCAAGTACCAAAGCTGATATAACCACACCGACCAGCACAGCAAATGCTAGATTATGAAGGATTACCGTTATTGCAGATACCAGAACACCCACAAAAAATATCTTATTTCGGAAATTTGTTTATCATCCGAAGGTTGCCCCATTGAAAGGTTTTAATACCTATCATCATCATCACTCCTACCAATGCGGCCATAGGAATCTGTTCAATAAATGGAACTCCCACTAATATCACCAGTATGATGGGGAATAGCACCGATGAAAGCAGATAGACGAGTACGGGCTCCTGCTCCGATATTGACCAAAGTTTGCGCTACCATAGCCCCCCCATTCCACCGAAAAAAACTAAATAGTATAAATGCCTTCTACCGTTCGTTGGGAGGCGGTGCAGAATAGACAATAAAAGGCGGTCTTTAGGACCACCTTTTATTGTCTATTCTTTTTCTTTGGCTTTGACCGAAGCTTTATTACCATCTTTATCCATTACATAATACCAGTCATTCTTTTTCACGATAATGGGCCATGTTTTGTCTTTGCCGTGATAATTTCTACGGATGTCATCATAAATAGCAGTGACAATCCTATTTCCGTTTTTATCGGCCATGCCTGACTTACCATCCTGTGCCAGCATAATATTCGGATAGCTGGCACTCAGCTCTACATAATCAAAAATAGATTCCAGTAAGATATGACCGTCACGACGTGCCAGGCCATAGTGCATTCCCTTCTGTATTTGCAAAATACCATCTTCGCTCCCTGTAGCATACACATTATCATACTCAAAAGGCAGTACCACGCGACCTGCTACATCAATCATCCCATATTTATATTTCGTTCTTTCACCTTCTCTCCCGACATCACGCTTAGCTGCCAATGCCACTCCTTCATAGAATGCATCGACCTGCTCTATGCCCTCGAATCGTTTTTCTTCCCCGCGTTCATTGATAAACAGATTTCCGTCTTCACCATATATTTTCTTCAATCCGCTGTAAAATCCGCCATGATTTTTATCATTGTATGTCGGAAAACGAAGTAAGTTATACCCCGCATCGGTCCTCCATGTTGGATTTTCATAGATCAGTCTACCTTGTAAATCGACGAGCTTATACTCCTTATTCTTCATCTCGAGCAGCCAATAGCGATTATCTACCAAATGACATTCCGCTATTTGATGTAATAAAGTGTCCATCCGATTTTGCTTTATATTATAACTGTAAAAGGCATTATCATAGTTTTCCAAACGTTTACGCACTAGCATCCACTCTTCATTTAGTATATCGATATACTGCTCAGCCATTGGTATAATTAGCTTTTTCGTCTCCAAATCGAAGAGTCCGATTTGCTCAAGGTAACTTCCTTCCCGCTTTCCTTTAGAGAAAGCCAAATACCGCTTAAGCACCTGAGGTTGGTATTCTACGCCCCTATTTGAAAACTGATAGGAGTTTTCAACAACATAATCCAGAGGAAGAATTTCCTCGCCAAGCTCATCAGCTACTCCTATTTTACCTTGATTTTCTACTCGATAAACCGTCTTTCCATTATAATAATGTGCATCTATACCGCTATACTTGCCCATAGGAAGAATAGATTTTCCCTCACAGTTATAAATCCCCTTCTGTCCGTCATTCATTGCTGCTATTAAATAAGGCATTTTATGAACTTCGCTTTCGTAGTCCATACGGGCTTTCCATTTGGGGTCACGATCGTAAGCACTCCTTCGCCCGCCCAAGGAAATTGTTGGGACAGATTCATCGGTATATCTGCCATCAGCCTTTAAGAAGCTGACTTCATCGTATTCAAAATCAAGCACTATCTCTCCTTGTGCACCAATCACACCGTATTGCCCCTTCTTTTTTGCTCTCGCTAGATTACGATTAAATCCGCCAATATACTCCAACGAAGCTGGTACAATCACTTTTTTGGACACAGGATCTATAATGCCTAAATAATCCTTTTCTTTAAACACCAATAAACTAGACCCTTCGATAGCCCGATAGAGCTCATGACCGGAGATCAGCACATTCCCGGTAGTATCAAAGACATAGGAACAAGTTGAAATATTCGCTTCAAAGCGGACCTCCTCCCCATCGTAAAGTATACGCATATAATCATCGTACTTTATAGGGATAATGACATCACCTGTCGCTTTTGCCAATCCGGCCTGTTCGCCGTTCCTAATCTCTACGAAATCATCATTATAGAAATTTGTTACATACTCGAATTGTGGTTCTTGTAATAATTGTCCTGTCCGCGCAGAAACCCAGCCCCATACTTCTTTTCGAGATACCGCTATCACTGCCTTATTGATGACTTTAGCGTCTTCATAATCAAAGGGAACAATAATAGTTCCTTGTTCATCTGCTACCCCAACGCTACCTTTACGCTTCAAAACCGCAAATTTATAGTCATAAGCTATCCCTTCCTCCCATTGTCCTTCATAACGTGTCTCGAGCTTGATATGGTCGTATACACAGGGCAGCAGTACTTTTCCATCCTCTCTCAACATACCATATTTACCGTCCTTAACAACAACAAACAAACCTGCGGAATGCTCTTCGACATCATCTATCCAAAAATCACTAGCTGGATGGTAATAATAAGTTTTACCTAATTTCTTAATTTTCATTAGGGGAGAAAGGTAATCCCCGAAGTCTATAGATTCTACAACTTGATATTCCTGAGTGTAACTCAGGCTAAACTGAAATAATAAAAAAAGGCAGACCATAAACTTCATATACAACAAAATATACTCAAATATCGCTATTATTTGTCACTATAAAATCCCTGAATACAGTTATATCTATAGTTTATAACACCCCTACCTGAGTATGGGTCTAGCCCTCCAGCCTCCCATCAAAAGATCCGATAAACGTCAAAAAACGGACTAAGTGACAAAACTATCTTAGGAAATACCGATGTACGTCCTTCCAATCCTGCAGACGTTCAAACCGATGTTCATTGATATTGTGAAAACTATTAAACATTAAACCTTTTCCTTTAAAAGTAAGCAAATTCTTAACATGATCATCGATTAGATAGTGGGTATTGATAATATGCTTATGTCCACAGAAGACAATATTATGCCAAGAGATAAATGGAAAATACTCAGCTAACCAGTCTCTTTTTTCCCGAAAGCTCCACGGAAACTCCATCGCTGCCGATACCACAAAAACATCGTATCTATCGTGTAGTTCTTTCACGACCTCTTGTGCGTCCTTTGCTACAGGAAGTGTTCTAAAAAAACCTTCGGAGCCAATGTAACGTCTCACCGCTGTTTTATCGGGCACACATTCTCCTTCAGGTAATCCTAATACATCCGCTTCAGTAAGCTGTATACCTGTCTCTTGGTGATAATAATTGAGATAATGATCCAGATTGTCGGCCAAGACCCCATCCATATCCAACGCTATTGTTTTTCTATTATGCATATCTTATAATTTTAATCAAATATAGCAAAACTTAGAAATACAAAGCAAAACATTGCAAATAACAGCAATATATAGAAACAATAAATCTTATCAATTTTACATTACCGCGCGATTATATTGCGTACAATATTGAATTTATGTAGGTTTGCCTTATGTTAAAAGAGGATCGTCATAATATTATTGTTAAAGAGACCGTTACCAATGGCTCGTCTTCCTTTCAATCGCTATCTAAAAAACTAGCTGTTTCAGAGGATACAATAAGACGAGATATCAAAGAACTTGACAACAAAGGCTTACTACGTGCCGTTCGTGGTGGGGCAGTATCTGTATCCCGTATTCCCCATCATTATCGGGATCGGGAGAATACCGATATCGATCAAAAGAAAATTATCGCACAGAAAGCAGTATCACTCATCAAAAGTGGACAAGTGCTATTCTTTGACGGCGGAACATCTGTTTTAGAATTAGCTAAAATTCTACCTCTAGACTTAAAAGTAACAATCATCACCAATAGTTTTCCCGTCGCTAATGCTATTGAAGATCATCCTACTGCGGAGCTTATTTTTTTAGGCGGAAAGCTCAATAAAACTTCGTTTGCAACCTACGGCAACGAGACACTGCAAGGTATTGCTAAATTTAAAGTGGATATCTACTTTTTAGGAATATGCAGCATTGCCCCAGATAACGTTTCCTGCAAGGACCTGGAAGACGCAGAAATAAAGCTAGCGATGATGAGTCACAGCATCAAAACCGTGGGGTTATGTACTTCGGACAAAATAAATAGTGAATCCCCCTATTTTGTAGCCCAGACAGACTGTATGCACACCTTAATAACGGAGAATTCAAAAGGTACGCCAGGAACTAAAGCACTGGCAAAACTGGGAATAGAAATTCTATAGTTTCTGATTTCTTCGCATAATCTTAATCTTTACATAATATACAATTAACAGAAAACCAGTAGATTTATGTAAACATTATTCCAAAACAGGATTAATAAATTTACATGGCCATGAAAACAATAATCTACTTTTTTCAGAACGTTGTCTATCGTCTATTTTTAGCCCGGTTCAGCTCATTTTATTCGCCACTTCGGTCACACAGAAGCTAATCGAACAAATTGAAATAGATGTTAATAACTAAAAACACTTTTGGTAAGAATTTTATTTGGGGTGTTTCTACCGCAGCTTATCAAATAGAAGGAGCGCATGACCATGATGCAAAAGGTCCCTCTATCTGGGATATTTTTGTCCAAAAGAAAAATAAAATTGTACATAATCAGCATGGCAATATCGCTTGCGATTTCTACTATCGGTATGAAGATGACCTGAAACTGATGCGGAGTATGCATATTCCTAACTATAGATTTTCTATTGCTTGGAGCAGAATACAACCCGATGGGATAGGAAACGTAAATCAGGCTGGTATCGATTTTTACAATAGACTTATCAATTATTCGCTAAGCTTGGGAATCACTCCTTGGGTTACACTATATCACTGGGACCTCCCCCATACACTCGAAGAAAAGGGTGGCTGGACAAACCGAGATGTAAAAGATTGGTTTGGCGAGTATGTGGCTCTCTGTGTCAAGTATTTTGGCGATCGTGTAAAAAACTGGATAGTCCTCAATGAGCCTACTGTATTTACAGCTGCGGGTTATTTTTTTGGAGTACACGCACCTGGTAGAAAAGGCTTGAACAACTTTCTAGCTGCGGCGCATCATGCAGCATTGGCTCAAGCCCACGGAGGCAGAATCATCAAATCACTGCAAAAAGAAAGTTATGTCGGCACGACCTTCTCCTGCTCCCATGTCGAACCTTACTCTACGAAGGAAAGAGACATCATTGCCGCGAGAAAAGCAGATGTACTGCTCAATCGCTATTTCATTGAGCCTCTATTGGGAATGGGATACCCTACTCAAGAGATCAAGGTCTTAAATCGAATCGAACGCTATATGAAACAGGGCGACGATACGGATTTAAAATTTGATATGGACTTTATTGGTGTACAGAATTACACCCGAGAGGTGATACGGCATTCGCTATTTGTTCCCTTCTTACGTGCTAAGATTGTAAGTGCAAAAAAACGAAAGGTTGAAACAACGGCTATGAACTGGGAAATCTATCCTGAATCGATGTATCATATACTTAAGAAATTTGATGCTTACCCTAATATTCCTCCGCTTATTATCACCGAAAATGGGGCGGCATTTAAGGATCTAGTTGAAGATGGCCGTGTCGATGATTTACAAAGGACACAATACCTAAAAGATGTTATCGAACAGGTATTCCGCGCGAAAAATGAAGGTGTAAATATTAAAGGCTATTTTGTCTGGACTTTCTTAGACAACTTTGAATGGGCCGAAGGATATCATCCCCGATTTGGACTGGTACATGTTGATTTTAAAACGCAGCAACGTATTATCAAAGCATCCGGACATTGGTACGGAAACTTTCTCCGCTAAATAATTAGCGAAACAAAGCCACTAAAGTATGCTCTTTAGTGGCTTTATATTCAATCAAACGAAGTTTTTATTTTCTAATACCCCCATTTAACATTCAATTGATGCTTATCGGCATATTTCTTTCCTAAACCATAAACATTCTCGAACAAACCATCTACTTTAGGCAAGTATTCCTTTTCAATTGTTTCAATAATTTGTTGTTTTTCTTCATCCGTCCCCTTGGTATCGCAAAGCTTCGCGTAAGCTGCGTATTCATTTTTATAAACGGGAAGTACCGCTTCAAATAATTGAATAGATTGCTCTTGCAAAGCCTTTGCGTCATCATCCGATACCGTTAACCCCTTGATGTCTTTGATGGCCTTCTCTACCGTTAGGACTTTCAGATTGACAATCTGTTGTGCTTCATCTCCATTCTTCTTACTAGATGGGATATCAGGGAATTCGACCGTCTCTTGTTGAAGACGTTTGCCAAAAGTTGCCGGATCAAAATCGGCAATCAGATTTGTGTTGAGTACCACTTGTCCAAAAAATTTATCTGGACTGGTAGATTGACAAGCAATAAAAAATAAACTAGCTAATAAAAAAATAATAAAACGGAACTGCTTCATAGATATATAAAAATTTAAGAATACAAATTAACCAAATCCAGTATATATACACAAATTGATAATCTTCCCATTGTTCTGAAGACATACGTTTTAACGAAAACTGTTCCATATTTCCTTCTACTTGTAATCATCATGTTTGTTCATTAACAATCCATTCCTCTAATTTACGAAAATATATTTTCAGCAAATGATCAAGAGTCTTTGATTTGTAATTCCATATTATTTTCTGATTTTTATTTCAGACTTTATTGGTTTGATATTTGTTCTCTAAAATCAAATTGTGGATATGACGAAATTCTTAACTCTCCCTTTTTACATCAAATTAGCCTGTACGTTAATCAGTATTATGACCTCTCCCCGAATTTAGGAGTGTTCTAAAGTTCAGGTAAACTCCATGGTAGCTATGATGGCTATCTTTTTCGGAGAGTTACTATGGGGAATATCAGGAATGTTCTTGGCCATTCCCATCCTTGAGATCTGTAAAATTGTCTTTGACCGTATCTTAGAATTAAAACCATGGGGATTCCTCTTGGGAGAAGACGATGACAAAGATCATTACATGAAACTCAAAAAGGAGATCTGTGATAGAAAATCATGATTTCAATAAGAAATTGACATAGAAATCAGGAATCTCACTATTGTAGATAGCATTTGCTACAGCGTGTTTCGGATATTCCACTTTGTGAATTTCAGCGATTATGCCATCAGCAGAAATAGTCAAAATGGTGTATGTCGCTTTCCTATCCGCTTCCTTACTACGACCTACCGACCCACAATTGACCAAAAGAGCTTCAGGGAATTTCTGTATGTAGGAATGATGGGTATGCCCCATGACGAGGACGTCCATGCCTCTCCTTGCTAATTCCGATAATATAGCTCCTTTATCATCTTCTTCAAATAGGTATTCTTCATTACTGCTGGGGTTGCATGCACTAATAAAACACGCTTGAATATACCGTCTATTTTAAATGTCAGAGAAAGCTCAAAAGGAAGGTTTGAAAGCCATAACTTATTTTCCCGAGAAATAGTCCGTTTGGAGAATGCAATCGCAATATCACGATTTGCCGTCTCTACCGCATCATGATGTGTCAAAGGTACCACCGGATAATCAAAAGCAATAAGCTCATCGTGATTGCCCAGTAAGCAAGGGATCTCCCTCTGTTTAAGTAGAAAAATCACTTCATTGCCCCAAGGTGCAAAGTCTACCAAATCACCTAAACAATATATTTGCGGTATCCCTTTTTGACAAATATCGGTTAGAACATGTTCTAACGCTGTAAGATTACCATGGATATCACTAATTACTGCTACTTGTATTGATTTCACCAAATTTGCTTATTTATGAAAAAACAAAGATATCAAATCATCTTTCTGCAGAGAAGTGCTTTTAATCTAATCTGTGGAACAATTATCTCTTGGCATCTCGGAAAAGAGGGAAAAGGGTTCTTTTGAAAATTATTTGGCAAGTAAAAAGTCATTCATAAGTTTTTGCACCTTGGTACGATTTTAGCACGAAAGCTGAAACGAAACCCTAGTTTATGGAAATATTATTGATTGTACTTGGATTTACCGTTATGGTATACTTACTAAATAGGCAGAAAGAAGAAATCAAGGGATTGAGAGAAGGCCTAGCCAGACCGAGTACCGTTAATCAGGGAAGAGAATCTGATAGAAAAAATCGTACCGACTCCTCCTCCATTACCAGAGTTTTTATCACAAGAGATACCAATCGCCCTCAATCTATCATCTGACTTACCTCTTGCCAAGCTAGACAAAGTGGAGGAACTCTCTAAAAATACACCTACGAAAAAAGAGAACTATGATAGGATCATCCTGACCGTATGTCTAGCACTTGGAGCGATCCTTATCTTCTATTTTGGCCGCGTCCTACTCAAAGACTTAAAAAAGGAATAATATAACATTAGTAGCAGAAAGACATGAAGACAGAGCCCAAAGACCAATCTTTGCAAGAAAGATATATCCTCGAAAATGAAAGGATTGCCTTACATACACTTTCCGAGATCCACTTGGATGATCTGGCTCAGTTTTCAGATCACGAGCCTGAAATCTGGAAATTCTCATTGGAGCAACCTACAAGCAAGCAAAAAATGGCTACTTACATCGCTAATACCTTGCAAAAGAAGAAAGAGGGTAAAGAACATGCGTTTATCGTTTTTGACAAACAACAAAGAGAAACAGCGGGTTCTACCCGATTGTATGAAATAGATCTAAACCAAAAGGTATGCTCCATCGGCTATACTTGGTACGGTAAGAAATTTCAGGGAACAGGTCTGAACAAACATGCTAAATATCTATTGTTAAAATTTGCTTTTGATACACTCCACATGGAACGCATACAATTTAAAGCCGATAATGAAAACAAACGTAGTATACAAGCCCTATTGAGTCTAGGCTGCACCTTTGAAGGTTTGCTCCGAAGCAATATGTACAGAGCAGATCATACCCGGAGGGACAGTGCTGTTTTCAGTTCGCTACGAGCTGAATGGTACGATCACGCTGAAAACAAGTTATTCTTGAAATTAACATAGATCAACCGCATGAAATCACATTGTTTCAATTTCAACAGAACGAAATACGGATTCCCGTAAATTTTATTTAAAATAAAGCGTCACTTTTGTATTGGGGAAAATTATAAGAGATACAAAAGATTAGACACAAAGATTAATTTACAACTATGACGGCAAAAGAATTTGTGCTTAACATCAGAGCAAACCAGCCTCAAATTTCAAATCTGCAAGACAAATTTGAGACCGAATTATTAAATAACATTTTAAGTGATGCTCAAATTTCAGATTTAAAAACTAACTACAAAGACTATGGAAATGAAATATTAAATCTTATTTACAATTTCGATGTCTCCAGGTTAAACATTTTTGATATCACTTTTGATCCAGAACCTGAAGTATATGGAGATTATATATTCTTCGGTTGGGATACTATAGGTGATCGTTTGGGGTATCATATCCCGTCAGGAGAAGTTGTTATATATTATGTATATGGTGATTGTATCAACCTGAAATGTGCAAAAACAGACCAACAGTTTTTACAACTTTTTTTTGAACTGTATCTATTATTAAAAGGTAATTTTGAAAATAAAGATCAGGAATCAAAAACTAAAATCAGAGAACAATTTTGGTTAAAAACGACCTCTACCCTTCCAGAAGCATATTGGGATCACTATAAAAGATTCTTAACGATATCCTAGTTTATTTCTATTCTGGACTAGACAACTGTAAAGCTATCTTTCTATATTTGTGCTTATCCGGTCAAAGCGAATTCTAACATGTATAACTTTAAGAACGACTATTCAGAAGGAACGCACCCAAATATTTTAAATAAACTTGCCTCAACCAACCTTGTACAACAACTGGGCTATGGAGACGATGCATTTAGTTTAGAAGCTAAAGAAATTCTTAAAAAAGAGATTGAAAATCCCAATGCTGAAGTTTATTTCTTATCTGGAGGTACACAGACGAATCTGTTGGTATTATCTTGTCTGTTGAAATCTCATGAAGCAGTCATCAGCGCACTATCGGGACATATTTTTGCTCATGAAGCTGGAGCTATCGAGGCTACTGGACACCGAGTTATTACAGTAACAACAGAGGATGGCAAGCTTAAACCAACTGATATCAAAGTTATCATAGAAAACCATACCTTAAGACCGCATGTTGTTAAACCAAGAGTAGTTTATATTTCCAATTCGACAGAGATCGGAACAATATATTATAAAGATGAATTAGAGACATTATCACGCTATTGCCGACAAGAGGGACTTCTCTTATTCCTAGATGGTGCACGGATAGGAAATGCACTCATGGCATCAGATAATGACCTAACAATGGTTGACATCAGTCGATTGACCGATGTATTCTATATCGGAGCAACGAAAAACGGGGCTTTATTGGGTGAGGCGGTAATCTTCAATGATCCTATGCTCTATCCTGATTTTGACTACGCATTAAAACAAAAGGGTGCCTTATTGGCAAAAGGAAGAATATTAGGTATTCAGTTTCTCGAATTATTTCGGGAGGGGCTTTACTTTGAATTGGCAGATCATGCTAACAAAATGGCGATGAAAATCGTAAAGGCCGCGACAGAAGAAGAATTCATTTTTTTGACCCCTTCGACGACAAATCAGATCTTCCCAATTCTACCTAGACACATTATTGATGAACTACTTAAGAAATACCTATTTTTTGAATGGAAGAGAGTCGATAATCAACATTCCGCCGTACGTTTGATAACTTCTTGGGCTACCCCAGAAAAGGTAGTTGATGAATTTATTTCAGATCTAAGATCCATTAGACGTTAAAACTCTTGATGCAAAGCAATTCTGTTTCCTTCTGAATCTTCAATTTCGGCAACGAAGAAACCGTATTTATCTTTGGCCGTCTTGGTATACAATACACTTGCCCCTGTTCCTCTGCTTTACGAATCCCTATCATCAATATCTTTCGTCTTAAAATAGAGGATAGCCCGGTTTTTACTCGGTACAGATACATGTCCTTTAGCCAAAGAACCTGATACTCCTCCCTTCGAGTCTGTAAAAGGAAATAATGCCATCTCATAATCATCTATCAGCTCCCTTTCAAAGATAAAACCAAAGACATTGGAATAGAAAGATTCGACACGATCTAAATCCTTTATCGGTATTTCGAAAAATACTACAGGATTTGTTACTGACATTTTTTGTACATGTAAAAGAGTATATAAATATACAATATCTACATCTAACATTTAGCAAAAAAACAAAGGATAAATAACAAGGATGGTATAGCTATCAGTCCCCATAGTACAAGTCCCAAAATAAATGGTTTAGGACCTACAGACTTTATCACTTTGGCAGAAAGCCCAGCTCCGATTAAAAACAATACTGCTGTAAGTCCACTTTTGGACATGTACACGATATAAGGAGCGATCTTGTGTAGAGGAGCGACATAAGTATTGCCAATAATAGCTAATACAAAGAGGCCGATAAAGTAAGGGACCTGTATACGGTTTCCCTTGCTTTTAAAAACCAAAGCGCTAAAAAATGTAACAGGTATGATCCACAGTGCACGTGTCAACTTGACTGAGGTAGCAATCTGCAGCGCCTCCTCGCCATATTTGCTCGCTGCACCGACAACAGAACTGGTATCCTGAATAGCCACTGCACTCCAAAGACCAAACTGTTCTTGTGAAAGGTTAAAGAAATGTCCAACTATAGGGAAAACAAATAACGCAATGGAATTTAAAATAAAAATAGTAGCCAATGCTACACTAATCTGTCCTTCCTTGGCCTTTATCACGGGAGACATTGCAGCAATAGCACTCCCCCCGCATATTGCTGTCCCTACGGTAATCAAAAAAGCTATTTTCCTATCTATACGTAACAACCGACCTATAAAATAACCTAGAAACAGTATGGCGAACAAGGAAATAACCGTTAAAATAAAACCACTTTTGCTGGCATGAATTGCCGACTCTACGTCCATACCAAACCCCAGTCCTACGACAGATACCTGTAATAAAATATGGGTAAGTTTGTGTGTAAAATCTGGAAATGGATTGCCCAGCCATTGCGCTGTAAGAATTCCGATCAATAATGCTATTGGCGGCGATATTAGCGGCGATAAACACAAAAAGCCTAAACTGACAAAAATAAGCTCGTGAACAGATAGACTCTTCTTAAATATATCCTTTCGGAAAAACATGCGATTATTCATTAGTATATATTTTTTTTAAAACGGCCATATGGAATATCCAAACCGAGTATAACGAGCTCAGGAAGTAATTACATTATACACGAATTTATTACTGTTGGTGTGCATACTGCTCCGCGGTCATTGGTGTTTGTGCAGTTCTGCTACATGGATATTTCATATAGCAACTATTTTTATACAAAGTACAGGGCTATACAGCTGAAAAGAAAACGATAAAATCCCATAGGGTATAACGTTTAGTTATAACAAAACACGATGTTGATTCAGGAAAGGTATACAGAAATGATTTCTGCCTCAAGAAACAAAAACATTATAGTCGATCCCCCGACCTCGAAAGGAGTAAAAAACAGGTATTTTCAACGAAAAGATTTATATCTTTGATGATTAATTAGAGGGAGCTATCTGATGCAAATTCTCTCTCATTAAGTTAGTACGATCGAAACGATAAAAATCTGCATCAACAGATAAAAATTTTATGGAATTATATGATTTTGGTATAGTCGGTCTAGGTGTTATGGGAAGAAATCTCCTTCTAAACATGGCCGACAACAAATTTGCCGTAGCAGGACTGGACCTAGACTCTGCTAAAGTACAATCCTTACAAGAAGAAATTAATGACAACCAACGCGTAAAAGCAACAACTCAGGTAGAGGAATTCACGCAGTTGATCCGCAGACCTCGGGCAATCATGCTTTTGGTTCCCGCTGGCAAACCTGTTGATGGTGCAATAGCAAGTCTACTTCCTCATCTTGAAAAGGGTGATATTATCATCGATGGCGGTAACTCTTATTTTCCAGACACAGATCGTCGTTTCTTAGAGTTATCTCAAAAGAACATACACTTCTTCGGAATGGGTATATCAGGAGGTGAGAAGGGTGCACGTTTCGGTCCTAGCTTAATGCCAGGAGGGGACAAAAATGCCTACGAGCGTTTACGCCCAATTTTCGAAGCAGTAACGGCCAAAGTAAATGGTGAACCTTGTGTTGCTTACTTAGGGAATGGTTCTGCTGGAAACTATGTCAAAATGGTTCATAATGGGATCGAGTATGGTATCATGCAATTAATTGCAGAGACTTATGATCTTATGAAGCGGGGCTTGGGTATCAGTGATGCTAAAATCCAACAAACATTCGCAGATTGGAATAGTACCGAATTACAGTCCTTCTTAGTTGAAATTACCGGAGAGATCCTGAACAAATTTGATGAAGATGGTCAGCGTTTAGTTAATGTGATTTCGGACTGGGCCAAATCCAAAGGTACCGGTAAATGGACATCACAAAATGCTATGGATCTACAGGCTCCGATACCAGTGATCGATGCCGCTGTCACTATGCGTGATATGTCAAAATTAAAACCTGAACGTATACAAGCAGCGAAAAAATTAAATTGGACGGCAACCGGAAAAAGCATAGACGAAAATCTAGTTATCGAGCAATTAAAAGATGCTTTCTATTTTGCCATGTTAAATACCTATGCACAGGGACTGGCTCAACTTACTATCGCTTCAGAAACCTATAGCTACGGATTGAACTTAGAACAGGTTGCGAAAATATGGCGCGGAGGATGTATTATCCGTGCTGCAGCTTTAGAAGACTTTAGACAGGCCTATGATCGCAATCCTTCTTTACGAAACATTCTTCTGGATGACACTATAGCGCAAAACGTATCTTCGAAACAAGCAAACGCAAGGGACATTGTTAAATATGCGGTAGACTGCGGTATTCCATTTGCAGCGTATATGAATGCTTTGGCTTATTTCGATTCGTACCGTTCGGAGCGTATGCCTACAAATATTATACAAGCTCAACGGGATTACTTTGGCGCACATACGTATGAACGTATCGATCGTGAAGGTTCGTTTCATACGCAATGGGACTAAGATAAATTGATTACCTTTTTAATATTACAATGAAAACTAGTAAAAAAGCCAGACCTTCCATTATTGTTATTTTCGGAGGAACGGGAGATTTGGCGAAGCGTAAATTGATACCTGCTTTTTACAATTTGTTTTTGGACGATTGGATGCCTGAAAAATTCGCAATTATCGGATTAGGTCGGACGGAACTTGACAATGCATCTTACAGGCAGCATCTGCAAGAAGGGTTGACCGAGTTTTCAAGAACTGGAGCACCGGAGCAACAAAAGTGGGAAACATTCAATCCTAATATTTCCTATTTTCAATCAAATATCGAAGATATCAATTCCTACAAAGATTTAGCTGCCCAATTGGATGCTTTAGATGAATTGTGGGGCGAACGGGCAAATAGATTATTTTATCTATCAGTCGCTCCTCGCTATATTGAAGCCGCGACACTACATATCAATGAATCCGGTCTAGCTAGCCTACCTGATAAGGATCGTATCGTCATCGAAAAGCCATTCGGAAACGATAAAGAGACGGCAGTTGCCTTGAATAAATTATTGAGGCAGACCTTTCAGGAGAAACAGATCTATAGAATAGATCATTACTTAGGTAAGGAAACAGTACAGAATATCCTAGCTTTCCGATTTGGAAATGCATTATTTGAACCCCTATGGAATAGAAACTTTATTGATTCCGTTCAGATAACTGTTGCTGAGCAAGTTGGTGTAGAAAATCGTGGCGGGTTTTACGAAAGTGCGGGAGCACTTAAAGATATGGTTCAAAACCACCTCTTGCAGATATTATGTATGGTGGCTATGGAAGCTCCTGCTTCATTCAAATCTGAAGAGATACGTAACCGTAAAGTTGATGTATTAAGAGCGATACGACGTATCAAACCAGAGGAGGTACAACGTTATGCGGTAAGAGGCCAGTATGGCGAAGGTTGGTTACAAGGTAAAAAAGTACCAGGATACCGGGATGAAGAAGGTGTAAACCCAAAATCAAACACGGAAACTTTTGTTGCTGTCAAGTTCTTTTTGGATAATTGGCGTTGGCAAGGTGTACCTTTCTACTTACGTACGGGAAAACGTATGCAGGAGAAACACTCTTCGATCACCATACAATTTAAGCCTGTTCCTCACTCGACCTTCTCCAATGGTCAGGTTGATAATTTGATGCCAAACAAACTAACTATCAATATTCAACCTCAGATGGATATCCGTTTACGCTTTATGACCAAGCGTCCAGGCTTGACCATGGCATTGAACCCTTCGGAGATGGTTTTCGATTACGATACGTGTTCGACCCAATCGCCAGAGGCCTACGAGACATTACTGCTTGATGCTCTTAATGGTGATGCGACATTATTCATGCGTTCGGATCAGGTCGAAGAGGCTTGGGATGTGATCACACCGATACAGGAAGCATGGGAAAGTAGAAATACCCTTGACTTTCCGAACTATGCATCAGGCACTTGGGGGCCTGAAAATGCAGAAGCCTTGGTTGCTCAAAACGGTCATGTATGGGCTGTAAACGCACACCATAAAAATTCTTAGTTTCACTAGTCGTATATTAAAAGTTTGAAGAATTGATACAGATATTTGACAATACACAACAACTTATTGAAGCCGCTGCTACATTATTCATTGCAACCGCAAAACAGGCTATAGCTGAAAAAGATAAATTTACAGTAGCACTTACTGGAGGTTCATCTCCTATAGCTCTTCATAAAATACTTGCCTCCTCGGAATATCAAGCTTTGATAGATTGGCAAAAGGTTTTCGTATTTTGGGGTGATGAGCGTTGGGTACCATTTGACGATGAGCGTAGCAACACCAAGATGGCTTTTGACACCCTCTTAAATTATGTGCCAATCCCAAAGGATCATATCTACAAGATGTATTCTGAGACATTATCACCAGAGGAGCATGCTGTACAATACGAGGCAGAAATAAAAGCTATTGTGGGTGAAGATGGAGTTTTTGATCTCATCTTATTGGGTATGGGAGACGATGGTCACACTGCCTCCTTATTTCCGCACACAGATGTGCTTAATGAAGACAAAAAGTGGGTAGATGCCTATTATCTAGAACCTCAAAGTATGTATCGTATCACCTTAACCGCACCGCTCATTAATAAAGCCAAGAATATTGCCGTACTTACATTCGGTAAGAAGAAAACCGATGCTTTGTATGAGGTATTAGAGGGTGAACGCAATCCACAGGAATACCCGTCGCAACTATTGGCTCCGATCAATGGGACACTGGTATTTTTGACTGATAAAGCCGCTGCGAGTAGATTGAAAATTACATCTTCGAATTAAACGATTTTTTATAGCACAGATGGTCCCATAACTCATAGTTTTGGGACCATTTTCATATGTAAATAATTTGACTTTTAATTGTCATCCGCCAGCTGGCGGATCCAAACTATTTTCATTCGTGTTTGTGCAGTTATGCTACATGGATATTTCATATTTAACCACATTTGTATTTTTTCATGACCTCAATAGTCTCCTGCATTATCCTTCGCTGTTCTTCCTAGAGACTTGCATTATTATTTCGATAACCGGCTTTTGCTGTCTCCCATTTTGCTTCTAACTTTTCGAGATCGATGACTTTACCTTCAAGACAGCTTTTTTTCTCGAATGCCTTAGCTTTTTCTGCATCATTTTTATAAGCATCCTTCCTGATCGACTCCTGCAATTCACAGAGCTTGTATGCTGCTTCCATCCGGAGCTTTTTAAACGTAGCATATGCCTCGTATTTTCAGAAAGAAGCCTGCTTATCCTGCTTTTTCTGATAATCTACCTTTTCGTTTTTCAAATATTGCATTTGCTCTTTCTGCTGATCGTTTTGCCGCTTTTCTTCATCATGAAATTTCAACTTTAAAGACGCACAATCGCTTTTACTTGTTTCAGCAACCCTTTTAGCTTTACTGATCCTCTTCTGGATTTCATCTGATTCGGTTTCATTCTCTTCAAGATAAGTGATCATCGTGGTGTGCTCATCTTTTCTAAACTGTGTCGCATGAAAACATTTGCTCCCTGCTACTTTCTGGAAAGAAACCGTTTCCGATCCAATTTTACCGTCTGCATCATAACCCAAAATGAGGAAATTGCCCTTCGATATTTCAAGAAACCCGATTCCATAGGCGTCTAGAAATTGAAAAGACTCAAAAGTTTCCGGAAAATTATCGTTATCAAGTAGGTAGATTGCAAAGCCATCATCCGCTACATATTTTCTTCCCTTAAACTCGCCACCTGCAAACTCCCGAAATTCATCCTTATATAGAAATTTCTTTCCAGTAAGAATTCTTCCGTTACTTCCCGGCTCCGTATTGGAGGTTCGTACATGATACTTGATCCGACCAATTCCATTTTTCACGGAATTTTCTCACTACCATTGTAATAATAGTACAGATTTCCTTTAAGTGTCTGCAGAGAAGCATTAAAATTGGGGCTGTTAAGATCATAATTGTAACCGGACTTCCCATAGATATCAAAGCCAAAACCCAAGATTGCACCTATTTCTGTATTGATTAAAAAACATACAGTTGCATCTCTTCCGATAAAGTTCCCTTTAAAGCTAACTTTGTAATCAAAACAGATCTTATCGTCTGGTTCAAAAGGTTTCGCTTTCTCAGGCTGTTCAAAAACCTCTACTTTCTTTTTTTCCTGTGCGTACATGGATTGAATAAGCAATAGAAAGTAGGCTACTATGAAATATCGCGTAATTGACGTTTTTTAAGTTAAACTGTTGTGTATGTTGCATTCACAAGGTTAGAAATTCCACCCGTCGATTTTGAGCTTCTCCCTCGGCAGTCGCATTGCTTACAGCCAGCTCAATGGCTCCTTTTCCCGACGTCGATATCCTGTTCCTGTCGATATTAAAAGTCTCGTTCAGATACGTTTTTACCGCTATGGCACGTTGTTCCGAAAGCTTTTGGTTAGCAACAGCGTTCCCTAGATTATCCGTATGTCCTATAATTTCAATTTTCACAGAATTGTTCTTCTTCATATCGGCTATTTCCTTAAATACACCGTGCGATTCAGGCTCTATCCTTGCCGAAGCCGTAGCAAAGTAAATTCCCGAGGTAACATATTTCCCTTCTTTCAATAGCGTACTTCTGGCATCCATTCCTGCTTCAGCAATACGAAGGTTGCTTATGTAAAAAGCATCTGTGGGTTTCGGTATCAAAGGTGATGCCCTAAAATAAAAGTTGTTGCGATAGCTGCTATTGTCAAATCACTTTGGCAGATCAAACATCTTCTGATCATTCAAATACAAGCGAAGACGATTTCCGTTTACGTCAATACTCACCCTAATTTTATTACCTGCCATTTTATTAACTGCACATTCCTGAGTCGTTCCCCGTCCCGAATATAAACTGGTGGAATAACCGACGAACTCCTTCACGGATGGTGGAATTAGAAAGTAAAAAACACTTTTGTGTTGGATCGTGTTTTTTGCAGGATTGACCACTTCCGAAAACCCAAACGTAACAGGTGGTCTTTCTCCCGATACGGGATAAAGTAAATCAAATTCTATGGTAAATTTTTGCAGCAGCTTTCCATCTAATTCTAGGAAGCTGGTCGAATTATCTGGTACTTTCAGCCATTTTCCCTACTGGTTTTTAAGCGTAACGATTTCACCGCCTCCATTGGTGTTCCAGCGTACCGGGAAATCGCCGATGGCATCCTGCGCGAAATCATCGTAAAAAAGAATTTTTTCACCGGGACTGTAAATCGTCAGCATAATTTGGACATAATTTATTAAAAACTAAGAGAGTGTTTTCCTAAAAAACATTAACTTTATTCAGGATGGGAAGACCGAAAAAAACAATCCCGGAGAATTTTATCAAGGATGTACGTCGTAGTACCCGCAGAATCATTACAGCCGAGCAGATTAAAGAATTCGTTGTCAAGGTTGCCCTGGATAAGGTTGATTTATCGGCACTTGAGTTGGCTCGTCACATTACAGACGAACATCAGATTTTTATTTCTGAATCCTCTGTCTACAGAATCCTTAAAAACAAGGGACTGATAAGCGCTCCATACCATATTTTGATCAGTGCATCCGATGAATTCAAGGGTAAGACCAGTATTGTACATGAAATGTGGCAGACAGATTTTACCTATTTCAGGATAAAAGGCTGGGGAGATTATTATTTAAGCACCATATTGGACGACTACAGCCCCTACATTGTACATTGGGAGCTCTGTCCATCAATGAAACATGAGGACGTGATACGCAATGTAGACACAGCGATTGAAAAGGCGAAGTTAAAGACAAAGGTTAAGCCTAAATTATTGTCAGATAATGGATCGTGCTATATCTCTAAGGATCTTGGCAGGTATCTGACCGAAGAACAGGAAATGAAGCAGATCCATGGCAGAACCGCTCATCCACAGACCCAGGGAAAAATTGAAAGATACAACAGAACAATGAAAAATGTGGTCAAATTGAACAATTACTATTCACCAGAAGAGCTAAAAGAAGCCCTCCAAGAGTTTGGAACGTTATCACGAGGCCTTAAATAACCTAACTCCTGCTGACGTATATTATGGTCGTGGAGAACTGATATTAAAACAGAGAGAACGATTGAAAAAAATCGCCATTAGTAACAGATAAGCACAATATCTAAAACAAAAATTAATAGATTTATAAATAAGAAACACGCCTTAACAGTTTGTCCTGATTTGTTTGAAGACATACAGTTAACGATCTTTATTTTGCGGCAACAGGGGAAGTTGATTGGAATAGGAAAAATACATATACCTTAAATAATTTAGAAGTATTGAAGTGCCTTATCTGACTATTAATAATAATATAAACTTATACAACATTGTAAAAAGGTTTGTTGAAGATACAGATCAAACCAAAGAACTTCGAGTTGCTTACTCTTATAGTAATTTAATTTACTTTGAGAAGGAAAAAAGTGAAGTTAAGACCGATATAAATACTCGTATCATAACTTATATTCCAGAAGCAGGTTGTATAGAAGATTTAAATTACTATAAAACAGGCGAAAGAATGACACTAAACACTCTTGACAAGGCTTTTGTTGGTTATATTGAATATAAGAAACTTAACGGGGAGGTGATAGGCCTAGAATATTATATGAATGTTAGGATGATTGCTCGATATTCATTATCTAGATCAAGTAAAAATAATAAAATGGCTTTAGCAAATGTAAAGTCATCGGATTTGATAACAAGCTCAAGTTCAACCGGTACTTATCAACAATGTACTACCGTCTGTACACCGATATATGGTCAAGTCTGTACTTCTGTACCTGAGCACTCAGAAGGAGGAGAATCCTGCGTTACTAAAGTAATAGGGCAAAGTTGTAATGAGGTTTGTGTTGAAGTATCAAATCCAGAAAACCCTACACCTGGGGACGGTACTCCGACGCCCCCTACACCAAGTCCGCAGATAGTTGGATATATTAACGATATCTTTGATCCCTGCCCTGATATGGAAGTTGGCTCAGAAAATCATAATAAGTTCATTTCAGAAGTCCAAGAATTAGTAAGTAGACCCCCCTTTGATTGTTTTACAGAAAAAATGCTCCAATTTTTAGCTAGCAGGGCTAGCAGTAACGGAAAGATAAGTTTATGTATTAATAGCAATATAGGTGGAGGGACTTATAATGCGGGGTCCAAATCCCTGCAGTTTAAGAATATTTACGTGATTAATAGACAAATCATTTTTCACGAGCTCTTTCATGCGTGTCAGGATAAGATTTACCCGAATGGAATAAATCAATATACGGCATCTAACGGTAAAGTAGAAATAGAGTTTGAAACTCACTTATTTATAGATTTAGTTGGACGAATTGGTTCTGAGATTCCCACGGCGTCTAAATCCGAAGAATATAGGGGATTTTTAAATGGATTAACTACCGACAACAATGGTAATAGAAATTTATTTAATGCTAATAATTTTTTTGCTGATCCTACCGTTGCATCGAATAGTCAGTATAAAAAATACAAAGAAGAGTTTAGACAATATAAATCAATATATAATCCGGAGGCGATGGTGCCCTCTTTACCATATAATAATCTAAATATTATTCCCGCTACTATACAGCACTTTTTAGAAAACACTAATTGTTATCAATAATGAAAATTCTTCAACTTCTCTTACTTATTATCCTGTGCACTTCATGTGCTGATTACAAATATTTTTACAACCCCCTAAATACAAAAAATAAGAAATCGGAGGATAAAGAGTTGGAGGCACTTAAAAAAAAGCTAAGACAAGATTTTAAAATCATTGGTAAACGTTCAAATAAACTTTTCGAGAATGATAAAGATTATAGTTATGATCCGAATATCCTAAAAACAACTTATAAAGAGATGGTTGCATCTATTTTAATAGCGAATATTCCTGAAAATATAGATGATGAAAAACTAGATCCTAAACAGACTATTTTTGTTCGCTTGTATTTTAGTTCTAAAAATCTTAGACCGGTAGAAGTATATTTCGGAACACATATTATGAACCTTTTTTCTGTTTTCCCGAAGAAAAACATTGAAAACATTGAAAATGAACTAAAAAAAAGAGTTATAGCAGAAAAGAATTATGAAGCATTTGGGGAAAGCGAAGTCGAAAGACAGTTGGCCAGTACAAACTATGTCCAACATATTGCTGCTTTTAGAGCTAAGGAGCTAGCTCAAGTAAAACAAGGAAAGCTTGAATTTGATAAAATAACTTATTTATGACTTTTTATCGTTTAAAAAGTGATTCTATCTTCTCTTTAATGTGTTAGTCAAAGCTTTTTTCATTTTACATTAGATTATTACTGACATCCCTCCTTATCACCTAGAGGTATACACCCTTATTTTCCTCCGACCTTAAATCCGATCTCACCTTTTGAGATCTGCTTCGTCTTCTCTTCCTCCGCCTGCAGGCGGTCGATGTATTCAAATAGCTATTCGATATTTTGGTCGAGACCTTTTTGTTTCTTGACGATTTGTTCGACAGCATATTTGATTTCGGCAATTTCCAATTTTTACTTCTGTATCACTAGAAAGAAGTTATCTCATACGCGGGTACGCAAAGCAACACACACTTCCCCGGAGCAAAAGAGACCTTCTTCGTGGTATAAATGCCTTATCAGACTTTGTAGAGACCGGAGAAATCAGGAAATGCAAAAAGAGAGTAAACATCCTGGTCGATGGACAGAAAGTCAAAGACAGCTCGCGGAACTTCTGTTAATCCGCTTTCCAAAACTAAAGAAAGCCTACGACCTGGGAATTGCATTGGGAGATATCTTCAACAAGTGCAAGGATAAGAAAATAGCGTTTACAAAACTTGGGCTGTGGCACAATCAAGTGGGGAGCTCAAGAATACTATCGTTCGAGAGTGTAGCAAGATCCATACTTCGACAATAGAAGTACAAACGCGTCCACAGAGTCCTTCAATGCAAAACTTAAGGCGTTCAGGAGTATCTTTCGAGGTGTAAGAGATACTACCTTTTTCCTATATCGTGTAATGAAATTGTATGCTTAATAAAGATACCTCCCAAACTTTCGGTATGATCCTGGGTTCTCATCCCCGCATGGCCCGAACTCAAAATCCTGAACCTTCTTGAATCGAACCCTTGGGTTCGCCCCGAAAGGGCACAAAAAAAGCTCAATCTTTCGATTGAGCCTTTTTTGTGATCCCGCTGGGATTCGAACCCAGGACCCATACATTAAAAGTGTATTGCTCTACCAGCTGAGCTACGGAATCCTAATTCTTTATTTGAATTATCCTTCGTTTGAAGTGATGCAAAGGTAGAAAAAATATTTGTAATTGCAATGGTTTGGTAAAGATAAATCCAACAATTATTGCACTTATTTAAAACTAAATCATAAAAAAACAGCTATTAATCTGATACAAAATCACTTAAACCTATAAGCTACCCCTAGCCGAAAACATCTATTTTTAGGATTAAATGAACCAAGCGAATTGTAGATACGATAAGGTGTTAATGCTTGATAGCTTCCTCCTAAATCAAATCTCTTGAAATGAACGTTAATACAACTTGAAAAAACGAAATTTATCCGATTTACGTTCGTGTTTGCTAAATCTAATGCCTATCCCCCAAATCGAACAAAAAAACACAAAAGGGCTTACTGTAGGGGATGCTTCGAAAGCTCAATCTGCTGTGATTATTATAGAACCTCAGGATCCCATATCAAAAATGCCTTTCCTGCTCTTCTTGAGTAATCTTTAAGGCACATTTCCAATGTGTCTTACGCAAGGTATGGAAAATCAGATTTATTACGAACCCGTATCTAGTATATTTAAAACAACACCCGACAACAATACAATCAACTCCCTAAAGAAAAATGGTTATCGGCTGGTGTATATACCTGAAAATCCTTGCTTAAAGTGAGTAAAATCAAAAAAGCACAAAGAGATTTGTGCCTTTTTGTGATCCCGTTGGGATTGGATCAGCCCCGCATGGCCCGAACACAAAATTCTGAATCTTTCTTGAATCAAACCCTTGGGTTCGCCCCCAAACGGCACAAAAAAAGCCCAATCTTTCGATTGAGCTTTTTTGTGATCCCGCTGGGATTCGAACCCAGGACCCATACATTAAAAGTGTATTGCTCTACCAGCTGAGCTACGGAATCCTAATTCTTTATTTGAATTATCCTTCGTTGTTTGAAGTGTTGCAAAAGTAGGCATTTTCATCGTTTTTGCAAACATTTATCTACTTTTTTTATCAAATCCACTAAAAAGAACTCATTACTAAGCTTTTATTTTTAACCTTCATTAATAGCTTTCCACAACATATCCTTTAAAGGAAGAATATTCTTATTGGCTACGGAAGATATAAAAATATAGGGAACATCTTTCGGCAATTGAGCCTTCATTTCTTCCTCTAATTCTTCATCCAACATATCTGACTTAGTTATTGCCAATAATCTTGGCTTCACCAAAAGTTCGTCGTTATAAGAAGTTAATTCATTTAGAAGAATATTATATTCCTCTTCGATAGTACGATCGGTATCTGCAGGAACCATAAATAGAAGTACAGAATTACGTTCTATATGTCTTAGAAATCTAATTCCTAACCCTTTTCCCTCTGACGCTCCTTCAATTATCCCAGGAATATCTGCCATAACGAAAGACTTATTATCCCTATAACCAACAATCCCTAAATTAGGAACAAGCGTGGTAAATGGATAATTTGCGATTTCAGGCTTTGCTGCCGAAACAACAGATAATAAGGTCGATTTACCTGCATTTGGAAATCCAACTAAACCAACATCTGCTAAGACTTTGAGTTCGAGGATCACCCATTGTTCTATCCCAGGCAGTCCGGGTTGTGAAAATCGAGGTGTCTGTTGTGTAGAAGACTTAAAATGCCAATTTCCCAAACCGCCTTTTCCTCCTGCCGTCAGAATTCTAGTCTCTCCTTCTTCTGTGATTTCGAAAAGTATCTCACCTGTCTCCGCATCTTTTGCTACTGTACCCAAAGGAACTTCGAGAATCTCGTCATTTCCATTAGCACCGGTCCGCAATGCCGACCCGCCTGGCCCACCTGATTCGGCAATAATATGCTTTCTAAACTTAAGGTGTAATAACGTCCAGTGTTGTGTCGATCCTTTAAGGATAATATGCCCGCCTCGTCCGCCATCGCCACCGTCTGGACCGCCCTTGGCCGTGAATTTGTCCCGATGCAAATGCGAAGAACCAGCCCCTCCATGCCCTGACCTACAACACACCTTAACATAGTCAACAAAATTAGAACCCTGAGCCATAAAATTATTTATAATAACAAATTAAGCAATATAACTATCGATCACGTGAGATAATTCTGTGAAAATAGTGTCAATATCACCGATACCATTTACTTTAGATAGCTTATTTTGAGCCTCATAATAAGGTAGAACATGTATTGTCTTTCCGAAATATTCTTCAATACGCTTTTTCAACTTATCAGCAGCATCATCGGCACGACCGGAAATCTCCTGCCGCTTGGCAATGCGTTGTGTTAGCTCTTCTTCATTAACATCTAATGCTATAACTCCAGATATAGCGCTATCGTTATCTACTAAAAATTGATCTAATGCTTCAGCTTGCGCAACTGTACGTGGAAAACCATCAAAGATAAATCCTTTTGCTTCTGGATTCTTTTTAATCTCTTCTTCTAACATCGCAATCGTGATCGAATCAGGAACTAAATTTCCGTCGGCAATAATCTGACTTACCTGTTTACCTAAATCAGTCTGATTTTTAATATGTGCACGAAAAAGATCTCCTGTAGAAATATGCACAAGGTTATATTTACTGATTAGTTTTTCTGATTGTGTACCCTTTCCTGCTCCTGGAGGACCGAATAATACAAGGTTTAGCATAGTGTTGAGTAATTTTTGGTGACAAAAATAAAAGCCTAATTCGTTAAGAGAATTAGGCTTTTCAGTTAACTAATGTGCGCACCAAGGGAGTCGAACCCCTAACCTTCTGATTCGTAGTCAGATGCTCTATCCAATTGAGCTAGGAGCGCAGCGACCATCACTTCTTTAGGTATTACCTATTCCGTTTTGGTGATGCAAATATAGAAATTTAAAAACTTTATACAAACATTTTTCTTTGGTTATTCTAAAAAAGAGAGATAGTTTTATTCTACACCGCTAAAAAAATAGCGCGAAAGAACTTGAACTCCTCCCGCGCTATACACGAAACAAATGAATACTAGTGCTTTACATCCATTTCATCGACATAATCTTCATTCGGCACATAATCTGCAACGATTAATTCTTTATAATTAACATCTTGACCTTTGCTAAAACGTCGTTGTAAACTATCAAAAATTGAATAAACTACCGGTACAACAACCAATGTCAGGAACATCGAAGATAATAAACCTCCAATAATTACAATAGCTAAACCTCTATTGGTATCGGCAATCCCTCCTGTCGCCATAGCAATAGGAATCATACCAAACACCATGGCAATGGTAGTCATCAAAATCGGACGAAGACGGGCATGGTTTGCTGCAACCAAGGCATCATGCGTCGTCGCTCCAGCCGCCTTCTTATGATTTGCAAAATCAACCAATAAAATGGCATTCTTTGCAACCAAACCAATCAACATGATAATACCTAAAATTGTAAAGATATTCAAAGTTTGATTCGTCAGTGCTAGCAACAATAAGGCACCAATAAATGATAGTGGTATCGAGAATAAAACGACAAATGGTGTTGCAAAGTTATCATATAAGGCCACCATAACAAGATAAACCAATATAATAGAAGCTAATAACGCAACTCCCAATGTACCAAAACCTTCTTCCTGATTTTCCATATTACCACCCCACATCGTATCTACACCTGTTTTCTTCTCTAATTTATCAAACTCTCTTTTCCATTCTTCAGATACAGTGCCCGCTGGACGCCCAATCACCTGCGCTTTGACAGCTACTGATGGCGTTTTATCACGACGTTCCAACAAAGTAGGTCCCGAACCGTAGGAAATATCTGCAAATTGTTCCAACGTAATAGAAGCACCCTGATTGTTGATAAACTTCAATTTACGCACATCGTCTATACTGGCCCGTCCTTTATCATCGAACTGTATATTGATATCGTACTCGTTATCACCCGCACGGAACTTATTATCGGTATTCCCAGAGAATGCAATCTGCATCGTACTACCTACCGTAGCAACATTCAGCCCCAAAGAAGTCATCTTATCACGATCCACTTTGACATTAATTTCAGGGTTACCAGCTTCAGAAGACAACCTTACCTGGGACGATCCTGGTATTTTCTTCAAAATATCAGCAGCTTTGTTAGCAAAATCCAACGCATCTTCCATCGAAGTACCAATCACGGTTAAGTGCACCGGTGCCTGCTCTGCCCCCATAAGTCCCATATTGACGGTACGTACGATTGCACCGATTAATTCATTCTCCAATTCACGCTTCAACTCGGCAGAGTATACTTTAGAATTTAAAACTCCAACATATTCATCTTTTAAGATCACGTGAATCTCCGATTTGTACCGAGACCCTGATACCCCTCCCATACCACCATCGCTCGATTGTCCTACCGTAGTAATCAATCTCTTAACTTCGGGTTTTGATGCGATGAGGTTTTCTGCGCGTTGTGTTAACTGATTGGTTGTCTCTAATGAAGCGTCTTTTTCTAACTCAAGCTGTATCATAAATTCCCCTTTGTCATTTGCAGGAAAAAAGTCTCCCCCAATATAACCTAAGATAGGCAATGATAATGATGCAAAAAACAAGGTAACAGCAATAACCAACGTTATAATTTTATTCCCTCGAGTTCGTAAAGACCATTTTAAGATATCTGAGATCCAATGTGTGAATTTAGAAAGACCTCTTTCAAACCCTAAAATAATACGACCAAAGAAAGAACTTGAATTGATGTGCTCTAATCGACCAAAGCGAGAATATAACCAAGGCACTACCGTAAATGAAACCAGTAAAGATAGTCCTGTAGCAATAATAACAGTAACACAGAATTGTGCTAGAATATTAGCCACCAAACCTGTAGACATCGCTATTGGCAAAAACACTACTACAATTACTAATGTAATAGCCGTAACCGTAAATCCGATCTCCGCAGCACCATCATACGCTGCGCGTACCCTATTTTTACCCATCTCCATATGACGGTGAACATTTTCGATGACAACGATAGCATCATCAACCAAAATCCCAACCACGAGAGACAATCCCAATAAAGACATCAAATTTAAGGTGTACCCCATAAAGTAAAACCCAATAAAGGTCGCCACAAGAGACAAAGGAATCGCCACCATCGTAATAGCGGCATTACGCAAACTATGCAAGAAGAATAGCATAATAAAACCTACCAATATAACGGCTACTACTAAATCTTTCATCACATGATTGGCCGAATCCAAAGTATACTCACTGGAATCATTCGCAACTAGGACTTGTATACCTTCCTTGACATAATCTTTTTCAATCCCCTTAATGATATTCCCGTCTTTATCTTTTGTTGCTATCGTCGCCTGAACCAACTTAGATACAGCTACAGCATTTGCATCCGATTGCTTATACACTTGCATTAAGATCGTGTTTTTACGATCTAACCTTGCTACTTTTTCTAGCTCGGCTACCCCATCCTGAATATCTGCTATATCACGAAGAAAAACAGTCACTCCTGCAGGAGTAGTAATAGGTAAATTACGCAATTCTTCAACAGAACTGATCTTACCAGCAAGACGAATGGTGTTACGTTTCTCACTAGATTGTACACTACCTGTAGGAAAATCCATATTGGAAGCTCCGATAACCTGTTGAATCTGCGAAATACTCAAGCCGTAACCTTCGAGCTTCTCTGGATCAACCTTCACTTGTATCTCACGTTCTTCGCCACCGATCATATCAACCTTCGCTACACCATTAATACGAGCAAAAACTGGTTGTATTTTTTTATCCAACAGATCATACAATTCCTTTTCAGATAAATTAGAAGTAACTGCTAAACTCATGATTGGCATATCGTCCAGCGAGAACTTATTCAAGATCGGAGGATCGACGTCGTCTGGCAAATCGTTCAAAATAGAATTGATCTTCCGCTGTGCATCCGTAAGCAAAAAGTTAACATCCGCCTCATCGTTCAATGTCACAGCTACTACTGAGACACTTTCCATAGAGGTAGCCTCAATTTTTTTCACCATTTCAAGTGAAGATATCGCATCTTCAATCTTTTTGGTAACAGTATTTTCCACCTCAGTGGGAGATGCACCTGGATATACTGTTTGAATCAAAATAACTTTGATATCAAACTTAGGAATCAGTTCATACCCGAGTCGGGTATAAGAAAATATACCACCAAGGATCAAGATGATAAACATCACGATGATCAAACTTGGTCTTTTTATCGAAATTTCTGAAATCTTCATATTATTTAACGTCTGTTCAGATTTTATTTAATAATAGAGATTGGAGCCTGATCGAATACATTGATTTGACCAGAGATAATAACTTGATCGCCTGCATTTACCCCTCCTAACACTTCAATATAATCACCAAAACTTCTTCCTGATTTAACCGTCGTAGCTACGGCTTTACCATTTTTCACGACAAAAATCTTATTGTCACTTACAGAACCAAGAAAGGCAGTACGTGGTATCACAAGAACGTTTGCAGTAGCAGTATCACCGAATCGTGCTGTTCCGTACATACCTGCTCGTAATTCATTATTAGGGTTAGAAACTTCAATCTCTACTGGAAAATTCAAACTACCGTCTGACTTAGGTGCTATAAATATTATTTTACCGGTATAAGTCTTATCAGGGTACACACTAACTCCTACGTTTACAATCTGACCTACAGCTAATGTTGCTACATTTTTCTCATCTACATTTACACGTAGCTTTAGCGTACTCACATTCACAATATCGAAAGCCGCAGCGCCCGTATTCACATAAGTACCCGGCTCGATCTTGCGCGAATTTATAATACCTGAAACAGCAGTTTTTATCGTCACATCCCCAGCAGTTAATTTCGCGCTGCGCAAGTTATTTTTAGCATTTTCAAATTGAAGCTTAGCCTGGTCTAGTTGTTGTTGAGTGACTCCTCCTGTACTAAATGCACTTTCAAATCGCTGTACATTTTGTAATGCATTATCATAGTTGGCTTGAGCATTTGCAACATTAACATTCAACTTATCACCTTCTACGATAGCAAGTGTTTGCCCAGCGCTAACTCTTGATCCTTCACTTACTAAAACTTTCACAACACGTCCTGGTGTCTCAGCAGATACAGTAACTTCTTGCTTGGGCATAAAATTACCATTTACGACATATGCTAAATCCACCATTTGTATACGGGCAGTATCCACACGTACCGCAACTTTTTCATTTGTTACAGCAGCAGCAGCAGTTATCTCCTCGTTCTTTTTTTTATTCTTATTTAGCAAATAAATAATACCTACCAACAGAATTGCAATACTTATTATGGTTATTATAACGCGTTTCATATTATATTTTTAGATTACTTTTCGTTTACTAATGATTTTAATTTCCCTTTTGCTTTGATTAACTGAATTTCAGCAACTTTAAAATTCAGCAAAGAAGTATTGAGATTATTTTGAGCATCGGCAAGTGCTTTCTCACCATCCAATAATTCTGTCAAGGTAGCTAGTCCATTCTTGTAATTATTCTCTGTATCAGACAACACCTCTTTTGCTAAAACAACATTAGCCCTGTTGGTGTTGACTGTTAATAAGGAATTTTTAATCTGCGCTTTGGCATTTTCATTTGCTAAAGACAATCCCAATTTGGTGTCATCCAAAGCAACTTTAGCTTGTCGTATTTCAATATCAGCTTGGTTGATCTTTGCTTTTGTAGCTCCCCCCGTAAATATCGGAATAGAAAGGTTTAAACCTATGCTAGACGTTTTTGGCCACATAAAATTTCCTCCGACAGGAAACCCTTGACCGAAACCATTCCAACCGAAATCTGCCCCCAAAGACAATGTCGGATATAAACCAGCTACTTTTGACTTCTTCTGCAATTCGTAAAGCTCAATCTGTTTATTCATTAATAAGACCTCTGATCTAGATTCAACATCCATAGATTCCATGGTAATAGCCCCATTTATATCAAAGGTTTCTTCTGGCAATTCAATATCGTTTTCGATAGGCATACCTATAGCAAACTTGAGTGCATTTTCTTTCAGTTGAAGTGCGTTTAAAATTTGTTGCTTTTGTGACTCCAAATTATTTACTGCAACAACCAAACGATCTAAATCAATTTTCTTTTGTAATCCCGCTTTCACTAACCCATCCACAACATTTTTAGTTTTTGTGGTATTATCAAGATTAGTTTGAATAGTCTCAAGCTGTAATTGTGTTTGAAAAATATCGTAATATGCAATAGACACCTTCTCGATCAGCTGTTCCTCTGTCAACTGGGAATTCACCAAGTAAAACTCCTTAGTCGTTTTTGCGGCCTTTAAACCTGTAAAGACCGCTTGATTAAACAGCTGTTGATTTAAAGAGACCATAGCTGTAGAATTCCAAGGCTGCCCCATTTTTACAGTAGTCACTTGTCCACCCATATCAATCGGAATTTCTGGAATAATAACGTTGTATTTTAAAGCTCCTATACCATTTATCTGAGGCAGAGCAGCACCACGTACTTCATCAATTTGATATTCCGCATTTTCAAGTTCCAAAGCGGATTTTTTAGCATCTGCTTTGTTCTCCAGTGCATACTTTATAGCTTGTTGCAGAGTCAAAACCTCTTGTGCATCTGCATACCTACCAGCAAAAACACCTGCTAATAAAACCGCAATAATTCGTATCCTTTTCATTTAGTTGTTATTTGTGACGATTCTTTCCTCGAAAATTAATCTGATAGCTCTCTTTTGACTTTCTAGTATATGACCTACATTAGCTCTATTTGGAATTCCGGACATAATATCTTGTACATTATGCATAATACCAACAGATTTCATGATCTCGACAAAAGAAACACTAGCCTCTTCCACATCTCGGATCTGAACACCTCCCATTTTAACGGCTTTCGAAAAAAGCTCCCTAATAGCAGATATATCCCGTTTATATAAATTATCAATTACGGATCTTATTTCGACCCCCTTTATCCATTCTAGATTTTCATCGATATGAAGCATATAATATTTACTAAGATACGTCGCACGGAGTTCCACAATATCATATAAGGTCTGGATCAGATTTCCATTATACTTTTCTATAAGAACCCATTCCTTTTCATAAAGCTCATCCGCAACCACCGCTATCGCATCTGTAATCAAGGCGGACTTATCTTGGTAATAATAGTAAAGATTTGCTTTAGTAATTTTCATATCCTCAGCAATTTCGTTCATTGTGGTTTTATTAAATCCATAATGACAAAATCTTCTTAAAGCAACATCAACAATTTCCTCTTTACGTTTATCCATTTTTCAGTTTTACCTTCTGACTTTTGTTAAAAATTGTTCAAAAGTACAGAAAGAGCACCTGGAAACCTTAAGAATAGTAAAAAAAAACAATTCTCTGACAAAACAAAAAAGCTATAATTCGGGAATTTTATTTACACAAAAAGCTTATTAAACTTTTTCTTATCGATTTTGTAAAGACGAGCTGCTCGATAAGATACCCCAGTCTGATATTCATCAAGTTCTTTCAAATAACCTAAATTACTCATTTTTTTACGGAAGTTGCGCTTATCCAAAGACTCTCCTAATATAGATTCATAAATCTGCTGCAATTGCGTAAGAGTAAATTTTTCCGGGAGAAGTTCAAACGGAGCAAAAGAAAACGTAAGATTCGCTTTCAATTTATGCAAACCGATACGTAATATATCTTTGTGGTCAAACGCCAATTCAGGTACATTATTTACATCAAACCATTTGGCTTGCCGCATATAGTTCGTGACAGGTTTTACCTTATTTTTCACATCCTCGTAACGGACCAAGGCCATAAAAGCGACTGTCAGAATACGTCCTTCAGGGTGTCTTTTGACTCCCGCAAAGGCCGCTAACTGTTCTAAATAAATATCTTTTAGACCTGTATTTTCGTACGAAATTCTTTTCACAGCATCTTCCATCTCCTCTTCTTTGTCCACAAAGTAACCAGGAACAGCCCACCAATCTTTATAGGGATATTCGTTTCTTTCAGTAAGAAGAACTTTTAATTGTCCTTCATGAAAAGTCAGGATCAGACAGTCTACAGTAAAAAAGGAAAGCACAAACTCTTTATTTTAAGTAACAAATCAGCTAAATATTAGGCAATATTGCTTAAAAATTACAAAAGAAGCAAAAAAAATCGTTAAAAATTTAATAGTGTAAGAAATACACACTATATTCGTATTGCCTAAAATTAGTTTGATTTGAAAAAAATAACGAACATCGGTGTCTTTACTTCAGGTGGTGATGCACCAGGAATGAATGCAGCTATTCGCGCTGTTGTGAGAACCGCAATATACGAAAATATACAGGTCACTGGTATCTACAGAGGCTATCAAGGAATGATCGATGCAGAATTTATCGACATGAATCGTCGTTCGGTAAGCTCTATTATCCAAAAAGGAGGAACTGTGTTAAAATCAGCTCGCTGCCTGGAGTTCAAAACGAAGGAAGGTCGGCAACAGGCTTACGACAACATCCATACTCAGGGCATAGATGCGCTGGTGGCTATCGGGGGTGATGGTACCTTTACCGGTGCCGATATATTCTCCAAAGAGTTTGATATTCCTGTTATGTGTATTCCAGGAACTATCGACAATGACTTATATGGTTCGGATTACACCTTAGGATACGACACGGCCAACAATACCGTAATCGAAGCTATAGACAAGATACGTGACACCGCATCTTCCCATAGCCGGGTATTTTTTGTCGAGGTAATGGGACGGGACTCAGGATGTATAGCACTGAACGCTGGCGTAGGCGGTGGTGCAGAAGCCATCTTAATGCCAGAAGTCGACAGTGGTATTACGGAGCTTTTTGGTGAGCTTGAACTGGCTGAAAGTAGAAATAAAAGCTCCATGATTGTCATTATAGCAGAGGGAGATAAAAATGGTGGCGCTTATAATGTTGCAAAAATTGTTAAAGAAAAATTCAATCATCTTGACATCAAAGTTAGTATATTAGGGCATCTTCAACGCGGCGGTTCACCAAGCAGTTTTGACCGTGTTTTAGCAACAAGAATGGGATTCAAAGCAGTAAAAGAACTTCTTAACGGCAACAGTAGAGCTACAGTAGGTTTAAGAGGAACAGCAATTGTAACCACACCTCTAGAGGAAGCTTTAAGCAAAAAGGAATTCAAACTGGACGAAGAACTGCTGGCCATTGCTAACATAATGAACAAATAGTAGAGTCATGATTTTAATAATTTTCACTGGATCAAGATACGCAGATTGGCGCCTAGTCGACAAAGGTAAAGTTCTTCACGGATTTCGAACTGCAGGAATAAACTCGTATATTCAGGATGAAAATTTCATCAACCAGCTTTTAAATAAAAACACAGATCTGCTTTATAACGCAGAAAAAGTTCGCAAAATATTCTTTTTCGGAGCAGGTGCCTCATCAAAAGATCGTCAGGAAAAAATTGTACAGGTATTTTCTTCTTTTTTTAAAAATGCAAGAGTAAAAGCTTCACACGACCTTGATGCTGCTGCAATTTCTACGTTTGGTGATGAGAAAGGTATTGTGGGGATCATCGGGTCAGGCTCAAATGCAGCTTATTTTACAGGGAAAAAGATCGTAGAAAATAACTACGGCTTGGGCTATATACTGGCTGACGAAGGTTCGACGAACTGGTTAAGCAAACAGATATTACAGGATTTCCTTACAGAAGCTATGCCCAATGGATTCCGGGAGAAACTGCTGGAAAGACACAATATTGACCGCAAGACAATCCTGGAAAAAATATACAACACCCCGAATCCAAATATATTCCTCACCTCTTTTGCTGACTTCATACAGGAAAATAAAAACGACCCTTATATGATGCCTATTATAAAAAAAGGATTGGATTTATACATCAAAACCTACCTTATCCCACTAGCAGACAATTATCCGGACTCACCGATATCGCTCACTGGATCAGTGGCATACAACTATAAGGACTGGTTGATTGAATTGGGGAATGAATATCATTTAGGCATCGAAAAAATCGTCAAAGAGCCTATTCAAAATTTAACAAAGTATTATATAAATAAAAATTGAAAAAAATGAAAATTGGAATTAACGGATTTGGCCGTATCGGTCGTTTAGCATTCAGAGCAGCTGTAGGTCGTAAAGATATCGAAGTTGTTGGGATCAATGACCTGGTAGAGCCTGATTACATGGCTTACATGTTAAAATACGACTCAACTCACGGAAGATTTGATGGTACCGTTGAAGTAAAAGATGGTAACCTAATTGTTAACGGAAAAACAATCCGCGTTACAGCAGAGAAAGATCCGGCAAACTTAAAATGGAATGAAGTCGGCGCTGAAATTATTATCGAATCAACAGGCTTATTCTTAACACAAGAAACTGCGCAAAAACATATCGATGCTGGTGCTAAAAAAGTAATCATGTCTGCTCCTGCAAAAGACGACACACCAACCTTTGTAATGGGTGTAAATCATAACGAGTTGAAAGCAGAGCAAAATATCGTTTCTAATGCATCTTGTACAACAAACTGTCTAGCTCCTATCGCCAAAGTATTGAACGACAAGTTTGGTATCGTCGAGGGACTTATGACTACTGTACATGCGGTAACAGCTACACAAAAGACCGTAGATGGCCCTTCAATAAAAGACTGGAGAGGAGGACGTGGTGCATATCAAAACATCATCCCTTCTTCTACTGGAGCGGCAAAAGCTGTAGGTCTAGTACTACCTGAATTGAAAGGTAAATTAACAGGAATGTCTTTCCGTGTACCTACAGCGGATGTTTCTGTAGTGGATTTAACTGTGCGATTAGATAAGGCGGCTTCTTACGAAGAAATCAAAGCCGCGATGAAAGAAGCTTCCGAAGGCGAATTAAAAGGTATACTAGGCTATACTGAAGACGATGTAGTATCTACAGATTTCTTGGGTGATGCACGCACTTCTATCTTTGATGCAAAAGCCGGTATATCATTAAATGATAACTTTGCTAAAGTCGTATCATGGTACGATAACGAGTGGGGATATTCAAACAAGATCATTGATTTAGCTGAAGAGACAGCAAAATTCATTTAAGATTATTATAAAATAACAACCAAAACAGGGAGCTCCATATAAGCTTCCTGTTTTTGCATCAAAGCAATCCCTCATCCCTAAAACTATAATAACTACTATCCGTAAAAATCAAATGGTCATTGACGCGAATATCCATTACTCGAGCTGCTTCACTTACTTTTTGGGTCAGCACTTTATCTGCCTGACTGGGAGACAATGTACCCGACGGATGATTATGAATTAAAATAATCGAGTTGGAGTTACTTTGTAGGGCATAACGTAATATAATCCGTACATCGACAGGCGTAAAGTCATTCCCTCCTCTACCAATTAACTGCTCACTCAACACTTTACAGGCTGTATTCAGGTAAATAACCCAAAACTCTTCGTGTGGTAAATCCTGTAGATAGGGCCTAAAATAGGTAAAAACCTTCTTACTGCTATTCAATATAGCGGCATCTTGTTGATTTTCACTTTTGCGACGTCGGCCTAATTCCAAAGCAGCAACGATAGCAATAGCTTTGGCTTCGCCTATTCCTTTATAGCCACACAATTGTGGAACTTCCTTTTTGGATAAGTCGCCAAGATTATTTTTTGAATCGCTTAAAATCCGCCTGCACAATTCTACAGCTGTCTCTCCTCTTGACCCCGAGCCAATAAGAATAGCTAACAACTCAGCATCTGTCAGGGCACGTCTCCCCTGTTCTAATAATTTTTCCCTTGGGCGGTCCGATTCTGCCCATTCACGAATAACAAGTTTACTCATAGTTTATAAAAGTAAATAACTGATTTCCTTAAAATTACAAAAATAGAACAACTTAACAAACTTTAACTCGTCCAGATCAAACGGACAGGCACTTTCTTTGGCGAAAAAAGCCTATCTTTGTACCTCGAAAACAAAATTTATTTAGTAATGAGTAAAGCAATTATCAAGACAGAGAAAGGCGATATGACTGTAGAATTCTATACAGCAGACGCTCCGAATACCGTTGCAAATTTCGTTAAGTTGGCTAAATCTGGTTTTTACGACGGACTTGCTTTTCACCGTGTGATCCCCGATTTCGTTATTCAAGGAGGATGTCCTAACTCGAAAGAAGGTGCTGCAGGTGTACCTGGAACAGGCGGTCCTGGCTACAAAATAGACTGTGAGTTGACAGGAGAAAATCAATATCATGACCGTGGTGTTTTATCGATGGCACATGCAGGTCGTAATACAGGTGGTTCTCAATTTTTCATATGTCACAGCCGTAATAACACAGCTCACCTAGACCGTAACCATACTTGCTTCGGTAAAGTGATAGAAAATCTAGATATAGTAGATGATATCCGCCAAGGAGACCGTATTTTAGCTATTGAAGTAATAGAAGATTAATAACCTTAAACCCAAAAGATGAATTTAAGAGCTTTAGTATCAGTAACAGGTAAACCAGGTTTGTTTAAACTTATCGGTCAAAATAAAGGTGGTTTTATTCTAGAATCTCTAGATAGCGCAAAAATTAAATCTGTAGTCAATCTTAATACAACAAAAATGGCTACATTAGAAGATATAACCATCTATGGTGAAGAAGAAGAAATCCGCCTATTAGATGTTCTTGAGAGAATTAAAGCTGAAGGAGTAAACACACCCGATACAAAATCTGGCAGTGACATACTGCGAGATTTTTTTAGAAATGTAGCTCCTGGACACGATGAATCACGCGTGTATACCTCTGATATCAAAAAAATAATCACTTGGTATAATATCATAAAGGAATTTCCTTTATTTGAAGAAGAAGCTCCGGCTCCTATCCAATAAAAAATAAAAGGTCTGATATTCAAACATCAGACTTTTTTTTGAATCAATGGCACAAAAAAAATGCTTCGTATGGAAAGCATTGCATGTTAGACATTAAAGTCTTTAATAAAGGTACACTTATATTAACTTTTTTTAGTGTTATTTGCCTTGGTATCGGTGGGTCTTTCTACAAAACCCCAATTTGTCATATAAAACATAAGTGGATTCCGCTGTAAACTTGTTTTCTTTTCCTTTCTTTTTTTAATCATATTTTATCCTTTCATTTTGTTATGTATTAAACATCCCTCAATAAGCAGGCCAAATTTATAAAGTTGGCTACTTTTCTCTACTAAGATAGAAACCAAATAAAACTTTCAGGATCGTGAGGTGGTGATCAAAAACAGAAATGAAGCGAAGCCGATCCTAACGGGTGAGATCTTAAATACCAATACTAAAACAAACTCATGACAAAGATTCTTGATGACCACTTAGCATACACGCTTAAAAAAAGGGACAATTTTACGGTTGCCCCTTTTTTGTATTTAACTTGATTACACCACGATATTTATAATCTTGCCCTTGACAAAAATCATCTTTTTCACAGCTTTACCATCCAAATAACGCATGACATCAGCATTTGATAACACTATTTCCTCTACAGTCCTTTGATCTAAATCGAGGGATAGAGACAAGTTCATCTTCATCTTACCATTTATAGAAACTGGATAAGCAAATTCTGACTCAACCAAATACGTTGGATTAAATACCGGATAAACGGCGGAAGAAATTGATCCCGGCTCATTACCTAACAGAGCCCATAATTCTTCGGTGATGTGTGGTGCATAAGAAGATAACACAATAACAAAATCCTGTAATATTGTCTTTTTATTACACTTGAGCTCTGTCAATTCATTTACACAAATCATAAAAGCTGACACCGAGGTATTAAAAGAAAAACGTTCAATATCATCTTCCGCTTTCTTAATAATCTTATGCAACGCTTTATACTCTGCTTTACATGGTTCTTCAGTAGATACATTCAGATTACCTTCTGCATCGTGAAAGAGTCTCCATACTTTTTTTAAAAACTTATAAACCCCTTCAATACCGTTTGTGTTCCATGGTTTAGCCTGTTCTAATGGTCCTAAGAACATCTCATAGAGGCGCAAAGTATCCGCACCATAAAGAGCTATAATATCATCAGGATTAACAACGTTAAACTTGGATTTAGACATTTTCTCTACCTCAGTGCCACAGATGTATTTGCCGTCCTCTAAAATAAATTCAGCTTCGGCATAGTCTGGACGGGAAGCCTTAAACTTATCCGTATTCAGAACGTCATTATGAACAATATTCACATCTACGTGCAATGGAATCGTATTATAGGAATCCTTTAACCCTAACGAAACATACGTATTTGTCCCTCTACCTTCGTCATCTAATAAACGGTATACAAAACTGGAACGTCCTTGAATCATACCTTGGTTGATAAGCTTCTTAAAAGGCTCTTCTTCATTATGAAAACCAAGGTCTTTCAAAATCTTATTCCAAAAACGAGAATATAATAAGTGGCCTGTGGCGTGCTCTGACCCTCCTATATACAAATCAACAGCTTTCCAATAATCAACAGCATTCTTTGACACAAAAGCTGATCTATTTTGAGGGTCCATATACCTAAACCAATACCAAGAAGATCCTGCCCACCCCGGCATGGTACTCAATTCATACTCATATTGATCCTGATACTTCCACCCTTCGGCGCGCGCCAATGGTGGCTCTCCCGATTCCGTAGGCAAGTATTTATCGACCTCGGGAAGCAATAGAGGCAACTCTTCCTCCTTAATTAGATAAGGTATGCTGTCTTTAAAAAAAACAGGAACAGGCTCTCCCCAGTAACGCTGGCGACCAAAGATAGCATCACGCATGCGGAAATTAACTTTTGCTCTACCTAAACCTAACTCTGAAAGCTTAGCTATAAGTGCAGCTGTGGCTTCTGTATAGTTCATCCCATTTACAAAGCCTGAATTAATGTACAAGCCGTCCTTATTGGGATCCGCGGCTTCTTCGATATTCTGACTGTCTGAAATAGCAACTATCGGCAGATTAAAGTGCTTCGCAAATACGTAATCACGTTGATCACCTGATGGAACTGCCATGACAGCCCCAGTGCCATAACCTGCTAATACGTAGTCCGCGATCCAGATCTGCACGTCTTCACCTGTTATCGGATGCTTAGCATATGATCCCGTAAACACACCTGAAACGGTCTTTGTATCTGCCATCCGATCTAACTCAGACTTTTTAGAGGTCTTGTCGATGTAAGCTTCAACTTCGAATCGTTGTCCATCTGTAGTAAGTGAAGCTACCAAATCATGTTCTGGTGCCAACACGATAAAACTAACACCAAAAATAGTATCTACTCGTGTAGTAAACACCTCAATATCCGAATCAAGCTGTGGTACAGGGAATTTGACCAATGCTCCTACCGACTTACCAATCCAGTTGCGCTGCATCTCGATCAAAGGTTCTGGCCAATCAATCGTATCTAACCCTTTAAGCAATCGATCCGCGTATGCTGTGATTCGCATAGACCATTGCATCATTTTCTTCTGTTCCACGGGAAAGCCTCCTCTTTCAGAAAGGCCGTTAATGACTTCATCATTGGCCAAAACGGTTCCTAGAGCTGCGCACCAATTAACAGTACTCTCTCTTAAAAAAGCTAATCTATATTTTAACAATTCTTTTTGCTGCTCTTGCTCCGTAAACGATATCCATTCTCCGGCAGTAAAAACACGCACATCCTCATCACACTCAGCATAAACGCCTTGAGACCCTTTGGTCTCAAAATGAACAACAAGCTTTTCGATAGGCACGGCACGATCTTCATTCTTATCATACCAAGCATTAAAGGCTTGCATAAATATCCATTGCGTCCATTTGTAATAATCAGGCTCTGAAGTGCGTATTTCGCGCGACCAATCAAACGAGAATCCAATATTATCCATCTGCTCACGGTACCGTTTAATATTTGCTTCAGTAGTGATGGCAGGATGCTGCCCCGTCTGTATAGCATATTGCTCAGCCGGTAAACCAAATGAATCATAGCCCATTGGATGCAACACATTAAATCCTTTAGTACGCTTGTAGCGGGAAAAAATATCAGAAGCAATATACCCAAGTGGATGGCCTACATGTAGCCCCGCTCCTGATGGATAAGGAAACATGTCTAACACATAGTACTTTGGTTTTTCGGTTGATTCTGATGTTTTAAAAGTTGCGTTTTCTGCCCAAAAGGCTTGCCACTTCTGTTCTATTGATTTATGATTATAATCCATTTCGTACAAAAAAAGAATTTTACAGGAGTTGCGAAAATAGCGATTTAAAGTCACTTTTAATACAAAATTTTTTATTGTCCATAATAATTTCAGATATTAGTTGTAATTATTAAGTGAGGATAGGACGATAAAAAATGTTAAATATATACTCCTTCAATTAGGTTATTATATTATTTATTCCTAAAATCATCTTAATTCTTTACTTTCGCATCAAATAATAAAAAAGGCTTATGTCAATAGTAGATCAAGGCTCGTCTCATAAAAGAACTAAATCTGTATATATTTCAACCGTTATCAGTATCGCATTGGTATTGTTAATGACAGGTCTTTTGGGCCTAATACTGGTTCATGCTAAAAACCTCTCCAAGTACGTAAAAGAGAATATCGTTCTTAATGTCATCGTCAATGACAAGATAAATGAGGGGGATGTCTTATCGCTTCAAAAAGATATTGAAAAAGATGGATATGTGTTACGCACTGAATATGTAAGTAAAGAACTTGCCGCTAAAAACCTCAAAGAAGATCTTGGTGAAGATTTTATAGAATATCTAGGCCATAACCCACTCCTACCTTCTATTGATATCTATTTAAAGGAACAATATGCCAATTCGGACAGTATACAACCTTTCATACAAAAACTGGCAAAAAATAGCCGTGTAAAGGAAGTCGTGTACCAAGAGTCACTGATCGACATGGTAAATAAGAACATACGGATCATCTCTATAATCGTGCTTGCTTTCACCGTAATTCTATTGGTTATTGCCGTAGCATTGATTAACAACACAATACGATTAGCAATCTACTCACAAAGATTCCTGATAAAAAGCATGCAGTTGATCGGTGCGACGAAAAACTTCATCCGTAAACCTTATATTATGTATGGGGTCGTTCACGGCTTGATTGGCTCCCTAATAGCGATACTTTTACTTATATTTACACTACAATTTGCGCAAAAGCAAGTACCAGAATTAGTTTTCTTACGCAACTGGTATGAATTTGGAGCTATATTTTTAATTGTTGTTATCTTAGGTATATTGATTTCCGGATTGAGTACTTATTTTGCAGTAACCAAGTATCTACGTGCTAAGTCACATAGTTTATACCGTTAATTTGTAGCAACAACCAACTTTAAGAATAAGATTTGTAAGTCATTACTTCATCACATAACTAAAAAAGAATGTCACAAAAAAATCCTATAGCAAATAATGAAAAACAGCAGAGTTCGTTTGTCTTTCAAAAAGTAAACTATCAACTTTTCATTGTCAGCATTGTTATCGTAGCCATTGGTTTTTTATTGATGATGGGCACTGAAGATATTTATAGTTTTGCAAAGATCACGCTAGCACCTTTAGTTGTAATTCTAGGTTTTGCAATGGGTTTTGTTGCAATACTCTATAAGCCTAAAAAATAAAAGAAGCTAAGAATGAGTTATTTTGAGGCTATTATTTTAGCCATTATTGAAGGACTTACGGAATTCCTACCCGTATCTTCTACAGGTCATATGATTATTGGCTCAGCTTTAATGGGGATCGAACCTTCTCCATTTGTCAAACTGTTTACCATAGTCATTCAACTTGGCACTATCCTATCCGTACTTGTACTCTATTGGAAACGCTTCTTTAAATCGTCAGATTTTTACTATAAATTAGTTGTTGCAGCCATCCCAGCCTCTATTCTAGGTATTGTACTGAATGATGTGATTGACTCATTATTAGAGAGTCCGCTGATGGTTGGCGTAATGCTCGTTATCGGAGGTATTGTGCTCTTGTTTGTTGACAAGTGGTTTAATAAACCAACAGTTGAAAACTCAGACAACATCAGTTTTAAGCAGGCTTTCTTAATCGGGTGTTATCAGTGTTTAGCACTTATCCCGGGAACATCTCGATCGGCGAGTACTATCGTTGGGGGGATGACACAACAACTTACGAGAAAAGCAGCAGCAGAATTCTCTTTCTTTTTGGCTATACCAATGATGCTAGGCGCTTCTTTGGTAAAGCTATTAAAATTCTTTAAAGAAGGTCATACTTTTACTGGCGATGAGATCAATCTCTTAATTGTAGGAAACATCGTAGGATTTATAGTCGCTATAATTGCGATTAAAACATTTATTGATATCTTGACGAAACATGGTTTCAAAGCCTTTGGCTGGTACAGGATTATTGTAGGTGCGATTATTATAGCTATGCTATTGAGTGGCCATAGTTTACAGATTATTTAATGGAAGATATTCAGCAATCAAACACACACTTTTCCTTTGCAGAAGGAGAAGTATTACTTGTAGATAAACCACTTACTTGGACGAGTTTTGATGTCGTAGGTAAGTTAAGAAATACCATGAAACCGCTTAAACTTAAAGTAGGTCATGCGGGAACCTTGGATCCGTTGGCATCCGGTTTATTGATTATCTGTACGGGCAAGTTGACAAAAAAAATAGACTCCTTTCAGGCCGAAGACAAAGAATATACAGGCACTATAACTTTGGGAGCCACAACTCCCTCTTATGACTTGGAAACCGAAGTCGATCAAACATTTGATATTTCAGGAATTACAGAAGACGAAATCCTAACAGCTGCAAAAAGCTTCTTGGGCGAAATAAGTCAGTATCCTCCAGCACACTCTGCTTTAAAGATAAATGGTGAAAGGGTCTACGAAAAAGCCAGACGAGGAGAAGAAGTAGAGCTAAAGCCTAGGACTGTAGTTATACATGCGTTTGACATTGAAAAAATAGAATTACCCCTTGTATATTTTCGTATAAAATGTTCTAAAGGCACTTATATACGTTCTATAGCAAATGACCTTGGAAAATTATTAAATAACGGTTCTCACCTTTCGTCTTTAAGACGAACGATGAGCGGTGAATACCATGTCGATAAGGCGTGGGATCTAGAGGAATTAATACAAACCATTAGAGCTCAAAAAGCATCAATGGAACTAGAAAATCGACTATAATTTCTAATGAAAATCTATAGAAACCTTGATGAATTTGCTCCTCTTGAAAATGCAATAGTTACTATTGGTACATTTGACGGAGTACATATCGGACATCAAAAAATATTAAAGAAGCTCGTTAATTGTGCAAAAGAGTTTGGTGGAGAATCCGTGTTATTAACATTCTTTCCTCATCCGAGACTTATTATCAATCCTGATGATGAAGGACTTCGTCTTATTAATGATATTGAGGAGAAAACACATCAGCTGGCATTAGCCGGCATAGACCATCTCATTATAACACCATTCACCAGAGACTTTTCTAATCAGAGTGCCGAAGAATACATTCGAAATGTATTGGTCAATAAGCTAGGTACTAAGTCTATAATCCTAGGCTATGACCATCATTTTGGAAAAGACAGAAAGGGATCGATCAAAGATTTAATCCATTTTTCGACTATTTTTGACTTTCAGGTTCAAGAAATCCCAAAACAAGATATTGATGATGTAGCCGTCTCCTCTACGCGTATACGTGAATCATTGATTAAGGGAGATATCCTCACTGCTAATAAATATCTGGGTTATCCATTTGAACTAACAGGGACGGTGATTCGGGGCGATCAAATCGGAAGACAAATAGGATTCCCAACCGCTAACATTCATGTTCACGAGGCACACAAGCTTATTCCAGCATACGGGATTTATGCTGTAGAAGTCGAGATTTACCCAAAAGTACCTTCTATTGACCTAGGAACCTATCAAGAACCGAAGCCAGAAAAAACAGCGCAAGGAATGTGCTATATTGGCACAAGGCCTACGGTAGATGGGATGAATAGGAAAATTGAAGTCAACCTATTGGACTTCACAGAAAACTTATATACAAAAACTATCCGCATCAAATTCATGGAGTTTATCCGACATGACGAACGCTTTGATTCATTGGATGAAATGCAGCAACAGATTAAAGTTGATGAAAAGAATATCAGAGCCTATTTCAAAAAATAGGCTCTGATCATTTAAATCAATTCAAAAAGATCATTTACACCAAGTAGTTTACGCGACGTAAATCCTTCTCCATAGGATACCTGTATATTCCGGCCAAACTCTCGTGCTCGAGCTTTTGTGTACTCCATAAAATCGGGTTTCGAGATATAGGTCTGTGGTCCATCCTCTTCCGTGAGTGAATTAAATTGAGTTTTGTAGGCTAAAATCGATTTTTCTTTTAATTCCCAATAGCTACTGATATCTAAAATAATATCAGGTTGTAAATATTTATCTTGAATCAACTGAAGTTGCAACCGAGGTCTAAATGCCTTTTGATTTACGCCATCTAGCTGCGTCTCAACACGTCGAAGGCCGGATAAGAATAACGAATCATTAACAAGCTTACTTGCGCGTCCATGATCTGGATGTCGATCATCAATCGCATTGGTAATAATAATCTCTGGCCTATATTTGCGAATAATACTGATAATAACACGCTGAGAATCTTCCTCATTGGCAAAAAAACCGTCCCGAAGACCTAGATTTTCGCGTACCGCTACACCCAATATCCGTGCAGCTTCTGCGGCCTCCTCTGCCCTGGTCTCCGCCGTACCACGAGTACCTAACTCACCTCTAGTCAAATCAATAATACCAACCGTCTTTCCTTCAGCCACATATTTAGCGATCGTCCCCCCAGCACCCAATTCGGCATCATCTGGGTGCACGCTCATAACCATTAAATCTAATTTCATATGTGTATAACTTGCTTTTAATAATCATATGGAATACTCATGGGTGTTTGTGCTTCGCTAAACATGAGTATTTCATATGTATATAACTTGATTTTCAACTGCCATTAACTTATCCCAAATAGTCGGGATGGAATATCCAAAATATATTCATTCGTGTTTGCGTAGTTTCCGATACATGGACATTTCATCTGTTTGTATTTTTTAGTTGTCAGCCAAAACTTATAACCGACACGATGTACATTATTTGCCTTACCCTTATTATGTTTTTAGCATTTAGAGCAAACTTAGGTAAATTATATTTTTTATTGATAGGCTTAATGAAATAGACGTATTGTCTTAGTTCTTTTATGACAAAGCCATGAAAGATTAATCTTGTTTCACTGCTAACAATTCCTGGATTTTACGTTGCACCCGAGCAGACATTGGACTGGTCACTGTATAATAAAAATCGACCACCCTTCCATTGCGATCAACAAGATATTTATGAAAGTTCCACAGGGGCTTATTATGTAATACCCCATTCAGATCTTTATTGGATAAGAATTGATACAACGGGTGAATGTAATCACCTTTAACGTGTATTCGTTTAAACACAGGAAATGTAACTCTCTCTTTTATTTTACAATAGGTTTCTAAATTAACCCCTGTGCGAGGTTCTTGATTTCTAAAATCATTGGATGGAAAAGCCAATATCTCAAAACCTTGGTCTTTATACCTTTGATACAACTGCTCCAACGTTTTAAACTGCCTACGAAAATAACATCCACTAGCCGTATTAACGATGAGGACAACCTTACCAGAAAAATCCTCTAGTGATCGCTCTTTTCCCGAAAATTCAAGAACTTTAAAGCTGTAAATATTGTTCTCCATATAAAACATCTTTATTGATAGGGTTTGTTAATAGGTCTTACTCGTTCATATTCACGAATGATGTTTTCCACTTCAAAATCCTCAGCAGGATCATAGGTACTTTTCAGATTATGGCCAAAAACACGAGCTACCCCTTGATATACGAAAGCCGTGATACTTCCTTTCATATCTTTGACCAAGTCATAACTGGTATTACCAGTTTGTCTTTCGATGAGTTTAATTAAAATCTTTCCTTGTGAGACCGAAAGGTTCTTTACTTCATTCGTAATTTTCTCTTTTATCTCTTGCTCACAAGCCTTTATCAGAGCTTTCTCTTCCTTCTTACTGTCTACCAATGCCAAATCTCTATCCAACTGCTCATATCTCTTTTGTGCATATATAGCATAAGGCAGTACCCGAAGAACATTTCTTTTCAACCTTAAATACCTATTTTTTTCCTCTTCACTCTTCCATTCTCTCCTAGCACGAATCACCACCTCTTCGATTGGAAACCAAGGAGCCTCTTCTCCCGATTGCAGTCTAGTGGTTAAATAGTAGCCAACTATTTCCGGAGTGCCCGCACCATAATGCGGTAATGTCAAAAGTGGCCTTTGCTCTTGCGCCATAGCAAAACCTCCCCATACCATAAGGAAAATTAAAATCCTTGTAAATCCACAGCTACACATTGCTTTTTTGACCATTGACTAATTAAAAAATTCTTCTTTTTTTGTATATTTATATAAATAAAAACAAAAACAAATAGGGCATATCAAACCCTAACTATAAAATTACAATTTTTGATTGAAATTACGAAAATAATTAAAAGGTTCTTATGGCAGATTATGTGATTGATATTGAGGCGGAAAACAAAGAAATAAGAAAACGGTATAGGGCTCTATTGCGGGCTTGTAAACCTACCTTACAAAAAGGCGACAAGCAGGAAATACGGAAAGCATTTGATTTGGCGCTAGAGAGTCACAAAGACATGCGTAGAAAATCAGGAGAGCCTTACATCTATCACCCTATTGCAGTAGCTCAAATCGCCGCAGAGGAAATCGGATTAGGCACCACTTCCATTGTCTGTTCGTTATTACACGACGTAGTTGAAGATACAAGTCTAACATTAGAAGATATAGAAGCGTTATTTGGAAAAAAAGTCACCAAGATCATTGATGGCCTCACCAAGATATCGGGCGTCTTTGACCCAAACAGTTCAATGCAGGCTGAAAACTTCCGAAAAATGTTGTTAACGCTAGCGGACGATGTGCGGGTTATTCTGATTAAATTAGCAGATAGGTTACATAATATGCGTACGATGGAATTTATGGCGCGCCATAAGCAGCTTAAAATAGCTTCTGAAACAAGCTACCTTTATGCACCATTGGCGCACCGCTTAGGCCTCTATGCGATCAAATCTGAACTGGAAGATCTCTCGATGAAATATACCGATCCAGATACCTATAAGTTTATCGCCAAAAAACTGAACGAAAAGAAAGCGGAACGGGAGCGATTCATTTCAAACTTCGTAGCACCGATCGAAGAAATCCTGAGGGAACAGGGGATTAAAGCCGAAGTGTATGGCCGACCGAAGTCCATACATTCGATATGGAATAAGATGCGTAAAAAATCAATTCCTTTTGAGGAAGTCTATGACTTATTTGCTATTCGGGTGATTATAGATTCGGAATACGAGAAAGAGAAGACTGAATGCTGGAAGGTATACTCCATCATTACTGATTTGTATAGACCCAATCCTGATCGCTTGCGAGATTGGGTATCAACACCGAAAGGAAATGGCTACGAATCGCTCCATACCACAGTAATGGGACCAAAAGGTCAATGGGTAGAAGTGCAGATACGTACTAAACGGATGAATGAAATAGCCGAAAAAGGATTTGCGGCACATTGGAAGTACAAAGAATCCAACTCGGATAATGGACTCGATCAATGGATTCAAAAAGTAAGGGATGTTTTAGGAAGTCCGGAGCAAAATGCATTAGACTTTTTGGATGATTTCAAAATGAATCTATTTTCGGATGAGATTTTTATTTTTACACCGAAGGGAGCATTAATACAACTTCCAAACGGAGCAACAGCACTCGATTTTGCTTTTGAAATACACTCTGATATCGGTGCTACATGTATCGGCGCCAAGGTAAATCACAAATTGGTACCGCTAAGTCACCCCCTTCAAAACGGAGATCAGGTAGAAATAATAACCTCGAACAAGCAAACTCCAAAAGAAGATTGGCTTAATTTTGTGGTAACAGCAAAAGCTAAATCTAAAATTCGTTCTTCCTTAAAAGAAGAAAAAAGAAGAGTAGCCGAGGAAGGAAAAGAGATATTGGAAAGAAAGCTCAAGTCACTGAAAATAACCTACAACACAGATAATATTAATAAGATAGCTAATTTCTTTAAATACCCGAGTTCGCAAGAACTATTTTATAATGTGGCTAAAGGAAATATCGATATCAAAAACCTGAGAGAATATGCTGCCAGTGAAAAAATACACGAGAGCAACACCAATCAATTCTCTTCCCATATATCAGGGTTAGTTGATAAGATCAATAAAAAAGAAAACGACACCATTTTAATCGGTGATGATCTACAAAAAGTGGACTATACATTAGCTCCTTGTTGTAATCCTATCCCAGGCGATGATATATTTGGCTTCCTGACAGTAAACGACGGAATAAAAATACACCGTACCTCCTGCCCTAACGCCTCCAAATTGATGGCCAATTATGGTTATAGAATCCTGAAGGCACAATGGGCATCATCGCAGATAGAAACATCCTTTCTGACAGGAATCCGTATTATAGGGATCGATGATGTCGGACTTGTCAATAAACTAACCACAGTCATATCGCAAGAATTTAAGGTAAATATACGGTCGCTGTCTATATCGAGTAATGAAGGCATATTTGAAGGAAATATCATGGTTAACATCAACAACCTAGATCAATTAGACAATCTAATTAACCACCTGAAACTAGTTAGTGGTATAACTAGCGTAACGAGATACGAATTTGAAAATTGATCATATCAGTATCAGAATTTTTTAATATGCTAGAATTAGAACAGAAATTGGTAAATTTGTTTAAGTGTTAAAAGAAGATGAATCAAGCTGAAAACTACAGTACAGTTAAAAAAATATTTGAGGCTTACTTAGAGAATAAAAATCTGAGAAAAACTCCAGAGCGTTATGCAATTTTAGAGGAGATCTACTCCCGTACAGATCATTTTGATGTAGAATCGCTCTATATTCATATGAAAAACAAAAAATACCGGGTCAGTCGAGCCACAGTTTACAATACCCTAGAACTCTTGGTATCTTGCGATCTAGTGACCAAACATCAGTTTGGTCGTAATATGGCTCAGTTTGAAAAGTCCTATGGCTACAAACAACACGACCATGTTATTTGTATAGAATGCAACAAAGTGGTTGAATTTTGTGATCCCCGAATCCATCAGATTCAAAGTATGATTGGTGATCTTCTAAAATTCGACATCAAGCATCACTCTCTAAACTTATATGGGGTGTGTCAGGATTGCCGAGAATCTAAAGGCAAAGAACAGAAAAAAGTAGGTAAGGAAGTAATTTCAAATTAATTCTCCATCCTTTATTTTAAATAGTATTTTTGTTCGGAAAATTGAGTAATCAATTTTCCGAACTTTATTTTATTGTAGTATCTATTAATGGATCTACATTTGGTAAGGGCTATTTTTCAGTATTATTCTGAAAATGATTTTTATAGTCAGTTAACACCTTAAAAAAGGTGTTTTTCTTAGACTAAGGTCAAGGTCTTATTTTTATTTTTTGAAAATTTCAATTTTAATCTCAAAATAATACGTTATGCAAGTTGATGTGCTACTGGGCTTACAATGGGGCGACGAGGGAAAAGGAAAGATAGTCGATGTACTATGTCCTCAATATGATCTTATCGCTCGTTTCCAAGGAGGTCCTAATGCAGGACATACGTTAGAGTTTGACAACAAAAAGTTTGTTTTAAACACTATCCCTTCAGGTATTTTTAACCCAAAAACTTTAAACTTAATTGGAAACGGTGTAGTAATCGATCCAATTATTCTTAAAAGAGAGTTAGATAACCTAAAGTCTGCAGGTTTTGATCCTGTAGGAACAGGAAAATTAGTTTTAGCGCGTAAAGCGCACCTAATTCTTCCAACGCACCAACTTTTAGACGCGGCATCGGAGTCCAAAATGGGTGAAGGAAAAATCGGCTCCACTTTGAAAGGGATCGGCCCCACCTATATGGACAAAACAGGTAGAAATGGTCTTCGTGTAGGGGACACTACGTTACCTGATTTCATGGAACGCTATGAAAGATTAAAAGAAAAACACTTGAATATCTTATCACATTATGGTGAAGTTCCTGATTTCAAAGAACGTGAAGACGCTTTCCTAGCCGCTATCGAATTCTTAAAGACAATACCTCATGTAGACTCAGAACATTTAGTCAACCAATACTTAAAAGAAGGAAAAAAAGTATTAGCTGAAGGTGCACAAGGTACATTGCTCGATATCGATTTCGGTTCTTATCCATTTGTAACTTCATCCAATACGACAACAGCCGGTGCTTGTACAGGATTAGGTATAGCTCCTAACAAAATAGGTGACGTACTAGGCATTTTCAAAGCTTATTGCACCCGTGTTGGAGGTGGACCTTTCCCAACAGAGTTAGATAATGAAGTTGGTGAACAACTACGTCAATTGGGCCATGAATTTGGTGCAACAACAGGGCGTGCTAGACGGACAGGATGGATTGATATCCCTGCCTTAAAATATGCAATAATGCTGAACGGCGTAACGGAATTAGTAATGATGAAAGCAGATGTACTCGATACATTTGAAAAAATATATGCTTGTACACATTACAGATATAACGGAGAAATTATTGACTATATGCCTTACGACATAAATTCAATCAAACCAGAACCGATCTTAGAGGAAATCGAAGGTTGGAATCAGGATCTAACAGGGATACGCTCGCAAGAAGAAATCCCTGCAGCACTGGCAAATTACATTGCTTATTTAGAAAAAGCACTTCAAGTGCCTATCAAATATCTATCTGTAGGACCAGACCGTACACAAACTATTGCTTTGAATTAAGCCATGGCTAAAGCCATATTTGAAGTTGATCACTTATTTGAAGCTAAAGCTCTAGAATGGGCTCAACAATTCGAACAAGTGTGTTATTTTCAGTCCAATGGCTACAAGGACGCTTACTCCTCTGTGGCATCTCTATTGGCAGTAGATGCTAAAGCCGACTTCGAAAGCGATGGTACACAAACCTTCGCTAAGGTAGAAAATTTTAAAACCAAGTATCCACAAAACTGGATGCTTGGTTTTTTTAGCTACGACCTCAAAAATGAGTTAGAGGCACTAACTACTTCGCAGCCGGATAACCTGGGCTTTCCAGAGGCCTATTTTTTTATCCCAAAAACAGTATTAAAGTTTTCGAATTCAAGCTTGGAAATCGAGTCGAATAATCCCGAAGAAATATTTCAATCCATTGACAATTTTTCGTTTATGAACCAAGACTTTACACGAAAAAGATCGGCTATTCGTGTAAAAAAAAGAATGTCCAAGGAGGTCTATTTTAATGCGTTTGAAAAGATGATGTATCATATCAAACGTGGTGATATCTATGAAGTAAATCTCTGTCAAGAATTTTATGCAGAACAAGCTATACTAAATCCTATAGCTACATACAACAAATTGAATAGAATATCTCCTACACCATTCTCGACTTTTTTTAAACTGAGAGATAAGTTTGTCCTTTCCGCATCACCGGAACGTTTTCTTGCAAAAAGAGGACATACATTAATTTCGCAACCTATTAAAGGTACAGCACCTCGGGGAGTGACTGAGGAAGAAGACGAATGTCTTAAAAGTGAATTACGCAACAACCCCAAAGAAATTGCCGAGAACGTAATGATTGTCGATTTGGTACGCAATGACATGACACAATCTGTAGAACCTGCCAGTGTAGATGCAAGTCGAAAATTGGAAGTACATACCTTTAAGCAAGTACACCAACTAATCTCCACGATAACAGGACAACAAAAAGCAGACATTTCGGATATACAAGCTTTAAAAAACCTGTTCCCCCCTGGGTCGATGACAGGTGCTCCCAAGATTAGCGCCATGCGCTTATGCGATTTGTATGAAAAAAGTAAAAGAGGTATTTATGCTGGTACAGTTGGATATTTTTCACCAGATGGGGATTTTGATTTTAATGTAGTAATACGCACAATTTTGTACAATCAGAGCCAACAGTATCTATCTTTTCATACCGGGGGAGCTTTGACTTATAGTGCTAAAGCGGAAGAAGAATATAAAGAATGTCTTTTGAAAGCTAGCGCAATAATAAGAGCACTTGATAGCGAGTTAAAATAAGAATACACTTGTATTAAACAGTTTTTACTGTTCTAAATTCCTTTTTGGAAGAATCTTTCATAAACCTTACATTTACAACCGAAAACTATAATTATATGGCTCTAAATTACGTTTGGGTTTCGTTTTTCTTGATCACTTTTGTGGTAGCTCTGATAAAACTTATCGGCGGCGACACGGAGGTCTTCCAAAATATTGTCAAGGCTTTATTTGACAGTGCAGCAGGTGGCGCTACCATCTCATTAGGCTTAATAGGAATGATGACCTTTGCATTAGGAATAATGAAGATAGGAGAAAAAGGTGGAATGATTACCATATTTGCACGTATTGTAGGTCCATTTTTCAACAAGCTTTTTCCAGAGATCCCCAAAAACCATCCTGCCTTGGGATCTATTTTAATGAACTTTTCAGCTAATGCTTTGGGTCTAGATAATGCAGCGACCCCCTTGGGACTAAAAGCCATGAAGGAATTGCAAGAACTGAATCCACGAAAAGACACAGCGTCTAATGCACAGATTATGTTCATTGTTTTGAATGCATCAAGCTTAACCTTACTACCCATATCTATCATGGCTTATAGACAGGAGGCTGGAGCAGCACAACCGTCTGATGTATTTCTCCCCATCCTGATTGCTACTTTCTTCTCGACATTAGCGGCTCTATTCATGGTTTCCATTTATCAAAAAATAAACTTATTCAACAAAACAATATTATTATACTTGGGTAGTCTATCTCTTGCAATTGGTGGACTTCTTTACTATTTTTCAACCTTACAACAACAGCAAATAGAAGTAATTTCTTCGGTGGTGGGGAATTTAACCCTCTTTTCGCTGTTTGTTTCTTTCATAGCTCTCGCTTTCTACAAAAAAATCAATGTGTATGATGCTTTTATTGAGGGAGCCAAAGAAGGTTTTGGTGTCGCAGTCAATATCATTCCTTATCTAGTTGCTATATTAGTAGCCATAGCCGTTTTTAGAGCATCAGGAACAATGGATTACCTCGTAAACGGTATTTCATTCTTAATTGCTAAGTTAGGTTTTGATACTTCTTTTGTGGAAGCACTCCCAGTGGCATTCATGAAGCCACTTAGTGGCTCTGGAGCGCGAGGGCTGATGGTAGATTTAATGGCCGCTAAAGGTCCAGATGAATTTGCTTCCCGTGTAGCCTGTGTAATTCAAGGATCTACGGAAACAACATTTTATGTTTTGGCCGTTTATTTTGGATCTGTAGCTATCAAAAACACAAGACATGCGTTACCATGTGCATTGATTTCTGAATTTATTGGTGTGATTGCTGCTATAATAGTAGCTTACATTTTCTTTGGATAATATCTTTTAATTTAAGCATGAAAACAATTGCTCTAATAGCTCACGATGGAAAAAAAGCCGAGATGGTGGCTTTTGTTAAAGACCGTATCGAACACCTAAAAAAAGCTAAACTGGTAGCGACTGGCACTACGGGTACCTATGTAAAGCAGACAGGTTTAGAAGTAGAATTGAAACTGAGTGGACCTAAAGGAGGCGACGCACAGATTGCTGCTCTTGCTGCAGAAGGAAAAATTGATGGTATTATCTTTTTTAGAGATCCGCTAGGTAAGCATCCGCATGAACCAGATATTCAAATGCTGATGCGTATTTGTGATTTGTACAATGTTCCTCTCGCGACCAACCCAGGTACCGGATCTTTGATTATAGAAGGATTATTAGACGAATAAAAAAACATGAACGACGAAGTTAAAGTAACTATTGGTAAAGAAAAATACAAAACAGAAGTACAAATCAATCAACATAGTTTTATAGCTGATGAACCTACCGAAGTGGGTGGAACTGATCTTGGTCCTAAACCTACTTCCCTCCTCTTATCGGCACTAGGTACCTGTAAGGCCATGACCATGCGGATGTATGCTGATCAAAAACAATGGCCTTTAGAATCTGTTGAAATCAGATTATCTGCTGAAGTGATCAAAAGCACACTACAGCAGACCACGTATATTCGCTGTACCATAAAACTGATTGGTGATTTGGATGAAATGCAAAAAGAACGGATTTTCAAAGTCGGTGACAAATGTCCCGTTCAAAAGATTCTAAGCAACCCTATTGTTATCGAAAGTAATATACTACAATAAAATTACAGTTAATTTGTATTAGGGGTATTATATTTGCACCATCAAAAGAAGTCACTAATGTCATCATCACAAGAGGAACTCGTATTAAGTAGTCCGTACCAGCAATTTGAAAGAGAAGAGTGGAAGGATCTAAATGGACAATTTAACCTGAATCTGGAATCTACAGACATCAATTTGTTACACGCCCTTAATGAACCTCTAAATATGAAGGAAATCGAAGAGATTTATTTCCCTTTGGCACATCTGATCGAACTACATATAAAAAATTATGACAGGATAAGAGATAATAGTAACTCTTTTTTTCAAAGGAATCAACAAAAACTGCCTTTTATAATCGGCATCGCGGGCTCGGTGGCAGTAGGAAAAAGCACAACCGCCCGGGTCCTCAAAAAAGTACTATCATTTCTCCCAAATAAACCAAAAGTGGAATTAGTGACCACTGATGGATTTTTATTCCCCAATAAAGTCCTTGCTGATAAAAATATAATGAATCGAAAAGGATTTCCTGAAAGTTATGACACAAAAAAACTTCTGCATTTCCTTTCCGCAATCAAATCCGGAGTTCAATCTATCTTCGTACCGATGTATTCGCATCTGGAATACGACGTACTTCCCAAAGAAGACCAAGAAATTAATCAACCTGACATATTGATACTGGAGGGTATCAATGTATTACAGGTAAACTCCCAAAAAGGTCAAAACAACAAGGTGTTTGTATCCGATTTCTTTGACTTTTCAATCTATGTTGATGCATTGGAGCAAGATATTATTTCCTGGTACATTAATCGCTTTGAATCGTTAAGAGCAACAGCCTTTCAAGATCCAACGTCTTATTTCCATAAATATGCAGATATGACCTTAGAGGAAAGTCGCGACATGGCCACTCAGATATGGAATGAAATAAACAAACCAAACCTTCATGACAATATTCTACCAACGAAATATAGGGCCGATTTAATATTGCAAAAAGGATCAAACCATTTTGTCGAGAGTATTAAAGTTAGAAAGATTTAGCCTGTCTGTGCTTAAAGTCTAAGATATATTTCAAAATTTCATTTTCTATACTTTTATGAAGTTTATTGCTGCTACTGACAGCATAAAGCTCCATTTTGTATCGGACAAAATCTTTCCCTATTTCAACCACTTCCAAATCGAGCTCATTGGTGGGAGCTAAATTGGGATGATTTGTTAAAGTAGAACGAATATCACTTTCTAATTGATCAACTGATATGGGAATCGCTAATGGCAACTCAAATTTTACCGTAAATAAATTGGAGCGATGAGCCGATAAATTTACCATTGGATTGGTAAAAACAAGATTATTAGGTATCATCACAATATCATCTTCATCATTTTGCAATTCGATATTTGCAAACGTAATATCGACTATCCTTCCCTTTTGATCACCGACTTTAATCCTGTCCCCTACAGAAAGTTGTTCAGAAAACATAATAAATAATCCGCTCAACATATTCGTGATATAATCTCTAAATAATACCGCTATAGCCATCGCTACAATAGTAAGACTGGTAAGAAATTCTATGGGCTTGATCCCAAATGCTATCATCAAGGCTATGACAACAAATACCGCATTTAACATCGCGGTTAGACGATTTATCCCCAATACAAAATTGCCACGTACTGCCACCTTTGCATGACGGGCATTATAAAAAGAGATAATAACAAAGCGTGCAATTGAAACGATAATACTGGGCACAAGAAAAAAATAAACTCCTCTTAAAACCTGATACCACCACATAGTCTCATCTTCCTTAGTAGTATTAAAAAAAAGCGTGATCGTAACGGTTAAAAGAACAATCTTTATAACGAACGTAAACGGAAATTTGCTTGTATTAGTCTTTTCTACCATTTTTCTGATTTCTCTAAAGATGCCTAATCTACTAATTTTTGAACAATTGGCGATACTATTTAAGCACAAAACTGTTTTAGAATCACCAAAAAATACACTAACTTAGCCCTCCTAAAACGAAACCGTTTTTAAATATGGAAACAACATTTGATTTTGAAAAGCCGATTGCAGATTTGCAAACTCAAATAGAGAAGGTTCATCAAGTAGCAGAGAAAACGAAAGTCGACATGAGTGCTACAATCCGTGAACTCGAAGAAAAACTTACTGAAACAACAGTCGATGTATACAAAAACATGACCGGTTGGCAAAAAGTGCAGATGTCACGGCATCCGGACAGACCACAGACATTCGACTATATTGATATGATCTGTGATGAGTTTATTGAATTGCATGGTGATCGGACAGTAAAAGACGATAAGGCTATTATTGGAGGTTTTGCTTCCATTGGAGGTCAATCGGTTATGGTTATCGGGCATCAAAAAGGTAAAAATACTAAGGAGAGACAATACCGAAACTTTGGTATGGCCAATCCAGAAGGATATCGCAAAGCGCTTCGCCTAATGAAAATGGCCGAGAAGTTTAACAAACCTATTGTGACACTTATTGATACAATGGGAGCTTACCCAGGTCTGGAAGCAGAAGAACGTGGTCAAGGAGAGGCTATCGCACGTAACCTCTTAGAGATGTCCGTACTTAAGGTACCTGTAATCTGTATCGTAATTGGCGAAGGAGCTTCTGGCGGGGCATTGGGGATTGGTATAGGCGACCGTGTGTATATGATGGAAAACACTTGGTATTCTGTTATATCTCCTGAATCTTGTTCTTCTATTCTATGGAGAAGTTGGGATCACAAAGAGCGTGCTGCTGAAGCATTAAAATTAACCGGAAAGGATATGCTCGCTAATGGATTAATCGATGGTATTATCCCCGAACCTCTGGGCGGTGCTCACCAAAACCCGGAAGAGGCAGCAAATCATTTAAAAACACAGATTTTAAATGATTTGGAGATATTGAAAGCGAAAGCGCCTGATGTACTTGTCACAGAGAGAATAGACAAATTCAGTAAAATGGGCGTTGTCCATGAATAAAAAAAAGCCTCTTTCGAGGCTTTTTTTTATTCATACGACATTCTTAATCCCAAGTCGGTTCACCTGCTTTCATTTTATTAAGTATAGCTTGATAATTTTCCTTTTCGCTTTCCGAGGCTGCTACTAAAGCCTTCTCCTGCCATTTAATGGCATTGGCTTTGTCACCTGATTTGTACAAAAGATTTGCATACGTATCCAGATAAGCCGCATTCTCTCCCGCCTCTAAAGATTTTTTACTCCAGGCCAATGCGGATGTGATGCATGCTGCATCATCACAGTTTTCAAAAATTGTCCAAGCAAATGAGTTCAAATCTTGTGGAGACAACCGTTTACTACCCACTTTAACAAATTCATCAACGGCATCTTTAAAAGCCGGCCAATTCTTTACTCGACCATAATATTGAGCTTTAGCTCTAGCCAAAGACGATGTCATATCTACATAGGGATGAACTTGTTCTATTTCTTTCTGCAAGGCAACAAAATCAACGGAAGGCGTTTCAGCTTTCCCTATTTTAGGCATAACAAGCTCGTAGACTAATATTGAAGATAAAATATCATTACTACTACCTGGTTTTTGAGTTTCCTCAAGCAATGCATCTACCTTTTTCATGTTATCTTTAATAATACCATATGAAGCGCTCTTACTAGAAGTTGCGCCTTGCAATAGTAAGTCAATATTGTCTGACGTCAAAGCTCCTTCAACACCTACACTCTCAATAAAAGCAGTAATTGCTTTACTGGACATAGCTTCATCATAGGCAGACTGTGCGGCTTTCGCCAAACTTTTCGCTATCGCGGCGTCTTTGGGGTTAGCCTCAAACTTTTTGACCAATGTTACGTACTGTGTCTCTGGATTGAGTCCTTCCTTCGCTCTTGCGATAAAGGATTCCGCCTCTCCGCCTCCTACCATACGATGTACGAGCTCACCATTTGGTGAAAAAATAAGAAAAGTAGGATATGCCCTGACACCGTAATCTTTAGCAAATCGAGTAGCCTCGCTATACCACGACTTGACTTCTTCAGTATCTTTTTTAGTCTGATCCATCTGAAGTTTTAGATTTACAAAATTGGCATTAAAAAAAGTGCCTACATTTTCCTGTGGAAAAACATTTTCTGCCATCCAGATACAAGGGCCACACCAGGTCGTAAAGCAATCCACAAAAATATGTTTATTCTCTGCTTTCGCTTTGGCTTTGATTTTTTCCCAATTGCCGTTGTGTTCAAAATTAATCCCTTTTTCTTGACCCGTCACGAAAAGAGGGATGATAAAAAGAAGTGTCAATAATTTTCTCATAATGTTTAATTAGTTTATAGAGATGATGATAACCTCTGATTTATTCTACAATTTAAATCAATTTATTGGACAAACGAAATGATCAATAGACACTTAACAAAAAATAACATTACACAATTGCATTTACTTAAAAGCAACAAAGCTTCCAAAACACAAGTTTTTGTGTAAGATATCCACTTTAGAAAATCCGACTTGCCGTAACAAATCAACCTGAAACATCAATGATCGGGGACTATCCTCCTTTTCTATATAATCAAAGACAAGATCACGATAAGATTCATTACGTAGAGATGTCAGATAATCTCCATACTTTTCCTTATAAATAAGTTGTTGCAGCGCAGGAGTAACTTGCTCCACAAGATCAAAAATCCAAATACTCCCCCCTTTTCGTAACAAACGATAGAACTTGGTAAAAGCCTGTTTCCAATCTTCGTCTTCACGAAGATGGTGGAGTACAGCAGTAGCGATAATGGCATCAAACGACTCTTCTGGGATATCTATATTTCTGAAGTCTCCTTGCAAACAGATCACCTTGCCCCCTTCATTAAGCTCTTCTACACGTTCGCGTGCTTTATCGAGCATAGGTTTACTTAAATCAACAAGAGTAATGTCGAGTGGTTTAATATGTGTCAATAGCTTAACATCATAATTACCAGCTCCACAACCGATATCCAAGACCGAAGCCAGTTTGGGATAAGCTGCCACTATGCCCTCGGCAAATAGTGTCATATTAAATGTCGCATCGAGCGTAGTCGCTTGCCCTGTTTCCAAGTTTGAAAAACGTTCGACATCTTGATCAAAACGTTCTTCAATTTCTTTCAATGTAGACTTTCTGTTCATCTTTTGGTTCTTATAACAAAATCAAATCTACAGAAGCTTATAATACCTTAAAAATACTATTTTTGTTAATCATCAATACCCATTAGGTATCATGGAAATTAGACACCTCCGATATTTTAAGATCTTAGCCGAAGAATTGCATTTTGGAAAAGCTGCCAAAAGACTTTTCATTTCTCAACCCCCACTTAGTCGACAGATTAAAGAGCTGGAAAAAGAACTGGAAGTTCAGTTATTTTTAAGAAGTAACAAAAGAGTAGTGTTGACAGATGCAGGAGAATATTACTTGACAGAATGCGAACATATACTAAGTCATTTAGAAAAAGTAAAATACCGCTGTAAACAGATCCATCTTGCCGAAAGTGGCGTCTTTAGTCTCGGTTATGTTAGTTCCATTTCTAAAAAGAAAATATCCGAAATACTAAAATCTGCAAAAGAACAGTATCCGCTGTTGCAAATACATCTTTTTGAGATTTCATCTCAAAAACAATTAAAGGCTCTAGAGGAAGGTAAGCTCGATATAGGTATTATACGAGCTCCTATTACTCGTTCGGGATTCTGCCAAGTGCCTTTATATGAAGATGGTTTCGTTTTGGCAACACCAAGCTCTAGGGCTCACTTACAAGCCATAAATAAGATCAATTTTAACAACGAACATTTTATAACATATAATAGTGACTATGCTCCTATTTATTATCAAAAAGTATTAGAGATATGTGGTAGACTTAACTTTACACCTTCGATAATTCATGAATGTAATACGATGCAATCGATATTAGAATTAGTCGGTCATGGAGCAGGGCTAGCTATAGTACCAAAATCAGTTCAACAAGATTACGATAGTTCTCAAGTATACTTCGTCGATATTAAAAACATTACGGATATCAACACTCAAATTCTTATGACTTACGTAAACTCCAATCCAAGTCCTGTCCTGATCTCCCTAATAGCACTTATCAAGAACTACCTAAAATAAAAGAGCCTATATATATTATACAGGCTCTCCATAATTTAATATTCTGTTAAAAACTTTACCACTTTAAAATATCATTTCCAAAGGTAAAGAGCATCAGTGCGATCAGTATAAAAAATCCCACCATCTGGGCCGTCTCTAAAAACTTATCACTTAATGGCTTTCCTTGAACCATCTCAACCAATAAGAAGATTACGTGTCCTCCGTCTAACGCAGGGATAGGCAAAAGATTCATAAATGCTAAAGCCATGGATAGCGTACCCACTAGTGTCCAAAAACGCATCCAATCCACCTCTTTCCCAAACATCTTGGCAATACCTACCGGTCCAGATAGAGCCTTATCTGCACGAACCTCCCCTTTGAATATTTTACCAAACCCTTTAATATTATCCGTTATTACCGAAAAAGCTTTGTTGACACCAATAGGAAGAGATTCCGCAAAAGTATAGTTACGCCTCACTACAGGCTGGGAATTAATAAATCCTAAAATCGATGAAGTATCAGCAGCAGCAATCAACCGCAAAGAATCTACTCCACGTATCACCTCCAGCTTAATCTCCTTTCCTTTGTTCTTGGCTACTTCATCTTGAAAAACATCTAACCGATCTACCTTAACACCATTGATCGCAACAATACTATCCCCTTTCAATAGGCCCATCTTTTCGGCTCGGGATTCTCTATAAACAGAATCTATAGGTAGCATTTTGAATAGGGGAGTTACAAACTCATTCCGTTTATGTTCGGCTATTTCATTTAGCATAGTAGCAGGTAGCACAATATCCAATGTCTTTCCAGCTCTTTCGATCTGCAAGGTCGCGTCTCCCATTAAGACATCAGAGGTCATCAAATCCTTGTAGAATAAATTTGCCCTATTACCGTTTACAGCAATAATTTTATCCCCATCTTTAAGTCCTATATTTTGTCCTATAATACCGGGTTTTATACCATACAATTTTGTATTATCAAAATCAGCCTCTCCATACTTGAAAGTAATCATCCAAAAGACAACTATACCCACAATCACGTTAACAATAATTCCACCTAACATAACGATAAGACGTTGCCAAGCTGGTTTAGAGCGAAACTCCCACGGTTTAGGTTCTGTTTTCATCTGTTCCGTATCTATAGACTCGTCTATCATACCGGATATCTTAACATAACCACCTAAAGGTAACCAGCCTATACCATATTCGCATCCTTTATAATTGAACTTGAACAGTTTAACACCCCAAGCATCAAAAAACAAATAGAATTTTTCAACTTTGATACCGAACATACGGGCGGCCAAAAAATGCCCTAGTTCGTGTAATATAATTAAAATAGACAGTGCTAAAATCACCTGTCCTATCATTACTAATGTTCCCATCTATTAAATTTTAGTTTCTCAACTTACTTATTAAATCTCGTGCCACAAGCCTACTTTCTTTATCAAAAGTTATGTAATCCTCTAAATTAAGTTTTTCAAGGTTACTAATCTGACATAATGTCTCCTCTAAAATATCCGACATCCCTAAGAATGACACTCTATCCTGTAAAAAGGCTTCAACCGCAATTTCATTTGCCGCATTTAATACACAACATCTGTTTCCTCCTTCATGCAATGCATTATAAGCCAATCCTAGATTTCTGAAGGTACCGAAATCTGGCCGTTCAAAAGTTAGCTCAGCATAATCCATAAAATTAAAACGTTTAAAATCATTCTTTAATCGCTTAGGATAGGTCAGCGCATATTGAATGGGTAGCTTCATATCAGGCACTCCCATTTGAGCCTTCATAGAACCATCTTCAAATTGTACAATGGAGTGTATAATAGATTGTGGATGTACAATAACATCAATTTGGGAAAGATCCAGATCAAACAGCCATTTGGCTTCAATTACCTCCAGTCCCTTGTTCATCAACGAAGCGGAATCTATCGTGATCTTTGCCCCCATAGCCCAGTTTGGGTGTTTCAGGGCCTGTTCGCGTGTTACTTGTGCAAGATCCTTGGCGGTCTTTCCCCGGAATGGCCCTCCTGATGCCGTAAGATATATTTTTTCAATCGCATTATCTTCACCTACTAGACATTGAAAGATAGCAGAGTGTTCTGAATCTACAGGCAACATATTGACTTTATGCTTATGAGCAAGATCCATGACAAACTCACCAGCCATTACGAGCGTCTCCTTATTTGCTAAGGCAATATCTTTACCACACTTTATAGCCTCTACCGTAGGTCGCAATCCAGCTGACCCAACAATAGCATTCAGAACGACGTCAACCCCCACCAATGTAGCGGCCTCAATCAATCCCTCTTCGCCGGCAAGTACTTTACATGCCGTATTAACTAAAGCAGTCTTCACTTGACTGTAGTACTCTTCTTTGATAATGACAACGACTTCTGGCCTAAATTCCAATGCCTGCTGAATCAGCAAATCGACACTATTACTAGCGGTCAATGCAGCCACTTCAAGCTTATCGGGGAAAGATCTAACAACATCGAGGGCTTGAGTCCCGATACTACCAGTTGATCCTAATATTGCTACACTTTTCTTCTTCTCCACTTATCCTTTTACTTAAATAATATTTTTCAATAATTCTGGATCATCACTCCCTTTATACTCCTTCATCATATCGACATAAGCCACTGCCATAACCAAACTCACCGAAGGAATGACGATAAAGGTATTCAATAAGCTCGAGATCTTAGCCAATAGCGGAGAGTCAAAATATTCAAATGTTAATTGCAGAATATAAGCCGAAGCTAGAACCAACATCAATATCAATAGATTTACAACATTTCCCTTTGTAAAAGCTACACTCAGTCTTCCCGCTCTAAGTACATTGTAATTCTTTTCTAAAATAAAAAAAGGAAAGAAAGATATACGAATTAAAACCAACATCATGACAATACCTGTCAACAATGGGTTGATCTCCCACAAAATAGTATCCATATCTACATTCATGTACAACAAAGGCATACATACAATAGAACAGCCCAAGTAAATCAAACTGGTCAAAATAGAATAAGTAATGAGTCCCAATAAAAAGTTAAAAAACTGCTTTACAGACGGGATATAAGTCACTAATTCCGCATGTTCCACATGATTGGCAAGTAGTATGGCTCTTTTAATCAAGATCAGTTGTAACCCAAAAAACAAAACGACAAAAACCAAAAGCAATAAAACCTTTACAGCGCTACCTGTACTGTCGCTAAGATATGTCGCCAAAAATGTAGACAGATTATTGGTCACAAACAAGAGAAAACATAATCCTGCGACAGAGACGTAGTGTTTTCTCAAAATATTCAAAGCTCTGAAAAACACATCATTTGCTTTAAACGTACTTTCCTTTAAAAATTCTAACATATAAACGGATAATACTGCAAAGATGATATATTTTTTGGATTACATCAACCGAAACCAAATCTTTTTAACCACTTCTATTCTAGAGAATATTGCTATTGGAACATAAGTTATCCATATTAAAACAAACATATTCTCGAACGGATCGAAATACACTGCTGTAATCACTTAAGACAATAGCTTTAGAGCACAACCAATCAATATCCAACTACTTCACATCAGTATCCTGAGAAACTCGCTAGCTTTATATAAAAACAATATCATTTTTGCTCCTCAAAAAGATCAGTAAAAAGATACACCACGTTACTTTCCAGATATATACTATCACCTTTTAAAAACGCATCACTTTTTAGACAAAAGTGATGCAAAACGGTGAGTATAGATTCATTAATTTAAATTCATTTATAACGAAATAAAAACCTTATTTAAATTCCTTTGGTAAAGGCTTTTCTAATAAATATTGATAATAGAACCTAGCGCGTTCTCTGAAGTCGTAAGCCACTTTAGATTTATTCCATCCGTGTCTACTTCCAGGATAAATCATTAACTCAAACGGAACATTACGATCAGTCAACGCGTCAACTAACTGTATGGTATTTTGCATATGCACGTTATCATCCATATCACCATGCATAATCCTTAAACCACCTTTATATTTGTCTACATAAGTAAGAATTGACCCCTTTTTATACCCTTCGGCATTATCTTGAGGCGTATCCATCCAACGTTCTGTATAATGCGTATCGTATAACTCCCAACCTGTAACAGGCGCGCCGGATATACCATAATCAAAATAATCGGCTCCTTTTGTCAATGCCAAGCAAGTCATATACCCTCCATAACTATGCCCTGTAATCAACAACTTGTTTTTTGCAACCCAAGGTTTGGATTTTAACCATTTGGCAACCGTTATATAATCCAACAGCTCCCAATAGCCAAGATTTCTGTGCATGAGCGCTACTCCTTGTTTACCAAAATGCCCGGAAGCACGGTGGTCACAAGCGATCTGGATAACACCTTCATTTGCCCAATGTTGATTCGATGTACCTTTCCAAGTATTTTTGACAGTACCTGCATCTGGCCCACCATAAATACTCATGATAACAGGATACTGCTTTTGCTCATCAAAATCTGTGGGATATGTCATAACTACAGGAAGGTCGAACTTACCATCTTCGGACTTAATCGTAAAATACTCCGTCTTACCAATTTTATAGTTATTAAAATCTGTCGACTTAGCGTCTGCTAATTCTTTCAATACCTTACCTTGGTTATCCACTAAGGCCACCTTAGTTGGTGTACTTACGTTGGAATAGTTTGTAATGAAATACTTCCCGTCTGGAGAGACGCTAATATTGTGGGTGAAATCACCAAAAGTCAATCGTTTCAGATTCCTTCCAGAATAATCCACTCTATATAAATCCATCGTCGCCGAATTTTCTTTTCGGGCTGTGAAATAAATAACCTTGTTCTTTTCATCAATACGTGCTAAGGAAGTCACTTGCCAATCTCCCTGCGTAATAGGATTTAACAACTTTCCTTCTAATGTATATAAGTAATAATGTGCCCAACCCGTCTTATCAGATTTCAAGATATAATGTTTATTATCGCCTAGATAAGTAATCCGCTCATCATGATCTAAATTAATCCAGGTAGCCTGCGCCTCATCATAAATTTCCTTCTTCAATCCGGTATTAGGATCTACTGCGTAAAATTTCAAGTTATTCTGATCCCTATTCATCCATTGAACCATGATAGATTCACTGTTAAAGCTCCAATAGGGTTGTCCAAAATATTGATCGTCCTTTTCATTAAATGCTGCCCAAGTAACGGCCGATCCTTCCGCTTTCACAAATCCCACCTTTACTTCGGGGTTATTCTGTCCTGCTTTCGGGTACCTAGTTTCTTCCAAGTAACCATTTTGACCTTTTGAAACATAAATAGGAAACATTGACACTTTAGAATCATCAAAACGCATAAAAGCTATTTTTTTGCTGTCAGGGGACCACCAAAAGGCCTTGTAGTTGGTAGCTCTCCCTAGTATTTCTTCGTAATAAACCCAAGAGGACCAACCGTTATATATTACATCTGTGCCGTCATTGGTGTATTGAAGCTCCTTGCCATCTTCAACACTGACACTAAACAGGTTGCTGGCTCTGGTAAACGCAATACGTTTACCATCTGGTGATAACGTTGGATTTTGTTCTTCTTTATCAGGCGAATTAGTTATCCTTTTTGCTTCTTCCTGACCATATTTAATATAAATATCCTTTTCTTTCACAAAAACCTGTATATCGCTACTGGGTAGCGGCGTATATAACTCCCTTTTGCCAGACTTAACATTCACCTTATAAGTTTTTCTGTCAGACTGATCCAACTCGAGATAGTTTTCTTTATCAGCCCAACCGATATAACCATTAATAGCTTTGGTAACCGTATACCCTCGTCCCCAAGACTCATCGAAACTCAAACGCTTGGTCTGTCCTTCGACTGGTTGTTGTAGAACCAAAAAAGACAAAGCAAAAAAAACACTAAACAACTTGTTCATAACTTATTTAAAAAAATATTCACGAAAATATAAAAAGACCTATTTGCTTCCGTAAAGATTATTGCAACATATTTACCACGAATATACACTATTCAGTAGCGAACATAGAAAATCCACCTATCTTTTTCATCGTGCATATAATACAGAAAAAAGCCACTTTCATTAAAGTGGCTCACTATAACCTTTGAAAAGCTTTTGATTAGAATGAGTAATTATTCTTCTCTACAAACTCTTCATTACCTTCGTATGCAGAATCATCTTGACTAGGCTCGTATCTCTTCTCAACAACTTCTTGATTTGATTTGATGTACTCTACAACATCCGTAAGTCCTTCTGCAAATTTCTCAAAATCTTCTTTATATAAGAATATCTTGTGCTTGATAAACTGACCATCTTCAAAACGCTTCTTGCTCTCAGTGATAGTCACATAGTAATCATTTGATCGCGTAGCCTTTACATCAAAAAAATAAGTACGTTTTCCAGCTCTCACCTTTTTTGAAAATACTTCTTCACGCTCTTTGTTTTCAAAATCTCCCATTAGTCTAGTTAAGTATTTAAGTTTAAATCCTATTTTTTAATTCCATAAATATATAATAATTAATTTTAAACATCCAAATTTTATTGAAAAAATATGTATTTTTCACACATTATTTTAATTCCCGTAAGAAGTGTGTTATTTTCACCGACTAAATGAAGCCATTTACCGAACAAGAGAAATCATATACCTAATAGCAATACAGCTATATGTATGAAGTGAGTACTTTTGGGATATAAATAATATTGAAATGGAAACAACAGACAACATGAAACAGAAGCCAGTACTACCACCAAATAATAATAAAAGTTCAACTACAGTTGGGGCCATAATCATATTGTTCGGTCTCTTTCTTCTATTGAAAAACTTAGACTTCGGCTATCTATTCCCTAGATGGATATTTGGGTGGCAAATGATCTTGATTATTATTGGGCTTGTAATAGGTGTGAATTCGAAGTTTCAAAAAAAATCCTCTCTTATTCTTATCACCATCGGTGGAGTATTCCTGCTGAGAGAAATGCTAGATTTTAATCCAGGAAAAATATTGATTCCTGCCGTAGCAATAATACTAGGTGTTTACATAATTAATAGAAATCGTAAAGTTCCTGAGATACCAATGACTCCTCCTGACAACACACCTCAACATCCCACAGATGAATTTGATTGGGACAAAAGAGTTATTGACGTTATAGAACAACATTCTTCTCATGAAACGCCACATGCCAATACGCAGAATTTCAATGACGAAAACACATATCATGATCAAAGGGCCCCTAAAGGGAGTGCCTTTTACTACGCGGAGAATTATTTAAAAATAGACTCTATATTTGGAAGTGCAAAAAAAATAGTACTGTCAAAAAACTTTCTAGGGGGTACGATGACAAATATTTTCGGCAGTACCGAAGTTAATTTGCTACAGGCAGATCTCAATCAGCCTGCGGTCATTGATGTCTTTCAATTGTTTGGTAGCACTAAAATTATTGTTCCTCCGCACTGGACTGTATCGCCTTCCGTCTCATCTATTATGGGCGAAAGTGATGATAGACGTGTGATCATCAACCATCCGTTTGATGAAAATAAAAAACTTTTCATTACCGGTACTTCTATATTCGGAAGTTTAACAATAAAAAATAGCTAAACGCTAATCTATGTCCTCAACTATGTTTAAACTAAAGTCAAAAAACATGCTGATGCACATCAGTGCCTGGACTATTTTTGTACTCTACTTTCTAGCGTCTTACTTTCTGTTGTGGTGGGAGTTTCATCCCCTTAAAGTCAATCCTGTAGAACCTGCCATCGGAGCTTTATCCATCACAGCATGCTGCTATTTGATATTCAGCTCCATGCAGTTTTACATGCCAAAAAAAAACCAATATATTAAGATTACAGTTATCTGTATTATATTGACTATATTGAGTTTAGGTATATCGCTTTTTTCATCAACCCGATTTTTTGACAACCCGTCTATCAATCACTATTACGAACGTCTTCCCTACCGTTTTATAATAAACTTCCTTCTATTAATGTGTGTGATGATCATAAATATTTTTTGGAATATTCAAGAAGAGTATCATGAAAACAAAAAAAGAAAGGAAGAATCTGAAAAACTGGTACGGGACGCTGAATTATACAATTTGAGACAACAGCTTCAACCTCATTTTCTTTTCAACAGTTTGAACTCAATTATTGCATTGATTACTGTAAAACCTGATCTGGCAAAAAAGATGACATTCCAACTATCTGATTTCTTAAGAGGAACTTTGAGAAAAGACGACAAACAGCTTATACAATTGACTGATGAGATCAAACATCTGGAACTCTATCTAGAAATTGAAAAAGTAAGATTTGGTCATCGACTCAATACGACTTTTATATATCCAGAAGAAGTATTAACAGCCAAGGTACCAAGTATGATTGTTCAACCACTAATGGAGAATGCTATCAAACATGGATTATACAATGTGACAGGAGATGTTTTAATAGAAACAATTATCAGTATGGAACCGCACATGTTGACCATTGAAATTACAAATCCATACGATTCCGACCAATTTTATAATTCAAAAGGAACAGGCTTCGGCCTAACCAGTATACAACGACGACTGTTCTTAATTTATGGTAGAACAGACTTATTAAGCATTAGAAAAAAAGAAAACCAATTTACAGCAACCATTAAAATACCTCAACATGATTAAAGCAATTGTAATTGATGACGAACCTCTAGCACGCATGATCGTGCAAGGATATTTAGAAAACGAAGGTGATATTCAGGTTGTAGCAGAATGCGGCGATGGCTTTGAAGGAGCCAAAGCAATACACCAACACAAACCCGACCTGGTTTTTCTGGATATTCAAATGCCCAAATTGACGGGATTCGAAATGCTAGAGATTGTAGATGACATGCCACATGTTGTATTCACCACTGCTTTTGAAGAGTTTGCCATAAAAGCCTTTGAGAAATCTGCAGTCGACTATTTACTGAAACCTATATCCGAAGATAGATTTAAACAGGCTATACAAAAATTCAGAAATATTCACGGATCAAATCAAGCACAAAAAGCAATAAAAAATCTCCAAGAAGAAGTCGAAGAAGATGTGTTGGAGCGCATAGTAGTAAAAAATGGAACACAAATCAAGTTGATCCCTGTTCAACAGGTAATATATCTGGAAGCCTATGACGATTACGTCAAAATCCACACTAAAGAAGGTATGTTCTTAAAGAACAAAACAATGTCTTCCTTCGAAAAACAATTGGACGCGAAACAATTTGTGCGAGTACACCGATCTTTCATTATCAAAGTAGATCAGTTAGCTAAGATTGAACCGATGGAAAAAGAAAGCTATAGAGGTATGCTCTTAAATGGGGACAAAGTTAACATCAGTAAATCAGGCTACGCACGCTTAAAACAAACAATTGGATTATAACTTCCTGTTTTTGTAGATTTGTAGCATGATCAAAAATGCAATATACGCGCTTATTACTTTATTCTATGTATCTTCTGTATATCCCCAGTCTCCTGTAGAAAAGAGTAATAGACTAGTGTACAATAGAATAGAATATTTCTTTAACACGCAGCAAACTGATTCTATCTATGCGATGGCTAGTCTTGATTTTAAAAAAAATATTCCAGTTAAAGATCTGGAAATAGCACTACAATACTTTTACAGTTTTGGACAGATCAAAGAAGTAATTCCAGCAACATTTAACAATGGTATAGCCGGTTATAATCTGACTATAGGCAAAAAGAAAGCCTCTCTCTTTCTAAAAACAGATAGTACGTTCCATTTTGACCTATTTAAGATTCAGGATCAAGAGATAGTGATAGAAAAAAAGGAAAATGTAAAATCAATTGTCCTTAAAACGAATCCACTGGATGAGTTTATTGATTCAATAGCGAAAACATATATTGAACAAAAAAATGCCCAGGCACTAGCTATTGGTATAATCCACAGGGGAAAAATCAACACCTTTTACTATGGTGAGACTGTTAAAGGTGACTCCCTTTCTATCCCTAAAGAGAATACACTCTTCGAAATAGGTTCGATTACAAAAGTCTTCACCGCATCACTATTGGCTAATCTGGTGGAAAATCAGGTCATAACACTAGACGACAGCATTACCAAATTCCTGCCAGACTCTTTAACGCAAAACCCTAACCTACATAAGATTACCTTTAAACACCTGGCTAATCACACTTCAGGACTTCCTAGATTAGCAGCGAATCTGGATAAAACGCCAAAATTCTCGATGCTCGATCCTTATGCGAGCTATGGCCGTAAAGAGCTATTTTCCTATTTAAAAAATATAAAACCCGAAAGCGATCCAGGTGATAAATTTGAGTATAGTAATACGGGCTTTGCGCTACTGGGTGAATTGATTTCCTTGATTACAAAAAAGACCTATAGTCAATACTTAACAGAAATCATCACGCAACCATTGGGAATGGCCAATACAGTGGAAAAGGTGAATTTGAAAACGCAGCATGCGGCCAAAGTTTACAACAGCACAGGTGTTGAAGTGCCTATGTGGCAATGGCAGGCTTATGCCTCAACAGGGGCTTTAAAATCAACAATCACCGATATGTTGCGTTTTGCTCAGGCACAATTCAAAATGCCGGAAAGCAAACTAGAACAAGCTCTTGCTCTTACCAGACAATTCACCTATTATCTGCCTCCTTCAACAGATATTGGGTTGGCTTGGCATATGAATATGACAAATGATGTGATACAATACTGGCACAACGGGGGAACAGGAGGTAGCTCATCATTCTTTGCGCTAATCCCAGATGAGAAATCTGCAGTTATTGTTTTGTCCAATTCAGCTCTTTCTGTGGATCAGATAAGTGCACAGATTATAAGTAAAGTGATAAACACAAAATAGTCTTGCTTTTTATATGTTTTTACCCCTGTTATATCCAGTTTTTTAAAGGCAAGAATCGTAAAGACCAAGATTTTTAGCTAAGTTTGGGGTATTACAAAATAAGAGCTCCATTACGTAAAAGAACAATTTATTCAATGAAAAAGAGAATAGCTATTTTTGCTTCCGGTTCAGGTTCTAATGCGCAAAAAATCATGGAACACTTCAAGTATTCTGATGATGCGGAAGTCGCGTTAGTATTAAGTAACAATCCTGATGCCTATGTATTGCAGCGGGCGGACAACTTTGAAATCCCATCACATGTTTTTGACAGACATGACTTTTATCAAACCGATGAAGTTGTTTCTCTCCTAAAAAGATTAGAGATCGACTTGGTGGTATTAGCTGGATTTTTATGGTTGATTCCCCAAAATCTTCTAAGTGCCTTTCCCAACAAAATTATCAATATACACCCAAGTCTCCTTCCTAAACATGGAGGAAAGGGGATGTATGGTGATCGTGTTCACAATGCTGTCCTCCTATCCGGAGATGATGAACATGGTATCACAATACATTTTGTGAATGAAAATTTTGATGAAGGGGAAATTATTTATCAAGGCCGTTTCAAGGTTGAAAAGGGGGATACACTAGAGATTCTGAAATTTAACGGACAACAACTCGAACATCTCCACTACCCTAAAGTAATAGAAAACCTTATAAAAAAGTACAATTAAAACTAATCGGGCCAAGCTTTCTCTAGTGAAGAAGTTTGGCCCGATTAGCTTTCATACGTATTGTTAAGACAACAGTTTTCGTTTTTACACGAATTTAAAACATAGCAATAGGGATTAAATACAGAATTTTGTAACTTTGCAACTTTAAATAAAAACTTTCATACACCACTTAGGAACAGGCAAAAAAGTTCTTGATGGCAATAAAACACTGACACTTTCAGAAAAAAATAATGAATCATCCTGTTAAGATTAAAAATGCATTGGTTTCAGTCTATTACAAAGACAACCTTGCCCCCCTTATCCAACTTTTAAACAAATACGGAGTTACTTTCTACTCTACAGGCGGTACGGAAGCCTTTATCCGTGATTTAGGAATTGGAGTAGAACGTGTTGAAGATTTAACGAGCTACCCTTCTATACTTGGAGGCCGAGTTAAGACATTACATCCAAAAATATTTGGTGGTATCTTATCCCGCCGTCCATTAGAAGATGACAAGAAACAACTCGAACAATTCGAAATTCCCGAAATCGACTTGGTAATTGTCGATTTATACCCTTTTGAAGAAACGGTAGCTTCAGGTGCAGCTGATGAAGATATTATCGAAAAAATCGATATTGGGGGAATATCTCTAATTCGCGCTGCAGCAAAAAATTTCAACGATGTTGTCATCATCTCCTCCAAAAATGACTATAAAGAATTAGAAGATATTTTAGCAAATCAAGAAGGGACAACTACACTAGAACAACGCAAATCATTTGCTAAGCGTGCCTTTAATACATCTTCGCATTATGACACGGCAATATTCAACTATTTCAACCAAACTGAACCTCTAGAAGTATTCAAGCAGTCTGAGCAAAAGGCTCAAGTATTACGTTACGGAGAGAATCCTCATCAAAAAGGCGTATTCTTTGGTAATCTTGATGCCATGTTTGACAAATTGAACGGGAAAGAGCTTTCTTATAACAATTTGGTTGACGTTGATGCGGCTGTCGCGATCATCGATGAATTTCAAGAACCTACATTTGCTATTTTAAAGCACACAAATGCGTGTGGAGTTGCTTCCCGTCCCACAGTGAAACAGGCGTGGATCGCTGCTTTGGCCTGTGATCCGGTATCAGCTTTTGGTGGCGTATTGATTACAAACGGTACAGTTGATGGCGAAACAGCGAAAGAAATAAACAACTTGTTTTTCGAAGTGCTCATCGCTCCTTCGTATACAGAAGAAGCTATAGCAATACTAACAGAAAAGAAAAACCGCATCATCTTAGTACGTAAACAGGTTGAATTACCAACACAACAGTTCAAAACTTTGCTAAATGGAGTAATCCAGCAAGATAAAGACAACACTGTCGAAGGTCCAGGACAAATGACAGCTGTTACGACTGTTGTACCTACATCAACTCAATTAGAGGATCTGTTTTTTGCTAACAAAATTGTAAAGCATACTAAATCAAATACGATAGTCTTTGCCAAAAATGGCACATTAATAACTTCAGGGGTTGGACAGACTTCTCGTGTTGACGCATTAAAACAAGCCATCGAAAAAGCTAATGCTTTTGGATTTGACTTAAAAGGTTCATCTATGGCATCCGATGCTTTCTTCCCTTTTCCGGATTGCGTAGAAATAGCGTCGGAAGCGGGCATTGTAGCCGTATTGCAACCAGGCGGATCAATCAAAGATCAACTATCTATTGACATGGCTAATGAAAAAGGAATAGCAATGGTAACCACTGGTGTTAGACATTTCAAACATTAATCATCAAGATATAGAATTCATAAAAAAGGAGCTTATAAGCTCCTTTTTTACGTTTAATTGGCGATATCACCTTTTGTTCGTTTAGAAAAAATAATAAATAGCAGTGTTGCAATGCCTGTGAAAAATGGGTAGTATAAATATTGAATCAGTTCAAACGGTGACAAAGCAGTTTTTCCAGTACCGACTTCAAAAACAGCTGCTGAAGCAGCTAATGCTGCAAGTATCTGTGCTCCATAAGGAATTATTCCTTGTATAAAGCATGAGGTCGTATCTAGAATACTGGCAACCCTCTTAGGGTTTAAGGAAAATTTATTAGATATTTCTTTTGCAAGAGGCCCTACAATCACAATGGTAATCGTATTATTAGCAAGAGCTAGATTCACAAGTGCAGTTAATACACTAATCCCCATTTCTGCTCCTTTAGCTGTCTTAATTTTTCCAAGGATTGTATTTAGCAAATAATTGATTCCTCCGTTAAATCGGATCACACCGACCACTCCTCCTATAACTAAACAGAGTAAACTAAGTTCAAACATACTAGCAAATCCTTGGTTGATAGCAGCAACACTATTTAGAAAACTAATATCTCCACTCAGTAAACCAATCCCTAATGCGACCAAAACACCTATACTCAAGGTCCAAATAACCTGCAATCCAAATATTGCTAAAAGAAAAACAACAAGATACGGGACTATCTTTATCAATTCATAATCAGCAACACTTACCGAATTTATCTTCTGCTCGAACTGCGCTCCTAAAAAATAATATATCACGGAGACCAATACCGCCACGGGAAAAACAATGGCAAAATTCACTTTAAATTTATCCCTCATGCCAATATTTTGTGTGCGCGTAGCAGCAATAGTTGTATCAGATATAAAGGACAGGTTGTCCCCAAACATTGCCCCTCCTACAACAGCAGCTAAGGCTAGCGCCATTATTCCCGGGACATGTGATTCAAATCCTACTGCTATTGGTGCTAGAGCAACTATGGTCCCCACAGAAGTCCCTAATGAAATAGAAATAAAACAAGATATCAAAAAGATTCCTGAAATAATAAAACTAGGTGATACATAAGTTAAAGCAAAATTAACGGTAGATGAAATTGCGCCTATTGAATTAGATAGACTACCGAAAGCGCCTGCTAACAGGAAAATAAGAATCATTACCAATATATTTTCATCACCCGAACCCAAAGAAAAGTGTTTTAATTTATCCGAGAACGATTTCTTTGGATATTGAATAAAAGCTATAAATAAGCACAGGACAAAAACCACAAGTACTGGTACCGCGTAAAAGTCGTTAAGGTATAAAGAAGCTGAAAAATAGATTAATACAAATGCGATTAACGGTAATAGAGCCCAGGCTTTACTCCTTTCCTTGTGTTTATTGTTCATATGTAAATAATTATCTTCGCTGAGCTCGGAAGCTCGGATATTTTCATCCGAGTGTGTGCAGTTCCGTTATATGGATATTTCATTTTATATAAATCACTAAATTGCACACAAAACTAAAATTTATATACGATATTTTATACACATAAATGATAAGACAACCTGTGGCACACTATTTGCAATTATACCTTCACTATTTAAACAAACTTAATATTATGAGAAAGCTCTCTTATACCACTTTCTTAATGCTACTCTTTATTGCATTTGTCTTAATATTTGCTACAACATGTATTGGTGGGATTAATTAGGAAATAGGAAAAGGAGTAGTAAAAATTACCTTTTTCCTATTTTTCCCAGAAATCTGCATTTTTAATACCAAGTTCATTAGGATCAAACTCAGGGTCTTCAATTCCACGTTTTCGTTTTGATACATAGTCTTTCCACACCTTCATTGCGGTCTTACTCATTAAGACAATAGCAATTAAGTTAACCCAAGCCATCAAGCCTACACCAATATCTCCTAGATCCCAAGCCAGCTTTGCTGTCTTGATTGTACCAAAATAAGTTGAAAATAAGAAGACAATCCGCAATCCCCAGATAACAGTCTTTTTATTCTTACCCTTCACGATATAAGCCACGTTAGTTTCGGCATAATAATAGTAAGCCATGATCGTCGTGAAAGCAAAGAAGAACAAAGCGATAGCTACAAACTGATTACCAAATTCCGGAAAATGATGTGAGATTGCAGCCTGTGTAAATCCATCAGCAGCAACCCCTGTAATATTTTCCTTTAATAAAGATACAACATGGCCAGACTGATCAAATCTGTTAGCAACGTTGTACATACCGGTAAACAATATCATCAAGGCAGTCGCTGTACAGACGAAGAGCGTATCTACATATACTGAAAAAGCCTGCACCAATCCCTGTTGAGCAGGATGACGTACATCGGCCGCAGCTGCGGCATGAGGAGCTGTTCCTTGCCCTGCTTCATTTGAATAGATACCTCGCTTAACTCCCCAAGCGATTGCCATTCCAACCACCCCTCCAAAAGTTGCATCCAAGCTAAACGCCGAAGTAAAGATAAGTTTGAAAATTGCTGGAATCTGCATAAAATTCATACCGATAACAATCAAAGCCATTAAAATATAAGCCCCAGCCATAAATGGTACAATAAACTCAGAGGCTTGTCCCAATCGCTTCACTCCACCTATAATAATAACTATAAGTAATAGTACGACTACAATTCCCACCCAACTTACAGTCATATCAAAACTACCTAAAGAAATCACAGTGTTGGAATATTCAAATGCATTTGTTATCGTACTGTTAATTGCATTACTCTGAACCCCAGGGAGTAGAAATCCGGTACTCAAAATAGTTATTACTGCAAACAAAGCTGCATACCACTTTAGCCCCAATCCCTTTTCTATATAATAAGCCGGCCCACCTCTAAACTCTCCACCCTCTTTTTGTTTATAAACCTGCGCTAGAGTCGATTCTACAAAAGCAGAGGCAGATCCCAAAAACGCTATGATCCACATCCAAAAGACAGCACCGGGCCCTCCCATAAATATGGCTGTAGCAACACCAACGATGTTACCTGTACCTACACGTCCAGAGATTGCCAACGCAAAAGCTTGAAACGAAGATATTCCCTCTTTCGACTTCTTCTTCTTAAAAAGAAGGTGAACCATCTCTTTTAAGTAACGAATTTGAAGAAATCCTGTCCGCAAAGAGAAATAAAGGCCTATCGACAAACAGAAGTAAATAAAAAAATCGCTCCAAACATAACTTGAAATAGTCGAAATAAGATGTTCCATTAATTAAGGATAGCTGTTATAATTGTCATTTATTCTGTAAATAAAAGTATTTTTTAGGAGAAACTTAAAAAATATTCTAAAAAATCCGAAAATAAATTAAACAGTAAAGGCGTTCCTAAAAAACGCCTTTACTGTTTAAAATTTCAACAACAAACCGAAAACATCATCTTGCTATTTTCTCCTACATGACCGCCTCACGTAAACGTACCAGTTTTTGCATCAGTCCCTCAAGCAAATCCAAATGTAGCATATTTGCACCATCAGACTTTGCATTTGCAGGGTCAGGATGTGTTTCAATAAAAAGACCATCGGCTCCCACTGCAATAGCAGCTTTAGCAATGGTCTCAATCAAAGCGGGCTTCCCTCCAGTTACTCCCGTTGTTTGGTTAGGTTGTTGCAAAGAATGTGTACAATCCATTACGGTGGGTACTTGAAAAGAACGCATCGTCGGGATACCTCTAAAATCTACTATCAAATCCTGATAACCAAATGAGTTTCCTCTATCCGTCAAGATCACCTTATCATTTCCAGAATCTTTAACTTTATCAACAGCAAATGCCATTGACTCAGCAGATAAAAACTGTCCTTTCTTAATGTTAACCACTTTCCCTGTTTCTGCTGCTGCAGCTAACAATTCTGTCTGTCTACATAAAAATGCTGGAATCTGTAAAACATCAACATAGGCTGCTGCCATTGCAGCTTCATGACTTTCATGGATATCTGTTACCGTAGGTATCCCAAATTCACGTCCCACCTTTTCTAAAATCTTAAGTGCTTTTTCGTCGCCTATCCCTGTGAAAGAATCAATCCTTGAACGATTTGCCTTTCTATAAGACCCTTTGAAAATAAAGGGAATACCCAACGAATCTGTGATACGAATAATCCGCTCCGCTATTCGAAACGCAATTTCTTCCCCTTCAATTGCACAAGGTCCAGCCATCAAAAAGAACTGCTTGGAACCGCCATTTTTGATCTCTGGCAAATATTTATCAATCATCTTTTTCCTAATTTCCTAATTTCCTAATTCTGATATAAATTTGATCCGCATAAGTTGAATATCCTCATACGTGTAGTCTACCTCTCCTAACTCAGCCAAAGCTTCTTTGATAGAGTCAACCTCCGCTGATTTAAAATAATCATACACTTCGTCCTGCCTATCTTGATCAATCATTTCATCAACAAAATAACTAATATTGAGTTTCGTTCCGGAATACACAATAGACTCGACTTCCTTCAGCAAATCTTCATAGGTGATTCCTTTAGATGAAGCAATATCTTCTAAACCTATTTTTCGGTCAATATTCTGAATAATACTTACTTTCAACGCAGATTTGTTTGCCGTACTTTTGACAATTAAATCTTGGGGTCTATCGATTCCTTTTTCTTCCACATAACCCTTAATTAATTCCACAAAGGAAGCTCCAAACTTCACCGCTTTACCAGCACCTACTCCATGCACTTGTTTCATCTCCTCCATTGTTATCGGATATAGGGTACACATCTCTTCCAACGAAGGGTCCTGAAAAATGACAAATGGAGGCAAAGACTTCTGTTTGGCAATTTTCTTACGTAGATCTTTCAACATCCCCAACAGTTCGGTATCAAGAGCTCCTGAGGATTGCTTTGGTTCCTCGGCCCCATCCTCATCAGCAGCCTCCATAGGTTTATTAAGGATAAACTTAATAGCATATGGATTATTGAGATAACGTTTACCGTCTTCTGTCAGGGCGAGTAGCCCATAATGGTCGATATCTTTCTTTATAAAATCTGCGAGTTCCGCTTGTCGAATTAGGGAATTCCAATAGTTTACCCCCTGTTCCTTGCCAGAACCGAATAACTTATGATCGTCGTGTTTATAAGAAGAAATCGGTTGGTTATTCTGTCCCAAAAACACATTGATAATATGATGGTCATCAAATTTATCCCCTTCTTCTTTGATAAAACTCAACATTTTTATAAGATCCTCTTCCGCATCGAAATACATCTTTTGTGCACGACAGTTGTCACACATACTATTACAACCCGTTTCATCAAATTTTTCTCCAAAATAGTGTAATATTTGTTTTCGGCGACAAACAGACGACTCCGAGTAATCAATAACTTCTTTAAGAATTTGCGTACCTATCTCACGTTCAGAGACAGGTTTATCTTTCATGAATTTCGTCAGCTTCTCAACATCCTTCTTGGAATAAAACGATACACAGACTCCTTCACCTCCGTCACGACCAGCACGTCCCGTTTCTTGGTAATATCCCTCCATAGACTTTGGAATATCGTGATGTATAACATAACGTACATCCGGCTTATCAATCCCCATTCCAAAAGCTATTGTAGCGACTATTACTTCAACATCTTCCATAAGGAATTTATCTTGCGTATCAGCACGGGTTTTAGCATCCAACCCAGCATGGTATGGAAGAGCCTTAATTCCATTAATATTTAACACCTCCGCAATTTCCTCAACCTTCTTCCGACTCAAACAGTATATTATCCCAGTCTTACCAGCGTTTCCACGAATAAACTTAACGATCTCCTTCACAACATTCTTTTTACTTCTAACCTCATAAAATAAATTAGAACGATTGAATGACGACTTAAACAATGTAGCATCATTCATCTGTAGATTCTTTCGGATATCAGACTGTACTTTTGGAGTAGCGGTAGCTGTCAGCGCAATAATTGGGATATCCTCGCCTATTCCATTAATAATCGAACGTATCTTGCGATACTCCGGGCGAAAATCATGTCCCCACTCCGAAATACAATGGGCTTCATCTACAGCAACGAAGGAAACCTTTATATTTTTCAAAAACTGTACATTATCTTCTTTCGACAAGGATTCAGGAGCGACATAAAGTAACTTTGTCTTGCCTTCAGTAACATCACTTTTTACTTTGGTAATTTCACCTTTTGTAAGCGAAGAATTCAAAAAGTGTGCAATACTATCTGTTCCCCCAAAAGCACGTAATTGATCCACCTGATTTTTCATTAAGGCTATCAAAGGCGATATTACTATAGCTGTACCATTGCTCATCAATGCGGGCAATTGATAGCAAATTGACTTGCCCCCTCCCGTGGGCATGATAACAAAGGTATCTTTTTTATTTAAAATGTTAGTAATAATGGCTTCTTGATCCCCTTTAAATGTATCAAAACCAAAGAACTCTTGGAGATTGTCGTACAAAGATTTTTCTATTTCCATCTGCGCAGCTACAAAATTAGAAGGTGGTCACCTATCTAAAATTTAAATAACTTATTTTTGTGAATTGTATTATAAAAATAAGGAGATTTTCCGTGAAAAGCAATTCAGAAATAAAAAAAGAGGCCATCGCAGTACTGGAGCTTGAAGCTCAAGCCCTACTAAATTTAGCAACCAAAATTAATGATGATTTTGTGCAGGTTATACACCTTATTCTAAACCTTCGCGGAAGAGTAATCCTAACCGGCATCGGAAAAAGTGCCATCATTGCTCAGAAAATTGTTGCAACCCTAAACTCTACGGGTACACCCTCCATCTTTATGCATGCTGCTGACGCTATACATGGGGACTTGGGAATAATACAGAAAGATGACTTAATCATCGCAATCTCTAAAAGCGGAAATACCCCCGAGATAAAAGTTTTAATTCCTTTTCTCAAACAAACACAAAATAAGCTTATCGGTCTTGTAGGGAACACAAAATCTTATCTAGCAGAACAATCTGACTATGTGCTAGATACTACGGTAGAAAAAGAAGCTTGCCCCAATAACCTAGCTCCTACGACAAGTACGACCGCACAACTAGCAATGGGCGATGCATTAGCAGTATGCTTACAGACCGCAAGACAATTTACAGACCAGGACTTTGCCAAATTCCATCCAGGCGGAGCGCTTGGTAAGCAACTTTATCTCAAGGTAGGTGATGTCTCCAACCTCAATGCGAAACCCTTTGTACACAAAGAGGATTCCATAAAACAACTGATAATAACTATTACAAAGCATCGTCTAGGCGCCACAGCAGTCATTGACAACGAACAGATTGTAGGTATTATTACAGATGGTGATATCCGGAGAATGCTAGAAAAATATGACGATATTTCCGGATTAAGGGCTGCTGACATCATGTCTAAAAAACCAAAGGAAATTGAGGTAAGCGAACTTGCTGCAAATGCTTTACATAAAATGAGAGAAAATAACATTTCTCAATTATTAATTACGCAAAATGGTGATTACTCCGGCATAATACATATCCAAGATCTGCTAAAAGAAGGTATAATTTAAATTACAAGTCATATATTCTAGTCCAATAGACAAACAATTAATGTAAAAATATTGTTGTTAAAGACTGCCGTCAAAGTATGTTCAAATAAAACAATTACTTTTGGCATATCTATTGAAGAGAGTTAAGTATACAATTTATAGATACAAAAACTAGTTAATTACAAAATATGAATTACTCATGTAAAGCGCGAAGACCGAACAATCATGTGTATTCCATATGACAGATAAAAATATAATACAAAACACATATGAAAAATTTATTAAATATAGCAACAGTATTAATTGCTTTCATCTCATTATCTGCGATGGCTGTCGCAGTTGGAGAATTCAAATTTGAGAAAGAAACCCACGATTTTGGCACTATACCTTTTAACAAGCCTGCGAGCTATGAATTCGTATTCACTAATGGTGGAGATGCTCCTATTATTGTTTCTGAAGTCGCTCCATCCTGCGGGTGTTCTGTTGCTGATTTTTCAAAAGCTCCAATTAAACCAGGTGATTCCGGTAAAATTAAAGTAACATACAATGCAGCAACTAAAGGCCCTTTCACAAAATCGTTTACTGTTAAGTCAAACACTAAGACTCCTGTAAAGACATTGACCGTAAAAGGTAACGTTGAATAAAACAACAACCCAAAAAGCATATAAAAAGCCGTAACCGATCAAAACTGTTACGGCTTTTTTATACCCTCTCTTTTCGTATCTTTGTACACTATTTTAACACATTAAACTATAGTTATATGCCAAAGATATCACAAAAAGGCATGGATATGCCAGCTTCTCCAATACGAAAACTTACTCCTTTTGCAGATCATGCGAAAAAGGAAGGAAAGAAAATATATCATTTAAACATTGGACAGCCTGATATCCAAACACCGGAGATAATGTTAAACGCTTTAAAAAACATAGACTTTAAAGTGTGGGCCTATACTCCTTCTGAGGGAACCGCCTCCTATCGTAATAAACTAGCAGAATATTACAATAAACTAGAATACGATATACAACCTACCGATATTTTGGTTACAAATGGTGGTTCCGAAGCTATCACAATAGCCATGCAATCCTGTCTTAACCCAGGTGAAGAAATCATCATTCCAGAACCCTTTTACGCAAACTACAACGGATTTGCCTGTTCTTCAGATATAATAATAAAACCGATAGTATCTCATATAGAAAATGGCTTTGCATTGCCCTCTATCGCTGATTTCGAAAAGGTTATTACCGAAAAAACAAAAGCTATTGCGATATGCAATCCAAACAATCCAACAGGGTATCTTTATTCACGTGAAGAATTAGAAGCGTTAAAGGCCATCTGTATCAAGCACGATTTATACCTTTTCTCCGACGAAGCTTATCGAGAATTCTGCTACGACGGTCGTGAATTTATTTCTCCTATGCACTTAGAGGGACTTGAAAACAATGTTGTTGTTTTAGACACCGTATCAAAGCGTTACTCTGCCTGCGGAGCCCGAATCGGTTGCTTGATAACTAAAAACAAAGGTCTTTATCAAACTGCTTTAAAATTTGCCCAAGCACGCCTAAGCCCATCATTAGAAGGGCAAATTGCAGGCGAAGCCGCCGTAGACACGCCTGATTCCTATTTTGAAGCGGTTTCAAAAGAATATACAGCCCGTAGAAATACATTAGTAAAAGGGTTAAATAAAATTGATGGCGTATTCTGCCCTAACCCCGGGGGGGCATTTTATGTTGTAGCAAAATTACCAATTGACAACGCAGATAAATTTTGCCAATGGATGTTGGAAAAATTCTCTTACGAAAACGAAACGGTCATGATGGCGCCAGCAACAGGTTTCTACAGTACTGTTGGGCTAGGATTAAATGAAGTTCGTCTAGCCTATGTCCTAAATCAAGAAGATTTGAAACGTGCTTTAATCTGCTTAGAAAGAGCACTTCTAGAATATCCCGGTAGAAAAGAGTTCTAATACTCTTCTGAAAGAAAAGGTCTAAGTAATTACTTAGACCTTTTCTTTATTAATTGATCTGGTGCTTCTTGATAACATCGAGTACGAAAGGTTCAATTTCCGCTACCATCCGCATGAAACCTAAATCGCTGGGATGTGTACCATCGGTAGTCGCCTCATGATCATCCCCCAATAAACGGTCAGTATCCAGATAATAAAGCGATTTCATACCTTTCGCAAGGAGCTTATCGTATTCCGCTTTCCAATTGTCATTTTGCTGCGTGTTACGCTTACCCCAGCTCTGATTAAAATGACTAAGTTCCCTTACTACTGACGGAATCATAATGATCGGTGTATTCGGATGTTTATCGCGCAAGTAAGACACCAAATAGGATGTCCGTTCCGTAACTTGTTCGGGTGAAGAATTAGGCACACAATCCAAAATAAATAAATCAGGATTGGTATCTCCCAACATGTGCACAACTCCCTTCTCCATTTTCGCACTACCGCTCACCCCAAAATTCAAAAAATTAAACCCTGTACGTCTCGACAGAATCGCAGGATACGCCATACCTGGACGACTAGCTGAAGCCCCATGAACAATACTAGACCCGTACACAACGATATTACCTTTAAAAGGATTAGACAAAGGGGCAAAACTAGATCCATTTTGCACTCCAATCTCTAAAGATTTAGTTTCATCGTATAGCGGAAGATAAATTAAAAACTCCTTATCCGTATTATCAAGGTCCTCTAAAATCAAGGATTCTTCACAAGAGTTAATCGTCCCCTTAGAACCAGCATATTGCCACATTCCTTTTCCATTTCTGATATAGACGTCTAATCCCTTATTTGCTATAGCAGTGAGGTTAAGTCCTACTTTTTTATCTGTGGTACACCACTTTGCATATAATTGTGGAGAGTTAGATCTAAAAGTAACAAATAGCCCTGCACTATTCGTATACAGCTTTTTCACGCCAGTAGGCATATCTCCATATTTTACAGTATCAACACGATGAAACTGCTCCGTTGTTTCAAAATACTTACCATACACTGGCAGTTTGTAAAAGCTTTTGCCTTGACCTTGAGCAAAAAGGCTACCCAAAAATAGGCCTCCGACAATTAAGAATATTAAGCGTTTTTTCATTACAATAAAATTAATAAAAATCTGCTCACTACCAACTAATATAATTAGTATTTTTGGAATATGGAATATGCAATAGTGGATATAGAGACTACAGGCTCTTATGCAGGGGATAATGGAATTACAGAAATCGCTATTATAGTACACAATGGAGAACATGTCTTAGAGAAATTCGAAACACTCGTCAACCCTGGAACCATCATTCCTTATCATATTCAATCACTCACTGGAATCAATAACGATATGGTTGCTCATGCTCCATCATTCAGTGATATTGCAAAAAAAGTCTACAGCATATTACAGAAGCGTGTATTCGTTGCACACAACGTTAATTTCGACTACTCTTTTATAAATCAAGAACTCAAGAAAGCGGGTTATGACTGGAAGGCGCCAAAACTTTGTACAGTTCGCCTATCCCGCAAAATCTTCCCTAATCTAGCTTCCTATAGTCTTGGCAAATTATGTCAAAATCTAGAGATACCGATTCATCACCGTCATCGCGCTATGGGCGACGTAGAGGCTACGGTCACACTATTCGAAAGACTTCTAAAAAACGATACCGAGTCAATTATTGGGACAACACTAAAAAACACCAAAGAGCATAGATTACCTACTCACATCAATCAAGAAGACTTTTTGCAATTGCCAGAGTCTGCTGGCATTTATTTTTTCAAGAATAAAAGCGACAAAATAGTCTATATAGGGAAGGCGGTGAACATAAAAAAGAGAGTATTAAGTCACTTTAGTGGAAATAATAGCTCTCAAAAAAGGCAATTATTCATTAACGAAATTCACCGCATTGACTATCAAGAGAGTGGTACCGAATTAATGGCACTTCTCATGGAGTGTAAAATGATAAAGCAACATTGGCCGATACACAATCAAGCGTTAAAAAAGTTTGAACCTAAGTTCGGTCTCTTTGAATACGAGGACCAACGAGGCTACAAACGTTTATTGGTTTCAACATTCAACAAGCAAGCCAAAGCGATACAGTATTTTGAACGTGCAATAGAAGCGAATCAGCTCCTTCTAAAATTAATGGATGAATATGAACTCTCACCAAAATTATGTTATTTTTACTCCGTACGTCCAGAACATAAAATAGCTGTAGATTACAACAACATTGCTGCTGTAAAAGATTATAATGACCAAGTAAACCAAGCATTAGATTCAGTAATTAGACAACGCAGTACTTTTCTAATTATGGATCAAGGGAGGTGTTTAGATGAAAAATCTTACATTTATTTTAAGGATGATCAGTTAGCTGCATTTGGTTTTATCCATGTAGAGAATCAAAACACCCAAATTGAAGATCTTATTTCTGAAGCAGATAAATGTATAAGTAACTTCTACATGAACACGTTGGTTTTACAATATGCGGAGCGATTCCCCAGCAAAGTGCACAAAAAAAACATCGGGTATAATCTGTAAAATTATTTATGGAAATTATTGCCTAGTTTCATCCTTATTTAAATATAAAATTATGGCAAAACAATTCAAATCACTTCCCCTTTTGATTACATGTATTTTTGCAACTGCTACATTTATTTCCTGTAGTAACAGTAATACGGAAAATCAGAACCGTATCCGAGTCAGTGGCGAAGGAAAAATCCGCGTAATGCCCGATCAAGTTACATTAACCATCAACGCTAGTTTTTCAAAACCAAAAATGGTGGATGCCGTTCGAGAGACACAAGCGACTGTAGATACAGTAATGCGTATACTTGAAAGTTTTGGAAATAAAGAACAGGATATCAAGACCAGTAGTATATCGGCCAACAAAGACTACCAATATGTGGGTAGCAATTACAAATTTGTAGGATTTCAAGCTCAACAAACTATAGATTTCGTCCTTCATGATTTGAATAAGTTCACGGAGCTAACCGCGAAATTATTAGACACAAAAATAAGTAGCATCGCTCAGATTCAATTTAATCACTCTAAGGCTGACAGCATCCTTAGAGAAGCCGACCTGATCGCCTATGACGATGCATTAAAATCTGCGAATAAAATTGCCGATAGAGCCGATGTCAGACTAGGAAAACTTCTATTCCTATCCAATGACGGATCAGGTACCGATGCCACAGGTTACAGTAGTGGCGAACGCATAGATACGTACAACAAAGGTTTTGGAGGACAAGGGTTTAAAATCGCGCCCGAAGTGATCGAATTCAAGAGAACCATCACTACCGAATTTGCCATAAAATAGGGTTGGTAAATAAAATAAACCTTATCTTTGCGCCATGATTAATGTATCCAATCTATCCCTTCGTTTTGGCAAACGTGTGCTATTCGAGGATGTCAATTTAAAATTCACTCCTGGAAACTGTTACGGCATTATTGGTGCTAACGGTGCGGGTAAATCCACGTTTTTAAAGATCATCTCTGGAGAGGTGGATCAAACTACAGGATCTGTTTCTTTCACTCCTGGAGATAGAATGTCGGTCTTAAGTCAAGATCACTATGCTTTCGACGAATTTACAGTTTTAGAAACTGTAATGATGGGAAATCAAGAGCTGTACAAAATCATGAAAGAGAAAGACGCTATCTACATGAAAGAAGACTTCTCTGATGCAGATGGTGAGCGTGCAGGAGAACTAGAGAGCTTATTTGCTGAAATGGACGGATGGAACGCGGAGTCCAATGCCGCTACCCTTTTAAGCAGTTTAGGTATTAAAGAAGAATTCCATTATAAGTTAGTCTCAGAAATAGATGGTAATCAAAAAGTTCGTGTCTTATTGGCACAAGCCTTATTTGGAAAACCTGACATTTTAATTCTCGATGAGCCTACCAACGACCTGGACATTAAGACTATTGCTTGGTTAGAAGACTTTTTAGCTTCTTACGAAGCGATCGTACTAGTCGTTTCCCATGACCGTCACTTCTTGGATGCTGTATGTACACATACTGTTGATATAGATTTTGGAAAGATGACGATCTATACTGGTGCTTACTCTTTTTGGTACGAATCTTCACAACTAGCCTTAAAACAACGAGCAGATCAGAATAAGAAAACAGAAGATAAGGTAAAAGAACTTCAAGAATTTATTCGTCGCTTCTCAGCAAATGCCTCAAAATCAAAACAAGCTACATCACGTAAAAAGGCCTTAGATAAAATCAATATTGATGAAATCCAACCTTCGAATCGTAAATATCCTGCTATCATGTTCAACACGATGAACAGAGAACCTGGAGATCAAACGTTGCATGTAGAAGGATTGAGCAAGACAGTAAATGGCGAAGTTTTCTTCAAAGACATTACTTTCATGATCAATAAAGGTGATAAAATAGCTGTATTAGGAGCCAATTCCTTGGTTACTTCGGCATTCTATGATATTATCTCCGGTCGTGATACAGATTACCAAGGGGATATCAAATGGGGAATTACCATCACTCCTGCAGATATGCCGATGGACAACTCATCCTATTTTGACGGTGTATCTGACAATCTTGTAGATTGGTTAAGAGGCTACACATCCAATCCAGATGCAGATGAGCAGTTTATACGCGGTTTCTTAGGTAAAATGCTATTTTCTGGCGAAGAGGTTATGAAAAAAGTATCTGTTCTATCTGGTGGAGAAAAGATGCGTTGTATGTTTTCCAAAATGATGTTACAAGGTGCAAACTTTTTAATCTTCGATGAACCGACAAACCACTTGGATCTCGAATCCATTACAGCATTAAACAACGGCATGAAAGATTTCAAAGGCTCAATGTTGTTTACATCTCGAGATCATGAATTAACGGAAACAGTCGCAAATCGTATTATTGAATTAACACCCAATGGAATCATAGACAAGCTGATGACCTATGACGAATACATCAATTCAGAAGCTGTACAAGCACAGCGTGAAGAAATGTATAAGGTAAAATAAAAAAGAGCGGGTATACCGCTCTTTTTTTTATTTATTCCAAATTTCCAAATTTGCCTGTATTGAAGTCTTCAAAGGCCTGCTGTATTTCTTCCATTGTATTCATTACAAACGGACCGTAGGATGCAATTGGTTCATCAATAGGCTCCCCACTTAACACCAGAACTATAGCATCATCATCCGCATTAACAGTGAATTTATCCCCATCGTTATAAAATAGAACCATTTTATCCGTAGCAGCTTTAAATGTATCATTCACAGTAACATTCCCTGAGATAACCAATAATGCTGTATTGAAATGGGCTGGAAAATCAAATTCGACAACAGCTCCTTTGTTAAGCTTAGCGTTCATCATGTGCAAAGGCGTAAAGGTAGACGCCCCTCCTTTAATACCATTATATTCTCCTGATATCACTTCAATTATCCCTGCATTTTTTTCCAATTCTACCTTAGGTATATCTGCATGCACCAACGCCTGGTATTTAGGCGCACTCATTTTGTCTTTAGCTGGTAAATTTACCCAAAGCTGTACCATCTGAAAATCCCCCCCTGTTTTACTCCATTCTGTTTCGTGAAATTCCTTATGCAATACACCAGAGGCCGCTGTCATCCACTGTACGTCCCCTTCACCTATTACACCTCCTCCTCCAGAACTATCACCATGCTCTACACGTCCTTTGTAGGCTATAGTCACCGTTTCAAAACCTCTATGTGGATGCACACCTACACCTTTAGGGATGGCACTTGGTGGAAAATTATATGTTGAATTATAATCCAACATAATAAATGGACTCATCCTTGACATCGGAGCATAACTCGGAATAAAATTATGAACTCTAAATCCATCTCCTACGAAATGGGCTGGCTTTGGGTTAAAAATATTTTCTACAGTTTTCATTTATATTACCTCCTTAAGTTTACACTACAAAGATAATACGGTTGTCATTCCCAAAACTTAATGTAGGTTAAGAAAGTATAGAACACAAAAAAGCACTCATTTCTGAGTGCTTTTCCTAAATATATTTTTAAATAATTTTATAATTGCTTATCCAATTTTTCAGCCAGTACTGATTTTGGAACTGCACCAACCTGCTTATCTACAATTTCACCATTTTTAAAATACAATAATGCAGGAATATTTCTGATACCAAAACGAACCGATATCTCTGGGTTATTGTCTACGTTTACTTTACCAACAACAGCCTTACCGTCGTATTCTTTTGCGATCTCATCTACGATCGGACCTACCATACGACAAGGACCACACCACTCTGCCCAAAAATCAATTAATACAGGTTTATCCGCTTTCAAAACAAGCTCTTCAAAGTTGCTATCTGTAATTTCTAATGCCATAATAATATCCTCTTTTTATAATTTAATACAAATATAATCAATTGCCCACAATTGTAATCTAATCGGATTGTAATAAATATCTATACCTTATCAATTTAATTTATACTTGACACCCTCCATTTTATCCAACTCATCTATCAACTCATTAGTCAACTTTATTTTAGTTGTTTTAGCCGGCATCTCGACAAGAAATCCTTCCTGCAAATCCATGACTGTAAATTTTAAACTACAATTGGGTAACTCTCCCTCTTCAACTGTCGCATTGACCAGCCCATCAATCGCGCGGATCATCTCTTCGTTAAGCTGCTGCAAAGCGATCTGTATCGTAAAACTCTTTGCTAGTTTATCACGTAGATCAGACAGTAATTGAATACTCTTGATCTCAAAACCCCAATTCCCCACCTGCTTAAAACGCTCCTGTACCAATCCTCGAATCTGGACAAAATAACCATCCTGCAAATAGCCTTTAAACTTAACATAGTCCTCTCCAAAAACAGCTATCTCATAAGAATCGGAATAATCTTCTATCACAAAAGAACCAAAAGGCTTACCATTTTTAGAAACCCGATGAGCAGCATTGGCTATTATACCACCAACAACAGCCTCCTTATTTTTGATTCTATTGAAATCCAATAATACATCTTCTTCTACCTCAGAGGCTTTGACTTTATTTATCAATTGTAGATCCCTCACCGTATTACTACAAAAATACTGGATCTCAAACTTGTAGTTATCAAGCGGATGACTCGTAAGATAGATTCCAATTACATCCTTTTCGTATTTCAACTTTTCAATCAGTCCCCATGGTGTACACGGCGCTAGGACAGGTTCTGGCAAATCGGCAGCCGCCCCTCCGCCAAATAGACTAGCCTGGGCCGATTGTTCATTTTCCTTAAAACGTTGGCCAAACTTAATAGCCTTTTCTATCCCAGTACTATTGTCACCATCTTTATAAAAATACTGTGCACGATGTGTATCCGTAAAACTATCAAAACCGCCAGCATGCACCAAACTTTCAAAAGCTTTCTTATTGGCCGAACGTAAATCGATTCGCTTTGCGAAATCAAATATCGATTTATAGGGTCCTTCACTACGTGTCTGCACAATCGTATCTACAGCTCCTGCACCAACACCTTTCACAGCTCCTATACCAAAGCGAATAGCTCCTTTCTCATTTACAGTAAACTTATAATGCGATTCATTGACATCCGGGCCTAAAACGAGCAATCCCATTCGTTTACATTCTTCCATAAAGAAGGTAACCTGCTTGATATCATTCATATTATTAGAGAGTACAGCAGCCATATATTCTGCAGGATAATTCGCTTTTAAATAAGCTGTCTGATAAGCCACCCACGCATAACATGTGGAGTGGGATTTGTTGAATGCATAACTTGCAAAAGCCTCCCAGTCCGTCCAAATCTTCTCAAGCACTTTGGCACTATGGCCTTTTTCTACCGCTTGTTCGACAAACTTAGGTTTCATTTTATCAAGTACTGCCTTCTGCTTCTTACCCATTGCCTTACGCAGTACGTCGGCATCACCTTTGGAGAACCCAGCCAACTTTTGCGACAAAAGCATCACCTGCTCCTGATAAACCGTAATCCCGTACGTCTCTTTCAAATACTCTTCACAAGCATCCAAATCATAGACAATGGGCTCAATTCCGTGCTTCCGCTTAATAAAAGAAGGGATATATTCCATTGGACCAGGTCTATATAACGCGTTCATGGCAATCAAATCCGCAAAAACAGTAGGCTTCAGCTCCTTCATGTATTTCTGCATACCAGGAGATTCATACTGGAACACCCCAATAGTCTCTCCACGCTGGAACAGCTCATATGTCAACTCATCATCAATAGGAAATTCATCTGGATCCAATTCTACACCATGTCTCAATTTCACATTCGCGACCGTATCCTTTATCAGCGTTAATGTCTTTAACCCCAAAAAGTCCATTTTGAGCAGTCCAGCACTCTCTACTACCGAGTTATCAAACTGGGTGACATACAAGTCAGAGTCTTTCGCTAAGGAAACAGGAACGAAATTGGTAATATCATCCGGCGTAATAATAACACCACAAGCATGGATTCCTGTATTACGCATAGAGCCCTCAAGCACCCTCGCCTGTTTGATTGTCTCAGCCTCCAGTCCTGCGCCATCGGCCAAAGATTTCAGACGATTGACCGCATCTAATTCCTCCGTACGCAACACTTCTTTGAGTGCCTTTTCTTCCAAATTGAAAATCTTGCTTAGTTTCAAGTTTGGAATTAATTTAGCAATCTCATTGGCATCCGAAAGAGGTAGATCCAAAACACGAGCAGTATCTTTGATCGAAGATTTTGCGGCCATCGTCCCGTAGGTAATAATCTGCGCAACCTGTGATGCTCCATACTTGTCAATTACATATTGCATGACACGACCGCGTCCCTCATCATCAAAATCGATATCAATATCCGGCATGGATACACGGTCAGGATTTAAAAACCGTTCAAATAGTAAATCATACTGAATAGGATCTAGGTTCGTAATACCTAGACAATAGGCTACGGCAGACCCCGCAGCAGATCCGCGCCCTGGTCCTACAGAAACCCCCATTTTACGAGCCTCTGCAATAAAATCCTGTACGATCAAAAAGTAACCTGGATATCCTGTACGTTCGATAGTAGCCAATTCAAAATCCAAACGTTCAGTTACCACCTCATCAATTTCCTTATACCTTTTGCTGGCCCCAACATAAGTTAAATGTCTCAACAGCGCATTTTCACCTCGCTTACCTCCATCCACTTCATCTTCTGCATGCTGAAATTCTGCAGGTATTTCAAATTTAGGCAAGAGGACATCCCGATTGAGCGAAAATATTTCGACTTTATCCAAAATTTCCTGAATTGTCAAAATAGCTTCAGGCAAATTAGTAAAAGCCTTCTTCATTTCTTCAGAAGATTTAAAGTAGTATTCTTGATTCGGCATACCAAAACGGAACCCTCTTCCCCTGCCTTTTGGAGTGGAAAGTTTTTCTCCGTCTTTTACACACAGTAAAATATCATGCGCATGGGCATCAACCTTATTCACATAATAGGTATTATTACTCGCCACTAATTTCACCTCATGCTTACGCGACAAACGGATTAAAGTCTCATTAACACGCTCCTCATCTTCTTGGCCATGGCGCATCACCTCAATATAAAAATCATCGCCAAATTGTTGCTTCCACCATATCAAGGCCTCTTCAGCTTGGTTCTCTCCCACGTTTAGCACTTTACTCGGCACCTCCCCCTGAAGGTTTCCTGAAAGAACTATTAGATCTTCCTTATATTTCTCTACAATGCTCTTATCAATCCGCGGAACATAATAAAAACCTTCTGTATAAGCCGCTGATGCCATCTTGGCCAGGTTATGATAACCATTTTTATTCTTGGCTAGAAATACAATCTGATACCCGTTGTCTTTTCTAGTTTTATCTTTCCTATCCTCACACACAAAAAATTCACAGCCCACAATAGGCTTAATAAGCTGCCCTGTAGGAGCTAAGCCAGCTTCAATTTCTTCTTTCTGTTTTATTTCGATATCTTTATTATGAGCGAGGACCTTACTCACAAAATGAAAAGCGCCCATCATATTACCATGATCCGTCAGTGCAACAGCAGGCATATTATATTTTGCCGCAGCCGATACTAGATCTCCAATAGAAATCGTAGACTGTAAAACTGAAAACTGAGAATGGTTATGCAGGTGTGCGAACGCGGCATTCTTTAGCGCCTCCAGACTTTCTTCATCAATAACAATATCTTGTCCAGATTTATCTCGTGCACGGATAGCATCAGACGCAGCTTTAAGATTAATATGTTTAAGTCCGACCGTAGAAATTGCCGAAGGATTATGCTGTTTAAAGTCAACAAAATATCCGGTATCAACTTGTAAGTCTTCCGCCGTAAAAACCTCTTGGCGTACTAACTCAAAGAAACATCGAGTGGTAGCCTCTACGTCGGCCGTTGCATTATGTGCTTCGGCAAATGGTACCCCAAATAGATAAGAATGGAGCTCAGTTAGGTTAGGTAACTTAAAACGTCCACCCCGTCCACCAGGAAGCTTAAGTAGATTCGCCGTCACCTCAGTACATGTATCTAAGACAGGCATACCACTCATAGGAGACTCTACATTATACCTGTAAAACTCCGACCCCATAATATTAATATCGAACCCGATATTTTGGCCTACAACAAACTTAGCTTTTGAGAGTGCTTCATTAAACTTAACAAGAACATCCTGTAAGGGTACACCATTTTCAGTGGCCAAAGCTGTAGAAATTCCGTGTATTTTCTCGGAATCGAAAGGAATATCGAATCCATCCGGTTTTATGAGATAGTCCTGATGCTCAATCAAATTCCCTAATTCATCATGCAATTGCCAAGCAATTTGAATGCATCTAGGCCAATTGTCCGTATCGGTAATCGGAGCATCCCATCTTTTCGGCAAACCCGTTGTTTCGGTATCAAATATAATATACATAGTCTATCCCCCTTAATCAAAACAAAAATAGGCAAATAAGACTAGATATTATCGACATTATTTCCACACTCATTTCTTTATTAATACAAAAAACCAATAAATATTTGATTGTATTTTATTCAAAAAACATTAAATTTGAAAACCAATTAGAAAACCCTAAGAATCATGCATATTTTACTTTTTTTAAATATAGGTACACAAGAAATGATACTTCTTGCGGTATTTGCTATTGCTGGTCTAGCCCCTTTGATTTTTGCCGTACTAGCGTTGATTGATATATTCAAAAGAGATTTCGCTCAAAAATCGACAGATCGTATCCTATTAATCTTACTTGTGCTTCTTCTTCCCATTTTCGGATCAATTATATATTTTGTAGGATTGAGAGATAGCTATCCCTTAAATAGAAAGGTTGTATAAATCAATATACAACCTTTCTATTATCTTCACCTTATAACAGCTAGCTGTTACTGCAGAATCGTAACTTCGACTCTTCTATTTTTTTGTCTACCTTCAGGAGTCTTGTTATCCCCCACAGGTTTAGATGGACCAAATCCCTTTGTACTGATTCGCCCGCCAGACACACCAGCTTCCTCTAAATATTTCTTTACAGAAGCCGCTCTCTTATCGGACAGCCAAACATTATATTCCTCTGTACCTGTCGCGTCCGTATAACCATCTACCCTTATTTTTTTAGTCTTATCTTCCTTCATCAACTTCGACAATTTGGTAAGCTCTACTTTTGCTTTATCGGTCAAATACGACGAATTAGTGGGAAACAACAAATCAGATGACAATGTAAACTTAATACCTTCGGAGGTTCTTGACGCGTCCTCAAACTCGCTTTTTACATTTTTCAAGCCATCGTCTGTACCGTCCTTCGAAACTACTGCACCAGGATTAACAACTATTTGCTGTTGCTTACATGATGCAAAAAACAACACCGTGGCACTTACTGAAAACAAAAAGATCTTCTTCATATAATAACAATCTATCTAAAAATACAATTCTTCAAAGTATAAACTAATATAGCAAAATTTAGTCATTCTGCTCTTCGCCTTTTAAAAACAATTCTCTTCGGGCCTTCTTCAATTCAGGAATTTCTTTATATAACTGCCAAATAAATCCTGATTTTGCATTTTCCAACATTACTGCAATTGCCCCTTGATTCAGCGCTAAATATTCATCAGAGACATCATTATTCCGCAAATCCAACCATGACCGAAAACCGTACTCTGTAAACAGTATATGTCCATACTGTCCATACAATGCTAATACGGACGCTATCCCTAGCTCTGGATCAGCAATAATAGACGAAGGTGCTATTGCAGGATTTATCCTGTAGTTACCTACACTGTCTCTATGTTGATAAAAGCCCCAAATATCACTATCAGTAGTTCCAACTCCCAATTCATTATCCCGTCGCTTTACATAATGAACATACGACGCCAAAACTTCATCCCAATTTATCACGGAGTCGCTTAGGATCTTGGGTTGAATCGTAAGGAAAGGTTTGTATAAATCCATTAAACTCCCCGCTAGCTCCCCCATAGGAAGATAAACACCAAATTTTGTAGAAGGCTGTAAAACGGAAAATCTCGTGACTGAATCAACCTGAACAATCTCTGTTAATCCAGCTGACAAATCTTCATGAACTAAACTATCAGCATATATGTCTGTATCCAATTCCTCTAACGCTTCATACCGATAGGCATTAAAAGTATTATAAACAGCATTTGTATAAACAGATGCCGGCAGAGGATACCTCGAAGCACCAATTGCCAGTAAATAAGTATTGATTGCATCATTTGTACCGGACAACAATGTCATACTATTCGAAGCTCCGGATTTTTCATCTTCCATCAAGCTTAATTTCGACCGAAGGATATTACTTCGGTCATCAACTACCAGCTTCTGCCAATCAATTCTATCGTACAAGGCAGTTATCCTACTTCGAAGATCTTTCTCAGATTCATTTTCATCTGAAAAATACTGTCGCGCGATCAACAAAGCCTCTATAAGCGAGGCCGTTCCATTAACGTCATAGGAAGAAAATCCCCTCCTATATTCTGGAACACCTTTTCGTCCATCAAAATACGCTGGAAACACACCGTATTTATTTTGAGATCTCAACAAAAAGTAAGCAATCTTAGAAACACGGTTTAAAACGACCTGTTTAGGGATAAACTTCCGTTCGACACCAATAAGTAAAGCCAAAATAGCGCTTGCTGTCTCCTTTGTTGAAACCACCGCCTTATCCTTAGACCTATACGGCATATACATACCACTATTAATATCGAAATTTTCAAAAAAATAATTGACATGGGCCATCTGAATAAGATCTAGGATATCACTATTATCTAACTTTTTTGTGGAAGCCTCTTTTATTGTGGAAAATAATGATTCTCCGTAATTATAATCCATCCAGGTAATCTTGTAGAAATACTTTTGTCCGACCACCGGAACGACATCAAGACTAGACTGCATTTGCACCGGTCTCATCCCTATCGGCTTAAATACCTGACCATCTTCAGACCGATAAATTTTGATGTAGCGTATACTTGGAGTTAAAGGGAGTTGCCATTTCAGATGAACAATCCTGTCATAAGCAACAGCATCCGTCAACACCGCTTTCGAACTCAATTTCACTTCAGAATATTTTTGAGGCAAAAACTCAATCTGATCTATAAAGACATGATGAATATCCTTGGATGTTGCATGCTGTATAAAATGTATACCATTAATTGGTTCGTCTGTATTGAGTATCTTAAAATCCTTTGTTGGTATTTTTATCTGTACCCATTTACCTATTTCAAAATCATCTATATATTTACTTACGTCTAATGTATCAGAAACTGTATTTTTTTGGCTGACATATAGTCGAGGTAAATCCTTCACATCTGTGAATTTAGACTTAACGTATATACGAATACTCAAGAAATCAGTATTTGAAAAGCGATAATGATATTTCTGCCTACTATAACGTATATTAACCTCCCAGTGCCCTTCAATTTCCGAAAGATATCGAAGAGATAAAGCATTACCTGGTGTAAAAAACAACGTATCAGAGACTAATAAATGTCCATTCACATTTTCCACCCAGCTTGCACCTGCATATTGCACACTGCTTTTAGCGTAACTTCCTTTAACCAGACTATTATCAAATACTACCTCTGGGTATGTATCAGACCATACAGATGAAGAAAGACAAAAGAGAAAAACAATCAGTAAACCGAATTCTTTCATATATATTTAATTTGCTTTTTAATCATCATACGGAATATCCAAAGTAATCTCACCCGTGTCTGTGCGGTTCTGCTACATGGATATTTCATATCCTTTTTATTGTTTTAGTCCTCAAAATTAAGCAAAAACCTTGCATAAACAGCCTACAACAAGTAAAATCTTCATTTCATTAAAAATTAATTCACACAGATTGAGCATTTTATAAGAAACCTCGACCAATATGAAATAAAAAATTTCACATTTTCAATTTTCTATCTATCTTTGCAGCACGTCAAGCGAAAGTAGCTCAGTTGGTAGAGCACAACCTTGCCAAGGTTGGGGTCGCGAGTTCGAATCTCGTCTTTCGCTCAGTTGCCTAGGTGGTGGAACTGGTAGACACGCAGGACTTAAAATCCTGTTCCCGTTAAGGGAGTGCGGGTTCGATTCCCGCCCTAGGTACGATAAAAGACCAATCTTTCGATTGGTCTTTTTTTATGCCTCATATTTTTTAAGAATGCGCCCGCATCCAACTGTCCTTCATATAAAAGTCCGTTAAACTCCGCTCAAGTCCGCCCTAACTTTAGTATAACAAGACTATCCCCTATGCCATACACGCCAGTTTCCGCTATTCAAAAACTAAATATCAGTACGTAAAATCAAAAGCTCTTTACCGAGCGAAGCCCTCCTTTCACCGAAAAGTTTATAGTGCTCATCTAAAACATAGATCTGATCCTGCAAATTCGAATTACTTTTAACAGAAACAAATAACACTCGAAACAAATAAAATCATGAAAAATCTGATTGCATGGATAGTCACCTCATTGTTCCTGTTACTATCCACTTTATCAAAAGGTGCGAATGCATATGAACTACAGGCCGAGAAAGACACAAGCAAGGAGGATTACTTTATGCTACCCAAAGAAAAAGAGAATCTGCAAAATTGGGGATTAATCAAAAAAAGGGAAAAGAATCAACTGATCAATCCTTAGGATCGATTTCAGTGATTACATACACATCCTCATTCGCCTTCTTCATTTTATATTTTTCACGGGCGATACGCTGGATTTCACTAGGATTATACTGAGCATCTTTAATCGCTTTTTCGATATTTTCAGTCTCTGACGAATAGAAAGCTTTCTCTTGCTCCAACTTATTTCGTTCCTGTTGATAACCTATCTGCGTCGCTACATCGTATCTATCAAAGAAAAACATCCATATTAAAAAAGCAACACCAGATATAAGGAACCGGTTTTTAACTAACGAAACTATTCTTTCCATGACACAAAAATAACACTATGATTCGACTTTACCTTTAAACTTATAAAATTTGATTGTAAAAACAAAAGGAGGCTTAAGCCTCCTTTTGTTTTTACAATCAAAATACATTATTATTTCTTGATCGCGTATTTAAAATTCTTGCCGATAAATCTCGCATTTGCACCGAGTTCTTCTTCGATACGCAACAATTGATTGTATTTTGCCATACGATCAGAACGTGAAGCAGAACCTGTTTTAATCTGACCACAGTTCAACGCTACCGCTAAATCTGCGATTGTAAAATCCTCCGTTTCTCCCGAACGGTGAGACATTACCGAAGTATAACCACTGTTTTGTGCAAGTGTCACCGCATTAATCGTTTCTGTCAACGATCCGATTTGATTTACTTTAACCAATATTGAATTTGCAGTACCCGTATCGATACCCTGTTGCAAACGTTTTGTATTTGTAACAAATAAATCGTCACCTACCAACTGAACACGTCCACCAATTTTTTCGGTCAGCAACTTCCATCCAGCCCAATCATCTTCCTGCATACCATCTTCAATCGAAATGATCGGATATTTCTCAGACAATTCTGCTAAATAAGCAGCTTGCTCTTCGGAGCTGCGAATCGCGCCTTTTTCGCCTTCAAATTTCGTATAATCGTATTTACCGTTTACATAAAACTCAGATGCTGCACAATCCAATGCTAAACAGATATCAGAGCCAGGGATATAACCAGCTGATTCAATAGCTTTCAATACAGTCTCAATAGCATCTTCAGTCCCATCAAAGGTCGGCGCAAAACCTCCTTCGTCACCTACTGCAGTAGATAAACCTCGGTCGTGTAAGATTTTCTTCAAATTATGAAACACTTCTGTTCCCCAACGTAACGCTTCAGAGAATGAAGGTGCGCCAACTGGCATAATCATAAACTCTTGGAAAGCGATAGGCGCATCAGAATGCGAACCACCGTTGATAATGTTCATCATTGGGATAGGTAGTGTATTTGCATTAACCCCACCTATATAACGGTACAATGGTTGACGAGATTCCTGTGCAGCTGCTTTAGCAACAGCCAAAGAAACACCTAGAATAGCATTAGCACCCAACTTACCTTTATTTTCAGTACCATCAAGATCAATCATGATCTTGTCAATTGCATTCTGTTCAAAAACATCAACACCTTCCAAAGCTTGCGCTATTGTCGTATTAACATTTTCTACAGCTTTCAAAACACCTTTACCCAAGTATTTCTTTTTATCACCATCACGCAATTCTACAGCTTCATGAACACCTGTAGAAGCTCCAGAAGGAACAGCAGCTCTGCCCACAAAACCATTTTGTGTAGTAACATCAACTTCAATTGTTGGATTCCCGCGCGAATCTAAAATCTGGCGCGCATGTACATCGATAATTAAACTCATTTTCTTTTATAAGGTTATGACTTAAACACAGCTAACACTTAGTGTATTAATAACACTAATATACAACACATATTCTATAATTCAAAAATAGAAATTATATATGAAATATCCATGGTGTACAAATCTGCTAAAGCAAATAAAACTTTCAGAAAAAAAAGCCTTCAATCGGGGAGATTGAAGGCTTTTTAACTAACCAATTATTAACCTAAATTATGAATACTAAGTACTTATCAAAACTTATGCCAAAAAAGTTTTTACATCACAACTATAAAACGCTTTCTCAGAAAAACACTTAGAAAAAAGTATCTTTGCAGCATGGAATTAATAACACTTTTAAAAAGACTACAGATTGAAGATCTGAACAAAATGCAAAAAGAGACATTGTCTCAATTTAGCTCAGAAAGAGATTTTATACTTCTCTCCCCGACTGGATCTGGAAAGACATTGGCTTTTAGTCTGTTGATAGAACAGTTAATTCTAAACAAAAAGAATCAGGTACAGGTATTATTAATTGTCCCCACCAGAGAGCTAGCCCTACAGATTGAATCTGTTGTTAAAACAGTCATCAAAGGACATAAAATATTATGTTGTTACGGGGGGCACGACACCAAGATAGAAAGAAATGCACTAAAAGAAGCTCCCGCAATATTAATCGGAACCCCAGGTCGGATAATATATCATCTAGAACGCTTTCATTTTTCGACAGATGGTATCCATACGCTGGTTTTAGATGAATTTGATAAGTCTTTAGAGTTAGGCTTTCAGGATCAGCTCGCAACCATTACAACAGCAACACATGCTATTGAACGAAAAATTTTAACCTCAGCCACTGATCTGGATCAATTTCCAAATATTCTTTCATTGCATAACCCGGTCAAACTTGACTTTTTGGCGGATGCAGAAAACAAACCCGCAATACATTTCAAAAAAACAGTATCTCCAGCTCAACATAAACTAAAAACACTATTCCGACTGCTATGTAGTCTTGGCAACCAAAAGATCCTTATCTTTTGTAACCACCGGGAAGCTGTCGATCATATTAGTGAGCTACTAGAAGATAGAGAATTGATTCACGATATGTTTCATGGCGGATTAGAACAACGAGATCGCGAATTAGCCATCCTAAAATTCAGAAATAATAGCAATAGGATACTCCTTACGACCGACTTAGCAGCCAGAGGTTTGGATATTCCTGAGATCGACACAATCATACACTATCAATTACCAAACAAGGAAGATGCTTTCGTTCACAGAAATGGGCGAACAGCCCGAATGAACAATACGGGAGAGGTAGTCATTATGTTAAAACCGGATGACAATTTTGCTTACCTTCCGGAAGATACACAAGAAATTATACTAGAAGACGAGTATCCTCTGCCCGAGAACACACCGTATTCTACTCTATACATTCCCTTCGGAAAAAAAGATAAAGTGAACAAGATTGATATCGTGGGCTATATCCTTCAAATCGAAGGTTTAAAAAAAGATGATATAGGTCTAATTGAAGTAAAAGACAGAGAGTCCTATATCGCGGTAAAAAGAAATATTGCCTCACTAATCATCAAGAACGGCGGAAATGGAAAAATAAAAGGTAACAAAATAAAATTTTTCAGGACTTAGTATCCAAAAAAGCTCTTACTTCAGGAGGAACCAAGCTATCGACTGGACCTCCATTTTTTAATATATCACGTACTATAGTCGAAGATATGTGACCAGTACCACTACGGCTTAGCAAAAAATAGGTTTCTATCTCTGGCGCCAATATGAGATTATTCTGAGCTATTGCATCTTCATATTCCAAATCCTTAGAATTTCGCAATCCCCTAAGGATAAATTTAGCACCTATACGTCTGCAATAATCAACTGTAAGACCTGAAAACAGATCAACAACGACTCTTTCTTCATTTTTATAAAGCGCTTGTATAGCTTTCTTTCGTCGTTCAAAATCCATCAATCCACTTTTTGCAGCATTAACACCGACCGCAATATGTACCTTATCAAATAAAGTTAATGAGCGATCTACCAAATCTTTGTGAGCGAACGTGAATGGATCGAACGATCCTGGAAAAAGAGCTATTTTCATGACTGCTATGGTTTTTTATAAAAACTAAAAGAGGAATTACCATATTTCCTGGTTTCTACGTGTAAAGGGTGATCTGCCAACTTACGCATAGAAGGATGCTCAACAACCAAAACACCACCTGATTTCAAAAGATTATTCGACAGTATCAATTCGGGCAACTGGGGCAATTGACCAATATCGTAAGGCGGATCTGCAAAAATAAAATCAAAGGAGTCTTTACAACTTTGAATAAATTTAAACACATCAGCTTTCCGTGTACGGATCATTTTTAAGTCATGCTTTTTGGCAACATCTTGAACATACAACAAGCACTTACTGTGGATATCTACAGACTGTACTCCTAAAGCCCCTCTTGAGGCCAATTCAAAAGAAATATTTCCCGTCCCACAGAAGAGATCCAAACATTCTACAGTATCCCATTCCACATACTGTTGCAATATATTAAATAAAGCCTCTTTGGCGATATCCGTAGTTGGTCGTACGGGCAAATTTGTTGGTGGGTTCAGCCGAATCCCTCCTAAAGTACCACTTATTATACGCATAGGACACTATCCGTTAAAGCATTTAACTCTTCCAGCTGACGCTCGACATCCAGATTAAGTACCGACCACTTCTCTTTCGGTCTAATCATTTCGATATGATCTGTATATCTGCTCAATCGAACAAACCACTCCGAATCCTTGTTCGTACCACTCAACACAATTTTTGGCACTTTACTTTTTATAGCAAAGTTTTTGAATACATTAAGCACAAAATAACTCAAATCATCTGAAGTAGCTACCTCAAATGTATTGTAGAGTTTCAGCTCCCCATTCATAAATAAAAAAATGTCTGCCTGATCATCGTAAAGATGAACGCCTAGTACATCTCCCTGAATAGGTATATTAGACTGAACCTGACGTATTACTACTTCAAAATTTGGGATGAAACTAGCATCCGCAAATAAATTTTTCCAACGACTATACAACAACTGATCATATTGATACAGCGCCACTACCTCTAAGCCAGCAATCTCTTTAGACATAATGCGGTTCACCTCCGAGTCGACAAAATAATTCGTATACAACTCTTTCTCTGACTCATGGTAGACTTCCGAAGGAACCCACACTAAGTTCTGATGTGGAAGGCCGACAATTACGTTCTGAAATGGCATACTCAATATCCGCACCGCCTCAGCTGAAGGGCTGACATTATCGTAAGTCATGTAAACCAGAACTTGCTTTTCTTCATCCAACACGACGAGGTGATCATTTTGAAAATCGCTCTGAATACAAAGCGTGTATGTGGCCAGATAGTGGAGATGAAAATCGTCTGCTATATATATCATTCGTCAAAAAAATAAAGTAAAGGTAATACTCCTAATCAAACAAAATTAGCTTTTACAATTGAAATGACAAACCTTTTTAGATAACTTTGAGCGTGTTCATAAACAATATTCTTTTACAACAATTCTCATGGCGCCCCACCGTCCAACAAAAGGAAGTCTTTTCCTTATTGGCTGAATTTATACATACCTTCTCCAATGATTCCTGCTTCATATTAAAGGGCTATGCAGGTACCGGAAAAACCACAATAATCAGCGCTTTAGTCAAGAGCCTTCCGGCTATCCGAAAAAAGACAGTCCTATTGGCTCCTACCGGACGAGCTGCAAAAGTTATGGGGGCTTATTCAGGAAGAAACGCATTAACAATCCACAAAAAGATATATAGAAAACGAAGCATAACTTCGCTTCAGATGGACTTTGAGTTGGCTGAAAACCTACATGAAGACACATTATTTATTATCGATGAAGCCTCAATGATAACAACAGAAGGATTTACGTTGTTTTCGAATGGTTTATTCTGTGATCTAGTATCCTATGTTCAATCGGGAAAAAATTGCTGCTTAATGCTAGTTGGCGATAGTGCACAGCTTCCACCCGTAGGGCTAGCCAAAAGCCCTGCTTTAGACCCCGAATTTGTCCAATCAGAGTTCAATCTGCATACCTATACCTATGAATTAACCGATGTCGTACGTCAAGACAAAAGCTCTGGTATCTTATTCAATGCGACCAAAATCAGAAATGAAATTCGTTTCGACGAAGAGTCGCCACAATATACCTTTCCAAAATTTATCACTACACCTTTTAAAGATATCTATAGGATGAATGGTGACCGTCTTATCGAAGCATTGCATTACGCCTATGACAAGTACGATCCCGAAAACTGCATGGTGATATGCCGTTCAAACAAATCGGCAAACTTATACAACAAACACATACGAAACCAGATACTTTTTCGCGAAGAAGAAATAACCGGCGGTGACCGAATCATGGTTGTCAAGAATAACTATTACTGGTTACAACAACACGATGAAAGCCATACCGGCTTTATTGCCAATGGAGATATAGCGGTTATCAAAAAAGTAAGCAATCTACATGAAATGCATGGATTTCGATTTGCAGACTTATACCTTGAATTTATGGACAACAATGAAGGAGACGCAATACGTTGCCGTGTAAATCTAGATAGTCTACATGTTGATGCTCCCTCACTACCCTACGAGCAGCAACAACACCTCTACGAGTCCATCGCCAAAGATTACGAAGACATTCCACAGAAAAAAAATCGAATGGAAGCGATCAAAAAAGATCCTTATTACAATGCTTTACAATTAAAATTTGCTTACGCAATCACATGCCATAAAGCTCAAGGGGGACAATGGCCATTGGTATTTGTTGATCAGGGGTACATGACTGATGAAATGCTCAATACGGAGTTTCTCAGATGGTTATACACAGGGATCACCCGTGCTACCAAAGAGCTCTTTTTAGTTAATTTCAACGAAAAGTTCTATTAACTATCAAAAATATTACAGCTATCCATCGTTTCTGGCTAAATAAAAGGATATTTTAGCCCCCTAAATTATTAACATTTTCATTTGGTATGAAGTACTATTTATTAAGCTTACTCGCATTATGCTTTAGCTTGAGTCAAGCTCAAGAAGTAAAAAATGTAGTAAAGCCCAACTATCAGCTAGCAGCTAAGTTTGCTCCAAGCAAATTAAGAAGTTTAATCTTTTCAACAGACATAAAGCCAAACTGGATTAACTATGGCGACAAATTTTGGTATGAATACACTACGTCATCGGGCAAAAACTGGTATTTGGTAGAGCCTGCGGCAAGAAAAAAGACCAATCTTTTTGATAACTCAGAAATGGCGGCTAAAGTAACTTCTATTGTTAAAAACCCCTTTGATGCGCAACACCTATCCTTGCAAAATCTTCGCTTCATGGACGACGAAAATTTGATTCGTTTTGAAGTACAAAGCACCAAAGATACCGTAAAAAGCAAAGAAGAAATAAAAAAGCAAACCAACAAAAAAGATACTATCAAGAAAAAAACTTTTCATTTTGAGTACAACATCATCTCTAAACAACTCAAAGAGATTAGCGATACGACCAAAGAAAAGTCAAAGCCTAATTGGGCCTCCTTCAATCCAGATACTAGTCGCGTTTATTTTGCGAAAAACTATAACCTCTACTGGATGGATTATGCAAACTATTTGAAGGCGTCAAAAGACGAAAAGGATTCGACTATTGTAGAGCATCAGATTACCACAGATGGTGTTCAATATTACGCTTGGGGAGGTGATCAGTACAGCACGACGACTGCCGATAAAAAGACAAACGAAGAAGAACTTAAAAAACGGAAGGGGGTACGTCTCAACTGGTCTCCAAACGGAAAGTACTTCGTTGCTTCCAAAAAAGATAGTCGTGACATCTCCGATTTGTGGGTTATCAATAATGTTGGAGGAAAACGCCCGACTTTAGAAACTTACAAATACCTGATGCCAGGAGAAAATGACTCAACAGAGTCTGAACTGTTTGTTTTTGATACCAGTACACATAAAGGTAAACAGATCAATATAGCTGCTTTCAAAAACCAGACATTGAGTCTGTGGAGCAAAGATCCAAGCAAAGCCAATTTTAAAGGTAAACATTACATCAACTATTGGTTAGGAAACGACCAAGAGTTCTACATAGCACGCTCTAGTCGAGATCTTAAAAAGATTGACATCGTTGCCGTGAATGTTGATGGAACTACACGTACTTTAGTTGAAGAACGTTCCAACGTATACCTTGACATTAAATCACCAAAATTAGTCAACAATGGCAAGCAATTTATCCATTGGTCTCAACGCGACGGGTGGGGGCACTTCTACCTATACGATATTCAGGGCAATCTTTTGCACCAGATCACGAAAGGCGATTTCCATTGCGATGAGCTAACTGCATACCAAGAATCGACAGGCACCCTATTTTTCAAAGCCAATGGCAAAGAAAAAAATATAGACCCATATTATACCTTCTACTATAGTGTAAGTAAGAACGGTGGTTCGATAAAGTTAATCACTCCTGGGGATTTTGATCATCAAGTCGAAGTCAGTGAAAGCGGAAATTACCTCGTAGACAACTTCTCGCGTGTCAATACTAAACCTGTCAGCAATTTGTATAGCGCTACCGGACAACTAATCATGAAATTAGAAGAGGCAGACCTATCACAACTGTTTGCAGCCGGATACAAATTCCCGGAGCCCTTCAAAGTAAAAGCAGGAGACGGCATCACCGATATATACGGGGTCATGTACAAACCTTTTGACTTTGACTCTACGAAAACTTATCCTATTGTGCAGTACGTATATCCAGGACCACAGACTGAAGCCGTTAACAAAAGCTTCGGAAGAGGAATGGATCGTATAGACCGTCTCGCACAAATGGGATTCATTGTTGTATCTGTGGGAAATCGCGGGGGACACCCATCCCGTTCGAAGTGGTACCACACCTACGGTTACGGAAACTTGAGAGACTACGGATTAGAAGACAAAAAAGTAGCTGCAGAACAACTTGCTAATAAATATCCATTCATTGATATCAATAAAGTAGGAATCACGGGGCACTCAGGTGGTGGATTCATGTCTACAGCAGCGATGTTAGTGTATCCTGATTTCTTTAAAGTAGCCGTATCCGGAGCGGGAAACCACGAAAACAACATTTATAACAGATGGTGGTCCGAACGCCATCACGGCGTTAAAGAAGAAGTCTCAGCAAAAGGAGACACTTCATTCAACTACCAAATTGAAAAGAACTCCGAATTGGCTAAAAATCTAAAGGGAAAATTACTCATCGTGACTGGTGACATAGATAACAATGTCCACCCAGCGAACTCTATCCGAATGGTAGATGCCCTTATCAAAGCAAATAAACGATTTGATTTTGTGCTATTGCCAGGCCAAAGACATGCGTTTGGTGATATGACCGAATACTTCTTCTGGAAAATGGCGGACTATTTCAGCGAACATTTATTAGGCTCATCCAACATGAATGAAGTAGACATGACAGAAATCAACAAAGAACGTCCTTTAAGACGCTAATTCCATGGATTCAATCCGATTCAATACTATTTCAGAAGCACTGTATTCCTACGGTGCTTCTGATCTTAATGAGCAAATCTTAAAAACAATATCGCTCGAGGAACTATTTGTACTCTGCACCTCTACAACACACAGCAGGACCTCATTTCGTGCAGCTTGGGCTTTAGAACATATTTTGATCAACAATAGGCCCCTTCTCCTTCAAAACAAGAACATAACTCTTTGTAGCTATGCAACAGTTACCAATTGGAGTGTATTAAGAAGTCTATCCAAACTAGTGATTGAGCTCACTAAAGAGCTTAAAAAAAACAGTAATTTCCTCGATCAAGAAGAAGAAAGTTTATTAGAAAAGACATTTCATATTTTAAGTAACATAGACTGCCCCATTGCGGTACGCTGCAATGCATATGATATACTCATGGCACTCGTACCCAAACACGAATGGCTAGCAAATGAGTTGTGTATCCAAATTCAATTTGACCTAGAGCGGAATAGTACCCCAGCATTATCCAGCAGAGGTATGCGGATTTTAAAGAAATTAAAAGTCAGAAGCTAAAAAAACAGAGACTAGAAAGTTGAGATTAGAACCGAACTAATCACTAGTCTCTAACTCCTGATTATTAGTCACTATCTAGAACGAATACCTCGCTCCTAACGAATACATAGAAAACATATCATTCTTCGTACCTATACGATTGAAATCAGCATCGTAAGGCATGTATCCGTCTAATAAATCATTATTAGCAAAGTTAAGTTGCACATTAACCAAAGCAGACCAATAACTACCAGATTTAGAGTAGCGTCTATTGATAGGAACTGCAAGCCCTACATTGACAGAAGGTCTTGTGTAAGAATTAATTTTTTTCTTGAAGACAGGTATACCTTTATCATTATAACTTTCTACTGGACCATAGTTTTCAGGAGGCACAGGCCCTACATAACCAACTTCTCCGTAATTTTCGTCCCTATGCACAAGCTTATAGTTATTTATAATACCTAGCACCCCAACACCAACATAGAATGCATCCATGATCACATGCGTCAAAGATTGACTAGAGGCATTACGAGCAATAAAAAATTCGAAGGGATGAAATGTTATATTAATTCCTCCCGCAAGATAATTATTGGTTATCTCCCGACGATCCAAGATAGAAGGAGTCGCTTCCAAAGAACCATATTGTCCTTCGATACCGGCATACAATCCACGTTTTATCTGATAGTCACCCTTAATAAAAAAGGCTCTACCTAACGTACTCGGTTGAGCGATATCGCCATACAATCGAGTCATTCCTACTCCACCAGCAACATGGTATCTTTTCAATTCGTTCTGTACACCAAATGGAGTTGGACAGCCTTGTTGGGCATTTGCACCAAAAAAAACTAAGATTAAAACAAGTGAAAATATACCTCTTATCATATGTATACCGTATTTGTCGAACTAAAATAAGGTATTTCCCTTATTAAAGTGAATTTTTCCTAAATGTTTGTAAGCACTCTCCGTACATTCCCGACCACGGGATGTACGCATAATATATCCTTCCTGTATCAAAAAAGGCTCGTACACCTCTTCAATAGTCCCTTCATCCTCTCCAACAGCTGTTGCTATAGTCTTAAGACCTACTGGGCCACCTTTAAATTTATCAATAATAGTAGAAAGAATTCGATTATCCATCTCATCCAAACCATGTTCATCCACGTTAAGTGCATTTAACGCATACTGAGCAATTGCTTTATCGATATCTCCATTACCCTTTATCTGTGCAAAATCCCTGGTTCTTCGCAACAAAGCATTGGCAATACGAGGTGTACCCCGACTACGTCGCGCTATCTCATAAGCCCCCTCCTCACTTATTGCAGCATTCAATATACTTGCCGAACGTTGAACGATAGTCGTCAAGAGTTTAGCATCATAATACTGTAAGCGAGAATTGATACCAAATCGAGCCCGTAAAGGGGCCGTCAACAGACCTGATCGAGTAGTTGCGCCTACCAATGTAAATGGATTTAACGATATTTGTACAGAACGTGCATTGGGTCCCGTCTCCAACATAATATCTATCTTAAAATCCTCCATTGCAGAATATAAATACTCCTCCACAACCGGGGACAAACGATGTATTTCATCGATAAATAAAATATCTCCTTCGTCCAGATTTGTCAATAGACCAGCAAGATCCCCTGGTTTGTCTAAGACAGGACCTGAAGTGATCTTGATCCCTACCCCCATTTCATTTGCAATGATATGTGATAGCGTGGTCTTTCCCAGTCCTGGGGGCCCATGCAACAACACATGATCCAAAGCTTCACCTCTTAACTTAGCAGCTTGCACAAAAATAGATAGATTTTCAAGAATTTTAGCCTGTCCAGTAAAGTCATCAAATGCCTGCGGACGCAAGACCCGCTCCATCTCCTTGTCGGTAGGATTCATTTTTTCAGGATTCGGATCTAGATTTTCATTCATCACTTATACGGTTTAAAAATACTCTCTAATTTGAGCTGTATGACACCAAAAAAAGCTTCTCTAAAGATTTTGGTACTCATCTTTGATACCCCCAATGTTCGATCTGTAAAGATAATAGGAACTTCCACCACATTAAAGCCAAATTGTATAGCCTTAAATTTCATTTCTATCTGAAAAGCATAACCTACAAACTTAATTTGATTAAGGTCTAGTCGTTCAAGCACTTTACGATTGAAGCAAACAAATCCTGCAGTAGCATCCTGAATATTAATACGTGTGATCAAACGTACATATACCGAGGCGAAATAAGACATCAGAACCCTACTCATGGGCCAATTGACTACATTTACGCCACGCACGTACCGCGATCCGATCACCATATCCGCTCCGTTCAACGCTGCTTCGCGCAGACGGATCAAATCTTCCGGATTATGGCTAAAATCGGCATCCATTTCAAAAATATAAGTATAACTCCGTTCCAAGGACCATCTAAATCCGTGGATATATGCAGTTCCTAATCCAAGTTTACCGCGTCTCTCCTCGATAAACAACTTTCCAGAAAACTCCGTCATCATTCTCTTGACAACATCTGCTGTACCATCTGGAGATCCATCATCCACCACTAAAACATGAAAATTGACTTCAAGTGAGAACACCTTACGGATGATTTTCTCTATATTTTCAATTTCATTGTAAGTAGGAATTATTACGACACTGTCAGCCACTATATAATACAAGTATAAAACACAAAAATAACAAATTTAACCTCAAAATACGATTGTGGATTATCTAATTGACCCCGTGCATCAAACGTTTGATATAAGGTGATAATAAAATTAAAACAGCTCCTGCGATCAAGGAATATAGTCCCAATTGTTTATAGCCTTCCGTATAGGTAATCAGCTTATCCATCAAAGAATCTCCTTCCTTAGCTTCGGCCATATTAGCCCCTATAAGTCCAGCAACATATTGTCCATAGGCACTAGCCAAAAACCACATTCCCATCATAATGCCTTGCAATCTTGACGGCGATAGCTTGGTCATGATAGACAATCCAATAGGCGACAAACACAACTCGCCAACAGTAATCACCAACAAAGCGAGTGTAAACACATCTAATGAAGTAATCCCTTCAATAGCAAAAAAACGAGTGATATACAATACGTAAAATCCAAGTCCTAAAAAGACAAACCCTAAACCGAATTTGATGATAGTATTAGGTTCCAATTTCCTTTTAGATAGCCAGATCCACATCAGGCCGAAGAGCGGGGCCAGAAGAATAATAAAAAATGCTCCTCCAGAATTGTTAACGCCATTTGGATCCAGTTTAATCATACCTCCTAGCGCCACGTCATTTAGATTCTTGGCTGCAAAAATACTTAGTGAACCGCCGCTTTGCTCGTAGATGCCCCAAAAGACAATAGAAAACAAAATAAAAATAAGTGCAGCTATCAATTTGTGACGTTCTACCTTCTCCACCTTAGTCATTTCGTAGAATAGATAAATCAACGTCAATGGACCGATCACGTACATGAAGTAATCGGTATACTCCGTCTTAGACACCATCACTTGGATCAAAGGCACCAATAGTAATGTACCGATATACACCGCATATTCAGCCCATTTAGGTAGAGCCTTGGTCTTAACAATTGCATCAGGATGTCCAGGTTGCAAACCTATCGGCCCCAAATGTCTTTTTGCGAACTGAAAATTAATTAAACTGATCAACATTCCTACAGCCGCCAAACCAAAAGCCACATTCCAACGATGTGCCTCGTCTATCACAGAACTCAACATATAGCCTTTACCTATCGCAACACAGATATAACCGCCCAAAAATGCACCTAGATTGATCCCGGCATAAAACAAAGAAAAACCAGCATCACGACGATTATCATTGTCCTTATAGAGCTCCCCTACCATAGTAGATATATTTGGTTTAAAGAATCCCGTACCTATAATAATAAAGGCTAATCCAAAAAAGAAAAACTGATGCGTATCAATCGAAAGTAAAACGCTCCCTACGATCATTAACAAACCGCCCCAAAACAAGGACTTTCTAAAACCTAATATTTTGTCGGCAAACAAGCCTCCTATAAATGTGAAAGCGTAAACAAACGCCTGAGTAGCTCCATATTGCAAATTAGCTTCCTTTTCACCAAAATTCAATTGGGTGATCATAAAGAATACCAACATACCCCGCATTCCATAAAAACAGAATCGCTCCCACATCTCCGAGAAGAACAAACTCCATATCTGTTTTGGATATTTACCTTCAAAATTCTGAACTTCTTCTAATGTTTTTTGTGTCTCTGTTGACATGATTTTTATAGCTGATTGTAAAAAATGCCCTCCAAACTGGAAGGCATCTTCGTATTATTTTACGCCGTGCATTAATCTTTTCAGAATCGGATGTAACATCATTACAAGCAATCCTGCTACAATCGGAACAATTGTAAATATCAAGAAAAATGTACTCAACGAGTATTCCTTGGTAATATTTTCAATTTCTCCTCCCAATATCGCAGCTAGTTTATTTCCTATGGCTATCGCTAGGTACCACATTCCAAACATGAAAGCAATCATACGGGCTGGTACCAATTTGGATACATAAGATAGTCCTACCGGTGATAAGCACAATTCGCCAAGGGTGTGGAATAGATAAGCTAAAACCAACCAAACCATAGATACTTTTACCCCTTCTTGAATACCGTGTGCACCGAAAGCCAATAAACCAAAACCGATTGCCATCACAATAAGTCCAAGTCCATACTTAACTGCTGCCGGAGGATTGAATTTTGAATCCCATATTTTAGAAATTGAATTCGCAAAGGTAATAATAAAGAAAGAGTTCAAAATAGAAAACCAAGAGACCGTAATCTCCGATGCATCGGCCGTGAATTCTCTGTACAACATCCAGATCGCAATTCCCCAAATACCAGCAAAACAAACTGCTTGTACCACATTAGAAAGTGGCGCTTTGCCGTAAGTCTGTTTTGTCAACTTAGCTACCACATAGGTGATTAAAGCCAAAGGAACGATCGTCAACAACATGTTTACGATATTAAAGATCGTTAATGAGCTTCCTTCCAATGAACGGTCCACATTATCGCGGGCAAATATTACCAAAGACGAAGCTCCTTGTTCGAAAGACATCCAAAAGAAAATAACGAAAAAAGCAAATATGATAACGGCAATCATTCGTTGCCTTACTACTTTAGTATAACGTGTCAAACGTGATATAACGACAAAGAAAAATAAAACCAATGCTGAAATAATAGCAACGTTTTGACCCGCTAAAGCTCCCATTTGAAGCCCCGAAAGAATATCAATCCCCGCGATCTTAGAAAGCGGATCATTGAAGGCGTAGGCCAATCCTAATAACGTCATAGCAACTATTAAGATAGTATCCAATGTAGTGAATGGATTCGGCTTATCGTCAGGGTTTGCATTTGTGTTATAAGCCTCTTTAGTAGCCTCTTTCTGCTCTGCACTAGGAGGATCCCCAACTTTTCCAAAGATTGGTTTAGCAAACCAGAATTGCAACGTCCCCAAAAACATAAAGACACCGGCAAGACCAAAGCCCCAGTGCCAGCCTACTTTTTCTGCTAGGTACCCACAAAGCATCATTCCGAAGAATGCACCTGCATTAACCCCCATATAGAAAATGGTATAAGCGCCATCCTTTTTCTGAGGAAACTTTTTGTACATCTCCGACAAAATAGAAGTCATATTCGGCTTGAAAAAACCGGTACCGATTACCAAAGCCGCCAATCCTAAATAGAGAAACAAAGGCGTATCAAAGGCCATAAACAAGTGCCCTAATGTCATAATAGCAGCACCAATCACTACGGCAAATCGATAACCCAAAAACTTATCGGCCAAGATACCTCCAAAGATCGGCGTGATATACAATAACATGGCATAAGTACCATACAACGCACCTGCTTGCACAGGATCCCATCCCCATCCCGAAAAAGGACTACCCGATATAATAGCTGTCGTTAAAAAGTTTATCAATAAAACGCGCATTCCATAAAAGGAAAAACGTTCCCACATCTCTGTAAAAAACAAAACAAACAATCCCGATGGATGCCCCAACACTAGGCTACCGTCTATCCCCTGCTTTTCTAATTCTTCCGAAAAAGAAGCTTCCGAAACTTGACTCATACGTTATAAACTTACTTATTTAAATTAAAAACTACCAAAAATACAATTTCAGCCCAAATAATAGGTAACTAAAACGCAAAAGGTTCAGAAAACATATTCACTGAACCTTTTGCAACTTATCTCAATTCATTAATTTATTCCATGCATTTTCCTTTTCAACATAGGATTTAACAATAATAAAATTAATGCTACAACGATCGGCAAAGCTGCTATAAGTAGAAAAAAGACAGACATCGAATACTCTTGCGATATTTTATCGATCATACCTCCCATCGATGCCCCGATTTTGTTGGCAATAGCCGAAGCAAGGAACCAAAATCCAAAAATCAATCCTAACAGCTTCTTAGGGGACAGCTTACTCACATACGACAAGCCTACAGGAGATAAACACAGTTCACCCATTGTATGGAAAAAATATGCCAAAACCAACCAAATCATACTCACCGCAGCTGTCTCAGCCCCTTTAGGTATAGAACTACTACCGTACGCTAAAGCTATAAAACCGACGCCAACCAAGATTAATCCCATTGCAAATTTGACTGGACCAGATGGGTTCCATACTTTTTCCCATAGCTTACTGAACAAAGAAGCAAAAGTGACAATAAAGAAAGCATTCAAAATCTGAAACCACGCCACCGTAACCTCTGTTTCTACCGCTGTAAACTCTCTATATACTTTCCATATCCCTAATGCACCAATGGAAGCAAACGACAGCAAAGTAAAAATAATCGTTAATGGATACTTACCAAAAATCTTTGCAGACAGTTTAAACAAAACAAAAGTGACTGCCGCAATTGGTATGATTGTTAATAGTGCATCCAACCATTTAAAAGTAATCGCTTGAGTTCCTTCTAATATACGTTGCGTATAGTTTTTAGCGAAAATAGTCATGGATCCACCAGCTTGCTCAAATGCTAAAAAGAAAAAGATACTCGCAATCATCAATATAGCTACGACAAACAAACGATCACGGACTACATTTTTTGGAACTTCTTCTTCCTCGACTACTTTATTGTCCTTCTTCGGTTGTTCGCCTATGACACCGAATATTTTTTGTGCCATAAAAAACTGCAACATGCCGAAGAACATAAATATCCCTGCTAATCCGAAACCATAATGCCAACCTATCTTCTCACCTAAGTAACCACACAATAGAGATCCTAAAAATGCTCCTGCGTTGATTCCCATATAGAAAATGGTATAACCAGCGTCTTTCTTAGTACTGGTATTAGGATAAAGCTGCCCAACCATCGATGAAATGTTTGGTTTGAACATTCCATTGCCCAAAATCATAAGGCCTAAACCCAGAAAGAAAAAATTCTTTTCAAACCCTTCCAGAGCCATAGATGCATGGCCCAATGTCATTAACAATGCACCAATCAGGATAGCTTTTCTTTGTCCGGTCAGTTTATCTGCAATATATCCACCGATTATTGGCGTAGCATACACCAACATGGTGTACCAGCCGTAGAGACTCATAGCACTCTCATTAGTCCATCCCCACCCGCCTTTAGCAATTTCCGTTATCAAAAACGTCGTCAGCAAAGCACGCATACCGTAGTAGCTAAAGCGTTCCCACATTTCTGTAAAGAATAAGACAAATAAGCCAGCGGGGTGCCCCATAACCATTTTATCACCTACTCCCCTATCGGCCAGATGCTTTACCAATACCTCATCTTTCTGTTCAATCATAATCTTAGATCAATATCAATATTTTAGTTATAATAAGTAACAAAGAAAACATAATTTCTTAATAAACTCTCATATCCCAATAAAATAGTTACATTACTCCTGCAAACCGCTCTTAAATTTTCTACTGGGTTTGTTGGGGTCAATATATTTATCTTCATCTCCCCTTTCCGGGTTCTGAATCTTAATATCCGTTTTTAAATACAATTTTCCATTAGCTATAGCATAGGCATCATATGTCAGATCTGGCCCGTAATACTTAAAGTTACCCTTTAAACTAGGGTCTGCAGGCACGATATGATCAAATTCGACACGACCTTGAGTGGCATCAAATTTCAAATACATGGAAGCCTGTTTCGTATAGGAAAATATTCTTCTGGAGATTTTGGTATCATCCGAGAATACGGGTGCACCAAAAGTCACCTCTCCATTTGGAGAAAAATTTAATACGTCAATTACCTTCTTGGTATAGTCTGCATGGTGTCCCTTCCACCCCAACAACACATACTGACTCTTAGAAAGCGGGACAATTTGATAATACTGTGCACCGTACCACTCCTTATTCGATATTACATCTTGATCTGGATTACCGATCTGAAATGTTTTGTCAAGCAATGGGGTGAGCTTGATTGTTCCCGATTTGTACTGAATAGTACCATAGTAAAGATAGGAACCATCCTGCAGTGCAAGATTCCAGGTCATGATTCTAAAAGAATTATCCGGAGAATTGAGAATAGAAACCATCTTCAATTTCTCAAAATTAAAATAAAAAGAGTTAGGCTCTTTAAGTGCAGACACCAAGGTCTTCACAAACGTAAAATTGCTTTCTATACGTTCAGTTTCTGCAACTGTTCCGACTATTTTCGTAGCAAGATGTGATAGACTATCCTGCCAGGCATTCATTTTCAAGTTATTCTGTCCATATGAAATGGAACAAACAAACAGTAAACCTATCGATAGAAAGCAATTTCGTAACATATCTTATTGGAAACGCTCTAACAAGGCCTTTGTAGCGATAATACCATCGATCTCATTCAATCGGCTTCCTTCATATTCAATCCCTACATATCCTTTGTAACCCGCCTTCTTCACAATACCCATCATTTTAGCATAATCAATTCCTTTTTCGTTGCCATTATCATCAAAGTCATGAGACTTAGCACTCACCCCTTTCGCGTAAGGCATCAAGTCAATGACGCCTTGATAACGATCGTACTCGTAAAAGTTTCCAAAGTCAGGCAATGCACCACAGTTTTTCTTTCCAACAGTCTTCAATACATCGGACAACCAATCTCCCAGGGAAGAAACACCCCCATGATTTTCGACAACCACGTTAATTTTAGCTTTCTTACCATAATCAGCCAAGGTAGATAAACTTTCGACCATACGGCCTTTCATTTCTTCTTTAGATCCTTTTCCAGCTGCATTGACACGCACAGAGGTACATCCCAAAAAGTGAGCAGCATCGATCCATTTGTAGTGATTTTCCACGGCTTGCTTACGTTTATTCTCATCAGCGCCAGCCAATTCGCCCTCTCCGTCAATCATAATCAATACATTCTTGACACCGTTACTTTTGGCGCGATCGTTAAGATCCTTTAAGTAAGTCATATCATTAGCTTTATCCTTAAAGAACTGGTTCACGTATTCAACCCCATAGATATTAAACTTTTTGGCTGCAAACTCAGGAAAGTCAATGTTTTTCAACTCGCCTTTATTGATAGTACGGTGCAAAGACCATTCGGCTAGAGAAATGTCAAACCATTTCTTCTTAGCTGCAAAAACGTCTAAATTGGGTGCTATAGCTAATCCTGCTGTGGCTAACCCCAAAGTTCTAAGGAAATCTCTTCTTGAATTCATTTTTTTATTTGTTTAGATTGGAAATGTTAATTATATGTTTGCCCATCCCGAGGTAAGTACATCAACCAGATGCATTGTTTTTATCGGAATATGGTGTTTATCAATATAGGCCTGTAACTGTAACAGACATGATGCATCTGTCGATATAATATAGTCAGCATTTACAGCTTGTGCATTTTGCACCTTTTGTTCAGCCATAGCCGACGAGATACCTTCAAATTTGACAGCAAAAGTCCCTCCAAACCCACAACAAGTTTCTTGGTCTCGCATCTCTACCATTTCCAATCCTCCTACCTGAGCCAACAGTTTCCGAGGCTCCTCTTTAATTCCACATTCCCGTAGCGCCGAACAAGAGTCGTGATACACAGCGGTCCCGACCAACTCTGCTCCAAAATAATCCCTTTTTAGTACATTAACTAAGAAATCCGAAATTTCGTATACATGACGTTGAATATTTCTACAGCGATTATGTTCAATAGAATTCGTAAACAAGTCATTATACCCTCCTTTTAGCATACCTACACAAGAAGCCGAGGGTGCTACAATGTAGTTCTCTTCCGAAAATTTCTTAAGAAAAGAACTCCCTACCTCCTTAGCCTCATCCCAGAAACCAGCATTATAGGCCGGTTGTCCGCAGCAGGTCTGTTCAGGATTATAAATCACTTCACAACCAGCCCGTTCTAACAACTGTACCGTACTGAAAGCAGTATCAGGATACAATTGATCTATAAAACAAGGAATAAACAATTCTACTTTCTTACCCATTAGACACTTGTCTTAAAAATGTATTGTATTTTAATGCCCGGATTAATAACAGAAATCCCAGCACAAAGAAGACTGATAACGACAAAGCCGAGTACCGGATATTGTGCGTCACCTGTTCTATAAAACCAAAAATAAACAACCCCACTACAATAGCCAATTTTTCAGTAATATCATAGAAACTAAAAAATGACGTCGTATCCTCCATATCCTGGGGCAGTAGCTTTGAATAGGTCGATCTTGATAAAGATTGAATCCCTCCCATCAAAAGCCCCACCATACAAGCCATACCATAAAATTGCGCCGCATTACTTAAATAATACGATGCCATACAAATCCCCGCCCATAGTAAAGTAACCAGCATCAATACCTTAATATTACCAAAAAGCTTCGCTAGATTAGACATTAAATAAGCCCCTACGATAGCAATCAATTGAATAAGAATAATTGTAATAATCAACGATTCCTGTGCTAGATCCAGTTCCTTTTGACCAAACATGGTAGCCACCACCATTATCGTCTGCACACCAACAGAATTAAAAAAATAAGCAGGCAAAAAACGTCGGATTCCCTTATTCCCTGTTATCTGTTGCCATACACTTGCAAATTCTGTCCGTACCCGTGTAACTAGCCCCTTTCCTGAGGCATGTTCCGAAGGGTGATTGTTAGGTAGTCGTCGAAAAGGAATCATTGAAAAACCAAGCCACCACAGTCCGACCAATAAAAAAGACAAACGGGCAGGAAACGATTTATCCACTATGCCAAACCACTCCGGTTTAAGGACGAATACAAAACAAATCACCTGAATAGTGACACAGCCCACATATCCATAGGCAAATCCCTTTGCACTGACCGCATCCTGTTGATCGGGAGTTGCGATGACCGGAAGATAAGAGTTGTTAATAGCCACACCTCCTATATATCCCATAGCGGCCAACGTAAAACAGATGATGCCCAACTCCAACGTATCCAGTTTAAAAAAGAACAAGCCCATACATGCCATTGCCCCCAAATATGTAAAAGTCTTCATCACCTGCATTTTTCGTCCATTTGCGTCTGCATGAGCGGACAGAAAAGGAAGAGCCAATACCATGGTAAGATAGGCAAATGCCAATGCATAGTTGGATAAAACAGTATTAATCACCTCAAATCCAAAAAAATTAACCCAATCATCTTCTCCCGATTTAGAGCTTGTGATAGCGATATAGTAAATCGGAAATATAGTAGATGTAATAACAAGATTATAAGCCGAATTGGCCCAATCAAACATTGCCCAGGAACGAATTAACTTCTTATCATTCTTTTTATAATCTTGCATATTAAAAATTGATTAGCGAATATACCAATTGTTAAGACATTATTAATAATTCTGTCGGATAAAGGTCATAATACGCACCATCTCTTTACGAATGGTAGAAGTCGCTGTCATAAAATTATTATTCAGAAAAGAAAATGCATAGTGGCGTCCCGTTCTGGTCACGATGTACCCCGATTGGCAGTGCACAGCATGTATAGTCCCGGTTTTAGCCCACACAAAAGGTACACCTTGATCCAGTGAATAGGCATTTCTTAATGTGCCATCTACGCCTCCTGCCGGAAAAAAGAGATACCGTTGGTTTTCATCGGGAATCAAATCCTTAATCCGTAACAGCACCTCAATCATACCCCGGGGTGACACCCGGTTATAAGTAGACAATCCACTCCCATCCCTTAGCTCGATGCTATCTAAGAATGCACTGTAATATTCTTTCTGTACCTCAGCACGTAACGAATCCGTGTAAAAGCCTTTAAAACGAATATCCGAAGCTACCATAGTAAGATGTTCCGCTAGAAAATTATCACTAGGCAGCATCATCTCCCGCAAGACCACATTACGAGGAGCAGAATACAACGTCTTAACGGCCTCAGGTTTTTTATAATCGACCAAAGTCTGAACCTCCCTATGCAAGGTATCCTGCAAAAGCGTTACTAGTAGGCTATCCGACCAGATAAAGGGTTTACTGGAGCGATAACCCGACGGAACATTCAGATTAGTTATATCAAATTCGTTCGAATGAAGTGATCGCTTCACCGCAAAATACTTGCTTGGCTTATCACTTACTCCAATCAATCTTTCAAAATATTTCGGACTTGCCACAACCCCTTTACCACTGGATTTAAACCGGGCCAAATTGCCATATATCGGAAATGTAGACACCTCAGGTTGATAATCATAAGCATAATCCTCCACAGACCAGCCCTCTCTATAAGCTGGTTCTGATGCGTATTGCGGAACATAAAATAACCTTTTATCCGAAAACCGTAAGAAATCATAAACTTTTCTAGTATCCAGTTTTGGATGCAAAAACGTAGGATCACCTGTCCCCCAGAAAATAAGCGAATCTCCTCGTTCAACATATTGTATACCGGGAATGGAATCGCCTATGGTCTTCAACGAAGTAAAAAGCGTGAACACTTTCGTATTCGAAGCTGGTATGAAGTGTTGATCTTCTTGCTTACCAAAAACAAACTTATTACTATCTAGATCATAAAGGCTAAATCCAAAATGATGCTTCGGTAATACAGATGAATTCGCAAACTGTTCTTCTAAAATGGAAAAATCCTGTGCATGAACAAGACTTAACGAAAATACGGATAAGACAATGAGTTGGATGATAAAACGACACACACGAGTTTTCATTGGAGAAAGATATAAAAAAAACCCTTATGTATCGCAATAATATCTCTTAGAAAAGCGCTACATAAGGGTGATTATTTCAAAATTGATACCCTCAGCAGGGTATATTATATTCAATTATTCTTATTCCACTTCTAGAAAATTTGTTTTTTTTGAAGCTTCTTCATCAAATTCGCCTTCCCATTTTGCCACAACGACAGTTGCAAGACAATTTCCGATTACATTAACAGAGGTTCTTGCCATGTCCATTAACTCGTCAATACCGAGAATAGCTGCAATGACAAATGTTGGAAGACCAAACTGATCTGCCGTAGCGATCAATACAATCAGCGACGCACGAGGTACTGCCGCCACACCTTTAGAAGTAATCATCAATGTGAATGCGATGAGAAGCTGTTGTCCAAAACTCAAATCAATTCCAGCTGCCTGTGCGACAAAGATAGAAGCTAGCGAAAGGTATAACGAGGTTCCGTCCAAATTGAAGCTATATCCTGTAGGGATCACAAAAGACACAATTTTACGTGGAACACCGAATTTTTCCATATTTTCCATAGCCTTAGGCAGGGCCGCATCCGAACTCGTCGTTGCAAATGCAATAGAAACAGGCTCCTTAATCGCATTGATAAACTGCTTGACAGGCACTTTCAAATACAACGCGATAGGGAATAAAACAAGTAATATAAACACGATCAACGCTATATACAGACTGATCAGCAGCATGAAGAGATTTTTCAAAATATCCACACCAAGATGGCCCACTGTGTATGCCATAGCTGCCCCCACACCTATCGGCGCAAAAAGCATTACCAGATTGGTAAATTTAAACATTGCCTCCGCCAGACTTTCCGTAAAGTCCACCAAGGGCTTCCGCTTCTTTTCACTCACCATAGCTAGACCTATCCCGAATAGTACACCGAAAATTACAATCTGTAGCACCTTATTTTCATAAACAGATTTCACGATATTCTCCGGAAAAGTATCACGAATAAATGCATTAAACTTATACACCCCATGCACATTGTCTGAGATATGATCCAATACCTTTTGATCCGCAGCCGCCACAGCAGATGTCGTCGGTAGCTCCTCATGCGGCATATGTTCAATATCCACACCGACCCCTGCCTTGGTGATATTTATTACTGCCAGACCAATAAAAATAGCACAGGTCGTAGCACAGAAAAAGTATAACATCGATTTCCATGCCATACGTCCCACCGATTTGAGATCGGAGTGACCTGCTATACCAAACACCAGCGTAGCAAACAATATAGGCCCCACGATTGTCTTCACTAGTTTAATAAAGCCCTGACTCAGGGGGTGCATCGCTATCGCTAGATTTGGAAAATCCAACCCTACAAATACACCTAATATTAAACAGGTCAATATCCAAGTTGTCAAGTTCTTACGAACTATCGCATTTAAGGTCAACACTGATGCTGTAACCCAGCGAACACCAACCATCACAGAAGGCGAAATAACAAATAAATCAAATTCGTAAAAAAAGGTGATAATTATTGCTATAGTGACTGTAACTAGCGTTACAAAACCTACATTCTTTTTTGACATCTATATTTTTTTAAGATTACATAATTTATGAATGCAACAAAAATATAAAAATAGCTAGGTTTACCAAACATATTTCAGCAGAAAACCAACAAAAAAGGTACAGCCAAAATAGCTGTACCCTTCATTATACTTATTCTTTAAAGTCTACTATTCAGCATGTAACCATGCTTTTTTAGCTAATAATTCCTCTTCTGCCTCTACAACATCCTCATCTTCAACACAACAATCTACCGGACACACCGCCGCACATTGAGGCTCATCGTGAAACCCTACACATTCCGTACATTTATCAGATACGATATAATACACTTCATCAGAAATCGCGTCTTGAGAAGCACCAGCATCTATCGTAACACCATCACCAAAGTCAATCAAGCCTTCAAGTGCTGTACCATCCGAAAATTTCCACGGCACACCTGCATCATATATAGCATTATTTGGGCACTCTGGTTCACATGCGCCACAGTTAATGCATTCATCTGTAATTTTTATCGCCATTTATAACCTCACAATTATAATAAATAAACTAATTTTGTATGTCAAAGGTAAATATTGGATTAATAACTAACACTAAAAAAGTATATAAATATAGTAGTTTATCCAATTATTTGACATTACAAAGATAAAGTAAATATTGAACAGAACGATTCTAAATAATATATTTTGACAAAACAAGAAAGGATAGCAGCCTTTGCTAAACTAGGAGAATGGTTGATCCATCCCGATGAAGAAACTAGATACTTTATAGCGCAGTTATACGCTAAAAACGCATGGTATACGACGGATAATGTTATTCGTCAAATGCATACAATAGGAAACAACCTGACGCAAGAAAAATTAACAACATGGATCAGTGCTTACCAGGCCGAAGATTCATCCAAGGCAATAGGACTTGTCCTTGCTGGCAATTTGCCTCTAGTAGGATTTCACGACATTTTATGCGGTCTACTCATGGGATTTAACGTACAATTAAAAGCTTCTTCCGACGATGCTGGTTTAACCCCTTATGTCGTCAACAAGTTGATTCAGATATCCCCCTCATTCGCACAAAAAATAGCTATCGTAGACAAACTCTCCGACTTCGATCTCGTTATAGCCACAGGTTCAAATAACTCCGCAAGATACTTTGAATATTACTTCGGACACAAACCGAATATTATACGTAAAAACAGAAATTCAGTAGCCATCCTTACCGGAGAAGAGAGCCAAGAACAAATAGCAGCTTTGGGCAACGATATCTTCGATTATTTTGGTTTGGGTTGCAGATCTGTATCCAAAATATACGTACCAAAAGGTTATTCCATAGCTACATTTTTTGAAGGAATTGAGCACTTCAGTGGTATAAAAGATCACTTTAAATACAACAACAATTACGACTACAACAAGTCAATCTATTTAATCAATAAAGACAAACATTATGACAATGGCTTCTTATTGTTGAAAGAGGACAGTAACCTTTCGTCACCGCTTGCAGTCGTATTTTATGAAGAGTATAACGATATCAAAGAATTAGAGGAGCTACTTAAGCAACAGCAAGAAAATATTCAATGCGTTGTGTCCCAACACAAATTAGACATTCCGTCACCCCTTTTTCAATTGGGCCAAGGTCAATATCCGGCACTAGATGATTATGCAGACGGTATTGACACCTTAGATTTTTTGGCTCAACACCAATAATTCTTTAAATTGAAAAAAAAAATTAACTTTGTTTTTATGTATGTAATTAAAGTAAAAGGTGTCGCTAAAATCCCCGACTATGTCCAATTGCGAGACGATTCGTTTACTTTATTGGCATATTTCAGAGTGGACAGACCAGACAAATCTCTTGACAAAATCGGACTAGGTGACAAAGCCGAAGAGATCATGAAAATTGTCAACGAACTACCTTTTGGTCAAATTAAGGAAATAGAATTTTGATAATGACACAAAATACAGTAATCAAATTAAGAAATGTAGACATCTACCAGCAAAAGCATCTGGTGTTGTCCAATGTCAACTTAGAAATTGCACAAGGAGAGTTTCTTTATTTAATAGGTCAGTCAGGTACAGGAAAAAGTAGTTTACTAAAGATTATCTATGGTGATCTTTATATCTCCAATGGAGAAGGGTTGGTAGCAGGTTTTGATCTGAAAAAACTACGGGAACAAGAAGTTCCTTACTTGAGGCGAAAATTAGGCATCGTATTTCAGGATTTCCATCTACTTAATGACCGTACGATAGAAAAAAATCTAGAATTTGCCTTAAAAGCGACAGGCTGGACAGACAAAGGCCTTATCCAAAACCGCATGCTTGATGTATTGGAAAAAGTAGGTCTCCGTTCCAAGTTAAAGAAAATGCCGCACGAACTATCCGGTGGAGAGCAACAACGTGTAGTTATTGCACGCGCCTTATTGAATGATCCTGAGATCATCCTTGCCGATGAGCCTACCGGCAATTTAGATCCTGCTACGTCTGAAGAGATTGTACTTTTATTACGTGATATTGCATCCTCGGGCACAGCCGTATTGATGGCTACCCACGATTACCAGATTATCCGTAACATGCCAGCGCGCATTATCAAGACAGAAGATGGTGCCATGCATGACAACGTAAGCATTTAAGAAGACTGACAAAAACAAACATAATCCGACACTTTGGACGTATTTATCTCAAAATACTGACAAGGTGTCGGATATTTTATAATGGCAAAATTTTTGAATATTATACGCAAGCTATTGAAGCAAATAAAAACTAGGGTGATGATGAACGAACAAGAACATATTCAAGACGAAAACTTAGCACAAGACAATACAGCCCAAAATGAAGCTGAAGAAGTATCTATTGAAGAATCGCTAACCAACCAACTCGCAGAGGCTAACGACAAGTATGCCCGCTTATTTGCCGAGTTTGACAACTATAAAAAGAGAACCTCTAAAGAACGTGTAGAACTGATCCAAACAGCTGGTCAAGGGGTTATTTCGAAGCTTTTACCCGTGTTAGATGATTTTGATAGAGCGCTTGCAGCAATGGCTACGGCACAAGATGTCGAAGGGATAAAACAAGGTATTGATTTAGTAAATAATAAATTCAGAAAGCTCCTTGAAAACGAAGGTCTTAAAGAAATGGAAACCACAGGGCAACCTTTCGATCCAGACTTCCAAGAGGCTATTACCAGTATCCCTGCACCATCAGAAGATCTTAAGAATAAAGTGATAGACACGGTAGAAAAGGGATACTTTCTGAATGATAAAGTAATCCGTTTTGCTAAAGTGGTCATAGGACAATAAGAAATAAGAAGAGGAATGTCGAAGAGAGATTATTATGATATACTCGGTGTATCTCGTCAAGCAGATGCAGCAGAGATAAAATCAGCTTACCGCAAACTAGCAATTAAATTTCACCCGGATAAAAATCCTGGAGATAAAGAGGCAGAAGAAAATTTTAAAGAGGCAGCCGAGGCCTATGAAATATTAAGCAATCAGGAGAAAAAAGCACGTTATGACCAATTTGGTCATGCCGGTAATTCTGGAGGCTTTGGTGGTGGTGGCATGAATATGGATGACATATTCAGCCAATTTGGAGATATTTTCGGCGGAGGTCATCCATTCGAGAGCTTCTTTGGCGGAGGATCCCGCTCAGGAGGTCGTCGTGTCCAAAAAGGGAGCAACCTACGTATCAAAGTAAAGTTAACACTTGAAGAAGTAGCAAAAGGTACCGAGAAAAAAGTTAAAGTTAATAAACAGATTGTATGTAATACCTGTGATGGATCCGGTGCTAAAGACAAATCTTCTTTCCATACCTGTAACACATGTGGCGGTTCCGGATCAGTAAGACGTGTTACTAACACCATCTTAGGCCAGATGCAAACGACCAGCACCTGTCCGACCTGTAATGGTGAAGGTGTTGAAATCACTGCCAAATGTACCACCTGTAAAGGCGAGGGATTAGAACGTGGTGAAGAAACCATCACAATAAATATTCCCGCAGGAGTCAGCGAAGGTATGCAACTCTCGATGACAGGTAAAGGTAATGCTGCGCCAAGAGGAGGAATAGCAGGAGATCTGATCATCCTTGTAGAAGAAGTTCCACATGAATCTCTCAAACGCGATGGAATCAATGTCATCTATGATTTATATATCAACTTTGCGGATGCAGCATTGGGAACAAGCGTAGAAGTACCTACCATAGATGGTAAAGCTAAAATAAAGATTGATCCAGGAACGCAAGGTGGAAAAATACTAAGACTTAAAGGAAAAGGTATTCCTGAAGTCAATTCGTACCATAAAGGAGATCAATTAATATATATTAATATCTGGACACCGAAAGCTGTGTCTTCAGAAGAACGTGAACTTTTAGAAAGACTTAAAGGTTCGGCAAACTTCAAACCTCAACCAGGTAAAAGTGAAAAATCGTTCTTTGAGCGGATAAAAGAATACTTCGAATAAAATTAAATAAGGGCTGTAAAAAACAGCCCTTATTTAATTTAAAGGGATTGGATCTATAAGTTTAAATCTAAATTTGACAATCTCCTCTCCTCGCTTTACTTCTAGACTTACAGCGTATTGATCTCGAGCTTGAAGCTTCTCCTTAATCTCTTCCAAAGTCATCTTACCTGCATATTTGCCATTAATCTTATGCACCATATCGCCCGTCTTGACCCCCGCCAAGAAAGCAGGAGACCCTACTCGTACATGATGTATGACGTAGGCTGGCACTAATTCAATTTGATACATCACATCATTGCCCAAATTGATCGTGGTCCCCTGATCCGATGCGCTCGTTAAAGGCTTATTCACCGTCCTACTTTTCAACCAGGAAAACCCCGCATGTCTAACCTCGAGTCCACTCATGTCAATATTAAAAGGATCTGAATACGTCTTGTTTTTGCGGAGATACATCACACTATCCGCATAATCAAAAACAACATCAAATCGCGCCATAATCTGATTGCCGACCGAACCTACCCTTCGCTCGATCAACCTGCGTCCACTGTAAGAACTGGTATCTGGATAAGATACAAATAATCTTCTAAACTGCCATTCAGCTATAGTGACTCCTTCGATTCGATTTCGCTTGCCATAAATATTACCGTTAAACCCCTGCCCTAAAAACTCGTAAACATAAGGCGGTGTCACCACATAACCATCTAGTACAGAAGGAAAAATCATCAAAGGATCAGAATTTCCCAGATCAACTAACATTCTTGTTGCCTCAAACCTCTTACCCCCAGCCTGTATGCCCACATCTATAAATGGTCGATCCTTCACAATATCAAGCTTAACAGGAACATACTTGCGCAGCAATCTTTCCATTCCCTCCGTCGATTTAAAGACATGCAGTCTCTTCTTGATATAATCAATACGCACTACGTGATTCTGAAAAAAATTACTCCCAAGAATACCGTGAATAGGAACCCCGATATTTTTTGAAAGATTAAGGGTACTATCTACGATGACATACAGATCATGTGCAGGATCAACAAGGGCAGAATCGCCCACAACCAATACGTTATCCAAAGACAACAACCCCTCTATTCCTCTATCGACTCCTAATCCCTGGAAATTATAAGAAGATACGTTTTTCAATATAATAGAATCTACTGCACCAAATAGCATCGTCTCCTTGACCCCGGTATCCAGAATAAAAGTCAACTCTTCCCCATTTAAGTGTACAGGTAGCATGATAATATGGTTTACGATATCAATAGGAATCACAATACTGCTTGCATCCCTTTTAAAAATCCAATGCTGTGCAGCAAGCTCCGTAAATGATTGCGATAAGATCAGTAACGATCCTACAAAAAATCGAATGAAACAAAAATTAGCCCAAGAAAAAGGAAAATTCAAGCTTATACGCATTGGTTCTTATTTTATACTTAAACTTAGGTAAAAAGCGGCATTCAAAAAAGTCATACACAAAAAAAGCCTGCATCCGGGCGGATGCAGACTTCCTATTAACCAATTATAAACTTAAATTATGAGAACACAAATATAAGGACTTATGTTTAAACTCCAAATATATTTTGCATTTTTATGCATTTTCTTTCGTTATCTATCGACCTCTCCAAGCACAATATCAATAGAACCGAGAATAGCAATCAGATCCGTAATCAGAACGCCCTTTCCGAGTTCCGGTAAAACAGAAAGATTATTAAAACTCGGCCCTCTAGCCTTTAAACGCAAAGGAATATCTGTTTTTTCTTTAGTTTCAAAATAAAATCCAAGTTCACCTTTTGGGTTTTCGGCTCGAACATAATAATTCTGCGCCTTTAAATTCACTTTTTTTGGAACCATAGCTCGGGGGTCGAACTCAGCCAAACGCGCAAAGTCTGACATTAAACGTGCAAGACATTGCTCAATGATCTTCACAGACTCGTAGATTTCATCTACACGCACTTTATACCTATCCCACGAATCTCCAACTCGCCCCATAACTCCTTCACCTACAGGAATATCAAAATCCAGCTCAGGATAGACCGAATAACCATCCACCCGTCTAAGATCCCATTTTATTCCACTAGCGCGCAACATCGGTCCCGAACAACCATAATTAATAGCCACATCCGCCGGAAGCACTCCTATATTAGCGGTGCGAGAGATAAAAATCTGATTGGTAGACAACAATTCATCCAACTCCATTAATTTCGGTCTGAAATAATCAATGAATTCTTTGCACCGTTGCTCAAAACCCACAGGTAGATCGTAAAACAGGCCTCCTATCCAGATATAATTATACAACATCCGTGATCCTGAAGCCCATTCAAGCATATTCATAATATGCTCTCTATCTCTAAAACACCACATAAAAGGAGTGAATGCTCCAATATCAATTCCGTAGGTACCGATAGCGATCAAGTGAGACGCGATTCGATTCAATTCGCAAACTAGTACACGGATATATTCCACCCTTTTCGGAATCTTATCATCAATCCCCAACATACGTTCTACACCCATTACAAACGCATGGCTATTGTTCATAGAAGCCAAATAGTCCAATCGATCGGTAAAAGGGATACTTTTACCATAATTCATCGACTCCGCATGCTTGTCAAAACAGCGGTGCAGATATCCCAAATGTGGGATCACCTCTTTGACAAGCTCCCCATCGGTAACAAGCTCCAAACGCAACACCCCATGTGTAGAGGGGTGCTGAGGTCCCATATTAATAATCATCTCCGTCGAGCCGATCTGTTGTACTCTTTCCAAATACCTTTCGTATCCTTGATTATACTTGATATGCATGTGATCTAATTCTTAATGGAAATACCGTGATAGCTTTCCGGATCCTCATAATCCTTACGTAATGGAAATCCCTCCCAATCATCCGGCAATAAAATACGTCTTAAATCGGGGTGATCCGAAAAATAAATCCCCATAAGATCAAAAGCCTCACGTTCGTGCCAGTTCGCTGTACGCCATATAGAACTCACCGAAGGAATCTCCGGTAGGTCGTCCACATTGCGACTATGCGCTACCTCCACACGTAATGTCAACTGCAATTGAAATGGAATAGAACTTAGATTGTAAACTACCCCAAATTTGGATTCCGGAAAATAATCGATCGCTGTAATATTAGCCAAAAAGTCAAAATAAAACTTAGGGTGATCTCTCAACCAGAGACACACCTCCTGCAGTTTTTCACATTTTACAATTAGTGTATCCTGAAGTCCTGTTTCCATTACTTGGACAACATCTTGACCAAATAGCTGATCTGCCTCTTCTTTGATTTGCAAGGTCATGGTGCCAACCTGTTTATAACCCAATTATTTTCCTCTAAAAAATAAACTATGCGATCATGCAATCTAGAACTTCGTCCCTGCCAAAACTCTATCCGCACTGGCTTGACAAGATATCCTCCCCAGAAGAGAGGTCGATCTACCTTTTCAGATTGCGCAAACTGCTGTTCATAAAAGTGCACACGTTGTTCTAAAAAATCCCGATCAGGTATGATTTGACTCTGTGGAGATGCCCAGGCCCCTATCCGGCTTCCCTTTGGGCGCGAAGCAAAATATTCATCCGAATCCTCTTCACATAGACGCTCGACCACACCTTCTATCCGCACCTGTCGTTGCAGCTCGGGCCAAAAGAACAACAGACTGACATTTGCACAATGTGACATATCCAAGCCTTTCTGACTTTCATAATTTGTAAAAAAGCTGAAGCCATCAGCCTTAATATCTTTCAACAACACGATTCTAGATGAAGGAAATCCCCCTTCACTAATTGTAGATAGTGTCATTGCGTTCGGTTCTATTGCATTGGCATGCATAGCTTGTTCAAACCACTGGGTAAATTGAAGCAGCGGATCAGCACTAACCTGTTTTTCGGAAAGAGAGTCCTTGACATAATCTTCACGAATCGCTGCAATTTTTTTATGATCGATTGCCATAGGTTGTATTTTGTTTCTTTGACAAACTTACTAAATGCGACACAAAAGATTGTCATCTTTCCTCCCTTTTTAACCTCAACACTTTAAGATGTCGACCTTTTTTATAGATTTTATCCAAACAGCCACCAATTAACATGCAATAGAAACCGTCGGTTAACTTCAATTGTATATAAAGACAAATTTGTCTAAGTTTATAGTAGAATAATTACGATATAACATGTTCAATCAAAATGCCCCCCAACAAGGAAGTCTATTGATTTCAGAACCATTCATACTCGATCCTAATTTCGAACGTTCTGTCGTTGTCCTATGTGAACACAACCAAGAAGGAACTTTAGGTCTGGTACTAAATCATCTTTCCAATGTATTATTATCGGATATCATAGCAGAGATAACATGTAAAGATTTCCCTGTTTATATCGGAGGCCCTGTACAAAATGATGCTTTATTTTTTCTGCATTGTACGCCACAAAAAATCAGCGGAGGTACGCCAATCGGCACAGATCTCTTTTGGGGAGGCGACTTAGAACAGGTTTTAGAATTAATCGATAACCATCTTATTTATCCACAGGAAATAAAATTTTTCTTAGGGTATTCCGGTTGGTCTGTAGGCCAATTGGAAGAAGAAATAAAACAAAATTCCTGGGCGGTGCATAATTCGTTTGAACCAGAACTCACATTTCTAACAGATGGAGAGACCCTATGGAAACAAGCATTAATCAGTCTCGGTCCCAAATACGCTCATGTTGCCAATTTCCCGAAAAGTCCTTATCTAAATTAAGCAAAGAGCATACAAAAAAAAAGCCTCTCATTACTGAGAAGCCTTTAGAAGCGGGTAAGTAATCGGGCTCGAACCGACGACCCCTAGAACCACAATCTAGTGCTCTAACCAACTGAGCTATACCTACCGTGTTTGTGATACAAAAGTAGGTTTTTAATTCATATAGTGCAAATATTTTTAACAAAAAATCCTCATTGCATAATAACACAATGAGGATTAAGTAATTATTTTTTTAGAATGATTAAATCATCTCTACACTTCGCTTCACAAACGAAGTCAAATCAGCGCCAGTAAGCAATCCTCGCGATAATAAAGCCAAATCAAAAGCCTGTTTAGCCAATTTTTCACCTTCTTCTTCACCACTTTCTATGATACGCTTTACCAACGGATGGTTACCATTTACGCTAACTTTATAGTTGTCCGGAATACTACCATAGAATCCCATTCCACCACCCGTCTTCGCCATATCTTTCATGCGACGCATAAACTCATCTAACGTTACAGAGACAGGCAACTCATCCGCTTTCAATGCTTCGATCTGTACATTCATATCCTGACGGTTGATCGCCTTCTGGAACAGGTCAGTAGCCTTCTTACTCTCTTCCTCGTTCAACACCAATTCAATTTTCTCGTCTTTCTGGATCAACTTATCGATGACATCCGAATCAACGCGTTTTAGCTGAACTTTTTCGCCACCTTTTTGCTCCAAATACGAAGTAATATGCGTATCCAAAGGTCCATCCAGCACCAATACATCATATCCCTTAGCAGCAGCCGTGGTGATAAAACCATCTTGTTGGGCGACATCTGAGCTGTATAGGTATACAATATTACCATCCTTATCTACCTGAATATCCTTTACTTTTTCATAATATTCTTTCAGGGTATAACTTTCGTTGGATGTGTTCTTTAATAAACAGAAATCATTTGCTTTATCTGCAAATTTTTCATCACTCAGCATACCGTACTTAATGAAAAGACCGATATCTGTCCATTTTTCTTCAAATCCTTTACGATCCGATTTGAATATTTCCTGCAGTTTATCCGCAACCTTCTTCGTGATATAGTTATTAATTTTCTTCACATTACCATCTGCCTGTAGAAATGAACGTGATACGTTTAATGGAATATCCGGAGAGTCAATAACACCGTGCAATAACATCAAAAACTCAGGAACGATATCCTTCACCTCATCTGTAATAAATACCTGACGCGAGTAAAGCTTAATCTTATTACGCTGAATTTCTAGCTCGTTCTTTATTTTCGGGAAATAAAGGATACCTGTCAGGTTGAATGGATAATCGACATTCAGATGGATCCAGAATAAAGGTTCATCCATTGACTGCGGATACAACTCGCGGTAAAAAGAAAGATAATCTTCATCTGTCAGTTCCGAAGGAGACTTCGTCCAAGCTGGATTTGTATTGTTAATAAAGTTATCAACTTCAATCGATTTGTATTTAGGTTTACCCTCTTCGTCTTCACCATCTGGCTCCGATGTAGTTTTTGTACCGAAACGAATAGGAACAGGCAAGAACTTGGCATACTTATCCAGGATCTGCTGCAACTTAAACTTATTTAAGAATTCCTCGGAATCCGCATTGATATGTAGAATAATGTCTGTTCCACGTGTCGTACGCGTACCTTCCGAAATCTCGTATGAAGTACTACCATCACAGGTCCAGTGTGCTGGTTCAGCGCCATCTTGGTAAGACAAAGAGTCAATCTCCACCTTATCTGCAACCATAAATGCCGAATAGAAACCTAAACCAAAACGCCCAATGATTTCATTCGCATCGTTGGCCTCTTTAAATTTCTCCATGAACTCAGTAGCACCTGAAAATGCAATCTGGTTGATGTATTTTTTGATCTCTTCCGCAGTCATACCAATACCGTTGTCCGATATCGTAATAGTTTTAGCTGCTTCATCAAATTTCACATCAACAACTAGCTCACCTACTTCACCATTGAACTGACCTAGCGAAGATAACCGTTTAATTTTCTGAGAGGCATCCACAGCATTAGACACCAATTCTCTTAAGAAAATCTCGTTATCAGAATATAAAAACTTTTTGATCACCGGAAAAATATTCTCGGTGTGGATCGAGATACTACCTTTTTCTTGCATATGTATTTTACTATTTAACTTTTTATTATCACAATAAACTTATCAAGGCCTGTTCCAAAGTTGACTTTAAGACAGAATGTCAGAATAACATAAGAAAAGCACTAAAATTCTGTCACTCTTATCTCTTTCAATTATACATTATCACCTCCTTATATATAGGTTTAAGACAACGGTATATCTCCTTCTGTCCAATTAGGTATTTAACTGAGATGAAATAGAGGGTTTATAGAGATTTACCTCTATTAACCCTCTACAAACCCTCTATTATAGCTCTATAAAACCACAGTAAAGTTAGAAGAATACACGGCTAAAGTAACTACTAATATCCTATGACGAAACATTGGTATAAAAACAAAAGCAGAAAATGAAAGGTTCTCTTTGTTTTTATCAAAAAGTCTACTAAATTTGTAGCGTATTCAGAATTGCAAAAGCAATACCAACCGAGTGTAGTCACCGCGGTGGTAAAATAATACGGGTTTACAACCAAAATAAACGTCTTAAAAACGCTTATTTTTCCTACCGATTTCTGGATACAATTTATGGTTTAACAAATAAATTTTTAAATTGTATGGCAACATCAATATCATTCTATCAACACTTATTAGAGAAGTTTGCACACTACTCCACCGAAGAGCTTATCCATCTCAATAATGAAACTATAAAAAGTCAAGGCTGGGGTTCTTCAAGAGCGACATTCCGTACGGCCATCATATCGGCTTTCTCCAAAAAAGGAGTTGATTTGTCCCACATCGTGACCAAAAACGATGGCTTTACCAGTATTCTATCGGTACCGGTAAAGCTTGTCGAAAACACATTGATCCCGATCAGTTGCGATTCTAAATCGTAATTGATCGGGATCAATGTGTTTTCACCCTTGGGGACTAATGGGCATGTGCTATAGCGTACAGCGCAAAAGTACCCAACCAGTGCGACCCCATATAATCATCTTGTGCAGACAGATTGGGCAACGAAAAGGCGATGTGCTCATTTGCTATTTTATTCAAATGCGACACTTGAGGAATAGCCTTGGCAATTCCGTACAGACAAGCGGCACGGCTGTAGTTCAATCCATCCAGGTGGACGAGCTTGCCGTCTGTACGATCTTTAACTACAGCTGCAGACAGGCTGAATCCCGGCTCAAATAGACTAGGCATAAATTTTTTAAGCCAACCGCTATACGATTGCTCATCTAGGATCTTACTCATTAAATATGCTTCCTCTAGACAAGGTGATAAGAAGTCATAACCACTCGGCTCATAGGCTAGATTACAATTCACGTCATTTAGAAAAAGCCGTGTGCCATGCTCTTTCAATACCGATTCAAAAGCTTTATCCCCTACCGAACGGGCATAATCCAATGACAGTGACAATCCAAAAGCCGAGTTATCATGCTGTCCGGCACGGATAGGATAGACCAATTTAGGCAGGTACTCTTTGTACCTATCGACCAATAGGTCTACCAAAGGCTGTAAATTTGATTTCCATCGCTGCGCGTCGGTATTCTCTTTCCATTGCGACAGGCTTTCCTGGAGTTTAAACAACCAAGCCCATCCATATGTACGTTCGAAACTGGTATTGTTTTTATCCTTAAAAAAAGCCAATTCCACGGCTACATTTTCCGGAGTGATATGTTGATTCAAAATAGAACGGATTTTTCCGTCCTTATCCAGATCTGGGTATTTTTGCAGGAGCTCCACAATAGACCAATAGCCATGTACCGACGAATGCCAGTCAAAACAGCCATAAAATATTGGACGCAGCTGCTTAGGCGATTTTAAGTCGTCGCTAGACCCCAATACCTGTCCTAGCTTATTCGGGTACTCCACTTCAAGACAGTGGATAGGCAATAAAAAAATTTGAGCAGCCTGTTCTTTCGTCAGGCTAATGTGTGCTGCCTCCTCCTTCGTATCCATTGGTTCCTTCCTTGCAGAATTATTACTACAATTCGAAAAAGAAATACTGCAGACAAGAGCCAAAGGCATCCATAGTTTGATTTTCATTTCGTATTTTTATTTAGCTTTAATAGATTGTTCTAAAATTATCATAATTACATTAAACTATCAAGTCATGAACATAACAGACTTAGTCACAGGAGGCATCGGCTCGAAAGCCATTTCTTCAATCGCAAATTTATTGAATATTGAAGAAAGCAAGGCAAAATGGCTCGTCGCTGCTGCCGTACCTTTAATGATTGCTGCATTAAACTATAATGCAAAAAAAGACCCTTCCAAAGAAGCGGGAATCAATAAAGCATTAGATCAACATAGTGGAGATATACTGGACCAACTGGGTGGATTGCTCGGACAAGAACCTTCTGATGATGACAATAAAATTGTCAACCATATGTTTGGTAATAATACCGAAATGGTAAAGGACAACCTTGCCGCTAAGACAGGGATATCAACGGACAAAATCGGCAATGTGCTGGCCATCTTGGCTCCTATTGTCATGGGCTATCTGGGCAAGCAAAAACAAGAACAATTCTCTGGAGGAGGCCTTGGTGATCTATTGGGAGGGCTGATTGGTGGCCAATCAAGCAGTTCCTCAGGTGGTGGAATCTTAGGCAGTATCTTAGGATCAGTACTTGGTGGGGGTTCTGGAAAGGAAGACAACACACAACAAGGATCTGCAAGCTTCGGCGGATTAGGTGATCTAGCAGGCGAATTCTTCAATAAGGATAAAGGCAATGACCAGAAAGGATCAGTACTGGATTCCTTAGCCAGCATGTTTGGCAAGTAAAAAACCTCACCAGAATGATAAACTTTTGACACGGTAAAACCGTAAGACTATTTTTCCAATCTTACGGTTTTACATTTTTACTTTTTCATTATATATAAAACCTTATTTTTGTAGCCTTGAACCTCCTTCTCCGGAGGTATCAAAGTATTCATCATATAGATGAGTTCTTTTCCTAAACAGGTTTTAAATGTCTATAAATAAAGGGTTAGTTGCTTTAGCTTTTGGTGGTCTCGCCATCGGAATGACTGAATTTACGATGATGGGTATATTACCTGACATCGCCTCAGATATTAATATCGATATTCCTACAGCCAGCAATTTGATAGGATTATACGCCTTGGGGGTAGTTGTCGGTGCTCCCACATTAGTTGCTGCCACATCCAAGTACCCTGCAAAAAAAGTACTTCTCTTCTTAATGTTGCTTTTCTTTGTCTTCAATGCGCTTTTTACCATAGCTCCCAATCATTGGAGTCTCTTCATCTCACGTTTTATATCAGGTCTGCCCCATGGAGCATTTTTTGGAATAGGTTCCGTTGTAGCCGCTAAGCTCGCTAAGCCTGGTAAGGAAGCACAGGCCATCTCCATGATGTTTACAGGTATGACAATTGCCAATCTTGCAGGTGTACCATTAGGCACCTATATTGGACACCATTATTCATGGCGGATAACCTATGCTGTTATATCTCTTTTAGGGTTAATTACGTTTCTAGCTATTTACTTTTGGATGCCTATTATCCCAGCCAATAAGAACAATAACGTCATTCAACAAATAAGCTATTTCAAACGCTGGGATGCATGGCTAATGGTAGCTGTTATCGCGATCGGGACAGGAGGTCTCTTTGCATGGATCAGCTATATTTCAAAACTAGTTACTACCGTATCTGGTCTATCTCCGGACCAGGTATCTATCATTATGGTGCTCATCGGTGCAGGTATGTTTGTCGGAAATATTGTCGGGGGCAGATTAGCAGACCGCATCTCTCCTAGCAAAGCTGCTATTGCAAGTTTTTCTGCAATGGCATGCTGTCTACTGATTCTCTTCTTTATCGCGCATATTACCGTATTAGCTTACCCTATGGCTTTCATCACCGGAATGATAGCATTCAGTATTGGCTCTCCACTACAGATGATGCTGATCAATAACGCAAAAGGAGCAGAAACCTTCGCTGCCGCAGGTGGACAGGCCTCGTTTAACATTGGTAACTCACTAGGAGCCTATTTTGGTGCTGTCCCCATAGCTTATGGCCTAACTTACAACTACCCTTCTTTAATCGGGGTGGTTATGGCTTCAACTGGCGCAGTACTAGCCCTACTATTCTATCTAAAAGTAGAGAAAAAGCAAACCGTTCGAGGTAAAAAATTCGAGAACTTAGAGGAGTTAATGAAAAGCCATTAGACTAAGAATTAAAGAGGGGACATCTCTATCCTAACCTGCTTTTTTAGAATCTTACATTTATGTTCTATAGAGCATCATGAGGGCAGGATATTGCTTTGGCTACCCATGCTCCGGTACTAAAACAGCCTTGCAACAAATAGCCCCCCGTTGGCGCTTCCCAATCAATCATCTCCCCTACACAGTGAACTTTCGGAAATCTATATAAAGCGAGATTCTCGTCAAGCTCTTCAAAAGAAACCCCGCCTGCGGTAGAGATTACTTCTTCAATAGGCCTTAAGCCTGTAACATGAATCGGGTATCGCTTGATCGCCATAGCGAGTGACCTGGAATCTATAAACACATCTTTGTCCAATCTTTTCAAAAGGGCAATAGCTGTTTTCGACAGCTTTACTTTGGTTTTCAATAGAGATACCACACTTCCGACTCCTGTAAGCTTGTCCATGATACTATCTACCGACATATTGGGCTTTAGATCAATCTCCAACTCTAAGGGGAAAATATCTTTTCTGGTAAATCTATTCATGTGATAAAGAGGCCCCCCTTCTACTCCATAACTTGTAAATACAATTTCACCAAGCTTAGTATAGCTTTTATAGCGAATTTGTATGTTCTTCAACGCCTGCCCTTCGATATCACTCCAATCTTCTTCTGTGTTATACCCCGAATTAGCCGATTCGAGGGGTGTTACATTAATTCCCTTTTGCTCCAACATCGACACCCAAGAGGCATCAGACCCAGTCTTTTTCCAAGAAGCACCTCCTAATCCCAAAATAAGCTTTTCATACTTAAAGGCTAAAATTTCGCCTTTATGACGCAGATATACATTGTTCACATCAAAATCTACCAGTTGAAATTGATAGAACACGGATACCTCCAATTCTTTAAGGTAGACGAGCCAAGCCTGCAATACCTGAATAGGCTTGATGTGCCTTTCAGGAAATATTTTACCCGAGCTCCCCACGTAGGTAGGAATACCTATTTTAGAAAGCCAGGTTACAGTTGCTTTATTATCGAAAGACCTAACGATGTCTCGAACAAAAGCTGTAGCATATTTCTCTACAAAGGCATCTATAGGTTCGCTATGTGTAAGGTTAAAACCGCCATCTCCTGCTACCAAAAACTTTCGTGCCGCCGCTTTGTTCTGTTCATAGACATGTACTTTATAGCCTTGGATCGCCAACTGTTGAGCCGCCATCAGTCCTGCGGGCCCTGCACCAATAATGATAATGGGATTACGACTCATCGAAACTTCTGCTATTAGTGTACTCTACTTTTAAATAGTTTGCCCTTAATATCCTTGGATAGGTCTATCAGGTAACCATTAAATACAGCATAGTGCAGCTTTCCTGTCGCATCGCCTATATAAAAATTGGCAGTACCTCCTAGATCCATGCTCGTAGTGGGGAAAAATTGCTTCTGTGTAAAGAAATGAATCGGGTAGTTATGCAGACTACTCGCCTTACTACTTCCGATCGTCTTGACAGGGACTGCCATGATTCCTTTTTTCAGCAAATCAAAGGCATCTTTCTGAGAAAGCACAGAGGCGCTATCCAATACCAAAGTCGAAGACTTGGCCGGGATAAACTGCAAACCTTTGACATCGACTTCATCGTAACCAAAAGATTCCTGGAGATCGCCTATGTCTTCGATACGACCACGCACAAAATAATCCCGATCGACCGTTGTCTCTCCTCTACGGATAGCTATATCTGTCCGAAATTCTGTAGAGTCTGTGTTTATAGATAAATTACGAATGACGACATCGTGTAGTTGCGAAGCATTAAAGGGTATCTTTTCGTAGTCTTGGACTTCATATTGTCCATATGAACCTTCCGCAATTTGAACTAAGGCATTGAGAATAATGATAAAATTCAACTTTCGTATTTCTTGCTTTTCAACGTCATCTTTACGCCCACCAGATTCAATCAGAACTGTACTTGCCCCCCAGGACTGAAAATTGTCTCCAAAACCTCTTGGCGTATGTGCGTCATCGTATTTGGCTACAGCATCAGGTATATACTGTTGAAGTAGACTATTCATCCCAACAATTATTTTCATAGCATCTCCCCTCACCTCGTTGATTTCCCTTTCGTAATTATATGCAGGAGCCAACAAAGAGATCTGTACTGGATTGCTTTTTTCCGGAACATTATAGTAAATATTTTGGTCATGTAGGTTAAAACCGTACCTCGGTTTCACAATCTTAGCCCGTTCTTTTAGTAAAGCGCCCTCTACCGTCTGCCCTGCACGGGCATCTCTGTTCATATCGATACTTTGGGCAGTGCGTCGGGTAAACCGTTCGGCACCATCTGGATTTAACATCGGGATAAAGTGAAGATTCAACTTTGTTTTTAACAAGTCTCGGACTGCATCTTGTCCATCTGCTTTCCCTTCCAGGAAATTAAACAAATCAAACAAGGCCATTGTCGCAGTGGGTTCATCTCCGTGCATCTGCGACCAAAGCATGACGACTTTATCTCCAACACCGTATTGCAGCTCATAAATAGCTCTTCCTTCAAAGGATTTGCCGATAAGAGTAACTTCCAGCACAGCTCTTTCTTTATGTTTTTGTACTAAGGAGTCTACATCTGCATGCTTGAAACGACGATGCTGTAAAACAGACTCTTTATAGGTATTATGTAGGGTATTGTAAGTGGTGGTATCCAAATTCATAGCTGAAGAATAATCCGAAGCAGGTGTTTTTGTGCCTTCACAGGTTGTAATGGCACCGATAGTTAAAATTAGGGCAAAAAGCTTCATATGTAATTCATTTGATTTTCATCTGTCATATGGAATATCCTAACTGCAGTTATCCCTGTTTGTACAGCTTATGCTATATGGATATTTCATAACAATGATTTCTCTAAATATTCAATCTTTCCTAAACTAGCATCCATACGGGCCAGTACGCCTACAGGCATAAGGAATTGATCGGAGATATGACCAATCATCGCGCCAGAATATGCAGGAATCCCCAAGGGTTTGATATAATCGTTGAGCATCTGCTCGACAGTAAGCGCTCCATATCCACCAGAGGGGCCACAATTGGTACATTTGCCGAATATAAATCCTGTGATTTGCGACAGAATACCCGCATTCATCAATTGACAAAACATCCGATCTAAACGATCCGATTTTTCATCAATCTCCTCTACAAACAATATCTTATCCTTAAAATCAGGTAAATAAGGACTACCACATAACCCTGCTAACAATGTGAGATTGCCACCGATAATAGTTCCTTCTACAATACCAGGAGTAATAGTCTGAATACGATCTTTATATTGTATGATCTGTGTATCGGATTTCTTAGGATTTTCAAAGCAGGCTAATTTGTTATCGAAAAACTGGTCTTTGAACAGCTGCGCAACATAATTACTCCAAGTACTGATACCTACCACGCCATGGAATGAAACTAGTCCTACCTTAGTGTAAAATGCCAGTAGTAACGCTGTCACATCGCTATAACCCAACAATATTTTTGGATTGCGCGCGACCAAATCATAGTCTATACGGCTTAATAGTCGTGATGTGCCATTTCCCCCCCGTATACAGACAATAGCCTGCACCGACTCATCTGCAAACATCTTATGCAGATCTTCTAACCGCTGTTCGTCTGTCCCCGCGAGATTGCCGTAACGTGCACGAATATTTTTCCCTTCTTTGACCGAAAAACCAAAGTAGGTAAATACTTCTTTGGCCATTGTTATTGATTCTTCATCTTCAACAGCACCTGCCGGCGCGATAAGCCCAATGGTATCTCCTTCTTTCAGCACATTCCCTTTTAATAGGGTCTTGGCACTAGAAAAATAAGGACCTGCCTTGGTAAACTTTGACAAGGTAAGTGCACCCGCGCCAAGCCCCAGACTTTTTAAAAAATCTCTTTTGTTCATTCTATTATCCTGTTATCGAGTGAACTTGTTATCGTGTTATCGAGTAAACTTTTTATCCTGTTATCCTGCTATCGATTGAACTGGATAACTAGATAACTTGTTAACTACATAACTTTATAACCTCCTTTACCTATTAAACAGCAACCGATGTCCGGATCCTACCTCAATAATCTTGCCTTCACTGTATGCCAGATTTCCGGAAACAAGGGTATGCACGATACTAGAAGAAAAAGTATGTCCTTCATAAGGTGACCAGCCACATTTGGAAAGAACATTGTCTTTAGTGACTGTGTATCCCTTATTCAGATCTACTAAAACTAAATCTGCCCAATAACCTTCACGAATAAACCCACGCTGCTCAATTTCAAAACAAATAGCAGTATTATGTGCAGTCTTTTGAACCAGTTGTTCAAGCGTCATCTTTTCTTGTTTTACAAGGTCCAACAGTGCTTGCAATGCGTGCTGTACCAAAGGTCCTCCGGAAGGAGCCTGAAGATAAGGTTGTTCTTTTTCTTCGATCGTATGTGGCGCATGATCCGTAGCGATTACATCAATATGTCCATCCAAAACTGCAGCTAAAATCTGATCTCTATCCGTAGCAGTTTTCACTGCGGGATTCCATTTGATATAGTTACCCTTTGTCTTGTAATCCGCATCTGAAAACCAAAGATGGTGAATACAGGCTTCGGCAGTGATTCGCTTTTGTTTCAAAGGAATGTTATTCGTAAACAAAGCTGTTTCTTTACCTGTGGAAATGTGTAAAATATGGAGTCTTGTATTATTCTTTTTTGCAAGTTCAACGGCTTTGGAGGAGGACAGATAACAAGCTTCTTCCGAACGGATCAAAGGATGCATATCAATAGTGATACCTTCACCATACAATTCTTTATAATGTGCTAAATTTGATTTAATCGTGGCTTCATCCTCGCAGTGTGTCGCAATTAGTGTCGGTGCATTTTTAAAAATCTGCTCTAAGGCTATTTCATTATCGACTAACATATTCCCTGTAGAAGAGCCCATAAATACCTTGATACCACAGACATCACGCGGATTAGTTTTAAGAACCTCACTCAGATTGTCATTACCTGCTCCCATAAAGAAGGAATAATTGGCCAACGAGCTATCTTGTCCGATGTCGTATTTATCCTGCAATAAACGTTGGGTAAGGGTATTAGGTACGGTATTGGGCATCTCCATAAAGGACGTGGTACCTCCGGCTACTGCTGCTCGACTCTCTGTAAAAATATTCGCTTTATAGGTTAATCCCGGTTCGCGGAAATGCACTTGATCATCGATCAAACCCGGTAAAAGGTGTAATCCTTCGGCATTGATCTCGCGATCGGCCGGCAGATCAATTTGCTTACCTATCTTTTCGATTCGACCGTTTTTTACAAACAGATCCAGTGCTTCAATTTTTCCTTCGTTGACTACCTGTGCATTTTTTATTAAAAGAGATGACATATCGTGATTGTGAGTAAGATTAAAATGAAACACAAACTTACTAAACAAAACGTTCTACACCTATTTTAATCATCAAAAGTTCCTTCGGGAACATAAAAATATTCCAGGTCTTTTTTATTCTCGATAGACCTACATCCTCCATTTTGAAGCAATAGAATCCGCGTACTGATATCCAATACAGAGTTATAATGGTGATCTGAAATCACAAAACCTTTGCAATGCTTGTATTGGAGGATTACTTCCTGTATCCGCTCTTTAAGATAAGGAGATACCCCTGAGAAAGGTTCATCCAATAGGTAATAGGTCGCTGGCTGATGTATGAGCAACAGCAATTCAAGATAACGCTGCTCACCCACCGACAGCTCGGCTACTTTTTGATGGAGAACTTTTGCTATTACCTCGTCCTTTTGGATCGACTCAACAGTTTCTGCGCTTGCAATCATGAGTTTAATGGCATTCCTGACAGAAATATAGGTGGGCAAATAATGCTGCTGCGGAAGGTAACAAACTTTATTCGTCTTGAAAACGGCCTCCATCCGTACTCCATCCAATTTGATATACGCATTTTTAGCACGCAAAGCTCCGAAGATAATTTTCATCAAGGTGGTCTTACCACAACCATTCCGTCCTAATAGCGCTACGACCTCCCCCACTTTACAACTAAGGTATACGCCACTCAACAGTTGGTAATTAGAGTTATAGGAAAACTCTATGGAATCGGCATAAAGCTCCCCTTCGACTGTCATATCCATACAAGAGGGAATAAGAGTAAAGTGAAAATGATATTAATCAGAAAAGCGACTGCAACAACCTTTCTTTTCGAAAAACCTAGATTATAATATAGGTAGTTGGTGTGCTTACTAAAGAACATATCCACACCTACTGCAATAAGAAAACCAACGGTAGCAAAAACAAAGGGTAGCTTTCTGATCCCCTCGATCGTAGACTCTACTGTAAATACTGGCGTTACAGCCATCATATTGCCCAGTTCCATTTTCAACGGGATTACACTCAGCACAAGGGATATCCCCAAATTCGCCAGAAAGATTTGCTTATAATAGAACCAATAAACCTTCATTATTTAGATTTTCAGTTCTAAGATAGCAATTAACCACCCGCTACTCCTAGTATTTAATAGTTTTTAACATATTATTAAATAACACCGTACAAAGATCCTCCTTTTGCCCCCAATCGATCGATATGACGTTCTACCGTTTCGTCTTTAATCAGATCTGGGGCATGGTGCGGCTTACGGCGCGCATCGATAATAACCGGCCCTTCGCAACCCCAATGTTTAAACTTGGTAAATGAACGGATGCCATAAATATCGTAAGCGGGGTTGGACTTGGTAAATGTAACCCAGACAAAGTTGTTGATGCTATCGGCGGTAAATCCTGCATCATCTGCGATGACCAACATCGGAATACCCTCGAAATCTACCTCTTTAGCAGCTTCACACCAAGACGCTAAAATAGCCTGTTCCTCTTCGTAAGACGTGAATGTGGCCCCATCCAAAATGAGCACCCCTGGCAAAGCCAATTTGGCATTATTAAAAGGTCTTGGCAAATCCATATTTGCTGGCATCTGTGTGATTAGCGTACGTTTCTTGGATCCTGCCGCTGCAAACACCACCTTAGAACCTGCATTCAGGCCATCACCGGAATAATCTAATGTATCTATTGTAGTATTGGTATGAAAGTGCAAATCGCGCGTTGGGTCTATACGCTCAAGAAGATGGCTTAAATAACCTGGAATATCATGGATATCGAGCTGAGGATTGTCCTCATCGGCTGTAATAAATAAGTATTTAGCGAGACTCAATTGATTTTTACCTAAGATCTGATTGGCAATAGTTAAGATCTCTTGAGGACGATCAACCTTCTGATAGGGGGTATAACTCTCTCGACCGATAGCGAATAGCAAAGGATGTACACCCGCTGGATCGACTGCATGAACGGCTTTTAATCCTGCTATTTCTTTAGGAATAGCACTCCCTGTAATCTCATGGATCAATGCTCCAAAACTAGTATCTTCTTGTGGTGGCCGCCCTACTACAGTAAATGACCAAATAGGGTCTTTTTTATGGTATACATTATGTACGCGCATCAATGGGAAGGGATGGGTCAAACTGTAGTAACCGATATGATCACCAAATGGACCTTCAGGTTTGTTTTCATTCGGATAGACGGTACCTGTGATCACAAAATCAGCATCGGCAGAAATACAAAAACCTTCATCATCATAGAAATATCTAAACCTACGATTACCTAACGCTCCGGCAAATATCATCTCTGACAGCCCTTCTGGTAACGGCATGACTGCCGACAAGGGATGCGAAGGAGGACCTCCGACGAATATACTCACTTTTAAAGGCTTGCCTAACGCATTGGCCTTTTGCTGATGTACACCGATACCGCGATGCAGCTGGTAATGAAGCCCGATTTCTTGATCCTGAATATAATCATTGCCTGAAAGTTGAATGCGGTACATTCCCAGATTGGCCTTCATAATGCCAGGCTGTGCAATGTCTTCGGTATATACCTGCGGCATAGTCACAAAGGCACCACCATCCATAGGCCAGTTTACGATCTGTGGCAGTTTGCTGATTTGGGTTTTACCATAGCTGATGGGAGCATTTGATTTTTTTTTCCAGGGCAAAGCACCTAAAGCCACTGCAGAGGAACCAATGTACTGAAAGGGATTTCTCAGTACAGCTGAAGGATCCATCTTGACATCTACAAGCTTCTTGATATGTGTCAACGTGTCCCGAAACATGAACTTGGATCGATCCAATGTACCGAACAAATTGGACACAGCCGGGAACTTGGATCCCTTTACATTTTCAAATAGCAATGCTGGCCCCTCTACATCAAAAACACGCATATGAATAGCGGCCATTTCCAAATATGGATCAACTTCTTCCTTTATCCGTACTAAATGTCCATGCTGTTCCAAATCGGCAACACAAGCCGCTAAACTAGGGTATCCCATATCTTTTTATAAGTTGAATAGCAAAAATAATAGAATATTTCTGCTAAAAAAACTTTCATAGCATCAGGATTACTTTGACAATCGTAAAAGTTCCTCATGTTCATAGTAAACAGTTTCTTGTAGAAAAAAGTCAGTTTGACATTGCGTCTTATAGTCCGCGCTCTATAGGTATGGTTGCAAAGTCTACTTGTTCCTTCCAAAGGGTATTATCGGTAATCTGGGCTCCAATCATCCCCAACAGATAATCATCGTACAACTGGCTATCTATGCCATACAACAATTTATTAAACCATACTGCAAGCTTCTTACTGGGCAGAGAAAACACTCTATAACCCATCTGAACACCGCGTTGAGTGATATAACACTGTACTAGCTCATTCATATCCATAATTCGCTCACCACCAAACTCGATCCATTGACAAATAAAGCTATCTTGCCAGTTCACCTTTTTTATAAAAGAAAAAAGATCAGACAACAGTATAGGTTTGAATTTTATATTCCCCAATTCGGAATAAAGATAGATCAACCTGTTTTTCAACATCTCGTCCATAAGCCGTTCAAAAGAACTACCACTTCCAACAGCGAGATCTTTTAATAGAATAGTATACTGTACACCCAACTCTTGAAAGAGATCTTCGACCGCCATCAGGCACCCAGTATCATAGGCTCTCGCTACATATACAACACGGTTGCATCCTGCGCGCTTTGAAAGAAAAATAAAATTACGTAATGACAAAAGCTCATACTGTATACCGAGTCCATCTTTTTGATTTTTTCTCTGCGCAAAATAAATAGACAAATCCAATGATTCTATGTGAAAATCATCAAAGGATTTTCCTTTTTTTATAAGATCCACTGGAAAAATTGTAACATTGAGATCAGCGCTCATCTTTCGTTTTAAAAGATCGACATCTCTAACTATACCAAAAACTTTATGCGCCGAATCAGGTAAAAAAGACAAAGCAGCACGGCCAAGATAGGAATTCAACCCACACAATAATAAATTCATCACGCTATACTTATTTTAGCTTTCATACCTACAATAAGTGTACTTACCATTAATTTGTTTTCGCAAAAGTAACGGTTTATTCATTTTATCTAAAAAATAAGTAGGAAATTAACACATTTTGACTTATTAAAGATGATTTGTTTAAATATTGTAAATATTCAATATCTCGCACGGCATAATACCTTAAATGTAATATCTTTACACCACTTGAAATTAATCTAAATAATAGTACGTGGTAGGTAAATGAGCAAAAAGGTTATTTTAGTTTGGTTTAGGAATGATCTTCGTACCCATGACAATGAGGTACTCCAGAATGCTGTTCTGAAAGCAGATTTTATTATTCCGGTTTATATTTTCGACCCTCGTTATTATGAAGAAAACAAATTCGGTTTTCAAAACACCGGGAAATCCCGAGCAGATTACATTGCCCAAACCGTACTTTCCTTAAAAGACAAGCTAGAATCACTTGGTGGTGATTTATTGACGTATCAAGGATATCCCGAAGAGATTATCCTGCAATTGGTACAAAAATACGATGTCGACGAGGTATATCACCATCGTGAAGTAGCACAACGAGAAACAACCATTTCGGAACTTGTAGAGGAGTCATTATGGAAAGTAAAACGTAACCTTCGCCATTTTATCGGCCACACCTTATACCACAAAGAAGACCTGGCCTTCCCTATCAGAGACATTCCCAATGATTTCAATACATTCCGTAAAAAGGTTGTCAAAGAGAGTTTCGTGAGGGAGTGTGTAGCGGATATACAAAAGGTGAGTACCCCTCCGCATCTTGAGAAAACTAATTTTCCTTTTAAACTAAGTTCAACAAAACCCACCGATCAATTTGGTGAATCTGCTGCTTTTGACGCTTTGACAAGACTGGTCAAAGACACGGAGATAAACATGGAAAGTTATACGGATCTATCTCCCTACCTCGCCTTGGGGGTACTATCCCCTGCATTTACCTTTCATTATTTGAACAAAAACATCAATTCGAAGAACAAAAAGGGGATGAATGCCTTTATAGAGAGCTTAATGATGCGGGACTATTTTCGCTTTATGTTAAAAAAATACCCTAATTGCTATTTTAAAAATAAACAAGAACCCTCGGAAAATAATAGTCTTTCGCTATGGACTCAAGGCCTTACGGATAGTCAAACGGTAAACAATTTAATGTTAAAATTGAATAAAACAGGTAGATTAACACGTAAGGAGAGGGAGATAACAGCCTTATATCTCATCTACGAACTTAATGAAAACTGGCTTGCAGGTGCTGCATGGTTCGAGCAACAGCTTATTGATTATGCTCCAGCAACGATTTATGGTTTTTGGGCGCACATGGCCAACCAAGGAACTAGTCTTAAAAACAACAGAAGTATAGCCGACTGGTACAAGGTGAAAAATGACGTTTTAAGGGAAGTAATTTAAACTCTTACAAGGCTTTATTTATCCAAATATGCCATTTAAATTTTTAGTGTTAAAATTGACACTATTTAACTGCAAAAACTTAAACTTCAATACTCGAAACTCCTATTTAATTCCTAAATTTGGCAAATTCTTATTGATTATATCAAAAGTAAATGGATAAATTGACATATTTGAGTAACGCCGATTCGAGCTATATCGATGGGTTATATCAAGCGTACAAGCAAGATCCAAATTCGGTAGATTTTGGATGGCAAAAATTTTTTGAAGGTTTTGAATTTGGTCAAGGTGCTGAAGGTGTCAGTATCGACACTGAAAATGTTTCAGAGCATGCGCTGAAAGAAATTAATGTATTGAACATGATTCACGGCTATAGAGATCGTGGTCATTTGTTTACACACACCAATCCGGTCCGTGAACGTCGCAAATACTATCCGGGTAAAGAGTTGGAGACTTTCGGTCTTTCTGAAGCTGACATGGACACTGTATTCAATGCAGGTGTTGAAATCGGCCTAGGTCCTGCTAAGCTACGTGACATCCGTCAACTTATCGAAGACACTTACTGTCGTTCTATAGGCGCTGAATTTAAATATATACGTAATCCGGAAAAAATAAAATGGTTGCAAGACCGTATGGAAGCGGATCGTAACATGCCCAAATACACGACAGAGCAAAAGAAACGCATTTTACAAAAAATTAATAGAGCTGTAGTTTTCGAAAGCTTCTTGGGGACAAAGTTTTTGGGTCAAAAGCGTTTTTCTCTAGAAGGTGCTGAAAGTTTAATAGCGGCTCTGGATTCTGTAATGGAGAAAGGTGCTGATCTGGGCATACAGGAATTTATGATCGGTATGGCACACCGCGGTCGTCTTAATGTATTGGCCAATATCATGGGTAAACCGTACAAAACTATCCTTTCGGAATTCGAGGGTAAGATGTACAAAGAGGAAGATCCTGAATTGCAATTTGGTGGTGACGTAAAATACCACTTAGGCTATTCATCAGATATCACAACAGACAAAGGTAAACATATCCACCTGTCTCTAGCACCCAATCCATCACATCTTGAGACGGTAGACCCTATTGTCGAAGGTATGGTACGTTCAAAAATAGACATGAAATATGACGGCGATTCATCGAAGATCGCTCCGATTTTAATCCATGGAGATGCAGCTATCGCTGGACAAGGGGTCGTTTTTGAAGTAACTCAAATGTCCAAGTTGGATGGTTACAAAACCGGCGGTACAATCCATATCGTGATCAATAACCAAGTAGGTTTCACGACAAACTATAAAGATGCACGTTCGGGTACATACTGTACGGATGTCGCAAAAATCACTTCTTCACCTGTATTCCATGTAAATGGGGACGACGCTGAGGCTGTAGTCTACGCGATCAATCTAGCAGTTGAATACCGTCAAAAATATAAAACTGATGTTTTCATCGATTTGTTATGCTACCGTCGTTACGGACACAACGAAGCTGATGAACCTAAGTTTACACAACCTTTGTTGTACAAATTGATAGAAAAGCATGCTAATCCAAAAGAGGTGTATGCAAAAAAACTAATAGACGAAGGTTCTATCGAGGCTTCTTATGCTAAAGAAGTAGAGAAAGAATTCAAGGACTATCTACAAACTCAACTCGATGCTTCGAAAGCAGTAGAAAGCTTAGAAGAAGAGGTACCTATGTTTGGTGGTGCGTGGAAAGGTTTACGCCCAGCTAAGCGCGCGGATATCTTCCAACCTACAGAGACTAAGGTTTCGACGAAAACGTTTAAAGAGTTGGCTACGCAGATTACAACATTGCCTAAAGACAAGAAATTCTTCCGTAAAATATCTAAGCTATTTGAAGATCGTGCTTCTATGATTGACAAAGATGCTTACGATTGGGCGATGGGCGAATTGATGGCATACGCGACTTTACTAAATGAAGGAAAGCGTGTCCGTATCTCTGGGCAGGATGTACAACGTGGTACATTTTCGCATCGTCATGCTGTATTGACATTAGAGGATTCGGAAGAGAAATACGTACCATTGGCCAATGTTAAAGGCGGCGATAAATTTAGCATATACAACTCCCTTCTTTCGGAATACGGTGTTTTAGGTTTTGAATATGGCTATGCTTCGGCAAATCCACAAGCCCTTACGATATGGGAAGCGCAGTTTGGTGATTTCTACAATGGTGCTCAGATCATTGTCGATCAGTACTTAAGTAGTGCCGAAACGAAATGGAAGCGTTCTAACGGTTTGGTTATGCTATTACCTCACGGTATGGAGGGACAGGGTCCAGAACACTCTTCCGGACGTATTGAAAGATTCTTGGAGTTGTGTGCAAATGATAACTTAATCGTTACCAACTGTACTACACCAGCAAACTACTTCCACTTACTACGTCGCCAATTGGTCCGCGATTTCCGTAAACCGCTGGTTGTATTTACACCTAAGAGTTTATTACGTCACCCAAAGGTTGTTTCTAAACTAGAAGATTTTACAAAAGTAAACTTCCAAGAGGTGATTGATGACAATGCCGTTAAAGCAGCTTCTGTAAAACGTGTACTTTTCTGTTCAGGTAAAGTATATTACGACTTATTGGAGAAACAGCAATCGGATAAGCATAATGATGTTGCTATCGTGCGTATCGAACAATTATACCCTGCACCGATAGACCAATTGTCGGCTATTCGTAAGAAATATAGTAAAGCTACGGAGTTCATATGGGTTCAGGAAGAAAACGAAAACATGGGCGCATGGCCATATTACTGCCGTAAATTCCGCAGGTCTGAAATTGAATTTACTGATGTAATCGCAAGGAAAGAGAGCGGAAGTCCGGCTACAGGCTATATGAAACAACATATCGCTCAACAAGAGGCAATCATTAATAAAGCATTCGCATAAACAATTTATAAAAGCTAAACGTTGTATATAATAAGATATATACAACGTTGGTTTTAAAAAGAACACATATGAGCTTAGAAATCAAAGTCCCTACGGTTGGTGAATCAATTACCGAAGTAACCTTAGCACAATGGCTAAAAGAAGATGGCGACTACGTCGAAATGGACGAAAACATTGCCGAACTGGAATCAGACAAAGCTACATTTGAATTACCTGCCGAAAAAGCCGGTATTCTTCGCATCATCGCACAAGAAGGCGATACTTTAGAGATAGGTGCAGTAGTATGTACTATCGAAGATGGTGACGCGCCTGCAGCGGATAAAAAAGCTGACGCACCTGCAGCTCAAGCATCAGCACCTGTAGCACAAGCTACTGAAGCATCTGAGAATCCAGATTCATATGCAGCTGGTACGGCTTCACCGGCAGCGGCTAAAATATTGAGAGAAAAAGGAATAGACCCTTCGACGATAAAAGGTACAGGAAAAGATGGTCGTATCACAAAAGAAGATGCTGAAAAAGCGCAAGCTAAACCAGCAGCTCCTAAGGCTGAATCTAAGCCAGCCGCAGCAGTTTCTACTCCTGCTCCTGTAATAACTGGTGCTCGCAATGAGCGTCGTGAAAAAATGAGTTCTCTTCGTAAAACTATTGCCAAACGTCTGGTAACTGTTAAAAATGAGACAGCTATGTTGACGACCTTCAACGAGGTAAACATGCAGCCGATCATGGACTTAAGAGCTAAATACAAAGACATGTTTAAAGAAAAACATGGTGTAGGTCTTGGTTTTATGTCTTTCTTTACAAAAGCAGTAACTACAGCGTTAAAAGAATGGCCTGCAGTAAATGCACGTATCGAAGAAAATGAAATCGTTTATTCTGATTTTGCGGACATATCTATCGCGGTATCTGCTCCAAAAGGACTGGTTGTCCCTGTTATCAGAAATGCAGAGTCAATGAGCTTATACCAAGTAGAAAAAGAAGTGATCAACTTAGCTACTAAAGCTAGAGATGGCAAATTGACAATAGAAGAAATGACTGGTGGCACATTTACAATCACAAACGGCGGTGTATTTGGGTCAATGATGTCTACTCCTATCATCAACGCACCGCAGTCTGCGATCTTGGGTATGCACAATATCGTACAACGTCCTATCGCAGAAAATGGTCAAGTTGTTATCCGCCCTATGATGTATGTGGCTCTTTCTTATGACCACCGTATCATTGACGGACGAGAATCGGTAAGTTTCTTAGTTCGCGTAAAACAATTATTGGAAGATCCAGCCCGTCTATTATTAGAAGTATAATCTAAAATAAACATATCATTAAAAGGTCGTCTTTAGTAGGCGACCTTTTCTATTCTAAAAAAATTACCATGCATCATTTGCTTTCACCTATTACATGTTTATTTCTAGCTTTATTTTTTGTGGGCTGCCAATGTGTACGTGCTCAGGAAGTGGGATTCAAATTAGATTTTTTCGGGTATGCCGATAACCGAGAGTTTGGAGCCAGTTATACAGAGCCAAAAACTATTTTTGGGACGATCGTCTCTCCTCAAATTTATTTTAAAATCGATGGTGGACACCGCCTATATGGAGGAATTCATTACAACCAGGATTTTGGAAAGCATCCGGAAAACAAACAACGACTTAATCCAATCGCTTATTACAATTACAACTCATCTACCATTGATTTTGCGATAGGCTTTATCCCTCGTTATGAACGTCTTAAGGATATACCACGATTGGTCATGGCAGATACATTGATGTATGATCGTCCAAATCTCGAAGGCATGTATTTTCAATACAGTAAAGGTCGATTTAAACAACGTATTTTTATAGATTGGCTGAGTAAACAAAGTTACAATTATCGCGAGCAGTTTGTCGCGGGTATATCAGGTGGCTACCAACAAGGCTTATTTTATATCGAGCATGCAGGCATATTATATCACAATGCATTGACCAGTAATGATGCGATCGAAGAACATATACAAGATAATGCGGTGATAACTGCAAAAGTGGGGCTGGACTTCAGCCATAGAACCGTGTTTGATTCGTTGACTCTTGATGCAGGAGGAGTTATTGGCTTTGATCGTGTACGTACCGAATATGAAATGCGTACGGCCAAGGGTTTGATTTCGACACAACACATCGGTTATAAAAACTTTGCCTTGACCAATACCATTTATATCGGCGAAGCACAAAACCTACCTAACGGGGATTCATTTTATCACCGTGCCCAATATGATCGTTTAGATTTGGGATGGAGTCCTTTCAAAACCGGTGCTATTGAAGGCAAATTGACCGCTTCGTTTCACTTTTCAAAGGGACGGGTGGATAACCAACAAGCTTTTACATTACGTTATAATTTTGAGCAACCCTTATGGCGTAAATAATGCTCACGCAAATAGATATATATAATTTCAAGTACCAATTTCATAAAATATTCCCTGATATATTTACGCCAAATTGCGCCGATATCTAATTGCTATCCTATTTTTGCACGAACGCTGCCTCCATTGATGCGCAAGACAATGAGTTGCTGATTCCATGAAATAAAAGTAAACTTCGAACAAGTTGGCCCATTAACATGCAAACAGCAATTTAAAATAGAACAATTATTGATTGTGTATTTTTTTTAATCTGCAGTCAACTTATTGTGGATCATACCATAGTTGTATTGCTGAATAAAGGCTCGAACTTTTCGTTGTAAACTGTCTTTGACAACAGGATAGCGATCGACCAGATTATCTTTAAGCATAGCATCTTTCTTAACATTGTACAAGGAGGTAGGCTTTTCCCCATCATAAGTCATAAAATAATCATCTTTAAAAAGATTGTATGTTTCACCGATCGTATTCACGACAAAATTATCCTGTTTCTTATCAAAAGCATCGAAACCGAAGGCAAAATAGGGTTTTGGGTATTGTAAATAATTCAATACTGTAGGCATAATATCTATCTGCTGTATCAGCTTGTCTGATGTCCCTTTCAAATTACCTCCCGGATAATAAAACACAATAGGAATCGCAAAGCTATTTGGTAGGGTCTGATATTCTGGCAGGTGACTCAGGCTAGTATGATCTGCACACAATACGAATAACGTATTATTGTACCAATTGGTCTTTGATGCAGTATTAAAAAATTGACGTAATGCATTGTCTGCATAGCCTATAGGCTCATGCAATGCAAGCGGTCCTTTTGGGAATACATCCTTATACAGCTCCGGTACTTTAAAAGGGTGATGCGAAGAGAGTGAAAAAAAGCCTGCAAAAAAAGGTTGTCGCATGGCGTTCATTTTTTTTACCATGAACTGCATAAAAGGCTCATCCCATATCCCCCATATGCCATCAAAATCAGTATCGTTATTGTACTCGTTTTTGCCGTAATAGTTTTTGATTCCAGCCAATTGTGTATAAGCTGAAAACCCCATACTACCATTTGGTGCTCCATGAAAAAAGGCTGTTTCATAGCCCTCATCTCCCAATAGCTTGGCTATACTTGTCGTTTTATTACCGGAATATATGGACAAAACAAAGGGTTCACCTACGGAAGGAACTCCCGTGATAACTGAAGGTAATGCGTCTATGGATTTCCGTCCATTGGCATAGGAACGATTGAAGGTAAATGAATTGCCGATTAAAGAGTCTAGAAATGGCGTATAACCTTTGTAATTTCCATTATCTATATGCTTGTTTAAAGCACCGATATACTCTTTACCAAAACTCTCCATGATCAAGAAGACCACATTCAGCTTACGAAATCCGGTTGAAGAATCGGGCCGATGGATTACGGGATATACAGTATTTAATTCTTGTTCAGAAAAGTAATGCTGTTCTTTCAGCTGTATTGCTTTGAGTGTTTTCAAGATACTAAAAGGAGTATTCAATACGATACTCATCTCCTCAGGGTTCTTCACGTAATCTCCAGCATTACTTAGGGTAATCGGTCTTGTGCTATGCGCCCAACCGCCACGCACTCCGCCAACAAATAGAAATATGATCGCAAGGAAAGACAAAGATTGGATCATATAAAAAGCCCACCCCGTCCTTACCGGGCGTTGAATTCGAATCCGATCATAACAATAAGCCAACAAAAGAACTAATCCTACAAAGACAAAAACTAAGTACCAATAATCCATCATAAAATCAACACTGAGTTTACCGAGATTTTGTTCGTTGGAAAATTGGCTGAATACTGTTCCGGTAGTACGCTTTAATGTAAACGGATAATAGGCGTAATCTATCAAACTCAATGCTGCGGCCAGACTGTTCGTAAGCACAAAGATCCATTTGCATACCTTTTGGTACACGATATTATACTTGAATGGAAAAGGTATCACCTGCAATAAAATAAAAAGAATATTGACATACAGAATAGCCACAATATCAAATTTGACACCGCCAACTAACATAGTCATCAAAGAAAAGCTATCGACATGTGGAAACAATGAACTATTGACCATGTAGAAACCCAATCGCAATAAGGCATACATAAAAAGTAAAAAAAGAAAAACAACAAGGAGCAATAAAAGTGTGTTCCAATTTCCCTTTACAGTTAATGCTTTCTTCATACGATGTAAATTAATACGCTAAAAATTCGTTATACACGCCTTGATAATAGGCTTTTGCTATATCCAGCAAGCTATCTGTCTTGACCTTTGGATAGTCGAGATTAGCCTGATAATTGATCGATTTACCTACATTTTCAAAAGATACAGTCTGTTGAGGAGTAATAATGCCAAAAGCATCTTTCGAATTATAGAATGCCACATCAGTAGTTGCAGAATTAAAAAGATCCCTACTCCAAGGATATCTCACCGTAGAAATTCCTAATTGATGCAATAAGGTCGCAGCAAGATCGGTCTGATTACCAATTCTTGATATTACTTTTCCTCGAAACTCTTTTTTAATGACATCTCCAAAAAACACCAATGGTATATGGAATCGCTTGGGATGTGACAGGTCCCATTTTTCAGTGGGAAAGCGATGTCCATGATCGGCAACCAATACAAACAGGGTATTTTCATACCAATCTTCCTTCTTGGCCTTTTCTATAAAGTCGAAAATAACGGAATCGGTATAATATGCTGTGCTTCTAAATTTATTTGGATTACTGTCTTTGCCGAACTTGTATTCGCCTTTAAGTTCAAAGGGCTCATGATTAATCAAGGTAAACATAGTCGAGAAAAATGGCTGTTTTTCCTTTTTAAAATCTTTCAGCATCTGACTAAAAATCACATGATCGTATACACCCCATGAGGCTCTATCTTCATGAAGCCCAAAATTGGCCTGATCAACGACTTTGTCGACACCATGTGTCAACATATAGGATTTGAAGTTGTAAAACTCGCTCTGACCGCCATGATAAAATGAATTACTGTATCCATTTTGATCCAGATCCTCACCTATTGCCGGTATATTTTCATGTTTGGGAATATACTTAATAATACTTTCTGGACCTTGTGCTGGAAAACCACTCAATACGCCAATCATTCCTTTGTCGGAACGATCTGACGCCGCATAGATATGGTCAAAAAGAACTCCCTCCTGAATTAACTTCTCCAAATTGGGTGTGACTCCTTTTTCGCCGCCCAAAGAAGCTATTAAATCACCAACGAAGCTTTCCATCATAATCAACACTACATTAGGTCGGTTCATCGTCAAAATCTGCACGCTAGAATCTGGATTATTGGTAAAAACGGGTTCTAGTTTAGATTTGAGAAGCGTGTCATTATCATAAAATGCATAAGGATTACGTAATAAGGTACTCCGTGTGAAATAATCCCGCAGCAAGGACCATTGGGTATTCACGGCAGCGTGATTGTAAAACGTATTTTCTGAGAAATAAGCTTTACTGGGATTAAGTGGAGCCCTACCATAACCTCCACGGATGAAAGTAAACAGAATAAAAATCCCTAGAAGTAACTTTAAACTATTGGCTAACGGCTTTTTGATATTAAAAAACCAAACGGATTTGAAAAGATACCTATAGAGATAATACCCCAGAACGATTCCTGCAATAATCCCCACAATCGGAACAAATATAGGTGTAGATTCAGCAGAAGCTACTGCTCCCGAAGGTGAAGCCCAAAATGCATCTATTGCCCGCTTTGATATCTTGTCGCCCCATTCTCGGTAGATATTGATATTGATGAAAGATACTCCAAAATACAGCAGCAGGACGACTAGGGTATAAACATCTAAAACCTTACGCTTAAACTTAACCTCTGAAAAAAAGCTCAATACACTATAAAGTAGAAAAGGAATTACACAAATATACGCAACGGCCGAAAAGTCTAAAAACAATCCATGGTAAAAAATGTTTAATACATCGGTTAGCGGCTTATCTTTAACTTTTTCAAAAAAAGAAATTATAAAGATAAAGCGGTCAATAAAACATACAACCAACCAAAATAAAAAATAACGAGCTAATGCCTTTAACTCATTAACAAAGTTCTGCATCCTATTTCCATCTAAAAACGAGCAAATTTACACTTAATTATCAATCTCTTAATTAGATATTAACATATATTTAACAGTATGTATATCTTCTTGTCTTTATTTGATATAAGAAAGTGGGATTTGACAGCTTAAATCCTTATTTTTGTACACTTTTTACGCCATATTAATAGCAATGAGCATAGCAAAAACTTATAATCCGAAAGAAGCAGAAGATAAATGGTATTCCTATTGGATGGAAAATGGTTTTTTCCGTTCAACACCAGACGAACGTGAACCCTACACAATCGTAATGCCTCCGCCAAACGTCACTGGCGTATTGCACATGGGGCATATGTTGAATAATACAATTCAGGATGTATTGATTCGTCGTGCACGCATGCAAGGTAAAAACGCGTGTTGGGTACCGGGTACTGATCACGCATCCATCGCTACTGAGGCTAAAGTCGTCGCTATGTTAAAAGAGCAGGGTATTGATAAGAAATCCTTGACACGTGAGGTTTTCTTGACGCATGCCTGGGAATGGAAAGAAAAATACGGAGGTATTATTCTAAAACAGTTGGAGAAACTGGGGGCTTCTTGTGACTGGGACCGTACCAAATTTACCATGGATCCTGATCTTTCAGAATCTGTTATAGACACCTTCATCAAGTTTTACAAAGAAGGTTATATCTACCGTGGTGTGCGCATGGTCAACTGGGATCCGCAAGGTAAAACAGCCTTATCGGATGAAGAAGTAATACGGAAAGAAGTCAATCAAAAATTATACTATATCCGCTATAATGTAAAAGATAGCGACGAATATGTTATTATAGCGACAACTAGGCCAGAGACGATCATGGCCGACTCTGCGGTGTGTATCAACCCAAATGATGAACGATATACACATCTAAAAGGGAAAACGCTATTAGTGCCCTTAGTAAACCGAGAAATCCCCATCATTGAAGATGAATATGTGGACATTGAATTTGGTACGGGTTGTCTTAAGGTGACACCTGCCCATGATTTAAATGATTACCAACTGGGACAAAAGCATAACTTGCCTGTAATCGACATCTTAAATGATGATGGTACCCTTAATGACAAAGCGGAAATTTTAATCGGAGAAGACCGCTTTATCGCCCGTAAGAAAATAGCGAAGCTTTTAGAAGAGGTCGAACAGATCGAAAAAATTGAAGACTACAAATCTCAAGTAGGTTTTTCGGAGCGTACTGATGCTGTTATCGAACCTAAGCTTTCTATGCAGTGGTGGTGTAAGATGGAGGAACTGTCTAAACCAGCTTTGGAATATGTAGAGAACGGCACGATTAAATTGATCCCAGAAAAATTCTTTGCTTCGTATAAGCACTGGATGGAAAATGTGAAAGATTGGTGTATCTCCCGTCAATTATGGTGGGGACAACGCATTCCTGCTTGGTACAACGACAAAAACGAATGGGTCGTCGCTAAGTCTGAAATGGATGCGATCAAAGAATTTGAAGCACAGGGTAAATCAGCTGCTGGTATTTGCCAAGAGGAGGATGTTTTGGATACTTGGTTCTCTTCGGGACTATGGCCTATGTCTGTTTTCGATGGTGTACGCAATCCTGAAAATGAGGAGTTCAACTACTACTACCCGACCAATGATCTAGTGACAGCACCGGAAATTCTTTTCTTCTGGGTAGCCCGTATGATCATCATGGGACACGACTACACGCAAAAACCTCCTTTCCGAAATGTATACCTGACTGGTATCGTACGTGATAAATTGGGCCGAAAAATGTCTAAATCTTTAGGTAACTCACCGGATCCTATTGAATTAATGGCTCAATATGGTACGGATGGTGTCCGTGTAGGTATGTTATTGTCTTCTCCTGCAGGAAATGATCTAATGTTTGATGTTTCTTACTGTGAACAAGGACGTAATTTTGCGAATAAGATATGGAATGCCTTTCGACTAGTAAAAGGTTTAGAAACTACGGATTCGCCAGCAACAGATGCACAAAAAACAGCAGCCTTTTGGTTTGAAAACCGTTTTAATCAAGCACTAGCAGAGATTGACGAGCATTTTGCAAACTATAGATTGTCGGATGCATTGATGACAACGTATAAATTGATCTGGGATGATTTTTGTGCTTGGTACCTTGAACTGATCAAACCTGCGTATCAAACTCCTATTGAGGCTGAAACTTTGGAAACGGTAAAATCATTGTTTCAAAAGGTACTTACGCTAGCACATCCATTCATGCCGTTTTTGACAGAAGAATTGTGGCACGACGAGCTATTCGGCGTACGCGATGCCAAAGACTGTGTTATAGTAGCTGAATTTCCAAAGATAACGGCTTTTGATGAACAGATCATTAAAGAATTTGCAGCTGTACAGCAAATAATATCTGAAGTACGTAATATACGTAATTCGAAAGGGATGTCACCTAAAACGGCATTGCCTTTGGCCATCAATGCTTCTGATATGGATTTTTCTAAATATCAGGATAGCATTATTAAGCTAGCAAATATCTCTAAACTGACTTTTGTACAGGAAAAGGTAACAGGGGCATTGAGTTTCCTTGCCGGAAAAAGCGAGTGTTATGTAAAATTGGCGGCTGATAATATTGATGTAGAAGCTGAGAAGGAACGTATCAGTAAGGAAATCGAATACCTTAAAGGTTTCTTGGTTTCAGTAGACAAAAAACTATCGAATGAACGGTTTGTACAAAATGCGAAACCAGAGATCATCCAGAATGAAAGAAATAAAAAAACTGATGCTGAAGCTAAAATTCAAATCCTAGAAGAGAGTTTGGCTAGTTTAGGATAAGTTTTTAACCCCTTACCGAAAGCCCCTTTTGGGGCTTTTTGCATTATCCCTATTTTCAGTGATTGTGTATTCACTTATTTTTACGGTATTTAGCAGTAAATAATAAAACAGAGAATAATAAAATGAGAACTTTACTTTTTAGCTTGATGATGCTGGTGTGTGCCGCTCCGTTGTATGCACAGGAAGATGCTGCTGCTTATATCGCTGAGGATGATTATGGTTTCTGGCAAAAACAAGTGGGTGATACGGCCTATGTTTTTGCAGACGTTGCCTATATCAGAGACTATCCAAGTACACGTGGCCGTCTATTAGACTCTTTGCCTCAGGAGACAGCTCTTCTCATTAAATCGGAAAGTTATAATAACGCTATGGCCAGAGGGTTTGAGGCCCCTTGGCGCAGAGTTTCCTATTTTAAGGACGGTCAACGTAAAGAGGGCTTTATTTGGTCTGGATTACTGGCTTTGGGACGACTGGTTAGCGAAGAAGGCAATATATTCAGTTTTGGCTTTTTAAGGTACGAAAAAGAAACATCCTACAGCCCCGCGGCCTATATGCTACAAGTCAAATGCTTTGATAGGAACAGGAATCTTAAAAGTAAGGACTACTACCCTGCTGAATTAGACGAGCAACGCTACTCAGAGTATAAGCTCTTGCCTAGTATGGGATTATCTGGCTTGCAAAATATCTTTCGAATCGGCTTTTTGGGCGAAGCCTGTGGTGTACCGAGTTATTACTATTATTTCAGCTGGAACGGACGAGAAATCCTCCCAATGTTTAGCCGATATACAGTGGGCGATGCTGGAATCTATTATTATGAAGAAAAAATTCTCTTCCCATCGGAGCATAACCTAGATCCAAATCTAATCATCAAGGATATTGAGGAAGGAGAAGTGATCGACGAAAATGCCGAAGAATACCAGTACAAGAAAAAACGTAAACGCGAGAAATATATTTGGGATGGAAAGGTCGCTTCTCAGTTGATGGAAATGAGAGCAATAAATTAGTAGGCAAAAAATCAAACAAATATTCCTCTCTATTGTTCTACCAATAAAACAATAGAGAGGAATATGTCATATACAAAATTCAAGAAACTACACCAGCAGGATCGTATATTAATATTGGGTAATGTATGGGATGCGCAATCTGCTAAAATCGCGCAAGATTCCGGTTTTCAGGCACTTGGAACATCCAGTCATGCCATGGCAAATCTACTAGGCTATGCCGATGGAGAAAAAATATCTGTAGATGAAATACTATTCATGGTCGAACGAATCGTCAAGTCTGTCTCTATTCCAGTGTCAGTTGATTTTGAATCGGGATACTCAGATAATCCACAGGAAGTCGCGAATAACGTAAAGCGTCTGATTGATGCGGGCGTTGTAGGTATCAATCTCGAAGATGGAAAAGTCGTAAAGGGTAGTAGAAAACTCGGTAAGCAAGAGCTTTTGGTTGAAAAAATTCAAGCTATCAAATCGATCCATAAAAGCATCTTTATCAATGCAAGAGCTGACACCTACACGACGGGACATCCTACTGCATTGGATGAATCTGTCAAGCGCGCAAAAGCTTATCAAGAAGCTGGAGCGGATGGTCTGTTTATCCCACTTGCTGAAAAGAAATCAGATATCTTAACCTTAGTAAGCGGGAGTAAATTGCCGTTAAATTTATTTTTGACGCCTAAGCTGGCAAGCATCGATGATCTATCCCAATGGGGTGTAAAACGTCTGAGTCACGGGGCCAAAATTTACGAATGGTTGGTAAATCAAAATAAAAAGACTTTTGAAAAGTTCATTAATAATCCGGCATTACCAAAATAAAAATAGCTAAACACAGGAGAGTTCGAATATCGGGATATATTAATAATTCCTTCAATCGGACTCTCTTTCTCTACCAAGCCTATCTCTCCTCATCAAGCTCAACTCGCTAAGAACAAATAAAGTCTCAACTGCGGTACATAAACAAGCATAGCTTTTTCGTAGTGCAAAAGTTAGTCAATTAGACTTTTATCATAAAAAGGTCAAACTCATTTGCAATACTTTCAAATATGAAAAATATGCTCGTAATTTGCATCACAACTTTTGAATTAAAAGGTATTAAAGTCAAAAGTAAAAACATAGATGTTTAGACATGAAGGCGCTAATCAATAAAGGTATATCCCTCCTTATCACAAGTATTTTTTTTATCAGCTTAGGGTATGCTCAGGAATTCCAAATACGTGGACGTATTTTGGATAAACAATCCAAAGAGCCAATTTCTTTTGCTACCGTTGCAGTGATAGCCGGGAAACAAAAAACATATTCAGATGATAACGGTATTTTTAATCTTACACTCCCTAGCCGGGAGGTTAAGGTACGGATTTCTTATGTAGGTTATCACGATCATTTACTCGATTTAAGTAATAATCAAACAAATTTTGATATTCTGCTTGATCCTGAAAATCTCATCGATGAGGTCGTCGTGAAAAGACCCAAATTAAAGTATTCCAACAAGAATAATCCTGCTGTCGAATTGATTCGTCAGGTAATCGCACATAGGGATCAGAATAGAATGATTGGGCAAGAATTTGTTGAATATGAACAGTATGAAAAAATATCTCTGGGACTGAGTAACCTCTCCCCAAAATTTGTTAACAAAAAGGTTTTCAAAAACTATCAGTTCCTTTTCCAAAAAGATGATTCGACCGCCACGGACCGTTATGTCCTTCCGGCTTTTATAGAGGAGAAGGTCTCCAAAGTATATTATAGAAACGATCCTAAGAAAACGAAGCAATATATCATCGCTGAACAAAAAGCCGAATTCGATCCTAAATTTATAGATAACGAAGGACTTTCTAACTACTTCAACAAACTCTATGAAAAGGTAGACATCTACGACAGTAATATCAGTTTGCTAACGAATCAGTTTTTAAGTCCCATAGCAAATAGCTCACCTACATTTTACCGTTTTTACATTACGGATACGATCAAATCGGATCAGCCTTGGCTTGTTGAATTAAGTTTTTTCCCGAGAAACAAAAGTGATTTTTTATTTCAAGGTAAACTATATATCACTTTGGATGGACAATATGCGGTACGGGGGGCTAAGATGAAAGTGAGTGATGATATTAATCTCAACTTCGTGCGGGATCTGAATATTGAATTAGCTTTTGAAAAAGACAATAGAAATAAATATTTCTTGAATAAAAGTAGCTTGGGAATTGATTTTGCCTTGACAGAGAAAGGTAAAGGTATCCGGGGCAACAGAATTGTATACTACAAGGACTTTGTGAATGGTAGAGAACAACCGGATAGTATTTATGCTGGCGATGACGTAGTGCGGGTGCCTGCGCCACCACAGACGGAAAAAGTAAGAGAAAGCTATTGGGCTGGTTTACGTCATGAACCCCTGAGCAATTCGGAAATGAACATATACCACAATATCGATAGCCTGCAGCTAATGTCTTCCTTCCGACGAATAATGGATATTGGGGCGTTGCTATTGTCTGGTTATAAACAGGCAGGGCCCGTTGAGATAGGTCCGGTGAATACTTTTTACAGCTACAATCCCGTAGAAGGATTAAGGTTACGTGTAGGAGGCCGAACAACCGAGAGTCTAAGTACCCGCTTTTATTCGGAGGCATATGCAGCTTATGGTTTTAACGATAAAAAATGGAAATATTTTGTCAGTGGAACATATTCTTTAAATAATAAATCGGTATACAAGTTTCCGCAACATTATATTCGCGCTTCGGTGCAGCACGACACCAAAATCCCGGGACAAAACCTAGAGTTTATCCAAGAAGATAATGTATTGTTATCTTTTAAACGTGGTGAGAATGAGAGCTACCTTTATAATGATATCTATCGGCTGGACTATAAAGCCGAATTTCAGAATAATTTTTCGATCACAGCAGGCTTAAGTAAATGGAAACAACAGCCAGCAGGTGTGATCCGGTACGAAATGCGCCCTGAACAAGGAGATCCTTATTTAATCAATGAATTAAACACTACCGAAGTGTCCGTAGGAATCCGTTGGGCACCAAATGAACAATATTATCAAGGTAAATTGTACCGTACACCTATTTTCAACAAGTATCCTATTTTTACTCTAAATTATACAGCTGGTATAAAAGGATTACTGGACGGGGAGTACAATTATCACAATTTTACCGCTACTGCATTCAAACGACTATACCTATCCCAGCTTGGCTATGCCGATGTAACGTTGGACGGAGGATATACACTGGGCAAAGATATTCCTTACCCGCTACTGACAATACACCGTGCCAACCAGACTTACGCGTACCAATTGCAGTCATACAACTTAATGAACTTTATGGAATTTATATCGGATCACCATGCCGCCATGAATGTTCAGTACTATATGAATGGGTTTATCTTGAATAAAATACCTCTAATAAAACGACTTCAATTACGTGAAGTATTTAGTTTTAAAGCCCTATATGGTGGATTGAGAGATGAAAATAATCCGACTTTAAATAACAAAGTATACGCTTGGCAAACCAATTCTAATGGCGAAATCTCGTCTTTCACTTTTGGCTCCAAACCTTATATGGAGGCGAGTGTGGGACTCTCAAATATCTTCAAGATATTACGGGTAGATCTTGTCAAAAGATTAAACTATTTAGACCAACCCTATGTATCGAAATGGGGAGTCCGAGCCCGAATTAAATTTGACTTTTAATACAAAAATAAAGTCCAACTGATGTTGGACTTTTTAATTTTAATATTCGACAGATATAATAGCTGATAATGGTATCAGTACGCCACTTTTGATCTGTATGTATTTTTCTGTAAGGGACCACACAGTAGTTTCGATACGCATAGGTCCTTCTTCTGTATTAAATGCAATGGTCACTTTAGACTTAAACTCATTCCCCAAACGTTGTGCATCATTCAATTTACGACATAACTCTTCAACTTTATTTCCCTCTGCAGCAATAATCTTGTAGTTGCTGATGCTTTCCTTTTCTATTAATGTACCTATCATTTTTTACGTATTTAAATCCGACAACTAGTTATTAAAAAACTCCCACATAAATATAGCGAAATGAGATTTTAAAAATCAATTGTTATAAAATAATTACATTAACACAACTTTACGTCTTTACACACTCTAGTTTCAACCGGAGTGTAGCTTTAAAGGTATGACTGTTGCTGTTCAAGATAAGATCGTACTGATTCGGATACTCATAATCTAACCGTGATCTGAAAAATTGAATCAATTCAGTTTGACTTTGATCCGTGATGTTGTGGTTAACCCGATTGCTCACTTCGAGCACCAAGGTGTCTGCTATTATTTTCCCTTTTATACGAACCGGATATTTTTTTGCGGCGTGATAACCGTAATGAAAAGCATTCTGAACCAATGGAAGCAGAAGGAAAATTGGAATTAGCAGATCATTCGGTTTCACGGGAAAATCGAAAGAAACCAAGATCTCACTTCCTACATAAGTTTCAAAAAGTTTAACGTATTTTTCTAAAAGCAAACACTCTTCATCCAGCGATATCCTCCCCCTATCTGCACAGGACAATGCTTCTTGCATAAATAGATTCAGCTCCGTGGGTGATTCTGTACTTTGCTGTAGGCTGACCGATAGTAACTTTCTATCCGCACGGCTATACTCGAAGGAGAGTCTCGCCTCTGCTGCTAAATGAGTGGTATCGATTGACTTTTCTTTGTGAAAGAAACGTGTTATAATTTTATACATTTCATTTTACTCAATACCTGATACGCCTCCCGAAACAACGAGCTTCATCGCGTCTGTGGCACTCATATTTAATTTAGTAACCCGTGAGGACTTGACGACAACCACCTGCCCTGCAAAAGAGTAGGAGTAAGGAAAGTATACAATGACTTCATCAGGAAGGCCCAGCTTACTCAGATCTTTCTGGGTGAGAAAACCTATTTTCTTTAATCCTGTCTCATTAACTTCTACTAATACAGGTTCGTTAAATTTTTTGGCATCCCCCACAAATGCTTCTGTAAAATCCTTGATCGAAGAATACAACGTATTAAACAAAGGAATTCTATTAACAGTCCGGTTAAGCCATTGTTTAATGGGTTCTGTAACCAAGGATGTGAAGATAAGGCCCACGATAATCAGCAGTAATATCACCGTGAGGATACCTATACCTGGAATATACAAGGGATGTCCGTGTTCATCCTGCAAAAAATGTTGCGTGATATTCAGCGCATTGTCCAACGAAGCAACAATCCACACAATCAGGAAAATAGCACCGGCAACCGGCACAATAACCAATGTACCTTTGATAAGGTAATATAATAGCCGTTGAAAAATTTTCTTTATCATATTTACTCGTAAAAATACACTCTTTTTACTCGAGATGAAATACCTGTCAACAATTCATATGGGATCGTCCCTATATTTTTTGCTATCTGGCTGAGATCTGGAAAAACCAATACCTCATCCCCTTCGCTTGCGTTAATATCGGTAATATCTAACATACACATATCCATACAAATATTGCCGATGGTAGAAACTATGTTGCCATTGATTGACATCTTCCCCACCCCATTTCCCAAACGTCGGTCATATCCATCGGCATAACCGATCTTAACTGTTGCAATGGTGGAATCCCGCTGCAACACTCCTTTACGATCGTACCCTACTGTCTCAGTCTTGAATAAGTTCTTTATCTGTGTAATTGTCGTTTTCAAAGTACCGACTTCTTCCAAATCCAACGTATTGGGGGCCATATCAAATCCGTACAAACCTATTCCCAACCGTACCATATCCATATGCGCTTCTGGATGATATACGATTCCAGAAGTATTACAAATATGCTTTATAACCGAATAACCTATACTAAGTTCGATCTGAGATACCATCTGCTTAAAGAGCTGTATCTGTTGAATTGAAAACGGCTCTAATTCTTTACTCCCCGCTCCCACCAAATGAGAGAATACTGTAACTATTTTAACTTGTGGGCTCACACGGATGATATCCAATGCTGCTCCGATTTCATCTGGCATAAAGCCAAGACGATGCATACCTGTATCTAATTTAAGATGTACAGGGTACGAGGTAATGGCTCGCATCTTTAAGAAAGCTATAAATGCATTCAAGATGCGAATCGAGTATATCTCAGGCTCCAGATCGTACAGTAATATATCCTCGAAGGTGCCTTCATGTGGACTAAGTACCATAATAGGGATAGTGATACCGGCACGACGGAGCTCAGCGCCTTCATCCACAAAAGCCACCGTGAGGTAATCCAATTTATTAAATTGCAAGACATTTGCTACCTCAAAGCTTCCGCTACCATAAGAAAACGCTTTTACCATAGCCATCATTCGGACGCCTTTGGACAGGCAAGAACGATATTGTGAAAGATTATTTTCTATTGCCTTAAGATTGATTTCGAGAATTGTGTCATGCGACTGCGCTACTAATAACCGCCCGACTCTTTCTAATTCAAATTTACGTGCTCCTTTTAAAAGCAGAACGCTGTTCTTCCATCCAAGATCCGCAAAAGCTATCAACAATTCATCTGTAGAATTAAACAGTAAAGAGGGCATCTCCAAATGACTTCGTAATGCTTCCATCCGCTCACCGACGAGTATCACCTCGGTTAAAGACTGCATATTAAGTAACTGCGCAAATTTACGAATGGTTTTGGGCGTCCATTCCTCACCTTCCAAATCACTCAGGATTAACTTCTTACTGGCACTTTGATTCTGTTGTCCTAGAAAGTCTAATGCAATCTGTAGGGATGCCAAATCATTGGAGTAGGTGTCATCGATGATACTGTTATTATTTTTTCCCTTTTTCAGTTGCAGCCTCATTTCGAGCGGACGTAATAAACCTATTCTTTTCCCGATCGTATCGACACTATATTCCATAGTCAGCATCACTAAGATACAGGTCATAACATTATCTAAAGAGGCTTTGTCGACAAACGGAGCGCGTATCACGAAGGATTCTTCTTTATATCGCAGCTGTAAAATTGTATGATCCTTTTCCGGGCTTAATCCCAATAGTTGTAGCTTATTCGCTGGCTCACGGCCCCAGGTAATACAATTGAAGGACGAAGAGTACACATCAGGGATTGCAGATGAAGGTGCTATAATGGGAGATACATCTACAAATAGCTTCCACTTTTCGGCCAACTTCTGCTCTTTGGATTCAAAACCTTCTCGATGTGCTGTTCCCAAGCTGGTGAATATACCAAACGTGGGACGTATCATCTGCCGTAGGGAATCCATCTCGCCTACCTTGCTGACACCGGCCTCGATAATAGCAAGGTTGTGTTCGGCGGTGAGGTTCCATAATGACAGCGCTACACCAAGCTGTGAATTATAACTCTTCGGGCTTTGATAACAATTGTACTCTGGAGTGAGTAATTGATGCAACCAAGACTTGACGATAGTCTTCCCATTGCTTCCGGTAATGCCTATAACTGGTATTGAAAAACGACTCCTATGATAAGCTGCTAGCTGTTGTATGGCCCGCATGCTATCATCTACCCAAACAAAGTTTGCGTCTATATAGTTTGTTGTATCAAAATCTAGATCGGATACGACAAAGGAGCGAACACCTTTCTGGTAGGCTTCCGAAATATAACGATGTCCATCACGTTGCTGTACTAAGGCAAAAAAAAGACAGTCCCCCCCAACTCTGATCTTACGCGTATCGTAAGCTAATACGGAGAAACTAGCTTTGGGATAGGGCAACAAACTCTTATGATAATCAATATGAGAAAGGATGGTATCTAATGTGTACATAGCTAAGAATTAAAACTGACAAAAGGACGCTAATGCAGCTTTTGGATAGGCACAAATTTCATCATTATTTTCAACAAGTAAAAGGGATTTACTCTTTAATATATAGCGGTTTTCTATAAGTTTGTATTATGGAGGAGTACCAAGAAAGAAAAAAGACACTGACACCTAATCAGGCGAAGTTAAGAGTTGAGGCTTACTGTGCCTATCAAGAACGCTCCCAACAGGAAGTTAGGGATAAATTGCATAACTGGGGTTTGCACATAGAAGATGTTGAACAGATAATCAGTGATCTTATTTCAACGAACTTCTTGAATGAGGAGCGCTTTGCGAAGGCTTTTACCCAGGGAAAGTTTAGGATTAAAGGTTGGGGGAAAATCAAAATACAACAACATTTAAAGGTTAAACGTGTATCTGCCCCGCTGATCAAAATAGCCCTCCAACAAATTGACCTGGATGACTATGAACAAAAGTTGACAGACCTTATCCAAAGAAAGGTAGGCGACAATCTAAGTCAACTATCTCTAGCTGAAAGGGCTAAGTTGGTACGCTACCTGCAAAGTAAGGGATACGAGAATTCGCTCATTTTTGAAAAGATAAAAGAATAGCTCTTACAAAGCATTTTTTTTACTTTTATTTTGCAGAATAGTATTATTACGCTATCTTTGCAGCACGTCAAGCGAAAGTAGCTCAGTTGGTAGAGCACAACCTTGCCAAGGTTGGGGTCGCGAGTTCGAATCTCGTCTTTCGCTCAGTTGCCTAGGTGGTGGAACTGGTAGACACGCAGGACTTAAAATCCTGTTCCCGTTAAGGGAGTGCGGGTTCGATTCCCGCCCTAGGTACGATAAAAGATCAATCTTTCGATTGGTCTTTTTTTTGTGCCATAACTCCTTATGTACAAAAAAACGCCAGCAGTAAATGCTAGCGTTTTCAATGGATTATAAGATCCTCTTATTTCTTCGCTACGATACTAACGCGAAAGTTAATTTCTTTAGAAATCAAATCATCTTTTTTCCCCTCATAACTTACCCCCCAATCTTCACGCAAGATGTTAAAGTCAGCAGAAGCTTTTAAAGTGGTATCTGTAATCTCCTCTACTTTCGAGTCAAACGTAATATTTTTAGAAGTACCTTTTATAACCAGATTACCAGAAATTTTAACATCGTTTGGAGTAGCACCTGCTTTAACCTCAGTGATTGTAAAAGAAGCTTCAGGATGTGTAGCTACACCAAAGAAATCGTCAGCTTTTAAGTGACTATCTAGCTTATCTTTATACTCGCCCTCCAAATCTGTAGCAGAAATTGTGTTCATATCCAAGGTAAAGTGTCCTCCGGTGATAGCACCACTATCTACATTTAACGTTCCTGATTTCACGCTTACAACACCTTCGTGGAATCCGGAAACTTTCGTTCCTTTCCACATAACCTTGCTTGCTGCAGTATCCACAGTATAAGCTGTGCCTACGACTTGGTCAACTGCTGCCACTGAATCTTTTGTTTCAGCTTTTTTTCCTTCTGGATTACCAGCGCAAGAAGCAAGAACCATTGCTGCTGCTGCTGAAAATAAAACTAGTTTTTTCATTTTCTAATAATATATGTTTAAACGTTGATGTTTCACAAATATTAAAATAGCATTTTGAAAAACAAAGCCAATTTTAATTTATTAACACTATTCAGACAATTTATTAATGCCCTAGTGGCTGCGCTTCAACACGTTTTATATCAGCACCTAAGGCTTTCAGACGCTCTTCTATATCCTGATACCCTCTTTCAATCTGTTCGATATTGAAGATTGTTGACTTACCTTGCGCGGACAAGGCTGCAATCAACAAAGAGACCCCTGCACGGATATCTGGAGAAGACATTTGTATACCTCTAAGCTTGGTTTGCTTGTTCAGCCCCATCACTACGGCACGGTGCGGATCACATAAGATAATCTGTGCGCCCATATCAATTAATTTATCAACGAAGAATAATCTACTCTCGAACATCTTTTGATGAATCAAAACATTCCCTTTAGCCTGAATAGCCGTGACAAGGACTATACTCAAAAGATCCGGAGTAAACCCAGGCCAAGGTGCATCCGCGATTGTCAAAATAGACCCATCAATGAATGTCTCTATTTCGTAATTATCCTGCGCAGGAATAAAAATATCGTCCCCTCTAAGTTCCAATTTTATTCCTAAGCGGGCAAATACCGAAGGAATAACACCTAATTCACTATAAGCCACATCTTTAATTGTAATTTCCGAACCGGTCATAGCAGCCAAACCGATGAAAGAACCGATTTCAATCATATCTGGCAACATACGATGCTCTGTACCACCCAACATGTTCACTCCCTCAATAGTCAACAGATTGGAGCCTATACCTGAAATCTTAGCTCCCATACGGTTCAACATCTTACACAACTGCTGTAAATAAGGTTCACATGCCGCATTATAGATCGTCGTAGTACCTTTTGCTAATACGGCAGCCATGACAATATTAGCTGTACCCGTTACCGATGCTTCATCCAATAAGATATTTGCTCCTTTTAGTTCCGTAGCATCAACATTGAAAAAATGGTTTTCAGCATCATAGATAAACTTTGCACCTAATTTTTCGAAGCCTAGAAAGTGTGTATCCAATCTTCTACGCCCTATTTTATCACCACCTGGCTTAGGAATTGCCGCCTTACCAAAGCGGGCCAATAAAGGCCCAACAATCATAATCGACCCTCTTAATCCACCTCCTTTTTGTTTAAATTCTTCTGAAGTAAAGTAATCTATATCAATATCTTTAGCCTGAAACTCGTACGTATCTTTATTCAACTGGTTAACAGACACCCCCAAAGAACCTAGCAGATCAATCAGCTTGTTTACATCTTTAATATCGGGAATATTACTGATTGTTATTTTTTCTGCTGTTAATAAAACTGCTGATAAAATCTGCAAGGCCTCATTTTTAGCTCCCTGAGGTATAATTTCTCCTTTTAACGGTTTCCCACCGTGAATTTCAAATGCGTTCATATACTAACTTATTATAAAATAGATTGTAGTCAATTATAAAACCTTAAAAACTATACTTACATTATCCGCAATATATACTCCTTACAGGCTTTTAGTTATTGTAGGTCGCTTCTAAAATAGCTGATATTCCAAAATAAAATAAGAGGATGTCTCATACGGAAATACGCTTTAAAATACGCAGGTTCCTTAATGCCCCCACAATATTGTATTTGTATTTCGAAATTTCAGACAGCCTCTTACCTCGAAGCAGACAAACAATTTCTATTACTTCTTGTAATTATTACTGTTGTTGTTACTTTGGTATGGTCTCTTCCCTCCTGTATTACTACTCTGTCTTTTGCGACCACCATTGTTATTATTGTTGTTATTCTGGTATGTTTTCTTGTTGTTATTATTCGAACTAGAAGACTGCTTATGATTGTTATTTCCTACGGAGGTCTGTGATTTTACACGGTTACCCGGAGGCGGGGTACGAAAATCTAACTTGGTCAATACGGTGTCTTCTGGTAAGGTTAAAACAAAACCGGACAATTCCTTTAGGTCCTGAATAATCTGCTGATCATTTACGGAATCTTTATTCCAAGTGATGTAAGCCATTTTCATAAAGTTGGCAATACCTAGTGTCATTTTTTGTCTTGTCTCTTCGTGCGGCACCGCCATAGCCTTTTCAATCATAGACTCAACGATATGGCCATAATGTTTGAAACGGATCCGATGTTGTGGATAAGGTAGCGGTTGAGGCTTGTGACGGATCTCTTCTTTGGAAGGGATGGGATAGGGTGAATCCACATCTATCTTAAAATCTGAAATGATATACAAATGATCCCAAAGTTTATGTTTGAAATCCGAAACGTCACGTAAGTGCGGATTTAACACTCCCATCATATCGATAACGACCTGCGCTAATCTGTTGCGTTCTTCTTTAGAAGGCACCGTACAAATATGGTCTACCATATTTTGTACATTCCTTCCATATTCGGCTAAGATTAGCTTAGAACGTGTACTGTTATAATCAAAATTCATATAGTGAAATTAAACGTAATGATAACGTTATTTTTTATTTATTATTCTGTCCAACTGCTATTGGACAATTCTTAATTTTGCAAATTTAAGCAACAATTGTTTCTGCCCCAACTCTTTGAAAAAAATAGTTGCTTTCAAATCGGGCTTATTCCCTTCCAGATTGACAACCTTTCCAAATCCAAATCTTTCGTGTTCAACGTCCATACCTACCTGTAGTCCCGAAGTATCTGAAGGAGCAAACCCTTCTGTAGGTACGTGGGCTTTGGGTAGAATCGAAGTAGTCTTTACTACTTTTGGCTTGGGTTTAGAAAAAGAATCCTTTTGCTGCCACGCAACTTTATCTGTCTTCATGCCCGAATCACCGCTTAAGCTCCCCATTCTTGGCTTGAAGTCTAAATCTAGACAAGTAGGATTTAATTCATCTAGAAAACGACTCGGTTCGCAGTTATTCAATGTACCCCACCGATATCTTGATGTAGCGTATGAAATGTGGAGTTTTGTTTCAGCACGGGTCACCGCTACGTAAAATAGTCGCCTTTCTTCTTCTAATTCTGTACGTGAATTTACAGATAATTGCGAAGGAAACAAATTTTCTTCTAAACCAACAATAAATACATTACGAAACTCAAGCCCTTTGGACGAGTGTATCGTCATTAAAGACACTGTATCGGCATTTGGATCTTTGTCATTATCATCATTGGTAAGTAACGCTACATCCTGTAAAAAGACATCTAAGCTTTTCTCTTCAATATCTTCCCGTTCAGAAAACTCTTTAATACCATTCAACAACTCCTGTATATTTTCATAACGACTCAAACCTTCTACAGATTTGTCTTCGTAGAGATCTTTCAATATTCCCGAATGCTGCGCTATATGCATCGCCGTATCAAAAGCATTGCCCTGATTGCCTATTGCTTGAAAACTTTGTATCATAGTTCCGAAAGTAGAAACAGCTGTCGCACTACGACCATCCAAAAACATCTGCGCATTGGATACAATATCCCATAATCTATATTGATGCTTATCTGCCGCAACAATAATCTTATCTATCGTCGTATCACCAATTCCTCTACGTGGATAGTTGATGACTCTTTTTAAGGCTTCTTCATCATTAGGGTTGTATGTCAATCGAAAATAAGCGATCAGATCCTTTATTTCCTTGCGTTGGTAAAAAGAGGTCCCTCCATATATTTTATACGGAATATTCAGCTTACGCAGGGATTCCTCCATCGCCCGAGACTGTGCATTGGTACGGTATAAAATAGCGAAGTCCTTAAATTGTAAGGAGTCCAAGGATTTATCTTGCAAAATCGCCTCGGCAACAATTTTCCCTTCTTCATTGTCCGAAAATGCCCGTGCTACCTTTATTTTATCCCCGTCTTCATTATCGGAAAAAACATTTTTTTCCAACTGATTCTTATTGTTCGCTATAATACTATTTGCAGCATTGACGATCATTTTTGTGGACCGATAGTTCTGCTCCAATTTGAAGACACTCACATCTGGATAATCCTTTTGGAAATTTAGGATGTTTTGAATGTTAGCTCCACGAAATGCATAAATACTCTGCGCATCGTCCCCAACTACACATATGTTCTCATTGACAGCAGCTAATCGCTTAACGATTAGATACTGGGAAAAATTCGTATCCTGATACTCATCGACCATGAGGTAACGAAACTGATGCTGATATTTATGTAGAGTCTCCGGATGTTTATTCAACAAAACATTGGTTTTGAACAATAAATCATCAAAGTCCATAGCTCCGGCTCGGTAACAGCGCTGGGCATAGGTAAAATATACCTGTCCCATCTGCGGCCGACCATTCTCTCTGTCCTCGGCAAGGATTACCTCATTTTTGTTGTATTCCTGTGGAGAAATGAGGTTATTCTTCGCTGATGATATACGTCCATATACTTGATTGACGTTATACAACTTATCATCCAGATTCATTTCTTTCAAAATAGATCTCAAAAGACTTTTTGTATCGTCAGTATCATAAATAGTAAAGTTTTTGGGGTAACCAATCAATTCGGCTTCCACCCTTAAAATCCGGGCAAAAATAGAGTGAAAAGTCCCCATCCAAATATTTTTGGCTTCTGATCCTACCACTTTCATGATACGTTCCCGCATTTCCTTTGCCGCTTTATTGGTAAAGGTAAGTACCAAAATATTGAAAGGGTCTACGCCTTTACGAATAAGATGTGCTACTCGATAGGTAATAACACGAGTTTTTCCAGAGCCTGCACCCGCCACTATCATCACTGGACCTTCTGTCTGCTCTACGGCCGCCCGCTGCGTGGAATTTAATCCTGCTAAATAATCCAAAATAAAAAGAGTTTTTCCGTTAGAAATAGATTGTAAAGTTACTAAATTACTGTCAAATACGACCTGCACACACCGCTATTTATTACGAGAAATAGCTACCTTTACACGATAAAAGGCCTCATTATGATAAAATTCGTATTTCTTGCTTCGCTATCCTTTATTCCGTCCCTCGCTCCTATCCAACAAGCAAAGAGTCAACTGCCCAATGGTTTCGTATATGTGAAGGATATCATACCACACCTAGAAGTAGACTTACGATACTGTGGTCATCACAATTTTATTGGAAAACCTATACAAGGTTATTTGGAACCTAAAACCATTCTTACAAAAAAAGCTGCAGAAGCATTGGCAAAGGTAGAGAAAGAGCTAAACAAAAACAATATGGCCTTAAAAATATTCGATGCATACCGTCCTCAAACAGCGGTAAATCATTTTATCCGTTGGACAAAAGACAGCAGAGACACCTTAGGAAAGCTCGAATTTTATCCAACGGAAGATAAAAGACTCTTATTCGAGAAAGGTTATATTGCCTCGAAATCAGGCCATAGCAGAGGTAGTACCGTCGACCTCACAATCATCAACATAACTAACAAACAAGAATTGGATATGGGTAGCGCTTTTGACTTCCTAGGAGAAATTTCAGCGCATGCATACACCAAACTCAATGCTGACCAACAGAGGAATAGAAACTTACTTAAGTCAGTAATGGAGAAATATGGGTTTCGAGCGTACGATAAAGAATGGTGGCACTACACCTTAAAAGAAGAACCTTTTAAGGACAAGTACTTCGACTTCCCCGTGCAATAAAAATGCTCCCTAAAAAGGAGCATCGTCTGGCATATCATTCATACGTGAAGGCATTGTGATTCCTCCTCCACCAAAATCATCAAACGAGGGTGAAGGCATCATTGCAGAAGCACCAAAGGGAGCATCACCACCACCTCCAAATGAATCACCTCCCATACCCGAAAAGTCATCCTCTAAGTCGACAAACTTCACAAATTTTCCGACAAACTTCAATGGTACAATACCCGTTTCACCGTTACGGTGTTTCGCAATAATAACCTCTCCAACACCTGCAGTAGGTCGCCCTTCTTCATCTTCCGTAAGACCATAATATTCTGGGCGGTACAAGAACAATACCATATCGGCATCTTGTTCAATAGAACCCGACTCACGTAAATCGGATAACATGGGACGTTTAGCGTTACCAGGACGGGACTCTACCGCACGACTCAGCTGAGATAATGCCAATACAGGGATATTGAGCTCCTTTGCAACGGATTTAAGCGCTCTCGAAATACTACCAATCTCCTGCTCGCGGTTACCACCTCCTTTACCTTCAGACTTACCATGCATCAATTGAAGATAATCGACAATAACCATCTGTATATCATGCTGTGCCTTAAGACGCCTACACTTCGCTCGGAACTCAAAAACATTCAACGCTGGTGTGTCATCAATAATAAGCGGAGCCTCAGTCAATCTACCTATCCGCGAATGTAACTGCTGCCATTCATGATCCGCTAAATTTCCTTTTTTTAGCTTTTCTTGTTCAATTTCTGTTTCTCCAGCAATAAGACGGTTGACCAACTGTACAGATGACATCTCCAGCGAGAATACCGCTACAGCTTTTTGGTGATCTACAGCAGCATTACGTGCTACGGACAAGACGAAAGCCGTCTTTCCCATCGCAGGACGTGCTGCGATAATCACCAAATCCGAAGGTTGCCAACCGGAAGTCATCCGATCTAATGCTGTCAATCCGGATGGAACTCCAGTCAAACCGTCCGTACGGTCTCGCAACAACTCCAGATTACTGATCGCCTCACGCATAATATCATCCATCTTTCGGGAATCCCTACGCAAGTTGTTCTGCGCAATATCAAAAAGACTCTTTTCAGCGTGATCTAATAAGTCAAAGATATCACTGGTCTCATCGTATGACGAATTAATAATTTCCGAAGAAACTTTAATTAATTCGCGCTGAATATATTTTTGAGAAATAATGCGGGCATGATACTCGATATTGGCTGCTGAAACAACACGGTCCGTGAGTTGTGTGATGTAAAATGCCCCACCTACCATCTCCAACGCCCCCATCTGCCTCAACTCTGTAGTAACTGTTAGAATATCAATCGGAGAAGTTTTTTGAAATAAGCTAAAAATTGCCTCAAAAATCTTCTGGTGAGCTTCTTTATAAAAAGACTCTGCTTTAAGAATATCAATTACTTCACTCAGCGCATTTTTTTCCAACATTAGCGCTCCTAACACAGCTTCCTCTAGATCCAACGCCTGTGGAGGTAGCTTGCCAAGTCCACTTACAAGATTATTTAATCCTGTCCGCTTTTTACTAAACCCTGTCCGACCTGCATTTGATGACTGTCCTGTGTTTTCTTGATCCATTTTTTGATTAATCTTACCGTTCAACAATATAAAAGATAATACCCCATCAATACCTAAAAATATCGTTAAACAAAGGTAACAAAAATACTTGCTCTCCACTTTTTTAGTTCTACACATCCAAAAAATATCGCCCTAGCAAGTATTACACCTTACCTATCACACAGACTGTTGTTATTAACAATGGTTGTTAATAATTTGTTAATAAAAAACTTCAAACACTCACTATCAAAAACTTAACAACATGTGGATAACTTTTTATATTGTTAAGAACCTATCGCAGCTGTCTTCATAAAGCGTTCAATAAGCTACATAGCATTAAAATTTCATTTTCAGCCGATTAACAAATAGCACCAGCATAACCACTCCGAAAAAAGCGATTAAATTTCACTCGAGATAATTATACTATAATAAAATATCCAAGTAGCTATAACTACACAAAATAACCACACAAATGTATACAGTTTTAGATCTGCCGTCTGGCGGATGACCATTAAGAATCACATTATTTGCAGATAAAAATCAAATCAAATACATATGAAAATATTATAGTATCTTTGCTCTATGTCAAATGGAGCATCCACATTAAAACCCTACAAATCGAAAGACGGCGGCAAGAAAGAACAGGTCGCAGACATGTTTAATAACATATCGCACAAATATGATTTGTTGAACCGAATAATGACCATGCGTATCGACGTAATCTGGCGCAAAAAAGCAATACGCTCTTTGCAGCCCATTCGACCACAACTGATTTTAGATGTTGCTACAGGAACAGGAGATTTTGCAATCGAATCCCTTCGCATACTGAAACCGAAAAAAATCATTGGTATTGACATATCTCAGGGTATGTTGAATGTAGCCAAAGAAAAAATAGCTAAAAAAGGTCTAGCGAACCAGTTGGAAGTAAAACTGGCTGACTCGGAAAACCTCCCTTTTGAGGACAACACCTTTGACGCGGTCACCGTAGCTTTTGGTGTGCGTAATTTCGAAAACCTGGACCAAGGTCTTGCTGAAATAAATCGTGTACTTAAACCAGGTGGTAAAGCCGTAATATTGGAACTATCTAATCCTACAATGTTTCCGATAAAACAGTTTTATCAACTGTATTTCCACAAGTTCATCCCTGCAATAGGTAGATTAATTTCTAAAGATTCCAGTGCGTACTCTTACCTACCAGAATCCGTTTCAAAATTTCCGGATGGGGAGCGATTTGCAGCTATAACAGCCAAAGTTGGTTTTAAAGAGACCAAGGTAAGCCCGCAGACATTTGGATTCTGTACTATATACGAGGCTATAAAGTAAAAGCTACTCGCATGAAAAACACTGTACTTGTAATAGCAGGTTTTCTTTTTTGTCTAAACAGTTTTGGGCAACGAAAATTTTCGTTACCGTTTTCTTCTGCCTATAATGAAGATGCAATGGTTCTTCTTGGTATACAGTACAACATGGTAAGCCAAAGCTATCAATTGCAATTAGAAAAGGACTGGCAAAAGCACAACATCTATTTTAGCCCCGATGATGACAATAACCTCGGGGAGTTAAAGGGAATACAATCTAAACCGAGTATAGGTTTTTCTGTGGGGATTCCGATAGATATACGTGCTAATGAAAACCTGTATTTCACCTTCAACCCTTCCTTTTTGTTTTTCAACGGATTAGACATAGAATATATGCCAGTAGACCCCAATGAATTCCCTAAGGTTGAAAATGGAATTTTACTCCCTAAAACACACCTCTCTAGACGCCAAAGACATGTCAAGGGAAGTAGTGATGGATCTAATTTCAATGCTTTTGAATTTCCATTATCCATCAAATTTCGTTCGGACGAAAAAACACTGAAGAACAAATTTAATAGATATAGAGGCTACCTAATAGGAGGTGCACGCTACACGAGATGGATTGGCATCAATGGGGAATACGACGGGCTGCAAGCGCTCAACACAAGTTTAGTCAATAATGCTCCCCATTCCTTGATTATGAAACCGGGTTATTTATCTTGGGAAGTAGGCTTTGGTGCTGACATTTTCTTCGCGTATTTTAAAATGTCCCCCGAAATAAAATTCAATCAAAGTTTTAGTAATGTATTTGACTCCAGCCATCCCTTAGCGAACGACAATAAATTCATGGCTCCTATAGACAGGGGGCTGATACGTAATATATATGTGAGTCTGATCTTCCAATAAAAGTTTTTTGCCTAATACGGACAATCGGAACAAACTTGCAAAACTATAAAAAATGAGAACAGTATTAATAACAGGAGCAAGCTCAGGCATTGGTGCGGCATGTGCTCAAGTATTGGCCAAGGAAGGTAACTATAGACTGATTTTATGTGCCCGTAGGACAGACCGGCTAGAAGCACTTCGTAACGAAATCCAAGCACAGCACCCAACTATCGACACACACATTTTCATGCTGGATGTACGTGACAATGCAAAAGTCAAGGAAGCTATAACCGCCCTTCCACCAGAATGGCAGAATATAGACATCTTAATTAACAATGCTGGGCTAAGTCAAGGCCTTGACGCGTTACAAGATGGTGATACCAACGACTGGGACCGCATGATCGATACGAATGTAAAGGGTCTTCTATATGTCAGCAAGGCCGTAATTCCTTTATTAAAACAAAGTACACACGCACATATCATTAACATAGGGTCGATTGCTGGAAAGGAAGTCTACCCCAATGGTAATGTATACTGCGCCACGAAACATGCTGTAGACGCCTTAAACAAAGCAATGCGGATAGACTTATTACCCTTCGGCATCAAAGTAACGGCTATAAACCCAGGGATGGTTGAAACCGAATTCTCTGAGGTCCGATTCAAGGGCGATAAAGAAAAAGCTAAAAATGTATACCATGGGGTAGTGCCTTTATCAGGTACCGATATAGCAGATACAATTAGTTTTGTTTTATCACGTCCAGCTCATGTCAACATCAATGACTTATTAATAATGCCTACAGATCAGGCTACTGGTAGTATCGTAAACAGGAAATAACTTTTTTGAATTTTTAACCGAGCTTTAACGAGCTCATCATTACAACAAATTTTTAAACAATGTCATTAGAACAACAAATAAATCAAGATATCAAAACAGCAATGATCGCTAAAGATGCTGTTCGCTTACGAGGATTAAGAGCTATCAAAGCTGCTGTGTTGCTCGCTAAAACGGAGAAAGCAGGCGTAGATGAGCTAGATCAGGATACAGAGATCAAAGTCTTACAAAAGTTGGTAAAACAACGTAAAGAATCGGGAGAAATCTATAAAGGTCAGGGACGTGAAGATCTATTCCAAATTGAATTAGAAGAGCAACAAGTAATCGAAGAATACCTTCCCAAACAATTGGACCGTGCCGAGGTCGAATCTATAATAAAAGCCATCATCGCAGAAACTGGTGCTTCTGGAATGAAAGACATGGGAAAAGTGATGGGACAAGCAAACCAAAAATTAGCGGGACAAGCCGATGGAAAAACTATTTCTGAACTTGTAAAGAGTTGTCTATCTTAACGGAATACATAGGTAAGATGCAAAAAAATAAGGGAGAACTAGTTCTCCCTTATTTTTTCACGACTTCCGTAGACTTTATCTCTTTCAAAAGAAGAAATATGCCTTTCCTTTTTAGCCTGATATATATCGTCCAATGTAATTAAGATACCTGTCTCTTCTACCTCTCCAAACTCATCATTCATAGCTGTACCAAAAGTCATCATCGTCGGAGAAAGATTCATGTAGGTATTGATCAGTGGCGGAATATTCTCACCGAACTCACGTATATATTTATTTAACACTTTATACCCCTCCTTATAAGGCAATCCGTCAAAAATCCCTGAAAACGGTGAAATATCTGTTTTATAACCAACTAAAAGATTATCATAGGGCCTCACCATCTCTTTGTGATCCGGAAAATAACAATTCATAAAATAAAGCAATAGATCACGTGCCTTTGCATTAAACTGCGGGTACATGGTAACCTTTCCGAACAAATATTTGATATCAGGATTGATAATAACCAATGCACCAAGACCATCCCATAAGTTATCTAGCGAGAAAAGCCCCTTTCTATTATCGATAGAGGGTTGGTACTTCGGCTGAACCCAAGAACGCCCCAACTCAATAGTATACGGAAGATAATCCATAATAAATTCGTCCGAAAACTTAAAATAATGAAGTGTGGAAAGATGAATATTTCCGGCGCTATCTATTGCTTGATCACAGCGAATAATCCTATACCCTGCGATAATTTCTTCATCTTCTGGATTCCAAGCTATTAATTGATCATAATTATGCGTACAGGTATCATTCTCATCAATATCCAACGCTAAGCCGGTCCCTCCTCCAGCACCTCGAAAGGTCAGTTCGCGCAATCGGCCAATCTCCCTCATAATATTAGGTGCGGTATGGTAATTTACTAAATATACCTCATTGTTCCCATTATTGGTATAACGTAGAAAAGCTTCTTCGGTTAATTCTGCCTTTATCAAATCCCTAGCTACAGGGGCAATTATTTCTTCCATACAATTATTTCTGCGTCTTCAATTCATATACCTGCTGCCTTACATCCGCAGCCCATTGTCTTTCATTTTTTGAAGTATCAAAAAATGAAAATGGAATTTTCTTTCCAATTTTTATCACGACCCGTTGATTGCGCTGTGCAAAAAATTCATCGGCCAAATACAACATTTCCACATTAAATTTTAGCCCTATCTTATTTCTCCATCGAGAAAGATTATAGAAAAAATTAGAGTTTTTACCTTCAATATAAACAGGAACGATGTCTTTATTATATTTTCTTGCTTTTGAAATAAAACTTTTCTTCCAATCAAGATCCTCAATATTACCGTGAATCTTACGTGAAACTAATCCAGCTGGAAACACTAATAACGCGTGTTCACCAGCGTAAGCTTCTTCGATAGCTGATATTGCACTTTTATCTTGTCCCCCAATCTTGTTAACCCCTACAAAAAGTGGCTGCAGATTGTTTACATTCATCAAAATATCGTTAACTAAGAACTTAACATCTCTACGGTACCTCCCTATAGCATGCATAAAAGCTATGCCATCCAGCCCTCCTAAAGGATGGTTAGAAGCAAAAATAACAGCTTCTGTTTCTGGAATATTCTCTGCTCCCTCAAGAACAACTTCGACACCTAAGTCGTTAATCAATGCATCTACAAAATCTAAACCTTGTAAATCCCTGAAACGAAACATAATGTCATTTATCTCATCTTCATGGATAGTCCTTTCTAGATAACTAACAAGCGGACTTGGTATCCATTTGGCTAGTCCGGGACTTTTCTTTCGTATGACTTCTCTTACTTGTATAAACTTATCTTTTTCTATCGCCATCGCTTTTGAAAGTATGCATCGCCCTTCTATTTCGGGAAGCGTAAAAATAAAAAAATATTGCTGTATCTCCTTAACAAAATACAATTTAAAACAAGTTTTTTTGGGTTTTATATCTATTTTTGAGTAAAGATTAAACGTTTCAACACATTTTGTGTTTAATATTTAAAATAGTAATTATGTTTATCGGGCAATACATATCTACTGATTATCATGAGGTTTTGCTGACGGACACGGTAGAATTCGTGCTACAAAAAATGAATGAAAACCATTCTAAGTTTCTTGCCGTTGTAGAAGGTCAAATCTTCCATGGTTTAGTCTCTGAGGAATTGCTTTTGGATCAAATAGAAGCCGACGCACCGATCAACACCATTAAACTGCATTTTAAATCCGTATACCTATTTGACTATCAACACATATATGATGCACTACAATTGATTACGACATACGATTATTGTTTTATCCCGGTATTAAATAGAAAGCATGAATATCTTGGTGTGCTCACTAAACAGGATGTATTGATAGCTCTCAATGAAACGCTTGGCAATGATGAGGGTGCTATTATTGTTTTAGAATTGGGAATCCGCGATAATGCGCTGTCACATATTGCGCGGATTATCGAAGCAGAAAACACAAGTATACTCAGTACAGCTATACATCGTTTGCCAGACTCGTCAAAACTAGAAATGACTATTAAAGTCAACAAAACCAATATTTCGGCTGTAGTATCCTCCCTGTGGCGCAATGATTATGTTGTGAAAGCTACATTTCGGGACGGCGGCGAACAATCGGATATCCAGGATCGCTATGACCTTTTGATGAATTATTTAGATTTATAACCTATTCTTTGCACCTTTGTGAAATAGAAAACAGTACTAATTGCAATGGAGCAAACGAAAATTGCGATCTTCGGAAGGATTTTTAATCCAACAGTAATTCTTTATGTGGATCATTTATTTGATTATCTGACCCAAAGAAATATTCAGATTGTGGTGCATGTTGAGTTCTGTGATTTTTTGTATAAGAACGACTTTCGTCCACAAAATCTAGAAACTTTCACGTGCCATGAGGATCTCCCTAAAGACATTAGCTTTATGCTGAGTTTAGGTGGCGATGGGACTATGTTAGCTGCAGTCTCTGTTATCAAAGACTCGGGCATCCCTATAGCCGGTATCAATTTTGGCCGTTTGGGTTTTCTAGCTAATATTCAAAAAGGCGAAATGGAAGACGCTATAGATCAAATCCTAAGTAAGAAATTCCACATACAACAACGGGCTTTACTTTCTGTAGAATGCAACAACAAGAAGCTCTTTAACGGTGAAAACTTTGCATTAAATGACATAACGGTCTTTCGCTATGACAGCTCGTCAATGATTACAATCGATGCCAAAATAAACGATGAACTCTTAAACTCATACTGGGCTGATGGTCTCATCATTGCTACCCCTACAGGATCAACAGCATATTCACTGAGCTGTGGTGGCCCTATCATTATGCCTGGAAGCGGCAATTTTGTCATCACACCGATATCACCTCACAATCTCAATGTAAGACCAATCGTCGTATCTGAAAACATGACCTTACATTTAAAAATTGAAAGTCGTACAGAAAAATTCATTTTAAGCTGTGACTCGCGAAGCGAAACATTGTCCATAGATACAGAATTAATTATCAAGAAAGCACCGTTTAGCATAAATTTAATTCGATTAGAAAAGGATGGTTACTTTCGAACATTACGTGAAAAATTACTTTGGGGCATCGATGTCCGGAATTATTAGATCAATATATCATTTAACAAAAATTAAGACTATACAATTATTACAAAAACTTTATCTTTACAACCAAAATCAGTGAAGTTGATTAAAAATCGTATTGTTATATTAACCATTATGTCTTTCATACTGTCTAGTGTCTATGCACAACAGTATGAATTTGGTGTGTCTGGTGTGGGCACAGGCTACATGGGAGATCTTAATTCAACAAATCCTTTTTATTTCAAGAATCTAGGTGCAGGATTATTTGCCAAATACAATTTTAATCCTACATGGGGTGTTAAACTAGTATACAATCACCTCAGCCTCTTTGGAGCTGATCAAGATTTCAAAAATTCAAACCAGAAACAAAGAAACCTTCAATTCAACAACCGGGTATCCGAATTCGCAATAACGGGTGAGTTTAATTTTTTCAAATATATTCCAGGAGGACAATTAAATACGTATACCCCCTACCTTGTGGGTGGTGTCGCCGCCATCATGCATGATCCATATGTAAATTATGGCTCAAAAAAAACGCTATTACGCCCATTAAAGTTAGAGGTAGACAAGGATGGTTTGCCGGTAACTTACTCCAAATTTGCATTGGCTATTCCACTCGGTGCTGGATTTAAATATAATATTAAAGGCCCGTGGTCCGTGGGGGCCGAAGTGATCTACCGTACAGTTTTGAGCGATCATATAGATGGTGTGAGTCAGTATTATTTGGATCCTGATCATGAAGTACTATCCGCTAACAATAAAAATGGCCTGACTAAAGACGATATCACGTTCTTAGCAGATCCTAGTAATGGTAAACTTTTAGTAAACCAGGGAAAGTCTCGTGGAGATGGTAAAAATTTTGATGGGTATATGACTGCCGGAATTACGCTGACGTATACAATAATCAGTAAAAAATGTTATTGGTGGCAGTAATAGTTTTAGTATAATCAATGAGTGTTAAAGATAATATAGACCGTAACAGGCTTCCTCGCCACATCGCTATCATCATGGATGGAAATGGTCGTTGGGCCAAAGGTCTTGGTAAGTTGCGGGTTTTTGGCCATAAAAATGGGGTCACTGCCGTTCGTGAAGTTTTGGAGGCGACTATAGAACTGGGTATTCCTTACCTGACACTGTACGCTTTTTCTTCGGAAAACTGGAATCGTCCAAAATTGGAGGTGCAGGCTTTAATGGAATTACTGATTAATTCGCTGAATAAAGAGCTTAAAACATTCCATAAAAATGGCGTAAAGCTAAATGCTATTGGCAATATAAGCGATCTCCCTACCAATGCGCAAAAGACGTTGAAGGAGACTATAGCGGCTACTAGTAATAATGATAAATGCACACTAAGTCTGGCCCTCAGTTATGGGGCCCGGACAGAAATTGTCGAAGCCAGTAAACGTATTGCACAGCAAGTGCTTTCGGGAGAGCTGGAGCCAAAAGATATCAGTGAGCAAGTATTTGCCCAAAATCTATATACGGCCGATATTCCGGATCCTGACCTTATGATTCGAACAAGCGGCGAATACCGAATAAGTAATTTTTTATTGTGGCAATTGGCTTATACAGAACTTTGTTTTTCTCCAAAAATGTGGCCGGAATTCAATCGAGAAGACTTGTTTGAAGCCATATATGATTTTCAGACAAGAGAGAGAAGGTTTGGAAAAACTAGTGAGCAGCTTTAAAGACGCTAAAAAAACAAGACAATTAGCTACAAATCAAAGAGATAGCGTAATTATACTTTTAACAAAAATTAACAAGAGTTTGATGTACTTTAGCATCCATAATAACAAGTAAATGAAGCAACTATATATACTAACAGCAGCGTTTTTTTTGTTGAACATCACCACTACATTTGCCCAAATAGCAAATCGTGGACCTGTTAACCTTTCGGATCCGGACGAAATTTCCTATTTACAACCCAAAGACTACGTTATTGGCGGAGTCACAGTAAAGGGGGCTCAATATCTAGATACCGATGTGTTGATTACTATCTCCAAGTTGGTCGTCGGTCAATATATTGAAGTACCAGGAGAAGCTACTGCTAGTGTTATTAAAGATCTAATGGCGCAAAATCTTTTCGAAGATGTACAATTGTGGGCTACTCGAATTGACGGTGAAACCATTTTCTTCGAAATCCGTGTTCAGGAAAGGCCACGTCTGACACGTATCGACATTAATGGATTAAGTAAATCACAAACAGAAGAGATAAATAAGCGATTGAACTCTAGTTCAGGCCGTATTGTCAACGAAAACCTAATTCAATCTACCAGATCGACAATCCAACGTTTTCTAAGAGAAAAATCCTACCTATACCCTGAGATTAAAATCAGTACACTTAAGGATTCTGCGCAAGCGAATAATGAAATCTTAAATGTAAATGTAGATAAGAATAAAAAAATAAAAGTCAATAAAGTTCTCTTTACTGGAAATGAAACCTTTAGCAATTCGGACCTTACAAAATATCTGAAAGGTGTAAGGCCCCGTAAATGGTATAGAATCTTTGGACCAGGTAAATTCAAAGATGATAAATACAAAGAAGCTAAAGAGAAATTAGTTGCTAAACTTCAAGATAAAGGTTATCGCGATGCGCAAATATTGTCGGATAGTGTATACCGTTACAATGAAAAGGAAGTACGTATTAATATTAATGTCTACGAAGGCCCTAAATATTATGTTGGAAACATTGATTGGACTGGAAATACCCGCTATAAAGATTCTATATTAAATATACTATTAGGTGTCCAAAAGGGAGATGTATATAGCGAGGAAAAAATAAATGCAAAACTTATGGGACCGACTCGAAACAGTGATGATATCAGTGCGCTGTATCAGAATGACGGTTACCTTACGTTCAATATCAATCCCATCATTAAGAAAATTTACAGTGATACGATAGACCTTGAAATACAGATAAGCGAGGGCAAGCAGTATACCATTAACAACGTAATTGTAAAAGGTAACGATGTTACTAACGACCGCGTTGTGCTACGTTCTATATATACCAAGCCGGGACAAAAATATTCTCGAGAGCTTATCATGCGTAGTATCCGTGAGATTTCACAATTGGGTATGTTTGACGAACAAAAAATCACACCAGACATTCCTTCGTCAACGATGAACCATGAAGATGGTACTACAGACGTTATCTTTAATGTCGTTGAAAAACCTTCTGATCAAGTAGAACTATCCGGTGGTTATGGTGCTGGACAGATTATCGGTACACTTGGATTGACTTTCAACAACTTCTCTACAAGCAATTTCTTCAAGAAAGATGCTTGGAAACCGCTACCTCGTGGAGATGGACAGAAACTGAGTATCCGTGGGCAAACTTCAGGAAAGCGTTACCAATCGTATAGTTTCTCATTCTCTGAACCATGGTTGGGCGGTAAAAAGCCGGTATACTTTGGATTGAGTGCTTATACGTCTAACTCGTCTTATGGAGGATTCAACTATTATACAGGGGAGCAAATGGTTAAAGATTCGGAATTACAACGTATATGGATGACCGGTGTAACAGCTTCTTTGGGCAAGCGACTACAATGGCCGGACAACTATTTCCAAATTAATAGTTCATTATCTTTCCAACGCTATAAATTACAGAACTACGGAAACTATTTCAAGTTTTCAGATGGAACCGCTTATAACATTAACTTCACCCAAGAGATCAGTCGTAACTCGATAGATGCCCCTATCTATCCAACATCAGGTTCACACATCCGTTTTTCGGTAAGTTTGACCCCGCCATATTCTGCATGGAATAACATCAATTACAAGACAGATCCGGATCCAGTACGCTACAAATGGACTGAATATCATAAATGGAAATTTGATTCGCAATGGTATATGAAAGTAGCTGGCAAATTAGTTGTGAAGACTCAGGCTCAATTTGGCTTCTTAGGTAACTATACAAATAGAACTGAAACTTCCACATTCGAACGCTTCAAGCTAGGTGGCGATGGTATGCAAGGATTTGACTTCTTACAAGGATCTGAAATCATTGCTATGCGTGGTTATGCTAACGGTACCATTATCCCGGCATCGACTGGAAATGGAGATCAACGCGTTGCGATCAACTCCGGTAGCCCTATCTACGCTAAGTATCAAATTGAATTACGCCACCCTATAATGTTGAATGATCAGGCCACAGTATTTGCATTGGCTTTTGCAGAAGCAGGTAATACCTGGAATAAATTCTCAGAAGTGAACCCATTCAAAGTACGTCGTTCGGCAGGTGTAGGTGCACGGATATTCTTACCGATATTTGGTATGTTAGGTATTGACTACGGTCATGCTTTCGATCCTATTCCGGGAATGCGTTCAAGCGAATGGAAACAAAATTTCACATTTAGTATCATGCAGAGCATGGGAGGTTTTTAATATTTAAACTTTTTAGTATAATTGTTGTCATAGATTAAAAGGAGATTATAGATAAAGATCATTATTGTTAAATAAACAAATAATACACAAATGAAAAAGATATTCGCAATTTTAGCTTTTATAACTTGTAGCATCAGCGCTTCCTTTGCGCAACGCATAGCTTATGTTGATTCAGAATACATCTTAAAACATATTCCAGAGTATGTATCCGCGCAAAAGCGATTAGATGATCTATCTGTTCAATGGCAAGGAGAAGTAGACAAGCAATATGGCGAAATAGAACGCCTTTACAAAGCTTATCAGAATGATCAGGTGTTGTTGAATGACGATATGCGTAAAAGACGTGAAGACGAAATCGTAAACAAAGAGAAGCAGGTCAAAGAATTTCAAAAGCAAAAATTCGGTTACGAAGGTGAGCTTTTTCAAACACGGATCCGTCTTGTAAAACCCATTCAAGAACGTGTAGCGAAAGCTATCCAGGATATAGCGAATACGCAGGGACTAGACCTCATCTTAGACAAAGGCAGCGAAGTGACTTTCCTTTTTGCTAGTCCTAGACTTGATAAAAGCAACGATATAATTACAAAGCTTGGATTTAAACCGGATCCATCGTTGGCTGAGAAAGAAAAATAGAAACTAATTTTATTAACAATAAAGAATTATAAAAACAATTACATTTGTAATTATAGCGTTTAACATGAAAAGAATGAAAAATTTAGTAAAAGGAGCAGTATTAGCGGTAGGATTGTTTGCAGGGGTACAAGTAGCGAATGCACAACAAAAAATCGGACATATCAATGCTGATGAGGTATTTCAAGCTACTACAGAATTTAAAACTGCGCAAGAGCAATTAAAAACGTTGGGAGACACCAAACAAAAGGAATTGGAAGGAATGTATGCTGAGCTTAAGAAAAAAGAAGACGAGGCAAACGCACTCATGTTAAATCAAAGTGAAGCAAACAAAACTGAAACGCAGACTAAATTGCAGACGATAGGACAAGAGTTTCAGCAAATGCAACAACGTGTTCAAGAAGTGCAAAAAGTCGCTCAAGAAGACATCGGTAAAAAACAACAAGAATTAATGGCTCCTATTCAGACTAAATTGATGAACGCCATCAATGCTGTTGCAAAAGAAAAAGGCTTCGCCTATATCTTTGATATCGGCTCAGGAGCAGCAGTATATTACCAAGGCGGTGAAGATGTTACTGCAGATGTAAAAACCAAACTAGGGATCAAATAGACTCGTAGATAAAAATAATAGAAAAAGGGGTAAATTAAATTTTACCCCTTTTTTATTATCGCCAATTTTTAATCCTTCTAAATGCATATTATGCATGCATAATATTACGATATTAATTATATTTGTTTAGAACCTGATTATAAAAACTATGATTGGTCAATTGATATTTACAATCTTACTTGTTGCTGCTGGATTTTTCTTTTATAAAAACGCAGCAAAGATCTACAGAAACATCAGACTAGGAAAGGCGGTAGACCGTTTTGACAATCCTGGAAAGCGAATAAAGACCATGTTACTGGTTGCTTTCGGACAGAAAAAAATGTTTAAACGTCCCATTCCAGCGATACTACACCTTTTTGTGTATGTTGGATTCTGTATCATTAACATTGAGATGTTGGAGATCGTGATTGACGGCATCTTTGGAACACATCGTGTTCTTTCTTTCATGGGAGGATTTTACAATTTTTTGATTTATAGTTTCGAGGTATTAGCCTTTTTGGTACTCGCTTCCTGTGTAATCTTCTTTTTAAGACGTAACATCTTAAAAATAAGAAGATTGAATCAATCTGAATTAAATAAATGGCCGAAGACCGATGCTAATCTGATACTTCTTACAGAAATATTATTAATGGCGGCTTTCCTTTGTATGAATGCCGCGGATCAAAAGCTACAGCTGCTAGGACACCCACATTATACCGCCGTTGGTGCTTTTCCCATTAGTACAGCCTTATTATCGGTATTGCCGACAACAATAGATAATTTGATTCTCATCGAACGCTTTTGTTGGTGGTTTCACATCGTCGGCGTATTGGTTTTTCTAAACTACCTCCCTATATCCAAGCACCTTCACATTGTATTGGCCTTTCCTAACACCTATTTTAGTAAACTGGAACCAAAAGGTAAATTTGAAAATATGCCGGCTGTAACTGCCGAGGTTAAAGCTATGCTCGATCCTAGCTTTCCTCCTCCTTCTGGTGAAATATCTCGCTTTGGAATCAAAGATGCTCAGGATTTGACATGGAAAAATCTGTTGGACGCTTACACCTGTACGGAATGCGGGCGTTGTACCTCTGCCTGCCCAGCGAACATCACCGGTAAGCTCCTATCTCCTCGAAAAATCATGATGGATACCCGAGACCGTATCGAAGAGATAGGAAAGAATATAGATGCTAATAAAAGCTTCGTGGATGACGGAAAATCCTTGCTCGACACCTACATCAGCCGCGAAGAAATATGGGCTTGTACAAGCTGCAATGCCTGTGTAGAGCAGTGCCCTGTGAATATTAATCCTTTGGAAATAATTATAGGTCTAAGGCAATACGCTGTTATGGAAGAATCTCAGGCTCCAACGAGTATAAATACGATGTTGAGCAATATGGAAAATAACGGCGCTCCTTGGAAATATGCTCAAGCTGACCGGGCTAATTGGGCCAATCAATAAGAATCATTAACATGGAAAATAAACTACACATCCCCACTGTTGCAGAATTAATTGCTAAGGGTGAAACGCCAGATATACTTTTTTGGGTAGGCTGTGCTGGATCTTTTGACGAGAGAGCACAACGTGTAACAAAAGATATCTGTAAAATCTTGCATCATGTAGGCATAAAATATGCTATTCTAGGGGCCGAAGAAAGTTGTACCGGAGATCCGGCTAAACGTGCTGGAAACGAATTTCTGTTCCAGATGCAGGCCATGATGAATATACAGGTACTCGATGGTTATGAAATAAAAAAGATTGTTACGGCGTGTCCCCATTGTTTTAACACCTTAAAAAACGAATACCCCAATCTAGGTGGGAACTATGAGGTAATCCACCATACACAATTGATCCAATCACTCATTGAACAGGGTAAACTAAAACCAGCTGACGGCCATAGTTTCGTAGGGAAACGCATCACTTACCATGACCCGTGCTACTTAGGTCGTGCAAATGAGGTTTATGAAGCTCCAAGAAAAGCGTTAGAAATATTAGATACCGACCTTGTTGAACTAAAACGCTGTCGTAGCAACGGTCTATGCTGTGGCGCTGGAGGTGCTCAAATGTTTAAAGAGCCCGAATCTGGAAATAAAGATATCAATATTGAACGTATAGAAGATGTTATCGAATCTCAAGCTAGTATTGTGGCGGCAGCCTGTCCTTTCTGCATGACGATGCTTAGTGACGGTGTCAAAGTAAAAGAAAAAGAGCAAGAAATACGAGTTCTGGATATCGCCGAGATTATGGCTAAGGCTAACAATCTATAATATAATACCGGTTTCTAAAAAAGGCGACTAGAAAACTAATCGCCTTTTTTGTACCCAGAAGCAGATTCGAACTGCCATGCCCTTGCGAGCGCCACCCCCTCAAGATGGTGCGTCTACCAATTTCGCCACCTGGGTATTACTACGACAAAAATATAGCTTTTTTTCAAAGCTACAAGTTATATTGCAGGAATATTTTTAAAATTTTTATCAATCAAAGTCTGAATTATTCCATCGACAAGCCCCACTCTTGGCGCCACAATATTTTTTAAATGCCCTACCTTCATGATAGTCAGGAAGATCTCTGATGCAGGGATGATTACATCTGCCCTATCCGATCGCAAGCCCAATTCGTGAATACGATCTTTTAGCGAATAGGAGTTCAGGTGATCAAAGATTGCTTTCAACTTGGCGTAAGTCATAGGTTTATCTCCCTTTTCGTTAGCAATACGAGACAGCTTGTTAATATTACCTCCTGTTCCGATACCGTATATGTTTTTATGACCTTTCGTCTTCTCTTTAACCCACCGACGCATACTATCCCAAGTCTCCGGTTGATCCTGATTGTCCAAAATCCGAATTGTACCTAAATTAAATGAACGGGAATCAACGAGTTCACCGTTAGCAAAAAGTGTAATCTCAGTGCTTCCCCCTCCTACATCGATATACAAATAAACCTTAGTCTTATCAATCGTACTACTCAAGTAAGAGTTATAAATAATTTTTGCTTCAGTGCCACCATCTATAATCTGTATATCGATCCCCTCCTCTTGACACGCTCTAACTACTTCGGCCCCATTATCTGAATCACGCATTGCCGAAGTGGCACAAGCTATATAATCACTCACTTTATAAACATCCATCAAATTGCGAAATGCGCGCATAGTCTTCACCATATCCTGAAACTTGGTAATAGATATGTGTTTATCGATAAATGCGTCATCCCCCAAACGTAATGGCACCCTAAGCAAAGTATTTTTGGTGTAAACAACTTCCTCTTTTTTCTCTAAAATATCTGCAATCAACAATCGGACTGCATTGGATCCTATATCTATAGCTGCGTATCTCACTTACATTTATTTTAATATTTCAATAATAATGGTTTAATATTAACACTATATTAAGTTAATGTTAGAATTAACATTATACAAATAATAAAAGAAAAAACTTTCATGATGCCACTGAATTACCAACAGAGATGAAAGTTCTTGATGTCCATTAAATACGGACACTTTCCGAAAAAAAAAGGGAGATAATCGATATCTCCCCATATTTTGAACAAGCTGTTGACTTGATTAGTGACCAGCGTGTGCTTCTTCTTTACCACCTATCTGTGTATACAATTCCGTTGCTAAATGTAATTGTTCCTTACCCAACTTACGAAGATCTTCATTGGTATTACGGCTTAAACGTTTAAACTGCTCTTTTACAAAAGCAATCTCATGAATTGCATCATGCACATAATCCGATTTTGCAGTAGAAGCTACCGCTGTAGAATCGTTAAGCATTGACTCCGTAGCAGGAATACCTTTAATTGGAAAATCAACCTGAAGTGCTGTGGCAACTGTATCTAAAGATGGAAGCAACTGCGCATAGAAAGCTTTAACTTTAGAAGCTACCGCTTTTGATGCTGCATCTCCATTTGCTTCTGTTTGCTCAGCCAACACCACACCTGTTTGAGCAGCTTCACCTACCTTTTGAAACACAGCAAAAGCATCACCATCTACCAATGAAGTATGCGTATATTTCAATTGTCTCTCTTTTGCAGTTTTATCTACACAAGAGCTGAATAACGTACCAGCGCAAACCGCGGCAAAAAACAAAGTATTTAATTTCATTTTAATTCTTTTTTTTCGAATACAAAAATATAAAATATCTATCACAATCTGCCATACTTTCAGATTAACTATTAAGCGAGATTTCTTCCGGCATTTACAACACCATAAATAGTCCTACCGATCAGTTTTTTATAAGCGTCTTCCCGATCGGAAGACAGATTACTGTCTTGCAACTTACGTATTGCATAATGTTGGATAATCAACAGTGGCAAAACTATTTTTTCCCGCTCCAAAATAGATGCACGCTCGACCGGATAATTTTCCATAAGAACTTCCGAGCTACTTAGCTTTAACAGATACGCCTTTGTTTTGACATACTCGTCATGCAGAATTTGCCAGAATTCACCAAAGGTTCTGTCATCGCTCATATAGGCTGTAATCGCAAAATTAGACTTGGTCATAGACATCATGCAATTATCGATCAGTGTATTAAAAAATCCTGAATGCTGATACAGGTTGCGGACATACGACCACAGATTGTTTTCCTCCGCCCATTGCAAGGCTGTACCCACACCAAAGAAACCTGGAATATTCTGCTTAAGCTGGCTCCATGAAGTTACAAATGAAATAGCTCTCAGATCCTCTAACCGAAGATCTCTATCCGAAGTCCGCTTTACGGGTCGACTGCTGATATTGATAGAAGCAAGTACTTTTAACGGACTTAATGCTTCTAAATACTTTAAAAACAAGGGATGATTACGTAGTGATAGAAACTTATCATGGCTTACTTCAGCCATATCTTCAATTATCTTTTTCTGCTTCTCGGTAAGGGTATCGCCCTGATTTTGTCGGATCTCCGATATTAACCCTGCATGTAATAGTTGCTCGATATTATATTGTGCCGTGTCTAGCGAACCGTATTGACTACTGATCGTCTGACCCTGAATAGTTAACTGAATGTGCTTATTCTCAATCTCTGTCCCCATCGATGCGTAGAAACGCTGAGTCTTGCCTCCGCCACGAGCGGGAGGACCGCCACGTCCATCGAAAAAAACCAAATCGATGTCGTACTCTCGAGCTAAAGCAGTCAATTCGATCTTGGCATGGTAGATAGACCAATTGGCCATTAAATAACCTCCATCTTTAGTGCTATCCGAAAACCCCAGCATAATCGTCTGTTTGTTTGCTCGGCGTTTAAGGTGAGCTGCATATATCGGATTGGTATATAATGTCTGCATCACTTCTGATGCCCGGGATAAATCATCAACTGTCTCGAAAAGGGGCACAAAATCTATCGAAAGAGTGTCTTTCTGCCAACCTTGCCATAAGAACAACTGCATCAAACCAAGAATATCGGAAGCCTGCTGACAATTTGATATAATAAAACGTTGAGCAGCTCGCTCCCCCCCAGAGCGTTGTATATTCTTCAAAAGCCGGATAACGCCTATTGTATCTTTTATCAATGGCGCCGCATCGTCCGAATACTGCAGTTCATTCGCTGTAAATGGAAGAGCATTTTGCTTTACCTTTTCCTCCCCGGTAATTTGATCTAAAGAAATATTCAACTCATCACTGTACCTTTCTACGAGGTAATTCGTAGTCTGTCTTAATACAGAACTATCCTGTCTAATATCTAAAGTCGTAAAATAACAACCAAACGTATTTACTTTGCGAATCAAATCCTCAACCAACTCAACAAATAGACCATTATGTAAAGAATGAAGAACCTCTTTAATTGCCTTCAGATTATCAAGGATTTCAGATGTGTCGTCTTTGGGGTCATCTATAGGATTAAAACTATTACTGTAAAAAATATATTGTAAATTTTCAAGATAGTTCTCTACCCCTCTGAAAGTAATTCTTCTCTTAACGTTTCTGAAATCCCGGTAATAACAGCGAAATAGGATAGTTCGAAGCATACTTGCTACCTTCTTCGTACTCTCTACGGTTACATTAGGATTACCATCCCTGTCCCCTCCCGGCCAAAATCCCAGTTCAATAAGTTGCTTAACATCTTCTGATGGCACTTCCAACTCATCATCTATCTTAGATTGGATTCCTGAAGTCACTTTATAGAAGACATTTTCTAAGTACCAAGCAAGACTCACAGCCTCGTCTACAGGAGTAGGTCGTTGTTGTTTAATAAAGGGGGTTTTTCCCAATTGTTGTAATAACAAATGGATATTAGATATGTCGTTAGCTTTTATAGCTTCGATCAAATCATTAATTATCCCTAATACAGGACCTGGGTAGAATTGCGTGGGGTGAGCCGTAAGCACTAATCGTACAGAAAAATCCTTTAACTTCTCCACGAGTTGCTTTTTCAACTTCATATCATTTTGCGCTAACTTAAATAACGAATTAAGCCCGCCGATTTCATCACTTTTACCCACCGCCTGAAAAGAAGAATCCTCTATCGCATCAAACAAGACCACCTGCCGTTCGATATACTGCACGATTCTAAACAGCAAGTCTATCTGATCATCATGTTGGATGTATTGCTCGTATTGTTGAAAAAAGCTATCGATGATTTCTTCAGGAGTTGCATGCCGCTCCACACCTTGTTCACAATGTGTCGTAAAAAATGGAAGAAGTGTCCCAGTATGTTTTACACGTTGAAAAGGCAAGGTTAAAAATAGACTTTTAAATAAATCAAAGCGCGTAAGCACCTCATTTTCAAATACAGCTTGTTTTTGACTTAATTTCATATGTAAATAATTTGTCTTTTTATGGACATATAGAATACCCTGGTTATGTTAGATGTGTTCACAAGCGCGGTTATTTTCACTGGTGTTTGCGCAGTTCAGCCACATGGATATTTCATATGGAAATAATTATTGGATGAGCTCGTTAGCTCGTTTACCTTCTTTCTGCCATTATCTCATCCAGGTCTATCAGGACGCACATTCATTTTTCCCCGTAACTTCAAGCCCAAATGTAACAAACAAATACTTAAAAACACAAAAAATCAACATTAAATTTAACAATATCACACCAAAAAAGGTATTTTTATAAAAAAACAACAAAATAAAACCTATTTTTTTAACTAAGTGACAGTTGAACACAAAAAAAGCAACCTTTTGGTTGCTTAATTATGATCTTCTGTGGCAGGTTGACTTTTCGTGGAAGGCTTTTTAGCACCCGGTCTACGGTTGCCATAAGACCCCATTATAATCTTACCTCGTTTCGTTTTTTTATCTCCTTTTCCCATAACACTTATTTTTTAAATAATACATAAAGCTGATAATCAAACCCAATTTACATTTTAAAAAGCAGAAAAGCAAAAGGAGCGCTCTACTTGGGCGCTCCTTTTGCTTCTGAGTATAATATTTAGCCTCGACTATTGTAGTTCGGCGCTTCTTTTGTAATCTGAATATTATGAGGATGTGATTCTCTCAATCCAGCCCCTGTGATACGTACAAACTGTGCTTCCTGCAATTTCTTGATAGAAGCTGCACCACAGTAGCCCATAGACGCACGTAATCCCCCGATATACTGGTATACTACCTCAGCTAAAGTACCTTTATAAGGTACACGTCCAACGATACCCTCTGGAACAAGTTTTTTAATATCATCCTCTACATCCTGAAAGTAACGATCCTTAGATCCTTTTTCCATCGCTTCGATAGAGCCCATACCTCTGTACGACTTAAATTTACGCCCCTCCAATAGGATTGTTTCGCCCGGTGCTTCCTCTACTCCGGCAAATAACGAACCAGCCATAATTGTATCTGCTCCCGCCGCGATAGCTTTAGCGATATCTCCGGTCTGCTTTATTCCACCATCAGCGATTAACGGCACCCCTGTCCCTTTTAACGCCTTAGCGACTTCATAAACAGCATACAATTGAGGTACACCTACACCGGCGATAATACGTGTAGTACATATTGAACCTGGTCCTATACCTACTTTTACGGCATCTGCACCAGCCTCAGCCAGTGCTTTTGCTGCAGCACCTGTCGCAATATTACCTACGATAACCTGTAGATCAGGATGCTTTGCCTTAACTTCTTTCAATTTATTGATAACACCTAAAGAGTGTCCATGAGCTGTATCTATAGTTACCACATCCACACCTGCCTTTACAAGTGCATCTACCCGCTCTAACGTATCGCCTGTAACTCCAACTGCAGCACCAACCAAGAGACGGCCATGTTCGTCTTTAGCCGCATTAGGATAGTGTTTATATTTTTGAATATCTTTGAATGTGATCAATCCTTTTAAGACATAATTCTGGTCCACTACAGGCAGCTTCTCTATCTTATGATTTTGAAGAATTTCTTCGGCTTTCACTAGATCTGTTCCCTCTGGTGCAACAACAAGATTTTCTTTTGTCATTAATTCCTGGATAGGACGCTGCATATTCTTTTGAAAACGTAGATCGCGATTAGTAACGATACCCACCAACTTTCCTTCGATGTCAATAACAGGTATACCGCCAATTTTATGCTCTCTCATAATGCTAAAGGCATCTCCAACAGTAGCAGTCTCCAATAATGTAACAGGATCTTGAATCATACCGCTTTCCGAACGTTTTACCTTACGTACCTCCGCAGCCTGTTCATCGATAGTCATATTTTTATGTAACATCCCTATCCCTCCTGCCTGCGCTATTGCAATAGCTAAGTCTGATCCCGTAACCGTATCCATAGCAGCCGAAACCAATGGTATATTTAGTTTGATTTTCTTTGTTAAGAATGTGCTTGTATCTACATCTCTCGGTAGAATCTCGGAGTAAGCTGGTATTAATAATACATCGTCATATGTAAGACCTTCAGCTACGAATTTTTGTGGATCTAATTGCATGGCAAATATCTTGTGGGTTCTCTATTTGCCAGGCAAAATTACAAATTTTAACTAAATATGCAAAATAAAATTTACCTCACCCTATTTAATGACCTTCGCATTATAAATTATTTTTTATCAAAAAAAAGATGTAGAAACTCATTTTGGCAAGCTCTTTGCAAAGGGCATCAAAAATAGATTTACAATAACATTCATTATAAATTTCGTTTCCACATGAAAAAATTTATATTACCTGTAGCCACTGCGGCGTTATTGATTGGTACGTCAAGCGCAGTTCAAGCACAGTCCTATAGAACTTCCCTAGGGGTTGGTATAGATGTTGGTGATGGCCCCTCTTTAGGAGGACCTCAGATTAAGCATTTTTTCGACAGTCAAAATGCGGGTAACGCACAAGTATTATTCGGAGATAATTTAACTTTGATAGGTGTCGACTATTCATACAATCAAGCCATACGTGGTGCCAGAGGATTAAGCTGGTACGTGGGCATAGGTCCGCAAATTGCTTTTTTGGACAATGATAACATCTGGTTTGATGACGACCATCGTGACAATCACACGCATGTGGCCATCCGACCTGCTATAGGACTTGAGTTCAAAATCCCTTCTGCACCATTAGCTTTTCATTTCGACTGGAAGCCTTGGTGGAATTTGACGCATAACTCAAGTTTCGAGCCATCCAGGTTCACACTTGGATTTAAATTCACATTGAAATAATTCAAAGTCTCCGACTCATATAAAAAAACTGGGGCTTACCATAAAATCGATTAAGGGTGAATCAGGGTCTCTCCATTCACCCTTAATATTTCAACCTGTATAATTTTTAAGAGTTTTTCTTCACATTTCCATAACAAAAACTTTTCAATAGTTATCTATTTATTTTGTTTTCATTATACAAAATTTTTATACCTTTGCGATTCTTGGTAAAATATTTTTTATTAGAGTATTGGGTATGATCCAAGCCAATAAAAGTGACCTATAAGTCCTTTTTTAGCCCAAAGATTAACATACTTTAGTATATTTTCACGAGATTTAAAGCAATTAAAAAACATAAACTATATCAAACTAATAGACGAATACAGAAAATGCAGAGTAAAGGGCTGATTAAATTTTTGGTAATAATAGTGGCATTGGCTTGTCTCTATTCTTTATCATTCACTTTTGTAACTAGAAAAGTGGAACGTGAAGCTGAGGCATATGCAGGAGGCGATATCGCAAAGGAAAAAGCATACCTCGATTCCATTGCGGGCGAAACGGTTTATAACTTAGGTTTTGCCAAATACACGTACAGAGAATGTAAATCTTATGAACTCGCTTTAGGACTCGATCTTAAAGGAGGGATGAACGTCACTATGGAGATTTCCTTAGATGAGTTGATAAAGAACCTAGCCAACAATCCAAAAGATGAAAAGTTTAACGCTGCTTTAAACTCCGCTATTCAAAAAAGCAAGTCATCAAACAAGTCGATTGTTGACCACTTTATCGAAGATTACAAAACTAGTGGCGCATCCGCAAGTTTAGCTTCTTTTTTTGCTACGAAAGATAATGCTACATTTATAAAAGCTACAAGCTCAGATTCTGATGTAAAAAGCTTCCTTCAAAAAGAAGCAGACAACGCTATACAGAATTCCTTTAAAGTGTTACGTACACGTATTGATAAATTCGGTGTGGCATCGCCAAACATCCAAATTCAACAAGGTACCAACCGTATCTTAATCGAACTACCGGGTGTAAACGATGAAAGTCGTGTCCGTAAACTATTACAAGGATCTGCAAAATTGGAGTTTTATGAAACGCACGACAATATGCAGGTTTATCCGCTACTAGAGAACATCAACCGTTCATTGGCTAGTTCACTAAAATCTACTGAGCCGATTAAAACGGTGTCCGTAAAAGATACTTCAGCAGCAGATAGTACAAAATCGGAAGAAACCCTTTTGGCAAATCTTGGCGCAAACAAAGCTGGCAATCAAGACTCTAGCGCTGCTACTGCTAATCTTTCTTCTGAAAACCCACTTTTCAGTATATTGATACCTTCTATTTATCAAGCTGAAAACGGACAACAACAATTAGCTCCCGGCGCTCAGGTAGGTATAGCCAATCTAAAAGATACAGCTAAAGTAAATGCGTACTTAGCAAGACCAGAAATAAAATCACAGATCCCTTCAAACCTTAAATTGATGTGGGCTGTAAAACCAGAGCAACGTACACCTAGTCTCTTATCCCTATATGCTATCAAACCAGCTCCAGGAGAACATGGTTCAGTATTAACAGGAGAAGTCATCACAGATGCCAGAGATGCATTCAATCCACAAACAAATGCTCCTGAGGTATCCATGCAAATGAATTCCTACGGTGCTAAAGAGTGGAGAAGAATTACGGCTAAAGCTGCACAAACAAAGGCATCTATTGCCATCGTATTGGATGGTGTTGTTTATTCTGCTCCTACAGTACAAAATGAAATCCCAGGAGGAAGTTCATCTATATCAGGGAATTTTACTATTGAAGATACCAAAGATTTAGCAAACGTATTAAAAGCCGGCCGCCTTCCAACAACGGCCAAGATTGTAGAAGAAGCGATCGTAGGTCCTTCTCTAGGACAGGCGGCAATCGACTCAGGAGTTAACTCCGCTGTAATCGGTATTGTCATCGTGATGATATTCATGGTAGTATACTATAACAAAGCGGGCTGGGCAGCCAACATTGCCGTGTTATTCAACGTATTTTTCCTTTTAGGAATCTTAGCATCATTAAACGCAGTATTAACTTTACCTGGTATTGCCGGTATCGTATTAACAATGGGTACAGCCGTAGATGCTAACGTACTTATTTATGAGCGTATACGTGAAGAGTTGCGCCTCGGAAAAAATATTCGTCAAGCTATAACCGATGGTTATAAACACGCTTTACCTTCTATCTTAGATTCACAGATTACAACGTTCCTAGTAGGTCTGGTTCTATTCTTCTTCGGTTCAGGTCCAATCTTAGGTTTTGCAACGACATTAATGATCGGTATTATTACCTCATTATTTACTTCTATCTTTATTTCGCGTTTGATCTTCGAATTTATGCTAGATAGAGATATGAAAATATCAGTTTCATTCCCTTGGTCGGAGAAAACGCTTCAGAATGCGAATTACCAATTTATCAAAAAGCGTAAAATATTTTACACAGTCTCATTAATAGCTGTAGCTATTTCTCTTGGTTTTATCTTTACAAAAGGCTTTACATTAGGCGTTGATTTCCAAGGTGGTCGTACCTTTACTGTTCGCTATGACAATGCCGTGAACCTGGAGAAAGTACGTCAAAACCTCGATGAGGCATTCCAATCGACGACAGAAGTAAAAACATTTGGTAGCGAAAATCAAGTCCGAGTAACGACAACATACCATGTTACGGAGACTTCTGACGAAGCAGATGCAGAAGTATTAGCCAAATTGAATGAAGGATTGTCTAAAGAACAAGGCAATAAATACGAAATTCTTTCATCTCAAAAAGTAGGTCCGTCGATCGCCTCTGATATTAAGGATAGAGCAGTATGGTCAAGCTTACTTTGTATTTTGATCATCGCTGGATATATATTACTCCGTTTTCACAAATGGCAATACTCTGTCGGGGCCGCCGTGGCTACGATTCACGATGGTATCATTTTATTAGGGTTATTCTCAATTTTAGATGGTATCGTTCCGTTCTCCCTTGATATTGATCAACATTTTGTGGCAGCTTTCCTAACAGTACTCGGTTACTCCGTAAATGACACGGTAGTTGTTTTTGACCGAATCAGGGAAGATGTAAACAAGTCGAAAGGAATGAATAGATATTTTGGAGATGTGATAAACCACGCGATCAACACGACATTGAGTCGTACGATTATTACATCCTTGACCATCATATTCGTATTAGCTGTCTTATTCGTATTCGGTGGTGAAGTTATCAGAGGTTTTTCATTTGCTATCTTGATCGGTATAATCGTTGGAACATATTCATCAATTATATTAGCTGCTCCTACAGTTTATGACTTAGGAAAAGGTAAAAGCATAGCTCAACCTGCAGAAGAAAAAGTAAAAGTAGTGACACCGTAAGGTAACAATACAAGCTTATAACGAAAGGCTATCCAATATACGGATAGCCTTTTCTTTTGCTCATCTTTTCGTTTAAACATCCAAACGTCAGATTCGTTTACTTTTTGAGCTAGACATGCATGAATTAAAAGCATTTTATCTAAGTTTGTAGCTATTAAACACAAACGTATGAAGAAAATGATTATACCAGGGTATCTGATGTTATGCATATCGCTAGGCCTGTCGAGCTGTTCCAATACAACCAGCAATTCCGAGCAAAAACAAGTAGAATCCAAGGGGCATGAAGGTCATGATCATAGTGGTCACAATCATGGAACACATGAAGAAACAGCGACAAAGCAAGAACAGCCTCCTGCAATTGCAAACTTAGCACAAGGCGAGCCTATAGCTCAGATACCTGTATTTACATTTTACAAAGTAAAATCGGGTATTTCATTTACAAATACGGATATTCCAAAAGGAAAAAAGACGGTGTTCATACTTTTTGACCCAGGCTGCTCACATTGTAGGACAGAAGCTGCGGCACTAGGTAAAAACTATAACAGTATCAAAAATGTAAACATCTATTTTGTTTCCATGAATGATCCTGCATTAATGGCTTCATTTTTAGAAACCTTCGCCAAAGAACTTGTAGGTAAGCCTAACATTGAAGTACTTTATGACAAAAACCAAGAGTTCATTCAGAAATTCCATGTTCCAAAACAATTCCCGGCAAACTATGTATATACAACCGACAACAAGCTTCAGACACATTGGGATGGTGACAAGAATATCAATGAAATAATAGCGGCTTACATCAAGTAGGAAATTAGAATTCAGAAATAATAAACATGAACATAGCAATAAATGGATTCGGTCGTATAGGTAGACATACCTTACGCAACCTCTTGGTTCGTCAGCTTCCAAACATCGACATTGTAGCGATTAATGACCTCACTAGTCCATTGACCTTAGCACATTTATTAAAATATGATTCTGTACATGGTCCATTTCCAGGAGAAGTTTCCCATGGCGAAAACTTTATCCAAGTAAACGGTAGAAAAATATTAATTCTGAATGAGAAAAATCCAGCAGATCTCCCATGGTCATCCCTAAGGATAGATCTTGTGATAGAATCCACTGGTTTTTTCACTTCTCAAGAACATGCCGCACTTCACCTTCAAGCGGGTGCCAAGCAGGTACTGATCTCAGCTCCTTCTTCAGACAAAGAAGTGCCAACAGTGGTGCTCGGCATTAATGACGGTGATTTTGATTGGGGTACCCCCATTTTTTCCAATGCATCCTGTACAACAAACAACGTAGCACCCTTGGTAAAAATTCTAGATGAAAACTGGGGAATAGAAGATGGTTATATCACCACGGTACACTCGATGACCGGAGATCAAAATCTTCATGATGCTCCACATAGAGACCTGCGCAGAGCACGGGCAGCCTCCTCATCGATCATACCAACGAGTACAGGTGCGGCAAAAGCAATAACCAATGTGTTCACACATCTAGAAGGAAAACTAGGTGGTGCCGGTATACGTGTCCCCGTGCTTAACGGTTCACTAACAGACTTCACCTGTACGCTCCGAAAAAAAACAAGTGTTGTTGAAATTAACCAAAAATTCAAAGAAGCCGCTAACGGAAAACTCAAGCAAGTGCTTTACTACACCGAAGATCCTATTGTGTCGGTAGATATCATCAATAACCCTTACTCTTGCGTGTTTGATGCTCAACTAACATCGATCGTCGGAGGCCTTGTAAAAGTGGTGGGATGGTATGATAATGAATTTGGCTATTCCAATAGATTAGTAGATATTTTGGAAAAAATCAGCAAATCATGATACGTTTTATCACTGCCGAACAAACTCTTCCCCTTCGTTCTCAAGTATTGCGGAACGGATTAGCAGAATCCAAATGTATATTCGATCATGATTTATATCCCAGCACATTTCACATGGGGTATTTTGAGGACAACCAATTAGTATCGATACTTACCTGTATGCAGGAAAATCACGGCAAACTACCAAAATCGGCCTATCGTTTGCGCGGAATGGCCACCGCACCTAATTCAAGACGCAAAGGCTATTCCGCTCAACTACTGCTTGCCGCGATGGAGCACTTAAAAGACCAACTGCATATTGATTACCTATGGTTTAATGCGAGAGCGATAGCATTTCCTTTTTACGAGAGCTTAGGGTTTGAATTTATGTCCGACGAATTCGAAATACCAGAAATAGGTCTACACCGGGAGATGTTTAAGCTATTATAATCAATTTTCATAGAGTCATTTTTACATTTCCCGTTCTACCCCTAGTCCAAATAAAGCGAAATCGTATTTTACCGGATCATCAGCATCCAATGTCCGCAGATTTTCAGTGAGTTCCAACGCCGCCTTCCAGTTAATTTTATCCAAAGTAATCAATCCTAGTTTTCGTGCTACCCGTTCCACATGAACATCACATGGACAGATCAATTGGCCTGGAGTAATCCGGCTCCATATTCCAAAGTCTACACCTTTATCATCCTTACGTACCATCCATCGAAGAAACATATTCAATCGCTTACAAGTTGACTTTTGAAAAGGAGAGCTTATATGCTTCTTGGTACGTAAAGGGAAATCTGCCAATGAAAAAAAATAAGTCTTAAAACGATTTAACGCTATTTCAATCGAAAAAGAAACCTCGTCATTCTGCCCGATTAAAAAAGCATCCTCTAGAGAATCATTCGTATGATAATGAAACTTAAAAAACGAAACAAAATACAATAAATCGGTATCGTTAAACGTGCGATGTTTAAAGTTGAGAAGACATTTCAAATCTGCATCCTTGTGATTTCGAATAAAATCATAGGGAGCACCATCCATCCTATCGATCAGTTCCTTACATTTATTGATAATAGTTTTACGTTGCCCCCAGGCAAATATCGCCGCAAAGAAGCCCATGACCTCTATATCCTCCTTGTTCTGAAAAAGATGAGGAATTAAAATCGGGTCATTATCAACAAACTGCGGTTGGTTATACTCATCCACCTTTCCATCAAGAAACTCCTTAAGGTTAAATCCACTCATATTTATTAAGCCAATGCTTGTTCCAAATCTGCAATCAAGTCTTCGATAGCCTCAATTCCAACGGAAAGACGAAGCAGATTATCTACTACTCCTACCCGCTCCCTTATCTCTTTGGGTACAGAGCCATGCGACATCGAAACCGAATGGTTTACTAAAGACTCTACGCCTCCCAAAGACTCCGCTAACTTAAAGAGCTTAAAACGGGACGTAATGCGATAAGTCTCTTTCAGGTCCGCATCTTTTAACACGATCGAAACCACTCCTCCAAAATCCCGCATCTGCTTTTTGGCTATAACATGCCCGGGATGATCTTCAAAGCCCGGCCAATAAATACGTTCTATTTTAGGATGTCCCTTCAAAAAAAAAGCAACATCTCTGGCATTATCACAGTGTGCCTGCATCCGTAAATGTAAAGTCTTAATCCCTCTAAGAGCTAAAAAGCAATCCTGTGGACCAGGCGTAGCTCCACACGTATTATAAAAGAAACGGAGCTTTTTATACAAAGTTTCATCATTTACCACCAATGCACCCAGCACCAAATCCGAATGACCATTAATATACTTAGTAGCAGAATGTATCACAATATCCGCACCCATATCCAAAGGATTTTGTAAATACGGAGAAGCAAAGGTATTATCAACAACATACCATATCGATGCGGCCTTTGCAACCCGCCCTATAGCTTCCAGATCAGCGATCATTAAGGTAGGATTTGTTGGAGTTTCGATCCAAATCAGTTTGGTCCGTTCCGAAATCGCTTGTTCAACAGCATGGATATCAGCCGTATCTACAAAGACAAACTTAATCCCATATTCTGCATACACTTTTGTAAATATACGATACGATCCTCCATAAAGATCATCTCCTGTCAAAACCTCATCTCCCGGCTTTAACAGTCGAAGCACACAATCCGTAGCAGCCATACCGCTTGAAAATGCCAGACCATATCTCCCATTTTCTAAAGAAGCCAAACACTCCTCTAAAGCCTTACGCGTTGGATTTGTACCTCTAGAATATTCATACCCTTTATGATCCCCCGGTGAGGCCTGTTGATAGGTTGAAGTTTGATATATAGGAGTCATTACAGCACCAGTCGTTGGATCAGACTCCTGCCCTGCATGGATAGCTCGAGTGGCGAATTTATAAGCCATAATCGTATATGTTTATTATCAAGGTAAATTTACTAAAACTTTAAGGGAGATGGATACTTATAGTGGTATTGCAATTCATCTATTATCTTTTGCCCAGACACGATTTTTTGAAAATTAAATGTCGATTCAAAAGCCGAAGGACCAGCGTATCCGTATTTCGCCGCTGATGCCAGAATAACCGCCTTCTTCTTCGGGTGCTCCGGCGCAACAATATTAAACACCTCGCCAACCTTTAGCTTTTCAAATCCCAAAACCAATAATTTAACCACATCTGCAAGATGGACAAAATTAGCAGGTTGATTACCAGTCCGACACACTTTACCACTAAAATACTTAGCGAAAATACGGCTTTTTCCGAAAAGTCCACCTAACCGATAAATCAAGGTATTATCTACTTGCTGCATGGTTTGTTCGGCAAGCAATAATTTTTCATCGAGATGATCTCGCCAATTTTCATCAAAAAGACCGTCCGCATCGGGATAAATCCCAATGGAACTCAAATAAATATGCTTTCGAAAAGTAAGCTGTTCCAAAAGAAGCTTAATACAGTTGAATCGCTCTAGTAATACTTCTTGAGAATTACGGGAACTGGCTGGAATTGAATTTAACACAAAATCAAACGTAGTAGGCATATCGGATCCACCTATAACTACCTCTGAATCAAAGTCTAACAAAACAGATTGAAATCCTTCCTCACTTAATCGAAGTCTCTTTTCTTCGGTGGTCGTCGTAACCCAAACTTCATTACCGCGAAGTTTCATTGCATGTGCAAATTCCTCACCAACCCATCCACAGCCTAGGATAAGTACGCGATTTGTTGCTGATTTACCTATTGATTCGATATCCATATCTTATTAAAATAGTAGAACCGTAAAATTTTACAATTTTACGGTTCTACCCTTGTTTTCAAACCTACACAAATTCGCCTTTACAAGCAATATAATTGCGCGTAATATAAAAGCGAATTTTGTAGCTCTCCTCATCCATTTAGATTCTTTTATAGAGGAAAATACATCTGAGACTTAATACGCCTTTGCAAACAACACTCTTCTCGCCGAAGGTTTACCTGTAAAAATACAAACACCCTCTTCATCCTTGGCATCCAAAGGTATACAACGGATAGTTGCTTTAGTCTCCTCCTTAACACGTTTCTCTGTCTCCACAGTGCCGTCCCAATGACAGGACACAAAGCCTCCTTTCGTTTCGATCACTTGTTTGAACTCTTCATATGAATTCACTTCCGTAGTATGCGTAGCTCTAAAATCAAAAGCTTTTTGATAGATGTTTTTCTGAATAGTGTCCATCAACACTTCGATACGATCAGCAAGCCCTTCCTGCGAAACAGTTTCTTTCGTTTGTGTATCACGTCGCGCCAATTCCACTGTTCCATTCTGCATATCACGTGCGCCTACAGCTATACGCGCTGGCACACCTTTCAATTCCCATTCCGCAAATTTAAAACCAGGTCGTTGTGTATCCCTGTCATCATATTTTACAGTGATATCTTTGGCTTTCAGTTCCGCTTGCAAGGTCGTTACGAAAGCATCAATAGCCGCTTTTTCTTCCTCCGTTTTAAAAATAGGAACTATCACCACCTGAATAGGTGCCAACTTTGGAGGTAACACCAAACCTTGATCATCCGAGTGCGCCATGATAAGTGCTCCCATCAAACGGGTAGACACCCCCCAAGATGTAGCCCATACATATTCTTGCTTTCCTTCTTTGCTCGTAAACTTTACATCAAAAGCTTTGGCAAAATTCTGTCCTAAGAAATGAGACGTACCCGCTTGCAATGCCTTTCCATCCTGCATTAACGCCTCAATACAAAAAGTATCCAATGCACCCGCAAAACGTTCATTTTCTGTCTTTCTACCTCTTACAACTGGCACTGCCAATGTATTTTCAGCGAAATCAGCATACACGTCCAACATTTGTTCAGCCTCAGCAATTGCCTCCTCACTTGTCGCGTGCGCCGTATGCCCTTCTTGCCATAAGAATTCAGCAGTACGCAAGAAAAGACGCGTACGCATTTCCCATCGCACAACGTTTGCCCACTGGTTAACAAGGATCGGAAGATCACGATAAGACTCAATCCATCCTTTATAGGTATTCCAGATAATAGTTTCGGAAGTAGGTCGTACAATAAGCTCTTCTTCTAATTTAGCATCTTCATCGACGATGATATTTCCGTTGCCATCATTTTTCAATCGATAATGTGTTACTACGGCACATTCTGTAGCAAAACCTTCAACGTGAGAAGCTTCTTTAGAGAAAAAAGACTTGGGAATAAACAAGGGGAAATAAGCGTTACTGTGTCCTGTCTCCTTAAAACGCTTATCCAAAATAGCCTGCATACGCTCCCAAATCGCATACCCATAGGGTTTGATAACCATACATCCTCTCACCGCAGAGTTCTCTGCTAAATCAGCCTTAATCACTAGGTCATTATACCATTGAGAATAATCCTCGCTTCTACTTGTTATTCCTTTACTCATTGATCTTATAACTATTTAATTTGTAACAATATATTAAGGTTACGGTCAAACCGTATCAATATTTTTTTTGAGACTAAATTTATTTATATTTTTGAGGCCGCGATTAAACCTTCGCCAAAATATGCGTCTAAGATAATAAAAAGACACTGGATTATCAGACAACTTTAGCGATAAAGATAGTATGAGCCAGACATGATTTAACATAAAAGTCATAAACGCTCCATCTGACAACTAGAAACTAAAAAATTAAACAGATGAAATCATCAGAATCTATCCAATCCACACCAGGAAATGAATAAATCTGATAGCTTCATCAACTTTAAAAAATATAAGCAGATGAAAACAAATAGATTATTAATCGGCGGATGGGCTTTAGCACTTGTGGCGGCGCTGAGTTCTTGTTCGACAAGCAGACAAATCACCTATAGAGACGATGTCTATAACAACCAGAACGCAGGCAGACCAACTCCGGTGTACCAAAGTCCAGATTACTACTACGACGAGAATCAAAACTCTAATTCGAACGCAGCGAATGAGTATTATGCAGACGAATATTCAGATGAAGAATATAACGATGGTCAATATCAGGAACTAGAATATGCCAACCGTATTAATCGTTTCTATTACTCTTCACCAGGAATGGCATACTATGATCCTTGGTTTGACCCTTGGTATGGTTATGGAGGCTTTGGTTTAGGTTGGTCCAACTGGGGTTGGGGATCAAGTTGGTCTATTGGATTTGGCTGGGGTTCTCCATACTACGGTTACGGCTGGGGTTCTCCTTATTATGGTTATGGATGGGGAAGACCTTATTACGGTTATGGTGGTGGATATTGGGGCCACAACTCCTACTACAACTCGTGGGGACACCCTTATTATGGTCACGGATACAACAACTACTATTATGGAGGATCAGGTCGTCGTCCGACTTATTCTTCGGTACGTTCCGACAATCGTGACCGTTTCAATTCTAGAACAGGAAGTTCGAGCCGGAGAGATGTTGGTGCTACGTCCTCTAGCAGACGTGGATCCACAACAATAAGCCGTGATGCGAATGGACGTATCGATACCCGTTCTAGCGTATCAAGCCGTAGAGGTACTGATGGCACTAGTACTTCAAATCGCGTAGGTACCTCACGTGGAAATAGCGAAAGTTCGAGAGGATCAGTAAGTTCTTCACGTAGAGGAACTGTCTCAGAAGGTAACAGACCGACCACTGATGTAAGAAATTCGACAAGCGGTCGTAGACAACCCTCAAATAGCGGCACTGTTACAAGACCTAGCACAACAGAACGCTCAGGCTCATCGCGTCCGACTACGACACAACCACAAAGCCGTCGTTCGGATAGTGGCAGCTCGAGATCATCAGGGAGTACGTACACACCTCCTGCAAGAAGTAGCAGTGGTTCATCCATGTCAAGTGGTGGCGGATCCATGTCTAGAGGAGGCGGAGCATCGAGCTCAGGTGGTGGATCCCGCTCGTCAGGTTCATCAAGACGCTAATTTTAATAAAGCGAATTTAGTTAACATATAATAATTAATAAACAGCCAATGATAAGATTGGCTGTTTATTAATTGGACAAATCATACCATACTGAAATACTCATGTTTAGCGAAGCACAAATACCCATGAGTATTCCATATGACAGATAAAAAAAGATTATTCCATATGAATTTAAAACATATTATCCTTTCTGCTTTTGTATCCAGCGTCTTCTGGACACAAACACATGCACAAACCGTAGACGATGCCTTAACATTTTCTAGAGAAGATATTGGGGGGTCTGCTCGTATGAAAGGTCTCGGTAATACACAGACTGCTTTAGGTGGAGATATCTCAGCTATAAATGGTAACCCTGCAGGTTTGGGCTTTTTCAGCCGTTCCGATATGTCTGTTACCTTCAATTACCTGGGGAATAAGAATAAAACACTATTTGAAGGAATGAATTCGAACAGCAAGAAAGACAACTTTGGAGTTGATCAGGCGGGAGTAGTTTTTCATTTTCCCACTTCAAACTACCGTTCCAATTCAGGTTGGCTGAACTTTAATGTTGGTTTGAGCTATAACAAAACTCAAAACTATAATAATAAACTTACCTATGAAGGCATCAACAACAACACAACTATTGTAAATGCCCTATCAGATATTATGTCAGGCAGTTTCGGTACTGACTTTGCAGGATCCAATATAGTCGAGCAATTTGGAGACACTGACAAAGGATACTTCCCTCTAGCCAAGGAGGAAGCAGCAAAAGACCAATACAATGAAGTAATCACTAGAGGCAATCGCAGTAAAACTGCCATTGCTTTTGGTTCAAATTATAACAATCAATTTTTCATTGGAGCGACTTTAGGTATAACTTCGTTCCGTTATGAAAAAAACACGCAGTTTATAGAAAACGGCTGGACCAAGACTAGAAGTGAGATACTGTCCTACAATCCAAACTCAGCATATGCTGATCCTACAAATGATAAATACGACTTCGTAGAAGCCAGCTATGAATTATTCGACAATTTTGGACAAGTTACAGAAGGTTCCGGAGTAGATCTGAAATTAGGGATGATCTTCAAGCCGACTACAGATTGGAATATAGGCGTTACCATCAATACACCAACCTGGATGACAATTAAAGACGATACGCGGTCTTACACCGACGTAAGTTTTTACGATAATGAGACTACCAAAGATCCCTTCCATACTTACGAATCAAAATTCTACGACAGCGCACAGGATTATAATATTACTACACCCTGGAAATTCGGCTTGGGTCTTACAAAATTCTTTAGCAGAGGTTTATTGACTGCAGATGCAGAATATGTTACGTACAATTCTATGCGCTATTCGACAGCCAATAATTCACTAAATACAAACTACGACCACATCAATAGAGATATCAAAGACCTCTACAGAGGCGCTGTAAACTTCAGAGCCGGAGGCGAATTTCTCTTCACCAATATACTAAGTGGCCGCGCAGGATTTAATTATTTCGGAAACCCTTACCAAGGTGGAATTGAAGACGAGAACTACAGCGGAAGTTTAGGTCTAGGCGTAAAACTAACAAACACCCTTTACATGGACTTAGCGGTAGTACATCAGGTAAACTCATACAAACAAGCTCCTTACTCGATTAATGAAACTTTTGGGGGAACTTCCAGCCCAGTAGCTTCTATCGACCACAAAAGAACAAGTGGCATCCTAACTATAGGTGCTAAGTTTTAAAAATAACAACAAGCGAAAGTACAGCAAAGGTTGCCTAGATCAAGGCAACCTTTGCTGTTAACGCAGATACCTATAGGCCATTGCAACAGTCCCCAAAACTAGCAAGACACCAAAAACAACAGTCCACTCACTATCCTTTACCTTTCGATAATAGCTTTTCCAAATACTAAGCTTTACTTTGTTCAGTGCTTCCGTGTGGCTGCTATCCATAACAGCCATCCAAGCCTGCTTTTGCACCTTATTCTCCCAAAGGGATAGTAGACCTTGCCTTGTCAGCAAACCACTATCAGGGTAGTAATAGAATGCACTATCCGAGCGAAATGTCCAATACCTCCCGCTGCTATCAATCCGCCCATGTTTATGATCAAACACCTCCAACTTGAATTCGAAGAAGTCACAAATCTAGCATCAGTACTGGCTGTACAGGGCTGGGTAGCTAGCTATTACCTACTGTATCATTCGAACTAATTTTCCAAGATTTTAATTACTTCTTGCCTATACAAAACATCGTACCTCGACTTTACGAAATTTAATTCTGATACGTTAAAGTTGACCTGAGCCGTGGCCAGTTCAAAAGGTGAGGCCATACCAATTTCATAACGTTGTAGTGTAGCATCGTATGCCGTCTTAGAACTAACAAACTGTTTATTATAAGCGCCATATTCTTTTACAGTCCTGACATATTCCTGAACTGCTCTTTGCAAAATGATCGCTTGCTCTTTCTTCACCCTTTCCACTTCGATCTGGGCTATCTCTAAATTAATTTTGGATCGCCGAATCTCTCCACGAGCTTTAAAAGCATCAAAGACCGGCATTGATAAGGAAAGACCGATGTTCAACGATCTATTCTGATTGACCTGCGAAAGAAAAGGAATCGCATCCTTATCTGATGTATTATCATATCTCTCGGATGAATAATTGGATCCATAGCCGCCTGAAAACATAATACTAGGATAGAAATTATTCTTTTTTGTCTTGACTAGAAGTTCATTCTGCTGAACATTTAATTCCGATAATGCGACGTACCTATTATTCTCCACAGAACGCGTCGAGGTATCTAGGTTTTCAATTACTGCAAAACTTGGAATTCCTAAAATCAGGCTATCCGAAAACATTAAATTTAAAACCCTTTTCAAGGATAAAATGTCATTAGCAAAATTTGTCTTGCTAATGAGTATCTTTAATTCGTCATTAGCAACGATATTTTCGACATAATTAAGATCGACCAATGTCTTGACTCCAACATCCACCTCGGTCTTTATAACCCGCAACTGCTCTCTAGAAAGGCCTAATTGCGCCTCCGCTACTTTAGAAAGCTCACTATTCACTAATGCCTTAAAATAATTGGACAGAAGATCTAACCGTAAAGTTTGTCTTTTAAGATCATACTCGAGGATTTTTGATTGTAAATTCAACTTGGCCAATTTAAGGCCATTTATCTTACTGAATCCTTGGAATACAGACGCTCGCAACGCTAAGTTACCATTTGCCACACTCGTCCAATTGCTACCCGTGATTAATTGTCCGGATAATTATCTAGTTTAAGTATGACTTCTTGCCCCCGTTCGACTTTTCCGGCACCAACATTAGGTAACATAAACTGTGCTAAGATCTTGCTATCAGAAGGAACAATTAAAAAAAAGCATCCCCAGCCTTAACAAACAAATTATTATTCAGGAAACTCAAATATTGAAGGCTACCATCCTGAGGTCTCCTAAATAGGTACGTTTCTTCAAATTGTTTCAATGCAACACGTAATTCATGATAAGCGGAATTAAGTTTCAAAAACAACATCTCTTCGATCTCTGTCTTTTGATCTTTACCTCATTTTTCATGTTTCGCGTACGCAGGATTTCAGAATTGATCTGAGATATTTCATTTTTACCACTGTTATTATTGTGTTCAGCATTCAAATAATTCATTTTATTTTTTTCCAACTCAGATTGGCTGATAATTCGCTTTTCAAATAGTATGGAATCTCTTCTCTCAAATTCTTTCGTTAGTTCTAAGCTATTGCTGCTAAGTTGCATTTTCTTATGACTAATATCCAACAAGTTTCCCTGTTGCTCAATAAGACTCTAATAAATAGCCAATTGACTGAAATATAGACTATTTGAATAATAGTTCTGAAATTGCTATAGGGCTTCCAAAAAGAGGTAATATCTCGCATTAATACCTCCAAGATACACGCGGGTCGGCAGATTTTTTGTACTTACAACCAGCTCCGTATTATTGATTTCGAAGACATCAAGGATACTATCTATGGTAACTATATCAACAATATTTGCTGGATTCTCCAGATAACCAATGATATCTCCCTTTTGAACAAATTCATTACTCTTTTTGAGCAACAATATTTTACCAGAATGATTACTAACGATTTTAATAGCGGGAGATTCGGTATTGTAAATCGTCAGCATAATTTAGACATAATTTATTAAAAACCAAGAGATTGTTCTCCTAAAAAAAATAACTTTATTCAGGATGGGAAGACCGAAAAAAACAACCCCGGAGAATTTTATCAAGGATGTACGTCGTAGTAACCGCAGAATCTTTACCGCCGAGCAGAAAATTATGATCGTAATGGAAGCTCTATGTGCAGAACATTCTATTGCCGAGATCTGCCGTAAGCACAGTATTAACGAGTCTCAGTTCTACAAATGGAACAAGGAGTTTTTAGAGGCCAAAAAAACGACTTGAAGGCGATGTTACCCGTGAGGCAACATCAGATGAGGTGGCCGAACTCCGAAAAGAAAATGCTAGACTGAAAGAAAGGGTTGCTGATCTAGGGTTGCGCTATGATATCGTAAAAAAAGCTTGGATCTGCTGGATTAACGGATAAATACAAAAAGTATATGCGATTATCAGCAGGAGAAAAAATGGAGATTATTCAGACGGTTACCCGATCGGAGATCGGTGTGAAGCAATTTGGAATTCCTAAAAGTACATTTTACAGCTGGTACGACCGTTATCTCGTAAAAGGCTATGAGGGTCTAGCGAAAAAAAAACAGTGATTCTGGACAACAATGGAACAGCATTCCCGAGCAGATTAAAGAATTCGTTGTCGAGGTTGCCCTGGATAAGATTGATTTATCGGCGCGTGAGTTGGCTTGTCACATTACAGACGAACATCAGTTTTTTATTTCTGAATCCTCTGTCTACATAATCCTTAAAAACAAGGGACTGATAAGCGCTCCATCCCATATTTTGATCAGTGCATCCGATGAATTCAAGGGTAAGACCAGTATTGTACATGAAATGTCGCAGACAGATTTCACCTATTTCAGGATAAAAGGCTGGGGAGATTATTATTTAAGCACCATATTGGACGACTACAGCCCCTACATTGTACATTGGGAGCTCTGTCCATCAATGAAACATGAGGACGTGATACGCAATGTAGACACAGCGATTGAAAAGGCGAAGTTAAAGACAAAGGTTAAGCCTAAATTATTGTCAGATAATGGATCGTGCTATATCTCTAAGGATCTTGGCAGGTATCTGACCGAAGAACTGGAAATGAAGCAGATCCATGGCAGCCCCGCTCATCCACAGACCCAGGGAAAAATTGAAAGATACAACAGAACAATGAAAAATGTGGTCAAATTGAACAATTACTATTCACCAGAAGAGCTAAAAGAAGCCCTCCAAGAGTTTGTAGAGAGATACAATAATGAACGTTATCACGAGGCCTTAAATAACCTAACTCCTGCTGACGTATATTATGGTCGTGGAGAACTGATATTAAAACAGAAAGAACGATTGAAAAAAATCGCCATTAGTAACAGATAAGCACAATATCTAAAACAAAAATTAATATATTTATAAATAAGAAACACGCCTTAACAGTTTGTCCTGATTTGTTTGAAGACATACAGTCTCATAAACACAAAAAACATAACATACAACAGATAATAATCCCTATTAAATCAATAAAGCAGGAAGATTTTTAAACTACAAATAACATGAGAAAAAGTAACACATTAGATTTCTTTGATATCTCTAACGACTTGAAGATACTTCCCGAGAACGAATTATTTAAAATTAAAGGTGGGAACAGTGATATTGCTTGGGAAAATGAACTAGATCCGATCGACATACCTCCACCAGATGACAATGAAGACGACTATCCAGAGGAAGAGTATAGTGAAGAAACTGATTGGTATGATGAAGAGTACGAAGCATATCTGGAGGAATTAGCAGAAGTCCTTAGAGAAGGAGGCACCTCAAGTTCAGGATCTAATACAGAAGAAGAAACAAAAAAACAGACCTTCCTGACGAACTCTGTTTTACAGCATTATTTAACCAATACCCCCCTGCCGGCCCCAACGGCTCTCCTGCACATCCGTCCCAAGATTCATATGCTGAGAACCAATGTGCAATCCGTGTGGGATCAATGTTCATGGACGCTTATGGGGTCGATTTTTCAAACTCCGCAAACTACAACGGAAATGTGACTTCAGAAGGCTATCCACGAGGAGCAAGAGATGTAGCTAATTGGCTAAGAAAAGAAGGACTACAATCTTACGAGATGAGTCTTTCAGAATTTATAAATTCTGAATATTATCATCAAACAGGAGTCATATATCAGATAGCCCAAGGAAATAGCATGGCTCACATTGATATTTATACTGGCGAAGGGAGAACTGGTTCGGGATTCTATAGTAATGAAAGAATTGTATTCTTTCATTACTATAGAAGATAATGGTTGTTAACTTAATGAAACAGATAATTCAATGAGATATATAAGGCTGATTATTTATTTCATTATACATTTTTCCTTTTTCCAGGCAGTCGCCCAGACTTCTCACAAGGAGCAGGTCTGGCTACCCATCGATTATATTGAGAACATCAAAAAGGAAAAGACCTTAATAAATAAAGACAAATATTGCGCTCCGATAGAAGCATTTGCTTTTCGAAATGGAAAAATCTACTTCAAAACTTATCTGGGTAGGGTAACAATGGCTAATTATAAATCCAAAGGAAAAGGGATTTGGGAGTTAACAAATGTAGAGTCTAACATAAACCGAAAGTTTAACTCTTGGACAGCGTATAAAAATCACACTTTTACTTTAATCCATCAAATCGACACACTTTTATTATTAATAAAAGCTCCAGGGACCCGATCAAGCGATACAATCAAGTTTACAGCCCCTATATCAAGAAGAAATGGGATAGCTATTAATTTAGCCGAGGGTTATTTACTGCTACAAGGAAAACGGAATTTAGTAAATACTGAAACATGGGGAGATAATAGAGAAATAATATTCAACCTTGATGGCAGTGTTACTTCCTCGAGATGGAAAAGCTACAAAATACTGTCATCTTCCTTAGTATTGGAAAATAATTCGCTTAAAAATTGGGGTTCATTTCTGATCCAGTTACAAGATATTTCAGGAAATGTAGAAAAAAAAATACTATTGCATTATGGTGATAAAAAAATTGAATTTTACAGGTTTAGTCTCAGCAAAGAGAATAAGTATGTCTTGGATTTAAACTCCAAAATGACTCTTATAAGTTTATAACATCTAAGATCCGTATTATGAATAAGATATTATTTCTAAACCTCTCTCTATTATCATTAGTATCCTGTGCACAAGAGAATAAAAAAAATGGCAACGAACTATATCGATATATAGACACAACAGGATCAGAGAAATATAGCTATAAAAATGCCAAGGGAGTGGTCATTATACCTGACGACCGCTACCCCATTGCGTATACAGACACCATCAAAACTATCGGATTTGTCCTCAAAAAAGGTCAGGGCTTTTGGGCTATCAATACAAAAGGAGAGGAATTGTTTAAAGTTACCGACTTTGACAACGGACCCGATGTGGTAAGCGATGGACTGTTCAGGATAGAGAATGAGAAAGGATTACTCGGCTTTGCCGATATGAATGGAAATATCGTGATACCACCAAAATTTAAAAGAGTCAATCCCTTCAGTGAGGGATTAGCAGTTGTTTGCGTAGATTGTATTGCTGAGCAAAATGACGATCCAAAAATGCTTACCGGACTTTTGAAAGGTGCATTTGGATTTATAGATAAAAAAGGAAATATAGCAATAGAGCCACAATTTGATTTAGCTTCACCCTTTAAAGATGGTAAAGCCAAAGTATGGAAAAAAGGCAGAGAGTACTACATTGATAAAAAAGGAAATGAGATAAAATAATAATTCTAAAAACAACTAAAACATATTTTGTAAAATGAAAAGAAATACTGTATTAAACTTTTTCGATATCTCCAGTGATTTAGAGATTCTGCCCGAAAATGAGCTATTTAAAATTAAAGGTGGGAACAGCGATATTGCTTGGGAAAATGAACTAGATCCGATCGACATCCCTCCACCAGATGACAACGAAGACGACTATCCAGAGGAAGAAGAGGAAGAATATCCTTATGATTATGAGGACCCTTTTGACGATGAAGATCCAGACGATGGAAGCTGGTATGGAGGGGAAGGAGAGCAAGATAATCCACCACCAGACGAAGAAGACAAAGAGTGTACATGTTCTGCAAGTTTACTAACAAACATGCCGAAATTTAATATTGGAGGGTTTTCATTTGTTGACGATACTGGCGCTTTATCAAAACTAACACAAGGTGTTGACGCGATGTTAGCAAATCCAACAAACTTTAATGCCGATTTTTTAACCAGATTAAATAATATCAACAACATACTAGACAGAGTAAATGATTTGAATGTTAAACTCACTATCGAATTTGGAAATTTGATTGATGCCGGGGCTACAACTTCATTGCGAGACAACAACGAGTTAGTAATAACACTAGATAGAACAACAACAACATATGCAGAAGATCAGGTATTACTTGGTCAAACGGTAAATGAAGCAGGAGATTTAAATAGTAATGCATTAAGTTTATTGGTTCATGAATTAAAGCACGTAGCACAGTTTCTGGACGGAGAGCTCGATTTTGAAATAGATAATAATGAAAATATTCTAAAATATGGCATAGAGGATGAAGTAGAAGCCTTTCAATTTCAACAAATGTATGAAACGTCAGGATCTCCCACTCAAACGATCGATCAAAATTACATCAAAAACATGTCAATACCATTAAAAGATGTAAACGGGAACCCGATATTAGATGACAATGGCAATTCAGTTTCTGTAACTCCTTACAAGAATTTAACCGTTGGTAAAACATGTCCAATACATGGATAATTATTAAAACGAAACAAATGAGAAAATTCTTATCTTATTTCATCTTATCCTATATAACAGCAATCCCGACATTCGCTCAAGAGCGTGTTAAATACACTCCTTTGGCCCAAGCTGTTATTAATATGCAGAAGCATGTTGGACCTAGCGACACCGGTCCATACAAGATAGGCGCAAATGAAGCTTTTTACTTTTTACATCAAGGTAAAGATTCGCTAACGACCATTACATTAGAAGAAATCAACAAACTCAATCACCTTGAGTACGACATCAGACTTACGTTTGATATGGTCTATAAACAAAAATGGTTAAAAAGAGCTATAATACTTGAGCCAGTGAGTGCGCAAAGGCAACAAGAACTTTTTAATTTTTTTCAAAACGATCCTAGATATAAACATCTAAAAAAAGATTCCTTCGAAAATTAAGGATCAAAAAAAGCATTGTTATGAAAAAGTTACTGTTAGCAATACTCTTACTTGGTTTTACATTTCAATCTCATGGAATGACGACCGTCATCCAGAAGAATGAATACCGCTATGTCGCACGGAGAAATTCAGACAGCTCGTTGTTCAACCTACTGAATCTGATCAATAAAAACCTCTTCAATATACAGGCAACTAAACGTATTGGAAATAAAACCAAAAATAACGATATTAAACCTGTTGCCGAATCGGTGTCTCCAAATAGTGGATTAAAAGACACCTATAAGTTGGATCAAAAGAACATTTTTCTTCAGGGAGAACGGCGAGGGGTTTCTGCTTCTGAGCTATCTGACTATAATCTTCACGAAATCAATTTAATTTCCATACTATTGGATGCAGAATCAATCGGATTAAAAGCTGTTTATGGCAGCTCATCAGCATATGGTATAATAGTGCTTCACCCGAAAAAGAAGAGTTACAAAAAGAAAAGAACAAAGGTCGCCGGATCTTTTCAAAACGTTCAGAGAAATAATTTAATAGAAAGCCGCCAAATAAACGATATGCTAAAGGAAATTCAACTATATCTCAAAGATATTGGTTACACACCTGACACAGAAGCATATATCATGGTAGAAAACAAAAAAAGCAAACTTTCAGATTTAACTACCGACGCTCTCCTTCTTTACGACAGGATAGAGATTAAACTTAAGAAAAGCAAAAAAGCTGCTAGCGGTACAATAGGGATAATTTGTCTTAAGAAAGATTCCTTCGAAAATTAAGGGTAAAAAAAAGCATTGACATTCCAGCTCTATCGAATGGCAATGCTAAGACCTAAAAAAGCGGAGATTCAGTTTATTGGATTCTCCGCTTTTCTTATTATTTCGCTATTATCGTTTCTATTCCCAGCGACTCGAAAAGTTCCTGAAATGCCGGTGGTATTTCATTACTGATCACGACATCGATCTGGGAAAAATCTACAATCTTCCCAAAGCTCTTTCTACCAAATTTACTCGAATCTGCCAGTACAATCACTTGCTGAGCTACAGAAATCATTTTCTGATTCAACATCGCTTCTTGCGCATTAGTAGTCGATATTCCATAGTCCAGATCAATACCATCTACCCCTAAAAACAATTTCGAGCAGAAAAAATGGTCTAAAATATTATTAGCATATTGCCCGGTTACAGACGACGAGGTACGTCGCACCGATCCTCCGAGTTGTATAACCTCGACATTCTGATGCTTGAGCAACTCTAAAGTCACATTCAGCGCTGATGTAACTACAGTAAGGTTTCCTTGAGGCAAAATCTCTCTCCCTAAAAACTGTGTTGTCGTTCCCGATCCAATAATAATAGAATCATTAGCCATTACTAAACGAGACGCAGCACGCGCGATTCTTATCTTTTCCTCTTCGTGAATTTTTTCTTTCTCAATAACAGGTCTATCCGTTTGATACGGATTTTGTCTTGTAGCCCCTCCATGTGTTCGATACACCAACCCCGTATCTTCTAAAAACTGTAAATCTTTACGAATTGTTACAGAAGAAACATTTAATTCTTCGCACAATTCCAAAACAGAAACATGTCCATTTTGGTTTATTTGCTTGATGATATATTGATGACGCTCAACATTGTTCATATGTATATTACTTACTTTTTGATGGTCAATACTTGTCTCGATCCTTGTGAAGGGCCCATCCTCCTCATATGCCCTTACATCCGGAGCAGGTCTATCCTATGGATCTTTCATTATCCTAAGATAATTAAGATATTTCAAAACAGTAGCATTTATCTAAAAGACTTCACAAACTTTCGTTTGTTTACGTTTTTTATTATTTTTACAAAACAAAGCACACATAAACACAGTAAAACAAAATGAACTTCACAAGAAACGAAGCTTTAGAAAGCATTCAAGATACAACAGTATGGGATATTGCAATCATAGGCGGTGGAGCCACAGGTCTGGGAATTGCAGTTGATGCAGCTTCTCGGGGCTATAAAACGCTCCTGATTGAGAAATATGATTTTGCAAAAGGAACCTCAAGCAAAAGCACCAAATTGGTCCACGGTGGCGTCCGGTATCTCGCAAATGGAGATATCAAACTCGTTTTATCAGCGCTCAAAGAAAGAGGTTTACTATTTAAAAATGCGCCTCATGTTTCCTTTGTTCAAAGCTTTGTAATTCCATCATACTCGACCTTCAATAAGCTTAAATTCTTGATCGGTCTAAAAATGTACGATTGGATGGCAGGTAAACTTCGCATAGGAAAATCGACCCTCTTGAGCAAAAGCGACGTCATTCAAAAGCTACCCAAAATCAAATCAAAGGGATTAGTAGGCGGTGTATTATATTATGATGGTCAATTTGATGATGCCAGATTAGCAATCAACCTCGGACAGACGGCTTCCGAACATGGCGCAACACTTCTCAACTATGCCGAAGTAAATAAGATATCAAAAGATGAAGCAGGTAAAACAAATGGTCTTAATTTCAAAGACAGACTTTCAGGACTAGATCATACGATAAAAGCGAAGGCTGTCATTAATGCAACAGGTGTATTTGTAGATGATATCCTAAAGTTGGATAGTACAACGCACAAAGACCTCGTACGACCAAGCCAAGGAGCCCATATCGTAATAGATAAAAAATTCCTGGGCAATGATGATGCCCTGATGATTCCTGAAACCAGTGACGGGCGCGTATTATTTGGAGTGCCTTGGCACGACAAAGTATTATTAGGCACGACCGACACACCATTAAATGCACATCAGATCGAACCGAGACCGTTGGATGAAGAAATCGATTTTATCTTAAAAACGGCAAATCAATACCTTGAAAATTCACCTACTGAAAAAGATGTTTTAAGTGTATTTGCGGGACTTAGACCCCTAGCCGCTCCCACAGATGGCGACTCGGGCAGCACAAAAGAAATATCAAGAGATCATAAGCTTATCAAAAGCGCATCCAATCTAATTACCATTACCGGAGGCAAGTGGACTACCTACAGAAAAATGGCTGAAGAAACCGTTGACTTAGCGATCAAGACAGTGGGCTTAACACCTAAGGACTGTAAAACACAACATCTTCCCATTCACGGCTATTCCGAAGAAAAAAGACCAGGGCATTGGCAGGTATACGGAACCGACGTCACCCCTATTCTTGATTTGGCATCCCAGTCTCCGCAACTCAACGAACGCCTACACCCGAATTTCGAATTTATAGCAGCCGAAGTTGTATGGGCATGTCGTCATGAGATGATCGCGAAAGTAGAAGACTTCTTAGCTCGCAGAGTGCGCTTTTTGTTGTTAGACGCCAAGGCATCCTTAGAGGCAGCGCCAAAAGTAGCTGAATTAATGGCGAAGGAACTCGGAAAAGACCAAAACTGGATTCAACAGGAAATCGCAGACTACACCGCACTTGTCAAAAATTACACCTTATAATAAATAAGTAACTACTATAAACCCAATTAGATCATGAACAAGGAATATATTCTCGCTTTAGACCAGGGTACAACTAGCTCTAGAGCTATTCTTTTCAATCAGAAAGGTGAAATCGTAACAATAGCACAAAAAGAGTTTACTCAAATATACCCTAAATCGGGCTGGGTAGAACATGACGCTCAGGAGATATGGTCGACACAACTAGCGGTAATGACCGAAGCGATAGCCAAAGAACAGCTAAGACTAGACGCAGTCAAAGCTATTGGTATCACCAATCAGCGAGAGACGACCATCGTTTGGCATAAAAAAACAGGTAAACCCATATATAATGCTATTGTATGGCAAGATCGTAGAACAGCAGATTACTGTAAAAAAATAGCCGAACAGGGACACGAACACATCATACAGGAAAAAACAGGTTTATTAATTGACGCTTACTTTTCAGCGTCTAAAATAAACTGGATACTCAACAATGTAGACGGAGCCAAACAACTTGCTGAGCAGGGTGAACTTGCATTTGGAACCGTAGACTCTTGGTTAGTTTATAACCTTACAAATGGAGAGAAACATGTTACGGATGTATCCAATGCCTCTCGGACACTTCTTCTCAATATTCATACCTTAGAATGGGACCAGGAATTGCTAGATATATTTGACATCCCAGCATCCATGCTTCCCACTGTATGTAGCAGCTCTGAAATATATGGTCATACATCCGAACATATAGCAAATGTCAGCGTTCCTATAGCCGGGATAGCAGGCGATCAACAAGCCGCTCTATTTGGTCAGCTGTGCACAAAAAAAGGCATGGTCAAAAACACCTACGGAACAGGCTGCTTCCTATTAATGAATATCGGAGACAAACCAGTGATATCGAAAAGCAAACTGGTCACTACTGTAGCTTGGAAAATAGGCAACGAAATAAACTATGCTTTGGAAGGAAGTGTATTTATTGGGGGGGCCGTCGTCCAGTGGTTAAGAGATGAGCTAGGTGTCATTCGTAGCTCCAGCGAAGTAGAAAAATTAGCAACCAGTGTCCCTGACAGCAACGGTGTCTACCTCATTCCTGCGTTTTCAGGGCTAGGAGCTCCCCACTGGAACTCCGAAGCTAGGGGGACAATGGTAGGACTGTCACGAGGTGCAAATGCAGCCCATATCGCTCGCGCCTCCTTAGAAAGCATTGCCTATCAAACCTATGACATCCTAAAAGCCATGGAAAATGATTCTTCTTCGAAAATAAAAGAACTCAGGGTTGACGGAGGCGTAACACAAAATGGCTTCCTAATGCAATTTCAGGCAGAAATCTTAAAAACAAAAGTGATTCGCCCTGCGATTACAGAAACGACGGCTATGGGAGCTGCCTTTCTTGCTGGACTAGCTGTTGGATTTTGGAAAGATATTTCCGAACTGCAAAACTTATGGAAAGAAGATAGAGTTTTCGAAGCTGCTCCAGATAGCAATTACGAAGTCCAATTGAAGGAATGGAAAAGAGCCATCGAAACGGCTAAATTCTGGGCAAACTACGAGAATTAAAAGATAATGTAACCACTTTTTAATAAATCCATATTATGACACCTTTTATTGCAGAACTAATAGGAACCGCTGCGATGATCCTTCTAGGAGGAGGAGTAGTCGCCAACGTGGTATTAAACCAGACTAAAGGAAACAGTTCAGGCTGGATAGTTATCACAACAGCCTGGGCTATTGCGGTTTTTGTCGGAGTCTCTATCGCCGGCCCCTACAGCGGCGCACATCTCAACTGTGCGGTCACATTGGCCAACTACATCTTGAATCGTATCGATCTCCTTACAGCATTATCCTATATGACAGCACAATTTGGCGGAGCCATGATAGGTGCTTCATTGGTATGGATAGTGTATAAAGACCATTTTGATAAAACAGAGGATCCAGACACCAAACAAGCCGTATTTTGCACTGCACCAGCCATCAAAAACCTACCCATAAATTTAGCTAGTGAAGTCATCGGAACTTTTGTGCTGATATTCACCATTTTGCATTTCAAAGACGCTAGCCTATCCGACCAATCTCCCATCGGCCTGGGATCTATAGGCGCGCTACCGGTAACATTGTTAGTATGGGGAATAGGTCTTTCACTTGGAGGAACTACAGGCTATGCGATTAATCCTGCGCGTGATCTTGGTCCTCGCATTATTCATGCCCTATTACCCCTAAAAAATAAAGCTAAATTCAATCTCTCCTACGCATGGGTACCGGTCATCGGTCCCTTACTCGGAGCTTCGCTTGCTGCATTATTATTCTTGTTTATGAAATAAAACGAAAGAAAAAGCAGCAATTAACATTAAGTTAATATTAAAATATCAATTTAGTAACCAATTTAATCACACGACATATGTTAACAAACAATCAAGACAAAGTTAAGCCACATCGTATAGGATCTAAGCTCCTGTGGATTGCTTTAGCTACTGCTTGTTATTCTGGAGGACAGGCTTACGCCAGTCTCCCGTTCTCTTTGGAGAAAACAACTAGGCAAGAAAAAATTAAGATCCAGGGTAAAGTAGTAGACAAAAATACGAATGAGCCCTTAGGTGGAGTATCAATCCGGGTAGAAGGCAAAGCAGTTGGGACAAGTAACACAAACGGTACATTCGCTATTGAAATTGCTACGGGTTCGAATATTAGCTTTCAACTCATAGGTTATAATAGTTACGCACAAATATTTAACAATACAAATTCCAATACTGTTATTCAACTCGCAGAGAATACGGAGGGGATCGAAGAAGTTGTAGTTACGGCATTAGGCATTAAACGAGAGGAAAAGTCATTAGGTTATTCTGTAACTACGGTTTCCGGAGAAGAACTGACTAACGCACAATCAGCAAACTGGACCGACGCATTAACCGGTAAAGTAGCAGGCTTAAATCTAACTAAATCAGGTGCTGGTCCAGCAGGAACAAATCAGATTATTCTTCGCGGAGAAAATTCCTTAACAGGTGACAACTCGGCACTAATTGTCGTTGATGGAGTCATAACAAGCTCCAGTTCAGGAAGAATGACTACCAATGGAAACTCGAATTACATGTCCGATGATGCACCTGTAGATTTTGGAACAGGTCTAGCTGACATCAACCCGGAAGACATCGAAAGTATCTCTGTATTAAAAGGCCCGGGCGCGACAGCACTCTATGGAGCTAGAGGTGCTAACGGCGCTATTATTATTACTACTAAAAAAGGAAAAAAGAATAATGGCTTAGGATTTAGCTTGACTTCAAACACATCTATCGGCACCATAAATAGATGGCCTGATTATCAAAACCAATATGGTGCTGGAATTGGTGGAAACGATTTTTACTATTCCTATGGTCAGTCTGAAGATGGTGCCAGTACTTACTCTACATCTGCAGCATGGGGCCCAAAATTCAATGGTCAGCAATTTTATCAGTTCAACCCTGAATATTACAGACAGACACCTCCAGAAAGAACATTATGGAGACCTTATGAAGACAATAAAAAGGATTTTTTTGAAACTACGGTAAATAGCTCGAACAATCTTTCCTATTCAAACTCAACAGAAAAAACTTCTACACGAATCAGTATAGGAAACACCATTAACAAATGGATGGTTCCTAATACCGGATTCAATAGAACAACTGCTAGTGTCCAGATGTCTCACAAGCTGACTGACAAAATCAATATCCAAGGAAAAGCATCTTACAACAATAAATTCTCCAAAAACCTTCCTACCTCAGGATATAACAATGGTACCATCATGTACTTTATCAGGGGACTTACCCCTAATATGAATCTAAATTGGTTTAAAAATTATTGGATCGAAAAAGATGTAGAGCAAAATACGCCAATGTCTTCATTGCTTGACAATCCTTATCTACAGGCTTATGAGATGTTAAATGGTCAAAACCGTGATGGCTTTCTTGGTAATGCACAGGTAGACTATACCATTAACAAAGAATTCAGTGTAATGGGTCGCGCATCAATCGATTTTAGCTACGACGGTAGAACTTCACGAAGACCATTTGACTCTAACAAGTTTGCTAATGGATATTTCAGAAAGCAAAATATTTTCAATTCGGAAACAAACGTTGATTTCCTTGCTCGCTATAGAAACGAAAGAAACAGCAATATAAAATGGGGAGCAAGTGTTGGTGGTGCCCGTATGGCTAACACCTACAGAAGGGTAGATTTATCAACGAGTAAACTAAAGGAAAGAGGTATTTATAGTCTAGATAATACAGCCGAACCGATTATCTCAAGACCTTATAGAAGTAAATATGCCGTAAACTCAATTTATGGTATGGCCAATATCGAATACAAAAATTATTTGTTTTTTGATGTAACGAGTAGAATTGACTGGTCTAGTACACTTGCCTCCCCTGCATTCGGTGAGGGGGACGGATTTATGTACAATTCCTACAACGGTAGTGTTATTCTTTCTCAATTATTAGATTTACCAAAATCTATCAATTTCTTTAAATTTAGAGCTTCGCTTGCAAATGTGGGTAGTGGCGGGACGACACCATTCTTAACTTCATATACCTACCCTATAGTCCCGAGTTTTGGTAACGACGGTCTATCTAACAGCCTACAAATCCCAAATGAATCGCTCAAGTACGAATCCACAAGATCTGTGGAATTTGGCACAGATTTAAGAATGTTTAAAAACAGATTAACATTTGATATAGCAGTATACCAAAACAATACCTTCAATCAAATTCTTCCTGTACCCATCGATCCATCAAGTGGGTTTACACGGATGGTTATTAATGCCGGAGAGGTTAGAAATAGAGGTGCAGAATTTGCGACATCGTATCAAATTCTAAAAAACAAAGAAAAACTGAACTGGAAAATGTTTGGTAACTTCTCTTACAATGATGGAATAATCATCTCATTACCTGAATCATCTGAGGAAAACTCAATTATCCTATCAACCATCTATGGTTCGAGAGGAACTATTGAAGCTCGAGTTGGAGGAAACTATGGAGCTATGTATGGCTATGGCTATAAGCGAGCTCCGGACGGTCAGATCATCTACAAGGAAGGATACCCAGAAGTATCTAATGATTTACTTTATTTAGGTCGGTCTACTGCACCTTGGAAAGCTGCCTGGGGTAACGAATTCCAATACAAAAATTGGAAATTCAACTTCTTGTTCGACGGGCAATTCGGCGGTGTTGGTTATTCATTAACGCATGCCGTATTAATGGAGGAAGGAAAACTAAACAAAACAATCCCAGGACGGTATAATGGATTAATAGGCAAAGGAGTCGTTGACAACGGTGATAATACTTTTAGTCCTAATACCACATTGGTAAATGCGCGTGACTTCTATTACAATCACTTCAATCGTGACAATCTGGAAGCAAATACTTTCTCAACAAACTACATTAAGCTTAGAGAAGTGCGTATTGATTATACCTTTAGTCCTAACTTCTTGAAACAATACAAATTTCAACGCGCAAATTTAGGCCTGTACGGTCGTGACCTTTTTGTATTCACGAACTGGCCTGCGTTTGATCCTGAATTTGGTTCCCTTACATCCGCTGGAATCCAAAAAGGAGCCGAAGTTGCGCAGTTTCCTTCTACAAGAAATTTTGGTCTTAGTTTAACGTTAAATTTCTAATGCTTGTCCGATGAAAAATAAAATAAAAAATATACTTATATATAGCACGTTTGCGACAACCATACTAGCAACAAGCTGTACAAAAGATTTCATTGAAAAGAACACGAATCCCAATGAAGCAACTTTTGCAAGCCCCCAAGCGCTATTTGCTCCCTCGGTGCTATCCATTGTAAATAATAACCTCAATAGAGGTTTCAGAATTAACGGAGAGCTAGCACAAGTAACCGTAACCAATAGCGATAGCCGCGAAATTCACCGTTACGAGATAAAAACGACAGAATCGAATAGCTCTTGGCAAAATTGGTATACCGAATTGACAAATATCAGAGATGTATACAAATCAGCCGAAACCACGCAGCAGCAAGGTTACCAAACTTGGCAAGGCATGTCCTTAATAATGGACGCCTATTTAGGCTCCTTATTGACAGATGTCTTTGGTGATGTTCCTTACTCTGACGCTGCCAAAGGCAGAGAATTTGAAATCTCTCCCAAGTTTGATACACAAAAATTTGTTTATCAACAGATTTTCGAAAAGCTAGAGAAAGCAAATGAATTGCTAAAAATAAATGCGCAATTACCCGCAAACCACTTGATATCAGACCCTCTTTATGGAAGTATTTATCAACATACCCGTAGCAGCCCTGAACATTGGCGTAGATTTGGAAATTCGCTTTATTTACGATTACTACTTAGAGCGTCCGGTAATAACGAGTTGAATCAAATAGCAAAAATCAAGGAAATAGTAGATACTAAAGCTGCAGAATATCCTATCATGGAGAGTAATGCGGATAATGCAATCTTTAACTTTACCAATGTCGTCCCTTTTGTCACAGAATTTTACAATTATAGGGATATTGATTTTAACGGTGATAAAGGTTATTCTGAGTTTTTCATAAATACATTAGTAGACATGGAAGACACGAGAATAGCAAAATGGGCTACGCAAGCTACCCTTGGAATTTACTCAGGCATACGAAGTGGCTACGCAAAGGGAAATGTTCCTGAAATAGGCTCTAAACTACTATTAGATCTTAAGACAGACATTAGACTTGGCAATCTCATGAATTATTCTGAGCTGCAGTTCATATTAGCAGAAGCAGCTCTTAAGGGCTATATTTCAGGGTCTCCCCTAACTTATTACGGTAGAGGTATTCAATCCTCTTTTAACTATTGGAAAGCAAGTTTGACAGCGGAATATTTCCAACAAGATGCTATAAAATTCTCTTCGACAGATAATTTCGAAGATATTATGGAAAAAATCCATACCCAGCGCTATTATGCAATGTTATTTACCGATTTTCAGCAATGGACGGAAATCCGCCGTACAGGTCATCCTACATTACCTATTGGCCCTGGAGTTGAAAACCAAGGTAGATACCCATCACGTCTACCTTTCCCTCCGTCCACAATTTCCTATAACAGGGCAAACTATCTGGAAGCAGTAAAAATTATGGGACCTGATGATATTAACACAAAGGTTTGGTGGAATAAATAAAATAATCATGAAAAGTTCAAATAAATATAAATATCTTCTTACTATCATTGTTTCAAGTTTGTTATTAACTAACTGCGGTGAAACATATAAGGAAGAAATAGTGGACCATGTGAATCCGCAAGGATCTATTTATGTGTTAAGAAGCAATTTCAAGGGGCAGGATCTAACGATATCAGAAAGCACACTGGAAGGAGCCAAACATATCGGAGGTGTTGTGATTTCAAACAATGAAAGTAAAAACCTTCCAGAAAACACCATTGCTATTCAAAGCACTTGGAGAGGACAAACAAGAGGGATATTATTAGAGGTTGAAGATGCCTCCCAATACACCTTCGGCGATTCTCTTAATATGAATCTGATAGGTAGCACCTTAACTGCAAGATTGGGGTCATTGATGATTACAAATGTAGCGAGCTCTAAAATTTCAAAAATATCATCAGGAAATATTAAAACACACACACCTGTCGCAGTAAGTACCTTAGAGAAGAAAAAAGATCAATTCGAAAGCACACTCATCAGTGTTACTGCAGATGTTGATCCTGAACCAGCAAAAGGATCAAAACTTGCAGGGGTTCATAAATTATTAGACGGAGAAAACAAATCTATAAAAATCGCAGTAAACGAGTCAAGTCCCTTGGCAAACAATACCCTATCCCCCTCTGCAACGTTCAGAGGAATTTTATACAGCAATCAAGGAGATCTTGAAATCCGTCTTCAAAGCGCAGAAGATTTAGCTTTTCCCTCAGGAAAACTGTATTCGGGTTGGCCGGAGACCTTCGAACAGCCAGACACAGTGAAAGCAGGTTATGCAAAATGGCCGGTAATTCTACCTACGGGAGAATGGACTTTTGATCAATCTATGTTAGGAAATACTGTCGGCAGAGATAGAATTGTATCAGGAAAACTAGCGGTAAGGTTTCAGCAAAATTTAAAAACCCCAGCCTACCTACAAATGAATTTTGATGTTCCGCAAGGTGCATCAAAAGTGACCTTATGGTATGGTTCTTACTACACCGACAGATCCTCTACATTTCAATTGGAATATTCTATCGATCAAGGAAAAACCTGGAAAATTGTAGGTAAACCAATCAGTGATGCACATCCGACTTCCGTAAGTCTTGTTGCAAAACAAGCTGTTTTCTTAATGAATATCACAGAACCCGTTCGCTTTAGAATAAATAAATTAGGCCTCGGTACAAGTAGTAACACCATAAATAATGGTCGGTTGGGAATAGATGATATAGCGATATATCAAAGTTATTAATATAGTTGCTATTTTTGATAGGAGTAAATAATCTTACTCCTATCTTTATTTTATATAACAAGACATGAAAAAGTTTAACTTTCTATTGACTTCAATCTCTGTGCTAAGCCTAAGTATCTCTTCCTGCAACACGCAAAAACGAGTTAGTATGCAAAATTCAGACTTTCCCTCATTCTCGTATGAGGGACACCGTGGTGCACGCGGACTATATCCAGAAAATTCTATAGGAGCCATGAAGGTCGCTATTGACCTTCCTAAAGTCACCACATTGGAAATGGACTGTCATATTACGAAAGACAAGAAAGTTGTCGTTTATCACGATGATTATCTAAATCCAAAATTCGTAACCTATACTGATGGAAGGGAACTGAAAGGAAAAGACATCAAAGGTACCCTCTACAGTTATAACTGGAAGGAACTAAAAGCATTCGACTTAGGCTTAAAAGGAAATGTAGACTTTCCTCAGCAGAAGAAAATTTCTACTCCCATAGCTCTCTTAAGTGATCTCATTGATCAATCTGAAGCCTACGCGAGAGAAAAACGTCAATCCCCTATGTTCTACAACATCGAGACAAAAAGCAGAGAGGGCAAAGATCACGAGTGGCATCCAGCCCCTCAAGAGTTTTCGGATCTCGTGTTAGAAGTCGTCATCGAAAAAGGAATTGCATCCCGCACCGTGATCCAATCCTTTGATAAAAGAACAATACAATACATCAACAAGCACTACCCTCAGATCAAAACCTCTTACCTGATTGATGCAAAGAACACAAAGACCATCAAGGAATTGATTACTGACCTAGGCTTCAAACCTTTTATTATCAGTCCAAACTATAAACTAGTTAATGCTAATATTGTAAAAGAAGCCCACGATTTGGGTGTAAAAGTAATACCCTGGACAGTCAATAAAAAAGAAGAAATATCTGCTTTAGAAGCATTAAAGGTCGATGGTATCATCAGCGACTATCCAAACCTATTTTAAGATACAATATTTATGTTCGATATTTTTAAACCAGCCTTGCACAAAGCGAGGCTGCCCGAAAACCGCATTGACCCAGAATACAAAAAACTCCGGTTGCAAGTATTCCTAGGTATATTCCTAGGCTATGCGGCCTATTATTTTGTACGGAAGAACTTTTCTTTTGCGGTAAAAGACCTACAAGATACCTTAGGTTATAGTAAAGCCGAATTAGGTTTTGCCATGTCCGCGATATCAATCGCCTATGGATTGAGTAAATTCTTCATGGGCAATGTATCTGATCGTAGCAATGCACGTTATTTTCTGGCCACGGGACTCATCCTATCATCACTCACCATGATCTTTATGGGTTTCTCCCCCTTAGCTACCTCTTCAGTCACCATCATGTTTGCATTATTGTTCATTAATGGATGGGTACAAGGTATGGGCTGGCCAGCTTGCGGTCGTGTCGTTGTGCATTGGTATTCAATAAAAGAACGCGGTACCGCTATGTCTATTTGGAATTTAGCACACAATGTTGGTGGATTCTTAGTAGGACCATTGGCTATTCTAGGTGTTGAATTATTTGCTGACTGGCACGCACGCCTTTATTTCCCTGGACTTGCAGCAATATTAGTCGCTATCATTTCTATATTCCTCGTCAGAGACACACCGCAGTCCTGTGGACTACCGCCGATCGAAGAATACAAAAACGACTATCCGAAAAGCTACGCGTCCTCACAGGAGAAAGAATTCAGTGCAAAAGAAATCTTCCTTAAGTATGTCCTCAACAACAAATTATTATGGTACATCGCCATAGCAAATGCATTTGTCTATCTAGTGAGAAACGGAATTATCAACTGGGCACCTACCTTTCTTCAGGAAGCAAAGCATTTCACCGCATCGGAAGCCACCTGGTCAGCCTCAGTATATGAGTTGGCGGCAATTCCCGGAACCATTCTCTGTGGCATCATGAGTGACAAGCTGTTCAACGGACGTAGAGCTCCTGTAACAATCATATACATGACCCTGACACTACTTGCCGTAGCAGTATATTGGCTGACACCAGGCGACAATCAATGGATCGTCAACATATCGCTATGGACTATCGGTTTTCTGATATATGGCCCCGTTATGCTCATCGGTGTTCAAGCCCTAGACCTGGTACCTAAAAAAGCTGCTGGAACCGCGGCCGGCTTAACAGGCTTATTCGGTTATTTCATCGGAGATCTGCTTGCCAATGCAGCGCTAGGTGCAATCGTGGACAAAAGCGGCTGGGATGCCTCATTCGAAGTCATCTTACTCGCATCTGCTCTTGCTATACTCTTTACAGCATTCACCTGGAATAAAGAAAAAGAATTCTTACGTCTGAAGTAAAATTCTAGTAAACAACAGAAAAGGCTCGAAAAACAATTTCGGGCCTTTTTTGATTATCTTTATAAAAAAACGACTGATGAAGAAGATGTTATTCAAAATACTAAACAAGATAAACAAGCTTGTCCTACCGAAATACAATCTCAAAGATCCTTCAAAACTAAATAAGCTACAACAGGCTGTTGTAGCTTACCGTTATTATATACTAATACGAGCTTTAGACTAGGATTTGTCCGATAGCTTCCCTAAGATCTGTCCGTCACTCCTGATATGCATCTCAGTCTGCGGGTAAGGTATAGAGATTCCCTTTGCATCAAGCGCAACCTTAATTTTTTCCCGCAAACCATTACTAGTAGTCCAAAAATTCTCCCGCTTAACCCAACCACGGATAGTTAGATTAACAGAACTATCTGCTAGATCGCCTGCAAACACATCTGGTGCGGGCGTTTTCAAAACTTCAGTTTCCTGATGCAAAACAGCTAAAATCGTATCTTTAGCAACCTTAATATTATCATCATATGATATACCTATCACAAATTCAAATCTTCTCGACAAAATTTTTGTATAATTTTTAATCACCGAATTGGCCAATGAGCCATTAGGGCTAAAAACACGGATACCGCTATCATCAATCATAGTCGTATATAACAAATCAATCTTCTCTACCGTTCCATTAGAACCATTAGCACTGCTAATATAGTCACCCACTTCAAAAGGCCTAAACATTAAGATCAGGACACCACCAGCGAAATTTGAAAGACTCCCCTGCAACGCCATACCTACAGCCAAACCAAAAGCCGAGAGTGCTGCAATAAATGAAGTTGTCTGGATCCCCATGGTACTTGCGACCGTCAATAACAACAATGCATACAGAACAAATTTGACCAAGCTAACCGCAAATCCACGAATAGACTTATCAACATTTCGCTTCTCAAAACGACGATTCATAAATTGAATCAAAAACTTAATTGCGAATCGCCCCAAAAACAAGATGACAATAGCTGCAAATATTGAAGGTAAGCTAACGACTACAACATCGATCAACCGATCGAGATATTGTTCAATTTTGGTTACATTTTTTTCCATACAACACAAACCTACATAAATTCACTTTTACAGGCAATAAAACTTTCATGATGCCTTTGGATCACCAACAAGTATGAACCGAACCCGATTGTATCGGGTGAGCTCTTGAATATCAACAATAAAGTAAAATGTTTTGAAAAAAGTTCTTGATAGCCCCTGAAAACATACACTTTCAGAAAAAATTACCCATGATAAAAAAGCGAATTTTTAGCCCTCCACATCCGCCTAGATTTCTTATAGAGGAAAATAAAAAATGACGCAGGACTCCAGATGAATAATCCTTAAATTTAAGGCATGATATATCTAGATAATAACGCAACAACCCGGCTAGATGATGCAGCTTTTGACGCCATGCTCCCCTTTCTGAAAGAAGAATACGGTAATGCTTCCAGCCTGCAACACAAACTAGGGAGACAAGCCAATCAAGCTATTGAAAGCGCCCGTCAACTTATTGCAGATACGTTACAGGTACAGTCCAAGGAAATTTTCTTCACCTCTGGATCGACAGAAGTCATAAATACAGTACTCCGCGGAGTATTCGACCGCTATCAGACCAAAGGGAGTCACATAATCACCTGTCAAACAGAACACAAAGCTGTATTAACTACTTGTAGAGCCCTGGAAAGAAAAGGTGCTACAGTGACCTATCTACCTGTCGACAGGAATGGAACTGTATCACTAGAAGACCTAAAATCAGCCATTACAGCGCATACGATTCTCGTCTGCCTAATGTCTGCTAATAACGAAACAGGAATCTTACATCCCATCAAAGAGATTGCTGAGCTATGTCGCGAAAAAGAAGTTATATTCTTTTGTGATAGCACACAATCTCTAGGTAAACAAGCCTTCGACTTAGCGGCACTGTCAATCGACATCTGCTGTTTCAGTGCACACAAATTTCACGGGCCAAAAGGAGCAGGAATACTCTTTATACGTCGAAAAACGAAACCTATACAGATAGCCCCTTTGCATACTGGCGGCGACCAAGAGCAGGGATTACGTGGCGGGACCTACAATGTCCCCGCTATAGTAGGGATGGGAGAAGCCATTCGTCTGAGTCATAAAAAAGATTTTTCAACTATGGAGAATCTTCGTAATCACCTTGAACACCGAATCCTTACAGAAATTGAAGACACCTTAGTTAATGGAAAAGAAACAGATAGGACAAGCAACACCAGCAATATAACTATCAAGCACGTACGTGCTAGCGAATTAATGACCAAAACCCCAAATATCGCAATAGCCTCAGGCTCAGCCTGCGTGTCTGGGGCTAGAGACCCCTCTCATGTACTAAAAGCCATGGGGCACACCGACGAAGACGCTTTTTGCAGTATACGTATCAGTCTATCGCGTTATAACACCTTAGCAGAAATAGATCATGCCGTTGAGTTACTAAAGTCAGCTATTCAGTCCATCAGAGACCAGTCACCCATTTGGCAAATGTACAAAAATGGACTTCTAGAATAATATGACAGTCTCCTAACCCACCGCATTTGCGTTTAGCAAATAATTTACGAAATTTGTAGTAAACAATAACGACAATATGGTAACGATTACAGATAAGGCCAAGGAACGTATCTTGCAAATAATAAAGGACGAACAGTATGATGAAAACTATTTTGTCCGCGTTGCTGTAACTAGCGGGGGCTGTTCAGGATTATCCTATCAGCTCAATTTTGATAATCAAGAAAAAAAAGGAGATCAATTTTGCGAAGACAAAGGAATAAAGATCTGCTTAGATATTAAATCGTATCTGTATTTAGCAGGTACAGAGTTAGACTATTCCGACGGTTTGGCAGGAAAGGGGTTTGAGTTCCATAATCCAAATGCTTCTCGCACATGCGCTTGTGGAGAAAGCTTCTCCGTATAGAATTTCACACTGCAAATCAGCTATTCCTAGGTAAAGTAGAGTATTATTTCACCTAGGCATGGCTTGAAGTAAAGCCTTTCAAAAACAATAATCGACCTCTTCTTTCTGCCCCATTCCAATAAAAACTCTCCTGCCATCCGAACTCGCTACCATTAATAATATTACAACAAAAACAGTGTATCTATTATCATTTTAATTACATTTGCGTATTAATATTGCTATATTCACACACTAAACACAAATAGCATTTAAACGAAAGTCAAATTTAATTGATATATGGGACGCAACTTATTAAAAAGAGAACAAGCGATAACCTTTGTTAAGGAAACATTTTCAACACATCTAAGACAAGCGTTAAACTTAATACCGATATCGTCTCCCTTGATTGTTTTGGACGGTACAGGGATTAATGACGATCTCAATGGAATAGAACGACCCGTTTCTTTTCCTATAAAATCATTAAACGAAGAAAGAGCAGTCGTAGTACACTCTCTTGCCAAGTGGAAAAGAGTACGTTTAAAGGAACTCGAACTCGAACCCGAAGAAGGACTAATTACAGATATGCGGGCTTTGCGTCCCGATGAAGACTATTCCCCCATACATTCTATCTACGTAGACCAATGGGATTGGGAGAAAGCCATACATACCAAAGACAGAAATCTTAATTATTTAAAAGAAACCGTCAAGAAAATATATTCGGCATTACTAGCCACAGAAAACGCGGTCGAACATCAATACCCGGAACGCAAAGCAATACTTCCTGATGAAATTTATTTCATTTCTTCCGAAGAGCTATTGGCGAGATATCCGGACTACACCCCCAAAGAAAGAGAAAATGCAATTGCCAAATCCTATGGTGCAGTATTTATCTACGGTATCGGTGCAGAGTTATCCAACGGATTTGCACACGACGGTCGCGCAGCAGATTATGACGACTGGAGCACATACAATGATGCCGGTTACAAAGGATTAAATGGAGACATCCTTGTGTGGAACCCTTTAATTAATAGCGCTTTCGAATTATCATCTATGGGTATCCGTGTTGATAAAACGGCTTTACTCCGACAACTTGAGATTCGTAACTGTATAGAGCGAAGTAAACTATCCTTTCATCAGATGCTCTTGAGTGATCTCTTACCGGAATCTATTGGAGGAGGTATAGGGCAGTCTCGCGTATGTATGTTTATGTTAAAGCTAGCACATATAGGTGAGGTCCAGGTCAGCATTTGGGATCCTGAGCGCAAAGAAAAACTAGCCAACGAAGATATATTTCTACTCTAATGCAAAAGGTCGGATTTTAAATCCGACCTTTTGCATTATTTCAACAGATTCACCGCATAAAGATCCTTACGTCTATCTTTCAAAGTTTTAACTGTACCATACTCGTGCAGATCCCTCAGTGCATACAGATCGACATCAGCGATTAATACCATTTCCGTATTCGGAGTTGCTTCAGCCTTGATCGCATTATTGGGAAAGGCAAAATCTGATGGTGTAAACACTGCCGACTGAGAGTACTGTATATCCATATTATTTACCCGTGGGAGATTACCAACCGACCCCGCTATCGCGACATAACACTCATTTTCGATCGCGCGGGCCTGTGCACAATGTCGTACACGCATATAACCATTTTGTGTATCCGTCATAAAAGGAACAAAAAGAATCTGCATCCCTTGATCAGCCAATATACGGCCCAGTTCCGGGAACTCCACATCATAACAGATCAAAAGACCTACCTTACCACAGTCCGTATCAAATACTTTAACCTCATTCCCTCCAGCCATACCGTAGTATTTAAATTCATTAGGCGTAATATGGACTTTGCGGAAAGAGTCCATTTTCCCGCTACGGTGACAAAGGTAAGATACATTATACAATTTATTCCTTTCATACAACGGCATTGAGCCTGCTATAATGTTAACATTATAAGAGACTGCAAGCTGTTGTATTTTATTAGCGATCTCCTTCGTTTGTCCGGCCAACTTTTCCATCGCTTCTCGTTCAGGAAGATCATTATAATAACGCATCAATGGCGTATTGAAAAACTCCGGAAACAAAGCGAAATCAGCACCATAATCACTGACTGCATCCACAAAGAACTCGACTTGATCGTAAAATTCATTCAGATCCGTAAACAATCGCATCTGCCATTGAATCAATCCCAAACGAATGGTCTGCTTAGACGCAGAATTGGATCGTGCATCCGGTTCATAATAGATGTTATTCCATTCCAACAGCGTAGCAAACTCCATGGATTCACTGTCCTCAGGAAGATAGTTCTTAAGTATTTTTTTTACATGAAAATCATTGGACAGCTGAAAAGTAAGTGTAGGATCGAAGATCTCCTTACGTTTCACCTTCTCGATATACACACGAGGGCTCATCTCTTCCGCAAAATTAAAGTAATTAGGGATACGTCCTCCAGCGACAATACTCTTTAAATTCAACTCCTCGCACAGTTCCTTCCTTGAATCATACAATCTTCTTCCCAGACGTAAAGACCTATAATCAGGATGTACAAATACTTCAATGCCATACAAGGTATCACCTTCATAGTCGTGCTTAGAGAATTTACCATCATCAATAATCTCATAATAACTATCGTAGATATTACTTTTCTTGGAATTAAGAATAATAGAAAGTGCACAGGCGACAACATGTCCATTTACTTCGACACACAGCTGTCCTTCAGGAAAAACATCAATCAGATCTACTATATTCTCACGGGTCCACAGCTCCCCTACCCCCTGATAAGCCTCAGACATAGATTTTTTAAGATCATTATAATCCTTCTTTGATAACGATCTTACTTTAATATCCATCATATCTTAAATGTTAACAATTTTCAATACTAATCTACATTCAAAAGTGATACCACTTATATCAAAAAGCGTCTTGTTCAGCTCGTATTATAAAAAATACAGCCCAACAAGACGCTACAGCACCCCAAATTGAATAGAACTAAGCTTCGCCTTTAGTTCCTCCAAAGTTTAAAGGAAAGGGAACATCTTTTGAGGATATCGCACCATTCTGACCTTCAAAACGGTTGACATTATCCTGTAAAGCGACCAATAAGCGTTTAGCATGTTCAGGTGTCAATATTATCCTAGACTTTACCTTAGCCTTTGGAATACCAGGCATGATACGCACAAAATCCAAAACAAACTCGGTGTTCGAATGCGTTATAATAGCTAGATTCGAGTAAATCCCCTCAGCAATTTCTTCGCTCAATTCAATACTAATTTCGTTATTATCGCCATTTGGCGTATTATTATCGTTATTCATTTTTTTATGTTTTTTTTGTTTAGAAGGTTAATAAAGTTTAGGACGTTAATATCCTACAACCCTAGCACCTCGTAACTTGATAACTTTTTAACCTTGTTAACTTCTTAACTTGATAACCTTATTACCTATTTCGTAAAGCTTCTAAAATCCTGACCGTCAGTAACGGTTAAAACCATCTCATAAATCAGACGGATCACATTATCCACATCTTCTTTATGGATCATCTCTACCGTCGTATGCATATACCGTAATGGCAGCGATATCAAAGCAGACGGCACCCCACCATTAGAATAAGCAAATGCATCCGTATCCGTACCTGTATACCTAGAAGAGGCCTGTCTTTGGAAAGGAATTTCATTTTTCTCGGCTACCTCTACCAAAAGACGATTCAAGTTAATCTGCACGGCAGGAGCATACGATACTACAGGCCCCTTACCACAAGCCAAATCCCCCTGAGTGATCTTATTGATCATGGGAGTTTGCGTATCATGTGTTACATCCGTAACGATCGCTACATTAGGCTTGATATAGTCGGCAATCATCTCCGCTCCACGTAAACCAATCTCTTCTTGAACAGAGTTTACGATATACAGACCAAAAGGCAGTTTCTTCTTATTCTCTTTCAACAATCGTGCTACCTCTGCTATCATAAAACCACCGGCACGATTGTCCAATGCCCGACCTACATAATACCGGTCGTTAAGCACCATAAATTCGTCCTCATAAGTCACCACAGAACCTACATGTATACCTAGCGCCTCAACTTCTTCTTTTGAAGTACACCCGCAATCTAAAAAAATATTCTTTAACGTAGGAGCTTCTTCCTTTTCACCGGAGCGTGTATGAATAGCCGGCCAACCGAAAACAGCTTTTACAATACCTTTGTCGGTATGGATATTTACGCGTTTAGACGGTGCTATTTGATGATCAGAACCACCATTACGAATCACATAGATCAAACCATCCTTCGTAATGTAGTTGACAAACCAAGATATTTCATCCGCATGCGCTTCGATTACCACTTTATACTTTGCTTTCGGATTTATGATCCCGACCGCTGTACCGTAATTATCGATATAAGTTTCGTCAACATAAGGCTTTAGGTAATCCAACCATAGGCGTTGCCCAGCCCACTCAAACCCCGTAGGTGAAGGATTATTTATATATTTCTCAAAAAATGCTAGTGACTCTTTGGTCACAACAGATTGATGTTTGACTTCTTTACTACTCTTCTTTGCCATATCTAGTTACTTTGCTCCCAAATTAAAAATAATTATGCTAATCCAAAAATTCTATCCTAACAATTGGCGAATGCCAAGCATTTTATCTAAGTTTACTCCGCTAAAAATTACTATATGGATTTTATTTTTAATGCTATTCACTGGAATATAGATCAGGAATTATTTAAAATCGGTTCATTCGGAATCCGATATTATTCCCTTTGTTGGCTATTGGCTTTCGCTGTTTCCTATATATTAATGCTTAAAGTATACAAGCGAGAAGGCAGAACTCAAGAAGATCTGGACAAGCTCAGTATTTATATCTTCTTAGGCACATTGATCGGAGCACGTGTCGGACATTGTTTATTCTATGAGTTTGACGTGTATATCACCAAGCCCTGGATGATATTTCTTCCTTTCCAGGTAGACGCCACTGGGGAATGGCATTTTACAGGTTTTCAAGGTTTAGCCTCCCACGGTGCTGCGGTAGGGATACTTACTGCACTTTACTTGTATGCTAGAAAAACAAAAACTGGTTTTGTATGGATTGCGGACCGATTAGTCTTAGTCGTACCATTGGCTGGGGCTTTCGTACGTCTAGGGAATTTTTTCAATTCCGAAATCGTCGGTAAACCGGCAGATAGCAGCCTTCCGTGGGCCGTAATATTTGAAAATGCAGGCTTGACCCCCGCCGAATTAAACATGTTACCTCGGCATCCGGCTCAGTTATACGAAGCGATTGGATACGTCATTTTATTCTTTATACTTTGGTCTATGTACCAAAAAAACAAAGATCCCAAACCAGGTCTGTTATTTGGTATATTTCTCGTCATCTTATTTGGTATTCGTTTCTTTGTCGAATTTTACAAAGAAAATCAAGAAGAATTTGAAGCAGGTATGCTATTCAATATGGGACAGTTGCTTAGTATTCCATTTATTATAGCTGGTATATACCTGATTTTCAGAAAACAAAAAAGCAATACCGTAAAATAATAATGAAAAGCCCCGCAAGGGGCTTTTATTTTGAATTAGACATGCACAAAAGAAACGACAAAGTAATCCTTCTCGTATTAGGCCTTTTATCGGCTATAGGTCCGTTTTCGATAGACATGTATCTTCCTGCTTTCGAAACCATAGCCCAGGATTTCGAGACATCCATAGACAAAGTCCAGCTATCGTTAACAGCCTTTTTTATCGGAATTGCAGTAGGTCAGATTATATATGGTCCCCTTCTAGATCGATTCGGTAGAAAGAAGCCAATGATTATCGGTCTCATCATATATATTATTGCCTCGGTATTCTGTGTCTTTACAAAAGACATAGAAAGCCTGATCCTTCTTCGCTTCCTACAAGCCCTAGGCAGCTGTGCAGGAATGGTGGCTTCTCGAGCAATGGTCCAGGACTATTACGAACCTAGAGAAGCCGCCAGAGTATTCAGTTTACTTATGCTAGTAGTAGCCATATCTCCCATACTAGCTCCTTCCGCAGGAGCTTTCTTAATGGAACACCTCGATTGGCACTATATATTCATCACACTCTGCGCTATTGGCACATTGATTATCACAGGCACCGTTTTCTTCCTTCCAGAGAGCTATAAAGGAAATCCAGACTTTTCACTCCTTCCTCCCGCTATTATCCGTCAATATTGGAGTGTATTTATAAATAGAACATTTATCAGTTATTGTTTGATTGGGGCTATCGCTTCGGCAGGACTATATGCTTATTTAGCAGGATCTTCCTTCATTATACAAGAACTATATGGTCTTTCAAAGAAAGAATATGGATTAGTATTCGCTTTTGTGGCTTCCGCGCTGATTCTAGCTACACAACTCAATCGTTGGTTACTAAAACGCTGGACAATGTCCGAAATCAGTAAGATTGCTAATATGGGTCAAGCCTTGGTAGGACTCGCTATGCTCTTATGTCTTTGGACACAAACCTTAGACCTACAGATATTGATTGCACTGGTTTTTGGATACCTGTTATGCCAAGGATTTATTTTCCCCAACACGTCAGCAATGGCACTCTCTCCTTTCAAAGATACTGCAGGTAGTGCTTCAGCCCTTCTTGGCTGTTTACAGATGGGATTGGGTGCACTTTCCTCAGGTATAGTAAGTCTCTTTCACGATGGCACAGAAACACCTATGCTACTTGTCATGTGCAGCTGTGCCTGTATAGCACTACTTATCCATCTTTTTGCTGTACCTTCATAAAAAGGAAAAAGGCCAAATAACCTGGAGTTCGATTAATGCAATAATAGCAATAATAATCCAACTAAGTTTAATAGACTTAGATTAGACTCTCTATAGCCAACCGGTAGCTATCTAAACCAAACCCTAGGATAACACCTTTGCAATTCTTGGAAAGATAAGAGTGATGTCTAAAAGTCTCCCGTTGATGTACGTTAGAAATATGCACCTCGACAACAGGTGTATTTATAGCAGCTATAGCATCCGCTAAAGCTAGCGATGTATGGGTATAAGCACCGGCATTGATCACCACCCCATCAAATTCGAATCCTACTTCATGCAGCTTATCAATCAGAGCTCCCTCTGAGTTATTTTGAAAGTAATACAAATCCACCGTCGGATACTTTGCTCTCAACGTTTCAAAATAGACTTCAAAAGATTGATCGCCGTATATGCTTCTCTCTCTAACCCCTAAAAGGTTGAGATTCGGACCATTCATTATTAATATCTTCATCATGCGTAAAAATAATTACTAAAGATATTAAATATCACCATAAAAACTACGGAACGACGAACGAAGTCCAAACGATATCACGCCTGATTTCTGGGTAGCCTGATCCGCTATCTTACGATACCGCTGCGTATATCCCAACTCAAAGCGTAAGTTATATTTAGGATTCAATACGTAAGAAGCCTTCGCATCTGCATAATACAGATTATTCTTTACCCCCTGTCCGATTTTATTGCCGTACATATTGGGGATGGTTGTATAAGACTGGAAGATATCACCGCCCATATTTGTACCATCGGCAGGGTCAGTACCATACAAACTATACAATCCCTGTAAAGAAAAATCAAATCGCTCCCAGGAATAATTGGCAATTCCGACCAATTCTCTAAAGTTTGCACCACGGGGATGTGCCAAAGGCTCGCCGTGATTGCTATAATTAGACGTTGAAGAAAAATGTTGGTAGGTATAGGGTCTAGCAAGATTGTATTCGCCCAGAAAGTTCAGATTTTTAACACCAAAGGCGTCAAATCCTCTCACACCGATCTGCGCTCCCCATTTGTTGTGCGCATAACCATTATTTGCAAAAAACTCTTTAGCGGTAAATTCACCCAGCAAGAATTGTCCATATACCGACACTTTATTCAATACTTTATACTTCGCATTCAAGCCTAAAAACATTTTATCCGGTGAAGAAGAGTTATTCGATTCGACAGGACGTAAAAAGATAACGGGATTGAGGTAATTAAAGTCGAAACCACGGTGTCCCCCTTCATTTTCATTAGCCCAGGTAATTGCCTGAAAAAAGCCCACCGACAAACGATTTGTCGCATTATAATCCAAGTATTGAAAAGCACCCCATTTAATTCCATCACCCAATCGAGCCCCTGGATTATTAAGGTCGACCCTAGGATTCTTTTGATCCAACATATAAGCCCATACCGATGTATACTGTACATTACCAATGGTACCGGTTAGTTTTAGGTGGCTGTAATTTGAAGAAAAATCAGACAACAGCATCGAACGATAACCATCACCGATATGATTTTTATCATAAGCTATCGTTGTTTGAAAATAGGGGCTAAAATCATAGGTAAGACTTGCCGTCGCATACATCCAGTCCTTTACATTTTTTGATTGGTTTTTTACTGTACCATGGCCCGGCATCACCCCATTAGCCTGTGCGTAATCATCAATATATTTCGGAAACACACCTTGATTTTCGAAAAAATTGGTATAAAAAGTAAGCTTATCTCCAATCGTAAGACCAGCCTGAAAACCTCTCGTATTTAACCATGTAGTACGTTTATCAGTATCAATCAATTCCGATCCGATTTGAAAATCAGGCAAAAAATCCATGTAAAACGTATGGTCTTCCTTTTCCACCTGCACCAGATGTTCACTAAATAGCTTGCGCATAAACCAATTATCAGAAGTCGTACCATTTGCAGATCCAAGCGAATCCTTACGTTCCAAAAGTCTTCCTTTAAACAAGAACGGTTTTGATGCGCTATGCAACCTTGTATCAGGACTGTACAAAATGTCGCTATATTTTTGAGTGTGTTGAAATGAATAGGGCAGATTACTTACCTGAGCTTTTAAGGCAATTGCCCCTCCCGACATAAATAAAGCCGCCAATACATACTTCGTCATATTTCAAATCTTTAAAATATTTGCTTCCTATTATCAAAATCTATTCCCAAAACCCGAGGCAAAGGTAACTTTTTTTGGAAAGATTTGATTATATAAGATTTTAAGGAATAAAATACAACTTCGCTTTGCTTATAATTTAATCAAATTTTAATGGAGGTAACCCCTCCCTTTTTCTGTTTTCGTTAATCTCCTTTTCTGAAATATAAGGTAAATCATACCGATCTGGATGATACCACAACTCACCCCATTCCCAAAACCGCCATAGATCCATTCTAAATCTACGGTATAATTGCTTGTCTTTTGTATCAGGATGATTCTTCAAATAGCTACCGAACACTCTATCTCTTCCTTCGTAAGATTTGCCTTTTAATTTATCCTCTGAATAAAAGAATGCACCATTGTGATTCGAATAAAAATAATTCCGTTTTAAAAAATAGCCAATCACCGTGACATTCAAAAAATAAACCAATAATCCAAATAAACTAAGGAAAGTTAGTAACCGTATTATATTCTTTTTTTTCATATGTGTTTAATTTTATTTCCAATGGTCATATGGAATATCCAAAGTATATTATGCACATTTTGTTGCAATTGGTGTCCATGCTGCTTCGCGGTCATTCGTGTTTGTGCAGTCTGTTCTACATGGATATTTCATAGGTGTATAATTATTTTATGATCCGCCAGCTGGCGGATCGGTTTTGATTTTCATCTGTCATTAGTTTGCGCCGACTTGTCGGGATGGAATATCCAAACTATATTATGCACATTTTGTTGCAATTGGTGTGCATGCTGCTTCGCGGTCATTCGTGTTTGTGCAGTCTGCGCTACATGGATATTTCATATATTTTTTCTTTTTTTAACAGGGACCATGGCTATTGGGTACAGATTGATTATTGGCCGTACTTATTCTGGTATCACCAGCACTCATTAATTGGCGCATAGGCCCGGCAAGGCCAGCAGGAGTAAAGGCGTCTATAACTACATAATCAGGAGGAGCAGGACTCGGACTAACATTTAGTATTACAACCGATTTCATTTCAAAAGGGACCGTTATTCCTCCAGCTGCACATGCATCCTTCACAAACTTTACACAGTTATTGTCAAATGCATGATACCAAGCAGGTGGAATCTTTATATAATCCCTGACCTGCCTAAACTTATTGCCATCATTGCCTATATTAAATTCCATCTTGACAGTGTATTTCAATGGATCATTTAAATTCCCATTATCCACCAATTTTGATGGCCCCGAAAACTCCTTAAAAATATTAGCACCTTCCGGATAAAATCCCAGCACTTGAGTAACAGACTGTCCATTAGAACCGATCTTTGTTAAACCAATAGCAGCATGTCCCACACCATTACCAAAAGCTTCAAAATGATCATCAGCATCGCCAGGGTTTGCTTCCTGCACATAAACAATAATTTTATAATTGGCTCCAAGTCTAAAGATTCTCATTGATACACATTAGAATTATATAAAGAGAAAAAATGACCACCTTCTAATCAAACACTATTGGAGGTAACCCCTCCCTTTTTCTGTTTTCGTTAATCTCCTTTTCTGAAATATAAGGTAAATCATACCGATCTGGATGATACCACAACTCACCCCATTCCCAAAACCGCCATAGATCCATTCTAAATCTACGGTATAATTGCTTGTCTTTTGTATCAGGATGATTACGCTGATAATATTGTAAAAGTTCTTGGCTACTTACATATATTGATCCTTTATGAGGTTCGGTAATCATATAAGTGCCATTATAATTGCAAAATTTATGATACCGTCTTATAAAATGATGAACTATAGTAAAATTTGTAATATAGACTACTAATCCAAATAAACTAAGGAAAGTTAGTAACCGTATTATATTCTTTTTTTTCATATATCAATAATTTGATTTTGGTTGTTATTAGCTTGCCCCGACTTTTCGGGATGGAATATCCAAACTATATTATGCACATTTTGTTGCAATTGGTGTGCATGCTGCTTCGCGGTCATTCGTGTTTGTGCAGTCTGCGCTACATGGATATTTCATATATTTTTTCTTTTTTTAACAGGGACCATGGCTATTGGGTACAGATTGATTATTGGCCCTACTTATTCTGGTATCACCAGCACTCATTAATTGGCGCATAGGCCCGGCAAGGCTAGCAGGAGTATAGGCGTCTATAACTACATAATCAGGAGGAGCAGGACTCGGACTAATATTTAGTATTACAACCGATTTCATTTCAAAAGGGACCGTTATTCCTCCAGCTGCACATGCATCCTTCACAAACTTTACACAGTTATTGTCAAACGCAGGATACGAAGCAGGTGGAATCTTTATATAATCCCTGACCTGCCTAAACTTATTGCCCTCATTTCCTATATTTAATTCCATCTTGACAGTGTATTGCAAAGGTTTACTTAAATTCCCATTATCCACCAATTTTGATGGCCCCGAAAACTCCTTAAAAATATTAGCACCTTCCGGATAAAACCCCACCACTTGAATAACAGACTGTCCATTAGAACCGATTTTTGTTAAACCAATAGCAGCATGTCCCACACCATTACCAAAAGCTTCAAAATGATCATCAGCATCGCCAGGGTTTGCTTCCTGCACATAAACAATAATTTTATAATTGGCTCCAAGTCTAAAGATTCTCATTGATACACATTAGAATTATATAAAGAGAAAAAATGACCACCTTCTAATCAAACACTATTGGAGGTAACCCCTCCCTTTTTCTGTTTTCGTTAATCTCCTTTTCTGAAATATAAGGTAGCTTATATTGATCTGAAAAATAGTAGAAATCACTCCACTCCCAAAACCGCCAAAGATCCATTCTAAATCTACGGTATAACTGTTTGTCTTCGATATTTGAATTTTGGCTTAAGAAATGAGCATATGACTTAGACCTTTGACTATCTGTTTCTCCTTTCAACCTATTTTGATAATAATAGTATGTTCCATTATAGTTGCTGAACTCGATTACTCTAATAAAAAATATCTTTAAATCTGTAAAATTTGTAATATAGACTAATAATCCAAATAAACTAAGGAAAGTTAGTGAACGTATTATATTCTTTTTTTTCATATATCTATAATTTGATTTTGGTTGTTATTAGCTTGCCCCGACTTGTCGGGATGGAATATCCAAACTATATTATGCACATTTTGTTGCAATTGGTGTGCATGCTGCTTCGCGGTCATTCGTATTTGCGTAGTTTTCGCTACATGATTACACCTTTCTTGGGGTCAATTATACGCTCCGCGACAGGAACAACTGGGATAGAAAATATATTTTCATCAGTTTGCTTATAAGACTTCCAATCTACAACTAACTGATGTCGGTTAAATAAAGGATTGTCCCCCCCCCGGTTGTAACAGGGTTAATCTGAGACTCGTAAAATGCCTTAGCTTCCGCAATGTTAAGTGCATCTACAAAAACATAAACACATGTATTGCAACTATTTAGAGTAAAAAAAAGTATAACTAAGGAAAATAGTGGCTTAAATTTTATATTCATAACTAGCTTAAAATAAGGTAAGTATTGTTTATAATGTCTGACCTAAAATACCAAATAAATAGTATACTACAAAATCATTTAGTAAAGATACCGCGTTTTACGTCGATGACCTACACACCCCTAACTACCTCCTAATAAACACATTGAAAAATACATAATATCGCTCTCCATTTTTTTATTTATAGAACCTGATTCTACATCAAAGCTTTCCAAATAGTGTTCGCTTACCGGGGTAAAAAGCATTCTTTGTCCAAGAAATAGATCGTAGGCTACACAGTCTTGATTTTTTTACTTAAAAAAACTCTTTCTCAAATCAACAAGACAAAATAACGATGCTAAAACGTTTTTTGTTGTTATTTTAAATAAATTATTGCATCTTGCTTTCTAAAGTTGAATCCTAAAAACCACATAAATTATAATGAAATACTCATGTTTTGCAAAGCACAAACAGTCATGATTATTCCATATGGCCATTAAAAAACAAATTAAATACATATGAAACGCAGAACTTTCATCCAGCAAAGTGCCGTATTAGGAGCTAGCGTATTAGCTAGCAAACTCTCTTTTGCTACAGCGGCAAATACGTTCCCCAATGTACGAGTAGCTGCAGACAAAAGACATTTCAGTAGCCCGGTCATTGAAGATGCCATCAAAGAGTTCCAGAAAAACGTAAAAAACCCAGAACTAGGGTGGTTGTTCAACAACTGTTTCCCCAACACATTGGATACCACTATATACGATGAGTCTACAGCCAATAAGAAGCTTACCTACGTGATAACAGGTGACATTGATGCCATGTGGCTTCGGGATAGCAGTGCCCAAGTATGGCCTTATATTCCTTTTATGAAAAAGGATCCTAAGCTTAAAAACCTTATCCTGGGCTTAATCAACAAGCAGTCCCAATGTATCAATATCGATCCATATGCCAATGCTTTTTACAACGACCCTACTAAAAAAGGAGAGTGGTTTTCAGATCACACAAAAATGAAGCCCGGCATACACGAACGTAAATGGGAGATCGATTCACTATGCTACCCTATCCGACTAGCACACCGCTATTGGAAAGAAACAGGAGACACTACGCCATTCGACGCAGACTGGGTAAAAGCACAGGAAAACACTTATCAGACTTTCGTCGAGCAGCAGCGAAAAGAGAACTTAGGGCCTTACAATTTTTCGAGAACTACCTCTCGTGGTACGGATACATTACAGGTAGATGGATGGGGGTATCCCGTCAACCCTGTTGGTTTGATCTGTTCCAGCTTCCGGCCTTCAGATGACTGTACAATATTCTTATTCTTGATACCGTCCAATCTATTTGCGATAAAGAGCCTACGCCAATCCGCAGAGATTTTACGTAAAATCAATAATATAGAACTAGCAAGCAGGATGGAACGTTTAGCAAATGAAGTTGAGCAGGCAGTACAAAAATATGGTATTATTGACCACCCACAACACGGGCGTGTATACGCATTTGAGGTCGATGGCTTCGGAAGCTATATGATGATGGATGATGCCAATGTCCCTTCTCTCCTTGCATTACCTTATCTCGAATCGGTAGATGTCAAAGACGAAGTATACCAACGTACAAGAAACTACATCTTGTCAAAAAATAATCCGTTTTTCTTTAAAGGTACCGCAGCAGAAGGCGTAGGCGGACCACATATAGGCCGGGATATGATATGGCCTATGGCAATCACTATGCGCGCTTTTACATCAACCATTGACGATGAGATACGTACATGTATCAAGACATTGGCAGCCACGCATGGAGGTACCGGCTTTATGCACGAATCCTTCCATAAAGATGATCCTAAAAAATTCACCCGTCATTGGTTCGCCTGGGCAAATACACTGTTTGGTGAGCTGTTATGGAAAACATATAAAGAAAAACCACATTTATTGGTTTAAAATAACGTTACATTTAATTTTTTTAAGGAGATTTGTACCATGAGTAAGGTACAAATCTCCTTATTTTTATAGCATATGATTAGCGGACCTATTGGCATTTTTGATTCGGGCTACGGTGGATTAACTGTATTTAAAGAAATACAAAAGCAACTACCTCAATATGATTACATATATCTGGGGGACAATGCCCGCGTGCCTTATGGCACCCGCTCCTTCGAAGCCGTTTACGAGTTTACCAAAGAATGCGTATTCAAACTATTCGACCTAGGTTGCAATTTGGTCGTCTTGGCTTGTAATACCGCATCAGCCAAAGCACTACGTACCATTCAACAACACGATCTTCCTCCAGGCAAAAAAGTATTGGGAGTCATACGTCCTACGACCGAGGTCGTAGACAAATACACCAAGACCAACAAAGTAGGCGTTCTAGCCACGCAGGGGACTGTTCTTTCCGGATCTTATAAAATAGAAATCCATAAATTTCATCCCGAAATTGAGGTCTTTCAACATGCCTGTCCCTTTTGGGTTCCACTGGTTGAGAACAATGAGATTTATAGTGAGGGGGCTCACTATTTTGTGCAGAAAGACATCGCCAGCATCTTATCCCTTTCAGATAGTATTGATACCTTAATCCTCGCCTGCACTCATTACCCTTTATTACTCCCTATTATTAAAAAGTATGTCCCGCAAGGCATAAATATACTTTCTCAAGGTTCGTTAGTAGCGAAAAGCCTGGCCGACTATCTCCTACGACATCCCGAAGTAGAAAATTTGTGCCGTAAAGGAGGCCAACTTACATTCTACACCACGGATAGCGCAAAAGAATTTGAAGAGAAGGCTACCATCTTCTTTGGCCAAAAAATCCAGGCAGACCATATTAAAGTATAAAACCTGCCTGAAAATCTGGAGATAGAATTACATCTTGGCATCCATCAACTTATCGGTCTTTGACGATGGAGCACCCAATTTCATTTTGATAACAAAAGCCCGGTTTGATTTAAATTGCTCAGGTAATAGGACATCATAATACGTATTTTTATCGAGATCCAGACCGACATCTGAATGCTTGACCTGTAACGACTTATTATTCGACAACAACGATGCCTCAACGGGGACTTCTTTGGTCTTTTTAGGAACAGCTATACGTACAATATTATTTACCGGTCTACTTATCACCGTGAGATACAGAACATCTCCTTTTTGGGTATAATAGCCTAACTTTGAAACCGGTAAATCGGCATGCCTAACGCCGTAGACAGCCTCCCCGTTTACCTTCATCCAATCACCCAACTCTTTCGCTATCTTATCCTCACCCACATGCATTTTACCATCACCATCAGGTCCAAAATTCAAGACAAAATTTCCATTCATAGAGACAGAATGCATTAACATATCAATGATATCATCAGTTGTCTTAATGTATAGTCCAGACCAATCTTTCATGTATCCCCAACCGTTAGGAGGTATCGTCATGACAGCATCCCAATCGTTACCATCTAGCCATTCAAACTCCTGAGGCAACTTGCGTTCCCAGCCCTGCTCATAGTCCCCAAGTAGCCTACCATTGGTATCAAAGTGTCTAGACCCGTTTTCATCATTTCTAAAGCGGGAACCAATAACCAATCCAGGGTGACGGTCTCTTAATTCCTTTTCCAGTTTATAGGTAAAGTCATAGGCTGATTTCCAGGAAGCATCCCAAGTGCCATCAAACCAAAAGCCTTTGATTTTTGAATAGTTATCAGATAGCTCTATCAATTGGTTGCGCGTATAATCCAAAAAACGGTCAAAACGTTGTTTTTCATCCGCTGTTTGGGGTACTTTACCCATATAATCAGGATTATTCCATTCCAGAATAGAGAAATAAAGATACACGTCTATTCCTTCAGCAGTATACGCATCCACTACCTCTTTTACGATATCTTTACCATACGGGGATTTTGTAATATTATATTCCGAATATTTAGTAGGCCATAGCGCAAATCCGTCGTGGTGTTTGGTTGTAAATATCATATATTTAGCACCCATTTCTTTCGCCTGCTTCGCCCATTTCTTTGCATCAAAGTCCTTCGCTGCAAATTGTTTGTACAGGTTATCATAGGTATTTTTCCAATCCTTTGGAGCAGTTGGTCCGCCCCAACTACGGATCCATTCAGAGGCAGCAGCACCACCACGGGCACTTACCCCTTCCCATTCATTTCCAGGGATAGCATACACCCCCCAATGTATAAACTGCCCCAAACCGTAGTCACGGAAAGCCACCATATTCGCATCGGTACGATGTGCAGGAGTAATCGGCCCATATTTAAGCTGAACCTGCTGCGTGGGCTTTTTCTTTGGCCCAGTCCATTGTGCATGTACAGCTAAACTAGCCATCAGCAGCGATGTTGTAAGTAATAATGTTCTTTTCAGTATTCTCATAATAAATTTAGTATTCAGGATAAAATTTAAAGTCCAACATGTTCATCTTTAGTTACCGATGGTTCACCAACGGCCCTTTTGTATTTGGGATCGTAGTTCCATTTGATTTCATCCCTCGTAACGGTACCATTTGCTGAGCTTTTAACTTCGGCAACAACAGTATTCTCTCCTAATTCCAACTTGACATTTTCAAAAATATAATGAACAGCTGTCGTACCCATTTTATAGCTTTTTACTTCCTTTCCATTCACCTTAAGTACAGGTACCCCTTGATTCGAATACACGGTTATTGGTGTAATCTCATTCCCCCTATTTACCACTCTTCGTTGTGTTATATATACTACAGCAGCTTTACTCCAATTGGCTTTATACCAATAGAAAGCGTCTTTTTTCACCTTTCTATCAAAGGTTACAATACCTTTATAGTTACGCGGATTGACATTTAAACCAGTAATTGGTGTAGCAAATTCAAACGTATTCCATAAGTAAGACCCTAATAAAGTTGGGGTTTTAGCGATAACGCCCCAATTGATCTCGTGGAATCTAGTGGCAAAATCTTCTGGAAAGAAATCGGGCCTACTGAACTGATTACCAAAATTGCCAGTTACCTCCGCTTGATCTTCAATAACAGCCTCCGCGCCATACTCCGAAAAAATCAATTTATAATCTTTAAATTCCTCAGAAATACGCTTTGCCCAGGTCTCAACATCATCATTTTTTTCCGACTGATTCTCTAACTCTCCGTTATACCAACCGAAGTAATGATTGATTCCCTGCACATCGGCATTGTTATTGACCGCATGATTAACCACGTTATACCCACTTACCTGAACGGTGTATCGGTCAGGATCTTCAGATTTCGCCAGATCATGTAGTTTTGTAGTCAGCTCCACTGTATACGTATTGGGGGTATAAACTTCATTATGTAGGCCCCAGATATAAATCGACGGATGATTAAAATTTTGGCGTATCAGCTCTTTCATTTGCTGCAGAGCATTGTTTTCTTCATACGTGGTTACACGATTTACAAAAGGAATCTCTGCCCATACGATCAATCCCAGGCTATCACACTTAGCGTAAAAATATTCCGATTGCTGATAATGCGCCAGACGGATACTTGTAGCACCCATTTCCTGAATAATAGCCAGGTCTTCATCGTGATCTGCATTACTCAAGGCTGATCCCTTCCCCAGTCTGTCCTGATGGCGGCAGACACCGTACAACGGGTACTTTATGTCATTCAGAAAAAAGCCTTTACTAGCGATTAGTTCAAACTTCCGGATACCCAGCGGCTCCACGATTTCATCAATCACCTGATTATCCTTCTTAATCTGCGTCACGACCTTATACAGATAGGGATCGTCCAATCCCTGCCACAGGTGCGGATTTTTAACATTAATCTCATACTTTACTTCTTGTCTGCCCTGAGGCAATAACGAATATGGCTCCTTGTAAAATGCCTTAACCTTGCCATCCTTTTCATATATGGTCGTTACGACCTCGATTGGCTGTATTTTTCCGGTCTTATTCTCTACTTTTACATTAAAGCCGATATCCGCATTTTTCTTGGATACATTTTTCTGGGTAATGTATACGCCTGAAGACGCAAAATCCGAAGTTGCAATACTTACAGCATCCGTTACAATCAGTTCTACAGGACGATAGATTCCACCATACATCGGAAACAGCGTATGGTTGACAGGAATAACCTGAGGCGTGGCCTCATTGTTCACTTTGACCAATAACTCATTTTCCTGTCCGTATGAAATCATTTCGGTCAGTTCAAATACGAAGGCCGAATACCCCCCTTGGTGACGACCTACAAATTGATAACTATTTGTTAGGGTCTGTTCCGTATAATTGACGGATCCCTTTTCTTGCTTGGTCACAGGAGCTTTTGTATTTAGGTATACCTCCGTATTCGTATTCACACCTTCAAACTTGACAAATACCCGCTTCCCTTTCCAAGATGCTGGCACCGAAAATGACTTTCTATAATAAGCATCTCCAATATAAAACCGTTCGTTGCGGGCAAAGCTACCTACCTTGATATCTTTCAACTGCATATCGTTGGCATTCCAGGTATGAGGTACCTGTACTGTTTGCCATTTGCCTTGAAATATGGCACCAAATTGCATTCTCTCATCGGCAAATGGCCCCTTCTTAAACGCCCAGTCCGAATTAAAAGGAATAACTTCTCGCGCAAAAGACCATTGAAGCAAACAAAACAAACACAAACTCAATAAGGAAGTAATTCTCATGTTTTAGATCGTAATAATAAATTTAGCTATAAAATTGTTTAAGGGTCACTCTCAAATATAATGACTACCGTATGAAAGTAAAAACAACAAGATTATCATCCTTGACTTTTGAGCGTTAAAACCTGCAAAATACACCTCCCAAAACCTATAAAACGAAACTATATCGTTTGAGTGGAATTTCGTAAAGTAACCGGAATGTTGCATTACTTGACAGGTATGGCGATATTCCACGATTTTGTTCCTTTATCGAACCCTCCAGATTCATCCATTGTGGCGAAAAACAAACAAATAAGCTTTTAATTATTTGTTTTTCCAGAAGAACAGGTCTACAAATTCGGAATCGATATACTTCCATACAATGGAAAAGTCCCTTTTTTAGGAGAGTCTAAATAGAAAAGCCTTCGAACAATGATTGTTCGAAGGCTTTTCTATAAAACCGATACAAATACTACCTATTCTGCAGGGCCAGGGCGTACAATTTCATCTGTTTGACCATAGACAACAAACCGTTCGCACGTGTTGGAGAAAGGTGATCCTTAAGCCCTATCTGATCGATAAAATACAAATCCGTATCAACGATTTCTTTCGGGGTATGCCCCGACAATACTTTGACCATCAAACTCACCAAACCTTTTGTAATCAACGCATCACTATCGGCGGTAAAATAAAGTTTTCCCTCTTTCAGTTCTGGGTACAACCATACTTTAGATTGACAGCCTTTGATAATATATTGGTCCTGTTTGTACTGTTCTTCAATCAGAGGTAACTCTTTACCTAACTGAATGATATATTCATATTTTTCCATCCAATCCGAATAGAAAGCAAAGTCTTCAATTAATTCGTCCTGTATCTCGTTTATTGTCATTTTCATTAAAAAGTTAGAAAGTTAAGGAGTTAGATACCAAGTACCAATCACTACTTTAGCATACTTAAAGCCCTTCTTAGTCCAGCCACCAAGGTATCCACATCTTCTTTGGTATTATACATAGCTAAACTAGCACGTACTGTACCAGGTATCTGCAATTGATCCATGATAGGTTGTGCACAGTGATGTCCTGTACGTACGGCAATTCCCAATTTATCTAAAATCACACCGATATCATAAGGATGTACACCGTCTACCACAAAAGAAATAACTGAAGATTTTTTGTCTGCCGTACCGATAAGACGAAGCCCTTCAACCTCGTTCAATCGAGCTGTGGCATAAGCCAATAGTTCATCTTCATAAGCCTTTATATTATCGATACCTATTTCCGTGATATAATCAATGGCAGCAGCCAGACATATACCTGCTTCAATATTAGGTGTTCCTGCTTCAAATTTAAAAGGCAATACATTGTATGTAGTCTTCTCAAAAGACACATCTTTTATCATATCGCCCCCACCTTGGTAAGGTGGCATCGCATTTAACCATTTCGCTTTACCATACAATACACCCACCCCTGTCGGCGCATACATCTTATGTCCAGAGAAAACCAGAAAATCTACATCCAATTTTTGAACATCAATTGCGATATGCTGTACTGCCTGTGCAGCATCCAATAGCACCGGTGTTCCATTTTCATGAGCCAAAGCGATAATCTCTTCTACCGGGTTAACAGTACCTAGTGCATTAGATACATAAGTGACGGAAACAATTTTCGTTTTTTCGGAAAGCAGCTTACGATAAGCCTCCATATCCAAAACACCACGTTCATTCATTGGAATCACCTTCAGTACAGCTCCCTTCTCCTCACACAACATCTGCCAAGGCACGATATTCGAGTGGTGCTCCATAGCCGAAATAACGATCTCATCTCCCGCGCCAATAAATGCTTTACCATAACATTGGGCGACCAAATTGATACTATCCGTAGTTCCTTTCGTGATAATAATCTCGACCTCTTCTTCAGCATTTATAAAGTCTTTCACTTTACGTCTGGTTACTTCAAAAGCATCCGTAGATATCTGGCTTAAATAGTGAACTCCCCGATGCACATTCGAATTCATATCCGAATAATAATGAATGATGGCATCGATCACCGACTGCGGTTTTTGCGTAGTCGCACCATTGTCCAAATATACCAAAGGCTTACCATTCACCTCTCGCTTTAACAATGGAAAATCAGCACGTACTTTATGTATATCAAATGTTTTCAAGACGTTTCTATGTAAATTTTGAGGTACAAAGTTACTATATATATAACCAAATAGTATCAAGATAGTGTATTCTTTTTGGTTTTTTACCATATTCCATAGTGTTATGAAAGGTATGTCATTTTTTTAAGGAGGTTTAAAATATCTTTTGTCCTTGCCAGGACAGGCCCTTCATTATTTTTCATTGTGTTTGTTTTTTAAAGGCATTCAAGAGCCTCTTCGAGGGTTTGCTTGATCAAAAAACGAAGCAAAAAAATCAAGACGGTGTACCCAATGTTCATCACAGCACGTAAAGCTATCAAGACGGTTTCCTAGGTCTCCATTGCGCTTGCCCATCCCGTGACTGGAACCGAGCTTGCGAGCTCACTGTAGGTAAATCCATATCTACTGCAAGATGTATCGTTGTGAAACGATAGCTTTACGGCCTTTGACTCCATATGCTACAAGGCTCTTTTTAATCAGTTTACATTGGTTGTTCGCGCTTCCTGACAGTTTAGCAAATGCCACCTTGGTGGGTTGCCAATAGTAGGAATGGTGATCCGTTGTGGCAAGCCGGCACAGTGACGAGTTTTTTGCATACTTTTTTGCGGAAAAAAGTATGGGCCAGTCACGGCCTAAGTGACAAAAGCAATGGTTCTTATAAAAACCCTATATACCCCCAAACCATACAATCAACCCAAAATTAACACATAAAGGTTTTTTTGCATGCATTATTGAATACAAAGCATTTTATGTAAATTTGTACTAATTATGCAAGAGAAACCCTTAAATATACCAGAAGGATCAAGGAAAGAAGTAATGACTTATCTAGAGCCTTTCATGCTCAACGAGATGAGTGAGTATTTAAAGCCTGTGGAGCAGATGTGGCAACCTGCCGATTTTCTCCCAGACTCCTCACGCAGTACCTTTTTTGAAGAGGTTAGGGATCTACAGGAAAGTGCAAAAGAACTTCCTTATGATTTGGTGGCCGTACTCATTGGTGATACCATCACCGAAGAAGCTTTACCAACCTACGAATCTTGGTTGACCATGGTGGAAGATGTAGAGAAAAACGAACAAGGTGGTTGGATGAAATGGGTTCGTGCCTGGACTGCTGAAGAGAACAGACACGGAGACTTGCTGAACAAATATCTCTACCTTTCAGGTAGAATCAACATGCGCGAATTTGAGATGAGCACGCAATATCTAATCGCTGATGGTTTTGATATTGGTACAGGTGCAGACCCTTACCGTAACTTTATATACACCTCTTTCCAAGAGCTTGCTACTAACGTTTCCCACCGCCGTGTTGCGGGAATATCCAAAAAAAGCGGAGATAAATTATTAGCCAAAATGTGTGGTGTTATTGCAGCCGATGAAGCAAGACATGCCAAAGCCTACATGTCGTTCATCTCAAAAGCAATGACCGTAGATCCAAGTGAAGTTATGTTGGCTTTTGAAGATATGATGCGCAAGAAAATTGTAATGCCTGCACACTTCTTAAGAGAATCAGGAGGTCCCCAAGGCGGAGCTTTCGCACATTTTTCAGATGCTGCACAACGTCTAGACGTCTATACGGCCCTAGATTATGTCGAGATCCTGAAAGAGCTCATCAACGAATGGAAAATCGATCAAGTAGCCGGATTGAATGAACAAGGGGAAAAGGCCAGAGATTATTTAATGAAACTACCGGATCGTTTGACGAGATTAGCCGACCGGATCAAAATACCAGATCTACAATACAAATTCAAGTGGATATATGGATAAAAGGAAAAGCTTCCGTCACTTATAAATGACGGAAGCTTTTTTATGCAACACACAAAAATCCTGTCCTAAGACAACTTCCTTTAGATTAGCAATATGGTAAATTTGCTAGTATAAACGATGAAGTTATGAACAATTTCTACAAAACTATCTACATCAATACAACCGTAGACAAAGTGTACAACGCATTAACCCGGCAAATCTCTTTGTGGTGGACGGTAATGTTTACCGGAAATGCCGACCACCAAGACTGTAGTTTTACCCTCCGATTTGGCAAGAATGTCTTTAAAACCATGCAAGTAAAACAACTGTCACCGGCCAGAAAGGTCGTTTGGGTTGTTACCGATGCTTTGCTGAACATTCCCGAGCTCAAAAATAAAAAAGAATGGATAGATACGATCATCATTTGGGAAATCGCTCCTCAGATAAATGGCAGCAAATTGCAGTTGACCCACCAGGGCTTACACCCAGCTGTTGAATGCTATACCATATGTGCGGATGGTTGGCGACAGTTCTTAAGCAGCCTACAACAATTTCTTGAAACAGGCAAAGGGAATCCCTATCAGACATCAAATTAAATCAGTAATACCTACCCCAATTTTTGAATAATACCCTTTACTGAATCAAATTCGATCCCTTTTCAATATATATAAATTCAAAACAAATAAAAACCTTTAAAATCTGTTCTTCTCTCATCAAGACATCGTCTCGAAGCAGCCCCCCATCCAACAAAGCCTCTGGGACTCCATCGCAAGAATAAAAACTTTTTTTTCACCTCATTCCAATCGCAAAAGAGATCAATAACCTCTGTATGTGAAATGTCACACCAATCAATTAATGAGTGCAGCCTTACACCCTTTGGGATAAAACCAACCGTACATTTTAGATAAGTCTTAACCTCAATATCAATCAGCTGATACAGTAGAAGCAAACCGGTATAATCCACCAGCAAAAGAGGAACACACTAAATCCTATGAGCCGGAGCCAAACACAATGATTAGCTTATTAAAAGCAATTAGAACTATTAGAAGAGACCAAACAACTTCAATCTGAAAAAATCGCGCGGTTAGAGAAGGAGTTAGCTGACTCAAAAATATAATCCTATATTGAATCACTCGTAAAAACATTCACTAAATGTGATACAGACCAAACCATCGGATAAACTAAAGCAGACTCAATGGACACAAAATGCAGCAGCTGATTTCGGAACGGCAAGTGCAGCAAGAGCGGTAATACCCCGTGCTTTTAGAGCAGTACATCGCGATATGTACGACAACGAAATGCACAACAAACTGGTTCAATACATGCTCCGAGTACTGCGTGGAAATAAGAAATGCAAGCAAGGTTTATTACAAGTCAAACACAGCAACATCCAACGGTTGGTCGACTTTCAGTTTAACAATAATTGCCATATCTATGACCGAATCTACTTTACGCCGCAGATAACATTTGCAAAAAAGGCAGTAAGACGGTAGAACTCCCCGCATTGGATGCGCAGCGAAACTTCAATATACCGAATAAATGTAGTCACCTCATCATGTAAATTGATGTCATAGCCATAGATTTTAGCATAAAACAGAGCACCTCTATTGGAAATATAGAGATCAAGTTAGCGCGTTATAGCGAAAATGATTCACATGTCAGTCCACAAACACATGTTTTCGAGGTCAAGAATAAACAATACGACTGCGTCCTGATAAACATGTCGACAATTTACCTTACACAGGAAAGTGGTTTTGATGCCCTACTTAACACCGCGAAACCTTTAATCCTGTAGGAATTATCGCCGCATACAATATAGGCTCATAATACAACAAAGCCTACCCTTAATCATTTTGACAGATAGGCGCCGTCATTGCCATCGAGCTAATAAGAAACCCATCCCTACTATAACAACGATAGTACCGATAAATGTCTCCGACAGTATTACGCTGGTATGACTTTTCATACCGTCAAAGTGAAAAACAATAATTATATTTGTCACACTAATTATTGTTATGCTAAACGAAAAATACAACCAGTACTCCTTTATACTGGATAGGACAGCGAAAAAAGTAAAACAATATGCACAAAGTGCATTTACGTTGTATCAGTTTGACCTTACAGTAGATCAGTGGACTGTACTACGTACGATTTTTGAAAAACCTGATCTGACGAACAAAGAAATGGCAGAGCTGTGCGGTAAAGACCAACCTACACTAACTAGAATCATTGATTTATTGATTAAGAAAGAGCTTGCTGAACGGATAACAAATACGTCGGACCGCCGGGCTTTACACTTGCAGATTACAGCAAAAGGAAAAAGTAAAATACAGGAAATTGCACCTAAAGTAGCTCACTTCCGCATGCAGGCATGGAAGAACCTGAACGACGATGATTTCGCTCAATTTACTAGGATATTAAATACCATATACGATAACTTAACACAAAAATAAAATCATGATACAAACGGATATTTGCATTATTGGTGCCGGGCCCGTAGGCCTATTTGCAGTTTTTGAAGCTGGTTTGTTGAAAATGCGTTGCCATCTGATCGATGTGTTACCACAAGTAGGAGGTCAACTCTCTGAGATATATCCACACAAGCCCATTTACGATATCCCTGGATACCCGATTGTCAAAGCACAGGAGCTGATAGACAATCAGATGGAACAGATAAAACCCTTCGACCCCACATTTACATTGGGCGAACGCGTAGATAAAGTGGAGAAGCAAGAAGATGGTTCTTATATCGTGACCACTTCCGATAACACACAGGTGCACTGTCAGGTCATTGCAATAGCAGGTGGTTTAGGTTGTTTTGAACCGAGGAAACCCGAACTGGAGGGTATTACAACCTTCGAACGTAGGGGGATAGACTATATGGTCAAAAATCCGGAAACCTACCGAGACAAAACGCTTGTCATTGCAGGTGGTGGCGATTCAGCCCTCGATTGGACAATATATCTAAGTGATTACGCAAAAAAAGTGACATTAGTACACCGTAGCGATAGCTTCCGAGGTGCACCGGACTCCGCTGATAAAGTATACGATCTGGCACAAAAAGGAAAAATCGATTTATTACTTTCTCATAACCTACTGAGTGCCCACGGCAATGGATCGCTATCGCATGTTAAAGTTGCAAATAAAGGAAAAGAAGAGTTCTTACTGGAGACAGACTACCTAATACCGCTATATGGGCTAACCCCGAAATTAGGACCAATTGCAGATTGGGGGTTAAACATCGACAAAAATGCAATAGAAGTCAACACGTTCGACTATTCGACTAATGTAGAGCGCATATATGCCATAGGCGATATCAACACCTACCCTGGCAAGCTAAAATTGATCCTATGTGGATACCACGAAGCAACACTGATGGTACAATCCGCATTTAAATATGTTTATCCCGATCAAAAACTAAGTTTTAAATATACAACTGTCAACGGAGTGAATGCTTTTTAGGGAAAAGTGATAAAGTTATAAGGTTACATGGTTATAAAGGTTACAAGGTTTTAAAAGACAAATAAATTAACTACCATACCCCTATAACTTCATAACCTCTATAACTTCATAACTACCATAACTACCAAAACTCAATTTAATAAAAATGGAAAACCACATCATCGAAATAGAAATTGAAGACCGCGATGGCAGTACAGAGACCATCGAAGTCCCTACGGATGTCAACTTAAGTTTAATGGAAATTCTCAAAGCATCCGGCTATGAAGTGCTGGCAACCTGTGGAGGGATGGCACTATGCGCCACCTGTCATGTCGAAATCAAAGCGGGGGCAGGCCAACTTCCCCATGCTGAGGATCAAGAGCTTGACATGCTAGACACCCTACCTGATACGGATAGCAACAGTAGGCTAGCCTGCCAAATTCGATTAACGGATCAAAATCAAGGGCTATCGATTAGACTACGCGGTGCATTGCAATAAAGTGTGTACAAAAAACACTAAGACATTCTTGTTTAAACAACTAGAATTGCCTTTATAGACTAGTCAACGCTGTTTTAATTGCAAAAACAAGGGCATATCAATAAAATTTTGCTATTGAAATATTATATTTTTTTAAGATATTTGCATTAAAATTTAAAACAATAAAACTAAACGATATATGTTGTTGAATCGTACAGAACGTTCTTTCCCTCGGGTAATCATTATTGGTGGAGGCTTTGGAGGTGTGGAAGTTTCGCGTAAGCTTAAAGACAAAGAGGTGGAAGTAGTGTTGATCGATCGAAACAATTTTCACGTGTTCCAACCGTTAATGTATCAAGTCGCTACGGGAACCTTAGCCGCTGATGCCATTTCTTTTCCGATCCGTAAAATGTTCAAATCACAGTCCAATTTCCGATTCCGTATGGCGGAAGTACTGCGTATTGACAAAGACAAAAAAGAAGTACACACTTCGGTAGGAACTTATGATTACGATTACCTGGTTATTGCAACCGGTGCAACATCAAACTTCTTTGGTAATACGGAAGTCGAAAAATACTCTCTTCCAATGAAAAGTATTCGAGAAGCTCTAAATATCCGTAGTTATGTATTACAAAATCTCGAAGAAGCAGTACTTCGCAAAAACATTTCTGATCGCGAACGTTACCTTAACTTTGTAGTAGTAGGTGGTGGTCCGACAGGTGTCGAGCTTTCCGGTGCTATCGCCGAAATTCAATTGCACATGCTGAAGAAAGATTATCCAGAACTTTCTGAAAATGAAATGAAGGTATATCTTGTAGAAGGTACAGGCAAAATATTAGGCGCACTTTCAGAAAAATCATCCCGTGATGCCGAACGCTACCTAAAAGAATTGGGAGTCAAAGTAATGGTCAACACACAGGTGACAGGTTACGACGGTAATACGATCACGTTCAACAACGGCGAAAGTATCGCAACCAAAACCGTTATATGGGGAGCAGGAGTAAAAGGACAATTCCCAGAAGGCATACATGCTGATTACATCGAAAGGGGAAATCGTATCCGAACCAATGGACAGTGTCAGGTAGAAGGATTTGATGGTATTTACGCTATCGGCGATGTATCAGCAATGATTACCGAGGAGACACCTCGCGGGCTTCCAGGTGTAGCACCAGCAGCACAGCAACAAGGTAAATACGTTGCCCAACACATCATGAACATCCTTTCTGGAAAGCCTAACGAAGAGAATTTCAAGTACTTTGACAAAGGGTCTATGGCTACAGTCGGCCGTAACAGAGCTGTTGTAGATATGGGTAAATTCCATATGAAAGGATTCATCGCATGGATGACTTGGATGTTTGTCCACTTGGTATCCATCTTCGGGTTCCGCAATAGATTAATAACTTTTGTCAACTGGACACTCAAGTTCTTCACGAAAAACTCAGGAATCAGATTGATTACACATCGTTACGACAGACCGCAACCAGTCAATAACGCAAAAGAACAGAAAGTTTAAGACCAGTCAAAGCAAGACCATTTTAACAGAAATAATAAAGGGGGGATTTTATAAAATCCCCCCTTTATTATTGATGACCCGATGTTAGTTAAAAGGTAATCGAATTGAGCTTTTTATCCACTAACAGACCGTCGACAGCCTTCAGATTAAAACTTACATTCCGTTTTGCTTTCAACTTAATCTTAAACAAAACTTCAGAGCCATTTAACGTCTCTTTGTTTCCAAGATTCACAAAAGTAGGGTACAAAAATTTACTACCATTGGTATGAAGACGGTCATTGGTATAATTATTCATCGTCTTCATATGGAGCGACTCCACACCTACAAATTCAAAATCTCCATTATTGTAAGGCAAGGCAAAACTAAGTGCATTGACAGCTTTGAGGTTTTCTCCCGTTACGCTCACCTCTACAATCTCTCCAGCTTTCAATACAGTTCTAGAGGGGAGCAATTTCAACACACCAGCTACCTGCTCGTCTTTGGCAGGCTTAGCCCCTCCTTCAATAACAACTGCGACATTCGAAATATCATAGGCATCTATTAGATTATTTTTATTCACATCACCATTACTTACATAACCCTCGAAATCACCATCTCCCATCCGTAATCCCGTATAATTAATATACGACGTCAGGTCATTCTGATCAATAAGACGGTCATTATTGATATCCCCCGGCAAATAACTCGAAGATCCCGGAACCTTAAAAACATAAAGCTCCCGACCAGATCCAAAGCCACCTACAGCTTCTGTAACCGATATTTTAATAAAACGCGCTACGGGGTGATTATTGAAATTAAAGCGCTTCATTTCCCCATCGCGCTTCCATTCAAAGCTACCTGCTTCTGTCCAGTTGCTTTTATCGTTACTATAAGAAACCGTCCCCTTTTGAAGGATGCCGTTTCCGCCATCTGTCCTCGGAAGATACTCAAACTTGTCTAACTGGTTGACGGACCTAAGATCCAAAACCAGCTCAAATGGAACAGCTTTTTGTCCCCATTTGGTATGCCACATATCTCCCTCATCGTAGTTAAACAGCTTATTGATTCCGCTTCCACCCTGATTATCCACCGACGTTTCAGCTTGAATGCCTTCGATAGCAAACTCCAACGGATTAGCTTTAGTTTTAGCCGTAAATGTACTCCAATCCGACACACCCGACCTATTCACCGCTCTAATTTTAAAAACATAGTCACTTTCTGCTTCCAGATTCTCGAAAAGTAACTGATTCCCCTGGATTGTCGAGTAAATCAAATCGATAAACGCAATTTCATAATAGTCGGCATTTGCTATCTTTTCCCATTGTGGCAACAATGTATAGGCTTGCCTACTACTATCTGGCACTACCGCTTTAGGCATAGCCAATGCTCCTGTCTGTGACAGGTATTTATCCACCGGTGCATACTCAAAACCGTCGACCTGTATTTCAAGGGTTGTCGCAGAAACATCTTGTTTACCAATACGCACCAAGACCATTGGATTTTTGATCAGACTGGTTTTCTCAAACTCGGAACCTTTAGTAGCAAATTGGTTTAAATCCGGCTGGGCATCATAAAAGTAAACGTTGTCCGTGTTATTAAACGCTGCCAACGAATGTACTTCCTGAAGCTTTACACCTTTTTTATTCACCTTCACAACAACTTTTTTGGGCGCTTCTGTTACATTGAAACGGACCTCCGTAGATTTCATTCTTTCAAATCCCTCAAAATCACCTTCGGATGGGGCAATCGTGAACAAGGCTTTATTTCCCGCCAAGACCGAAGTAATTTTCGTATGCACACCTTTTCCATAACGATAAGCTTCGGTCTTACCATCATCGTCATACTCCGTAAAATTCGAATTTCCGAACGGATAAACTTCATAAATACGGTGATCTTTCTTTATCTCCAATATGTTATTGTTCGGACTCGTCAATGGAATAATAGCCCCGTTTTTCACAAAAACAGGTAATTTCCAAATGGGAGTTTTAAAATCGTTAATAACACGGTTTCCCTCGTACTTATCGCCAGTGAAGTAATCTATCCATTCCCCCTCTGGCAGATAGATACCGTTGCGGATATCGTTACCTTCCTCATCTACATTTGTCTCTTTATAGATAGGCGCGACCAAAAAACTCGGTCCATACATATACTGATATTGTGTAGACTTGCCTAAAGTATATGGATTTGCCTGTTCTAAGAACATAGCCCGTATCATAGGTAGACCATCGATGGCCTGCTTAGCAAGACTATAGCTATAAGGAACCAGTTGTGATTTCAATTTTAGGTAAAAGCGATTGATCGAAGTAGCGGGTTCGCCCAACGCATGAGGGTATTTCTCATTGGAGCCCCAGCCGTCCATATTTAGTTCCATAGGCGTCCAGGTTTTCCACTGAAAGTCCCGAATATTGACCTTAAAATTTTTACCACCAAAGATCCCATCCATATCGGAAGTAATATTTGGTTGGCCTGAAAGCCCGGAGCCTATATAGGTAGGAATATGGAATCGTATGTACTCCCACACCCCTCCTGTCTGATCACCAGACCAGATTCCCGCATAACGCTGAGTTCCTGCCCATCCATCCAAAGAGATGATAAATGGACGTGCATTATTACCGTAGTAAGGCATAGTATGTCCTACATCTGCCACTCCATTCAAACCAAAGGAATACCCCGGGCCTACCCATGCTACGTCCGTCTTTAGCACACGTACCCCTGCATCGCGCACCTCTTTTACAATATCCCGCTGTAGTAAAGCACTAATACTATCCTTGGGGTGCAGATCAGACTGTGTCCACAACCCTATTTCCACGCCATTTTTACGCGCGTAATCACCAAATTCTTTTAGATTTTTGATATTCCCATCCAGCGTTTCAGTTTGACCATATCCTGCCCCATAGCCATCGTTGGGCAATATCCAACCCAAAGGCATATCATGAGCTTTATAACGGTCGATAACCGCCCGAGCTGAAAACTGGTAATTATTTTCTGCTCCATTCAATGATTCTTTAACACCGCCATTATCCTTTTGGCTCTCTTTATAACGCTTACCATCCTCGAAAAGAATTCCTTTTTCGTCCGCTATCCAGTAGTCTCGGTTATAGGCATTCAAGTGCCCCTGGTACAAACCAAATTTTGGTAGTAGAACAGGATTGCCCGTCAATTGATAAAAGTCATTCAACAAAGGAACAGCGCCATCGCTTATCATAAAAAAGACATCCAAATAGTCCGTATCGTGAGACAGACGCATGGTTCCTTTTGACTTCGCACCAAAGGCATAACTACCTTTTTTAAAAGTATGCCACATAAAACCATAGCCGTTGGTTGACCAAAAGTAAGGTGTAGGCGATGCCACGCCACCATCCGTCCAACTATTCTGGTTTTCAATCGCTATAGTTTTTCCTTTATGTGAAAATCTCCCATTCTGAACTCCCCCACCAAAAAAATACTCCTCCTCACCTTCCTTCAATTCGATGGTCACTTGCTTTTCTTCGAAAGTAATAGGTTTTAGGCTTTCTACAACTACCCGGTTATTCTGCCTGTTTAAAATCCGGAAATGCGAAGTCTCTTTGTCTATTGTAAATTCAATATCCTTTGTCGTTATCGTTACCTGATTCCCAGTTTCCTTTACTTCGAGTTGATCGACACCTCTGCGGGGTTGTTCAACCAGAATCTTGGCTTCCGGTTTTGCTTCCGGATCGCGGATGATTCCTCCCTTTACATCCTGAAACATTCTGAAAACATGATTACCATAAAAATCCAAAGTCAGTCTCTGAAGGTTGTCATATACAATCTCTACTGTTGTCGGATTTATTTTCTGAACAGCAATAATCTTACTGTTTTTATCGATACGCTGTACGCTAACAATAGGAGGATTTGCACTGAGTTTGGCAGGTTGAAAAATAAATGGAGAAGCCAATCCTACCAACAAACTGACTTGTGCTTTGGCAATCCAAAAAGATACCTTCATACGCGTGGTTTATAATAATGAATAGCCATTTTGTATTGTAATCCATGCGATACAAACACTTGGCTTTTATATTTAACGAAACAATAATACAATAGTATCTCCAAGTAAAAAAGCGTCAACAGGATGCAAACGATTGTCTAATAATAATGTTGCATACGCACTATCCTACCCCAAGTAATAAAAATAAAGAAGAAATCCTTCCTATAAAAAAAGAGATGTATTCCGAAACAACTTAAGTTTATTAACTTTGAATAACCTTCAAAATAGAATAGATATGGACAACAAAACGATAGCGCGCACCTTTAAGCTTTGCGGACAACTCATGGAACTACACAATGAAAATCCATTCCGTAGTAAAGCCATAGCTAGTGCTTCGTTCAAGGTGGACAAGCTACCCTTCCAAGCAGCAGAAGCAAGCCTGGAAAAACTAAGTGAGCAGCCGGGAATAGGAAAAAGTACTGCCGAGAAAATAAAACAGATCGTAACCACTTGTACTTTTCCCGAATTGGATGAACTTTTGACCAAAACTCCGGAAGGGATCTTAGAAATGCTCAAAATCAAAGGTCTTGGACCTAAAAAGATACAGATTATATGGAATGATCTAGCTATAGAGACCGTAGGTGAGCTTTATTACGCCTGCAATGAGAATCGCCTCATTGAAGCCAAAGGCTTCGGCTTAAAAACACAAGAAGATATTAAAAAGGCCATTGAATTTTCGATGGCAAACCAAGGCTGGTTTTTATATGCAAAAGTCATTGCATCAGCAGACACTGTATTAACGCATCTCAGAAAAGCCTTACCCGACAACCAAGTAGAGTTCACCGGTGAATTCCGCAGAAAATGTGAGGTACTGTCACAGGTAGAACTAATTATCGATACCGATATCGCGACTATCCGTAAGGCCGTGACTACACTCCAAAATGAAGTAGCTATCGAAGAAGACACCGATCAGCTTTCATTTAAGGATGAAAATACCTGTCCTTTCGTTATTTATTCCTCTACCCCTTCGTCCTTTGCGCACGACTGGCTGATACGCACAGGATCTGAAGATCATTTGGCTCTTTTAAAGGCGCTGAGCACAGCAATACCTACGGGCGATACAGAAGCTGATATCTATAAAAATCTGGGCTTAGACTACATCCTTCCCGAACTGAGAGAAGGTCTAGATGAGGTCAGCCTCGCTCATAGACAACAACTACCGCAACTTATCGAGTTTGGTGACCTGAAAGGCACGCTGCACAACCACTCCACCTACTCGGACGGCGTTCACTCGTTAAAAGAAATGGCACTATATTGCAAGGATAACTTGGGGCTTTCCTACTTCGGGATATGCGATCACTCTAAGACTGCCGTGTATGCAAACGGCCTGACGGTTGATCGCTTAGAACAACAGTGGGCGGAAATTGACAAACTCAATACCGAACTTGCCCCCTTCCGGATATTCAAAGGTATCGAGAGCGACATCTTATCCGATGGATCTCTTGATTATTCCGATGATATCTTGGCTAAATTTGACTTTGTTGTCGCTTCTGTACACAGCAACCTAAAGATGGATGAGGAAAAAGCTACTGCTCGTCTCATCAAAGCCATTGAAAATCCATATACGACCATATTGGGGCATCCTACAGGAAGGCTTCTTCTGGCACGTGCGGGCTATCCCTTAGATTTCAAAAAAATAATCGATGCCTGTGCTGCAAACCAAGTCGTCATTGAAATCAATGCGAACCCACTACGCTTGGATTTGGACTGGCGTTGGCATCGATATGCATTAGAAAAAGGCGTAATTCTCTCCATTAACCCCGATGCACACCGTACCGAAGGTTTACTAGACATGCATTACGGTATACACGTAGCCCGTAAAGGGGGCTTGACAAAAGAAAGGTGTCTGAATGGCTTTACGCTGCAAGAAATTTCGACTTATTTTACAAATCGCAAGGTTAAAATTTAAGAACACCGCTTATAAAAAAAGCCATCCGTTTGTTTCGGATGGCTTTTTTTATAAGCGGTAAAGTAAACTACTTATCCTTCAATACTTGGAATAGTAACCACTTCGTTAGTATCTGCTTCATAATTTACTTCAGGGAAGTTAAAGCCGAACAAATGGAAGAATTCGTCACGGTACCCTTGAATATCCGAAATTTCCTCTAAATTTTCTGTCGTCGCTTGTTCCCAAAGTTTCGCAACTTCTTCCTGTACATCATCGCGCATTTCCCAATCGTCAACACGGATACGTCCTTTTTCATCCAAAGCAAGTTGTCCATCAGCACTGTAAAGGCGCTCTGCAAACAAACGTTGCATCTGCTCAATCGTACCCTCATGGATTCCTTTTTCTTTCATTACTTTATAAAGCAAGGAAATGTACAAAGGAACTACAGGTATAGCCGAGCTTGATTGCGTAACCAATGCTTTATTGACAGAGACATATGAAACTCCGTTAAGATCTTTTAACAAGTCGTTGATCACAGGAACTGTACCTTCTAAATCATCTTTTGCTTTACCAATCGTACCGTTTCTGTAGATAGGGTAGGTAAGCTCAGGACCGATGTAGGAATAAGCTACAGTTTTTACACCGTCTGCCAATACACCCGCAGCCTTCATATCCTCAATCCAGAATTTCCAATCCTCGCCGCCCATTACTGCAATCGTGTTAGCAATATCTTCTTCGTTCTCCACCGGTTGAATCGAAATATCCGAAACCACACCCGCATGAAAATCTACTGTCTTATTGGTAAAAGATTGTGCTATAGGTTTTAAAACAGAAGCATGTGCTACACCTGTTTTAGGATGTGTACGTCTTGGAGAAGCCAAAGAGTAAACAATTAAATCTACTTGACCTAAATCTTTCTTGATCAACTCTATAGTCTGCTTTTTGATATCATCTGAAAATGCATCGCCATTGATACTCTTAGCATACAAACCTGCCGCGTGCGCTTCTTTTTCAAATGCAGCAGTATTATACCATCCAGCAGTACCTGGTTTACCCTCTGCAGCTGGTTTTTCGAAAAAGACACCGATAGTAGCTGCATCTGAACCGAATGCAGCACTGATACGTGAAGCCAAACCAAAGCCAGTAGAAGCTCCTACGACCAATACTTTCTTAGGACCATTACTTATTTTACCTTTCGATTTAACATATTCAATTTGGTTTTTCACATTTTGTGCCGTTCCTTCAGGATGTGAAGTCAAACAGATAAAACCTCTTACGCGTGGTTGAATAATCATATTTAATACTTAGATGTTAATGATGTTAACAAAGGTACAAACTTATATAAAATGCTTTGAATTCAAGCAATAGGTCGCACAAAAAGTTAACAAGGACATAAAATCAAAAGGCTTTCGAAAACGAAAGCCTTTTGATTTTATTGCTACTTTACGTGTGCTCTAAGCATCCATGCTGTTTTTTCATGCTTGGCAAGCACACCCACCAAAAAATCTTCCGTCCCGGCATCACCATGTTTATCCACCACATCAATATATTCACGGATGGTAATGATCAGGCTTTCATAATCTCCCAGTAACTCCTTAATATACCCTTGACTATCATTCTTACCATACTTCATCTCTGTAAGCTGCGTCAATTCTAAAAACTGCTTCATCGTGCCTACAGCATAGTGTCCAATAGCCCGCACACGCTCAGCGACCTCATCGATCAATTCAGCTAATTCATCATACAATCCTTCAAAAAACAAATGTTGTGCATGAAAATCTACGCCTTCAATATTCCAGTGTGCGTTACGCACCTTAATGTACAACACGTTTTCATCTGCCAACAACTTGTTCAATAGAGCCGCCACAGCAGCTGTATCTTTTTCTTTAATTCCTATGTTTGCTTTCATATAATTGTATTTAATTGTTAATGATTAATGTTTGTCCACTTCATGCCCCGTAACTTTGTCACTTTTATAACCTTGTCTCCCCTATCAACCTTAATAAGCACTAGCCTCATTCAATTTCTTTAAGCTTTCAGTATCTAGGCTGATATCGATTGCCTGTACAAAAGCATCCAAATGTGCTCCTTTAGTTGCACTTGCAATAGGAGCTGTAACCGTTCTTTGCGCCAACAACCATGCTAATGCTACCGCCGACACGGATATTCCATAAGTTAGCGATACATCATCCAATGCCTTCAAGATACGTCGCCCACGTTCATTCCAATATTTCTTCTGAATCCCCTCTCCCCGAACGGACTTTCCAAAATCAGCATCCGAAGTATACTTGCCTGTTAAAAAACCACTCGCTAATGAATAATACGGAATAACACCAATTTGTTTTTCAAAAGCTATTTTTTCGTACAAATTTTCGAATTTCGCACGATCATACAGGTTGTATTCAGGCTGTAATGAGACATAAGAAGCGATCTGTTTAGTATCCGATACCTCTAAACTCTCTATAAGACGCTCAGGAGATATATTTGAAGCTCCTATATAACGTACTTTTCCAGCATTAATCAAATCCTCATAAGCCCTTAAAGTCTCTTCTACAGCAGTAACCTCATCATCATAATGCGTTTGATAAAGGTCGATATAGTCCGTTTGCAATCGACGTAGCGAATGTTCAACCTGTTCTTTGATATAAGCACCCTGGACATTCGGCTTCGTATCATAGCCGAATCGTCCCCCCACCTTTGTCATAAGAACAACCTTATTCCTACATCCACGCCTGTGTAACCAATTTCCAATTATAGCCTCAGACTCACCTCCTTTGTTCGTTGGAACCCAATGTGAATAGTTATTAGCCGTATCAATCGCATTAAATCCCAAATCTAGAAAACTATCCAAGATATTGTAAGAACCCTCCTCATCTAATGTCCAGCCAAATACATTTCCACCAAAAATCAAAGGTGCTATAGTAAGAGAAGAGCTTCCCAATTGCCTTTTATCCATCATAAATCTATCGTTTTTCAAATATTACAAGTTACCGATTTTTCGAGTCATTTCAGAACTTACCATGTAATATTTAAGTCAGTTAATGATGCTATGATCATGTTCTCTTGTGGTCTACCTATCGAATTCACCTCATAATTAGATAATTAAACAACTTCATTCCTTGTTAACTCGATAACTTATTAACTACTTAACATATTTCTTTCTACTTTTGCACTTCATAATACAGGAATAACAAAATGAATAATTCGAATCCCTTTTTCCACCTTTTCAAACAAGATATCACCTCGCTGGAAAAACCAGATAAATTCACTTTCCCCTTTTGTTATGAACCACATCCATTAAGTCTAGTAGCCGCTCAAGAACTTCAAGACTATTTAACGCATCAACAGGATTTTGAACACAATTTTGGACTAGTAGACGGTCAACAAGGTAGCCCTATTGGAAAAATGTTTGGAGTACTCGTTGTTGAAGATCAACAGGGAACATTGGGGTATTTGGCCGCCTGCTCGGGAAAACTAGCTGGAACAAATCTACACAAACACTTGGTACCCCCTCTTTTCGATATGCTCGATCCCGAAGGATTTTTTCTTCAGCAAGAAGCAATAATCAACAAACTCAACAGAGAAATCGAAATCCTGGAAGAAATGCCCGACATCCCATTGTTACGTCAACGGCTACAAGAAACACAACAGCAGACAGCAGAAGAATTAAGCAATCTACGCACACGCCATAAACAAAATAAAAGCCAGCGGAAAACAATACGTCACGAACAAAAGCCGCTGCTATCCGAAGAAGATTATAAGGTACTAGAACAGGATCTCGTTAAGCAGAGCTACAGGGATCAACACGAGTATGATGTCTTAAAGCAAAAAAGTAAAGATATTATTGCTTTTCTAGAAAACCAACTGCAGGATCTACTGGTCCGGATATCAGACAAGAAGGAAAATCGAAAACAGCTTTCTGCCAATTTGCAGCAGCAACTCTTCGATCAATATGTTTTTCTCGACGCAAACGGTCATAAAAAGTCCCTGCTTCCAATTTTTGAAGAAGCTATTCAGATGCTTCCTCCTGCTGGTGCCGGAGAATGTGCTGCGCCCAAGCTGCTCCAACACGCCTACCTCAACAACCTCAAGCCGGTCTGTATGGCCGAATTCTGGTGGGGGGCATCACCTGCATCGGAAATACGCAAGCACCGGTATTTCTACCCAGCCTGCAAAGGGAAGTGCGAACCTATCTTAAACCATATGCTACAGGGACTACCACTAGACCCCAGCCCTCTTCTTGAAAATCCTGCAGACAACAAAGAGTTGCCTATCATTTTTGAAGACAACGATATAATTGTTGTAAACAAACCGGAAGAATTTCTTTCTGTCCCGGGCATTCATGTTCACGATTCGGTTCAGACACGCATTCTACAGCGTAATCCCGAAATAACAGGACCACTCATCATACATAGGCTTGATATGTCCACTTCCGGTATTTTAGTACTTGCAAAGAACAAAGAAGCACATCAGTTTATTCAAGACCAGTTCATCCGTCACACCGTAAAGAAAAGATACACCGCAGTGCTCGATGGTATAATTAATGAAGAAAAAGGTCTGATTGACTTCCCATTGCGTGTAGATCTAGAAGACCGTCCGCGACAAATGTTATGCTACGAACATGGCAAAAATGCACAAACGCAATATCAAGTCGTAGCGGTAGAGGGAAACAGAACACGCATTCACTATTTCCCATTGACAGGGCGCACACACCAACTACGCGTACATTCAGCGCACCAAAAGGGGCTCAACACACCTATATATGGAGATGATCTTTACGGCAGACGAGCGAACAGGTTACATCTGCATGCCGGATATATTCAATTCATACATCCCACTACAAAACAAAGCGTTAGCTTCGAGATCAACGACCCTTTCTAATAAGAATTATAGAATATTGATGCATTTCCTTAACTTGGAATAAATTTAAAACACCAAATGGAAGCACTACGATATGCCTATCAACACCCCCTATTAGAAGCCAAAGACTTTGAATTAATATGCGATGCACATGAAAAGAAAAGTCTATCAAAAGGAGACTTCTTGTTACAAAAGGGGCAGACCGCCAATGAATACCATGTGATCGAAGCTGGGCTAGTCCGCTCCTATCTCTACGATTATGAAGGCAATGAGATAACGATTGATTTTAAAGGCAATAACGAAGTCGCCATTGAGGTAGCATCACTTTTCCAACGTGTACCTACGCAGGAGTACATACAATGTCTCACCGACTGTACCCTTTGGAAAATTAAATTTGATGACTTTCAAGATCTTTTCCATCAAATACCAGCAATGCGGGAGTGGGGCCGCGCATGGATGGCTTTTGAGCTGTACCTAAGCAAAAAGAGAGCTACTGAAATGATTACAGAACCTGCGACAAAGCGATACCTTCAACTCATGCAGGAAAGACCCCAAGTAATCCAACAGGCACCGCTCAAACACATCGCAACCTACCTAGGCATCACCGATACCTCACTGAGCCGTATACGAAAGGAAATCGCACATATATAAACACACAATCACCGAATAAACCTATGTACAAGATTATCCCATGTTTAATAATCCTATTGATGAGCATTGCCTGCCAGAATCATCCTAAACAGCAGCAAACCGAAGACCGAGTTGCGGAGACAAAGAAAGAAAAGGAAAACCTTTTAAAAAGCAGATTAACTGCTCTGGGATTATTACCTGAAAATCTCAACGTCCTATTGCTAGCCTATAAAAGTTCAGATAAACTGGATTTATATGCCAAGAAAAAGACAGACACATCCTATACCCTATTACATACCTACCCAATATGTAAACGCTCAGGTGTGCTAGGTCCCAAAAAAGCAGAAGGAGACAAACAAGTCCCCGAAGGTTTTTATCATATCGATCGATTCAATCCCCAAAGCTTGTACTACCTATCCTTAGGGCTCAATTACCCCAACGAACTGGATAAAAACTTAGGATACACCGGATCCGATATTTTTATCCATGGAAAATGCGAAACCGTAGGCTGCTTGCCTATGACCGACGATCTTATCAAAGAAATATACTGTTATGCGCTATGGGCCAAAGAAAATGGACAGAAACAGATTCCTGTATACATCTTCCCGTTCGAGATGACGGATGAAAACATCGAAAAACATAAATCCGAAGTCGATGAAGCAACTTTAGCATTCTGGAATAATCTAAAAGAAGGTTATGACCTGTTTCATAAAAACTCAAAGGAACTCCAGTATTCCGTACAGAATGAACGATATGTGTTTGATTAGATCGCTGCGTATATTTTAAATGAACCATTAAAATATCTTTTGTCCTTGCCAGGACAGGGCCTTCATTATTTTTCATTGTGTTTGTTTTTTAAAGGCATTCAAGAGCCTCTTCGAGGGTTTGCTTGATCAAAAAACGAAGCAAAAAACTGACCGTAGGGAGCTCATGGACACCAAAATCAACAAAAGTCCATAAATCAAGACTGTTTAGCCTATGTTCATCACAGCACGTAAAGCAATCAAGGCGGTTTTCTAGGTCTCCCGGTTATTGGCCTACCCAAGACTGGAAAACCTTATCTATTGCAAGATGTACTGCTGTGCTACGATAGCTTTACGGCCTTTGACTCCATATGCTACAAGGTCGATCGTTCTACTTTACATTGATTGTTCGCAATTTCTTACACTTTTGAAAATGTCACCTTGGCGGGTTGCCAATTGTAGTAATGGTAATCTGTTGTGGCAAGCCGGCACAGTGACGCGCTTTTACCTCCTTTTGGCAAGACAAAAGGAGGAGCCAGTCGCGGCTTGAGCGACAAAAAGATATCGATAATAAACCTTCCTTAAACTTCTCCCCCCTCATCTCCTTAAGATTCAAAATATTTATCCCTCCCTGTCCCCTTATTCTCCTTAAATTTTAGCAGTTTTGCAGCACTAAAATAATATCACGGTGCCGAAAAAGAGTCCTATAATCGTTCTTAAGAGAATATCTTACCTATTTACTGGATTAATTGCCACAATATTATTGGCAATGCTTATCCTCCCCTATTTTTTCAAAGATCAAATCAATAATACCCTCAAAGAAATCGCTAATAAAACAATCCAAGGTACACTTGATTACCGTGGTGTCAATGTTAGCTTCTTTACTCATTTCCCATCATTGACCACCTCTATACATGATGTACAACTCAAAGGATCCGCTCCATATCAAGACAGTACACTACTGGCTCTAAAAGAGGTCAGCATCGGAGTTGATCTAATATCGCTATTCAGCGACAAGATTATTTTGGACAAGCTGATTTTGAGCGAAGGAAAGATAAACGTATTGGTGGATTCGCTGGGGGCGGCAAATTATAACATTTACAACAGTACAGACAGTACAGCACAAACCAATAGCGATTCCACAGGTGGTCAAATTGCGTTTAAATTGTTACGATTAAAAAATGTAGACCTGCATTACTTTGATGCTTCAATACCAATGGAAATTGAAGCCCAAAATATAAATTACGAGGGCAAAGGTGACTTAAGCTCCGCTATTTTTGACCTTAAGACCGATGCTAAAATTGAAGCTTTTTCATTCACATTCGACAACGAAAAATATGTAGAGCACAAGAGTATTGATGCACAGCTTATCACCCGCATCAATACCAACGACCTTTCTTTTCTCTTTGAGAAAAACGATATTCGTATCAACCGGCTTCCGGTGCGCTTTAAAGGAGCTTTCGCCTTCCTTTCCAACGGATATCACTTAGATTTCAAGTTAAAATCACAGGAAAGTACGCTCAACGAACTCCTATCGTTAGTTCCTACGGCCTACGCAAACTGGCTCAAAGACACGCAGGTAAAGGGTACATCAGAAGTCTTTATGAATCTGGAAGGTGACTATATCGCAGACGAACACAAAATGCCCAACCTAAGTCTGGGGCTAATCATCAATGATGGCTACCTATCCTACAACAATACAAAGACACCTATTACGGCTTGGAGTGCCAAGTTCAGAGTAGATCTCCCTCAGCTCAATCTAGACTCCTTGGCAATCGACCTGAAACAATTTGAATTCAAGGTCGCAAATGGATTTTTCAAAACAGAAGGACAGATTAAAGGAGTCGATCCCATGCAAATTCATTCAACAGTAAACAGCTCACTTGATTTAGGAAATCTATACCAAGCGATACAATGGCCAGATTTCAGCTTTGCTGGACAATTGGATCTAGATGGACATGTTGAAGGCACTTACTCGACAGATACATTGACCTATGGACTACGAAATAAAAAAGAAGTATACATATCATCCATTCCCACATTCAACATAAAAAACTCGTTGAAAAATGGCTATTTCAAACTAACGGCCTTACCCGTAGCAATAGAAAGAATAGCCTATTCGCTAGAGGCCTCAGGAACAGACAATCAGATCAAAAACGCAAAAATTGCGATAAAGGACATTGATATCGCTTCCCTAAACAATTTCATAAAAGGACATGCTGATATCAAGGATTTTCAAAGACTCCATCTCGATGCAAACATTCAGGCCGACATTGACCTTTCAGACATTAAGAAGATATACCCTATTGAAAGTGCTGAAATTGCCGGAAATGTATTTGTGAATATTATCTCGCAAGGCTTCATGGATCTGAAGAAAAATGTGATCCCCGAAACGAGTGCAACGGTTACGATGAAGAATGGCTATTTCAAGTCGACAGCCTATCCGATCCCATTGGAAGATATTCATGTAGAGACTTATATCAACAGCAAGAAAGGTTCCTTAGGCGATTTGAGCATAAAGATCCTTCCTGTTTCATTCAAACTGGCGAGCGAACCATTTTTCTTGCAGGCGGATTTTCAAAACTTCAACAATATCAAATATGCAGTTCAATCTAAAGGCAAGCTTAATCTGGGATCTATCTATAAGCTTTTTGCAAATGAAGGAACAGATATTGATGGCTATATCCGTACAGATATCGATCTAGCTGGATTGCAAAGTGATGCTATGCAGGGTCGATACAATAGGCTGAAAAATGAAGGGCAGGTGGATATCGGCAGTATAAGAGTCAACACAGAGCTCCTACCTCAGGATATTTATATTAAAAGCGGGAAATTCTCTTTCAAACAAGAAAAGCTCAATTTTGATAAGTTTGTCGCCCAGTATGGAAATAACGAAATCAGCATAAAAGGATATATCAATAATATCGTCAACTACCTGACCTTAAATACAGATATCCTTAAAGGCAGCTTCAATCTGCACAGCAGAAAAATTACGTTAGACGACTTCATGGCCTTCAGTACACCTAAAACAATGTCTAGTACATCGAATAGCAACTCAGGAGTGATATTGTTACCACAATTGCTCGACGTCGAGATCCTTGGCGCTGTAGATCAAGTCTATTACGAAAAAATTCTCCTCAAGAACTTCAAAGGCAATCTAAAACTAAAGTCCGGTAATCTCGCTATCGACAATACTGGTTTTGAACTCGCAGGTCTCAAAACAGACATGTCCATAAAATATCGTCCGCTAAATCCTTACAAAGCGCGATTTGATTTTACAGTGAAAGCAGACAGTTTTGACATTCAGCGGGCCTATCAAGAAATACCGCTATTCCAACAAATGGTAACTTCTGCTAAAGATGCCCACGGCATCATTTCTTTAGATTACCAATTGGCAGGACTGTTAGATGGTACGATGTCTCCTATCATGCCTTCGATACAAGGAAAAGGAACATTAAACCTGGATAAAATCCGATTTAAAAACTTCAAATTATTGAATGGTATCAGTCAGGCAACCTCGAAAGAAGGCTTTCTCGATGCAGATCTCAAGAAAGTTAAAATCCCTACCTTCATCAAGAACAATGTAATAACGATCGAACGTACGAAGATGAAAATGGCAGGATTTCGCCCCCGTTTTGAGGGACAGGTCACCTTGGATGGCAGGATGAACATCGGCTTTAGATTAGGACTGCCACCCTTCGGAATATTAGGTATCCCAATGCGAATCAACGGGACATCCGAGAATTTCAAAATAAAACTAGGGCGCTACAAAGAAGATGATCTGGACACTGAGATGGATGAGGAGGATAAAGCGAACTATGAGGCCTCTTTAAAAAAGGATAGCGTATCCAATAATTGATAAAGAAAAAGCCTATTTATTTTTAGGCTCTTTCTTCGGAAATCCCGAATCAAATACTTTGTCCCAAATAGCAGAACTGACTCCAAATCCTTTTTCCGGATCCGAGTAGTGATGCAACATGTGGTGGTCTTTTATTTTCTTAAACAATCCTGACTTAAAATTAGCATGGTGCATCGCATAATGACATTCGTCATAAATCAGATAACCGAATAAAAATCCCGCAAAAAAAGATGCTAATATAAATTCAGGAAAGAAAACATAAAAAATAAAATATATAATAGTCGCCATAGGAATACTCGCCGATAGCGGCATCACCAAACGTAGTCTATCTTTTGGATAATCATGGTGTACCCCGTGAAAAATAAAATGAATACGCAATCCTATTTTACTTTTGGGCACGAAATGGAATACCCAGCGATGCAGGATATATTCGGCAAATGTCCAAAATGCTAAACCCAGTAAAAAGTAAAGTAAAATACTACCAACAGACATGTCGCCAACCACATACGATTTGCGAATAAAATAGATGATAACCGGTATCCAAAAAATCAAGGGGACCGTAAAATGAACCTTGGTCAACGACTCTAGAAAATCGTTTTTAAACATCCGGGTGGATTCTGTTGAATTTGAAACGTAGTTTTTCTTTGCCATAACATCAAATAATCCAATTATCCCCTACAAAGTGATTTACAAATAGAGTTAACACAAAATTAATATTCGCAAATAACATTCGAAAGACTTATTCGTCATATTTATGTCCAATTACTGACTTTTATACCAATAAGGTTAGTTTTATGGGGTCAACGAACATTTCTTTGATATGCCCCCTTTCAATGCCGAAAATCACAAAGAAATTTGTAATTTTACCAAGTTAGAAACACCCCTTAAGACAGACTTAGCATAATTAAAGTAACGTAAATGATTGATGAAATAAACGGTTCTGAAGAGAACAATTTAGAAAACAACCAACAACAGGACACTGAACAAGCCAGCAACACGATTCCACTATCAGGACTGTACGAAACTTGGTTTCTAGACTATGCATCCTATGTTATATTGGATCGGGCAGTTCCTCATATCAACGATGGATTTAAACCCGTACAGCGTCGTATTCTTCACTCTTTGAAAGAAATGGACGATGGTCGTTTCAACAAAGCTGCTAACGTCATTGGAAACACGATGAAATACCACCCACATGGTGATGCTTCTATTGGAGATGCTATGGTACAGATCGGTCAAAAAGACCTTTTGATTGACTGCCAAGGTAACTGGGGTGATCCAGTAACCGGTGATTCGGCAGCAGCACCACGTTATATTGAAGGACGTCTTTCTAAATTCGCGAATGAGGTGGTATTTAATCCAGATACTACAGATTGGCAATTGAGTTATGATGGACGGAATAAAGAACCTATTACGCTACCTGTCAAGTTTCCTCTACTCTTGGCACAAGGAGCCGAAGGTATCGCAGTAGGTCTAGCGACCAAAATCATGCCGCACAACTTTATTGAACTAATAGATGGCTCCATTCAAGTACTTCAAGGCGAACGACCAAATATATTCCCCGACTTCCCCACAGGAGGTCTAGCTGACGTTTCCAACTACAATGAAGGACAACGCGGAGGGAAAATAAGAGTAAGAGCCAAAATCGAGGAGCGCGATAAAAAAACACTTGCCATCACCCAAATCCCTTTTGGTACCACCACAGGGGCTTTGATCGAAAGTATAGTCTCGGCCAATGACAAGGGAAAAATTAAAATCAAAAAAATAGAGGACAATACAGCTGAGAACGTAGAGATTATCGTTCACTTAGCCCCGGGCATCTCTCCAGATGTCACTATAGATGCGCTATACGCCTTTACATCCTGTGAATCGTCAATATCACCCAATACCTGTGTCATCAAGGAAAGTAAACCTTACTTTATGAGTGTCAATGACATTCTTATTGAAAACACAGTACAAACAAAGGCCTTATTAAAACTTGAACTTGAAATCCGTCTCCGCGAATTACAGGAGAAAATTTTCTTTAGTAACCTCTTAAAGATCTTTATCCAAGAGGGAATGTACAAGCATCCGGATTACGAAAATTCTGGAGATTTCGACACTGTAGTTCAAGTGTTGACTCGTCTTTTCACACCTTACTTCGACCAGTTCTACCGAGAAATCGTTGCCGAGGATTATAAAAAACTCATCGATAAACCAATGAGTAGCATCACTAGATTCGACGTTAAAAAAGCCGACGAACAGATGAGAGCACTGGAAGACGAGATTAAAGAAGTTAAGAAAAACCTTAGACAACTTACCGAATTTACAATCGCTTGGTTTGAACGCTTGCGCAGCAAATATGCCAAAGGACGTGAACGCAAAACCGAGCTACGTGTATTTGATAAAGTAGAAGCTGCCCAAGTTGCTTTAGCCAACGCTAAACTATATGTCAATCGCGCCGAAGGTTTTATCGGAACAGGTATGAAGAAGGATGAGTTTGTCTCTGACTGCTCAGACATTGATGATATTATTGTCTTCCGCGAAGATGGTAAATACAGTGTAGTCAAGGTGCAAGATAAGGTCTTTGTCGGAAAAGATATTATCCACGTCGCCGTTTTCAAAAAAGGGGACGAACGCACCATATACAATGCTATTTACGTAGATGGTCCTAATGGAACTACTTATATAAAAAGATTCTCCGTAACCGGTGTAACAAGAGACAAAGACTATGATATCACTAAGGGAACAAAAGGGTCCAAGCTGTTATATTTCTCAGCCAACCCCAATGGAGAAGCCGAAGTAGTAAATATCCAACTCAAGCCGCATACCAAATTACGGAAGACCACATTTGATCAAAATTTTGCAGAGATCGCCATAAAAGGAAAAAATTCGATGGGAAATATTGTTTCCAAATACCCCGTAAAGAAAATAACCTTCAAAAGTGCGGGAGTTTCGACACTTGCTGGACGCAAAATATGGTATGACGACATATTAAAGCGACTCAACGCAGACGAAAGAGGTAAATTCTTGGGTGAGTTTGATGGGGATGATAAAATATTGCTCATCTTTAGCGACGGTTCTTTCGAGTTATCCAATTTTGATCTCAACAATCACTTTGACGAAAAAATGATCCGAATAGAAAAACACTATCCGAATCATGTATATACCGCAGTACACCAAGACGGGAAGTCCGGTGCATACTATGTCAAACGGTTCGTGTTTGAGGATGTTCAGGTAGGCAAACGCATCTCCTTCATCAATGAAGAACCTGGATCTAAATTGATCTTATTGACCAATCATCCAGATCCAATAGTAAAAATTGATCAACTTAAAGGCAAGTCCCAAGTACCGGAAACAATAGAACAACCGCTGAATGAATTAATAGATGTAAAAAAAATCAAAGCTCAAGGAAATAGACTATCCTTTCATAATGTACACAAAGTCACCAGCCTTCGTGAAGAAATTGACCTAGCGGTAATTCCGGAAAAGGAAACAGATACGATTCCTTTTGAAATTACAAATCCAGAAGATATCCAGACCGACAATGACGGTCAGATCGGCCTATTTCAATAAAAAAACAAGAGGAGCTACATACGGCTCCTCTTGTTTTTGCCGCTGCCCACTACCAACTATTGACTTCACACAGCCCAATTATAGTTTTATTCCTGTTTTTCGATTTTAATCAAACTGTCAATAAAAAACCGCAAAAACATTTAATTAATACACTAAAAATTGCATTTCTTTGCATTTTTGTTGTAAATTAGACGTTGATTAAAGAGGCCTTCCACTATTGAGATTATGATTATGACAAAAAAAATCGCATACTTTTGTTTTCCTATATTAACTGTATTTTCATCGCTTGAAATCGCTGCTCAAGTTGATTCTACTACATACAAAATTGTTGTTGCTTCCATAGAAGCGGGAAAGTCAAAGTTTGCTCCAGATAAAAGAACGAAGTTAATCGAATTGACCACCGCAGACCTCCAAAAAAATTCATTTGTAGTACAAACAACCGAAGTCAACGCGGTTCCTTTTTTGGAAGAAAAGTTACGAAATAGTGGGGCGCAAATAAAAATACAACTCTATCCCGATACTTCGGTAGGGACAAAGTCGACAGGGATTATAAACTTATCGGTAGCTAATCTACGTACAAAACCAGGGCACGCCTCTGAAATGGCTTCTCAAGCTCTTTTAGGGACACAGGTAGATATTCTACAACGATCCAAAGGAGAATATAGAGTACGTACACCTGAAGGTTATATCTCCTGGGTCCCCACCTCTTCGGTAGTAGCTATGTCATCCCCTGAATTACAAAAGTGGAAGGCACAGAGAAAAATCATATACATCAGTGACTTTGGGAAATCTTTATCAAAACCAGATCCTAAAAGTGTACGCGTATCAGACTTAGTATATGGTAATATTCTGGCATTGCAAAAAGAAACCACTCAGTATTACGAGATAGCCTATCCCGACGGACGAATTGGATACGTACCTAAAAGCGAAGCTACCGATCTAAATACCTGGATAAAGTCTAGAAGCCTTACCGCCGACAACGTATTAAGTAGTGCCCAAAGCATGCTGGGACTTCCCTATCTTTGGGGAGGGACATCTGTCAAAGGAGTAGATTGCAGCGGTTTCACAAAAACCGCTTTCTTTATGAATGGCTATGTAATACCACGAGACGCTTCCCAACAAGTATTAGTGGGTGATCCAGTCGACATTCTAGACCAAGAGGGGCATTTTGATCCTTCCAAAGCATTAAAGAATCTAAAACCCGCCGACTTGCTGTTCTTTGCTGCCGGAAAGGCCAAAAGCCCCAATGCTCGTGTCACACACGTAGCACTATATATCGGCAATGGCGAATTTATTCATTCCGCAGGGACGGTACGCATCAATTCTATACTGAAAGATGCAAACAATTACGATGACTTCCAAACGAGGACTGTGGTTGCTGCCAAACGTTACGTAGGATCAAACGATAAAGCAATCGAACGCGTGCAGGACAATTCATTTTATAAAAAATAATTATTTAGCACAATCATAACACCATGAACACCACAGATTGGCAAACAAAGAAAATGGGGAAATTCACGTTGCGCTTTAGGCCTTATACCTTAGAAATGCGTCACGTTTTTACAGTTGCATCATTTAGTAGAACGACTACTCCCGTGGTATTGACCGAAATAGAATACGACGGCATCATTGGATATGGCGAAGCAAGTATGCCTCCCTATTTGGGCGAGTCACAGGAAAGTGTTTGCACTTTTTTACGAAAAGTAGATTTATCAGCTTTTTCATCACCGTTCGAGACAGAAGAGATCCTTTCTTATGTAGATCTCTTGGAAGAGAAAAATACAGCAGCCAAGGCATCTATTGATATCGCATTGCACGATTTATTGGGAAAAATAATGCAACAGCCCTTTTACAAGATATGGGGATTAAACCCCAATCGAATCCCCCCTACCTCATACACTATTGGTATCGATAGTGAGGAGATGATTCGTAAAAAAGTAAAAGAAGCGGAACAATTTAAGATATTAAAAGTGAAATTGGGTCTCGATACGGATAAGATGATTATTGACACCATCCGTTCGGTCACCGATGTACCCTTATGTGCCGATGTAAACCAGGGTTGGAAAAATAAAGAAGAAGCATTGGAAATGGCTTACTGGCTTAATGAAAGGAATGTAGTATTTTTAGAGCAACCTATGCCGAAAGAAATGCTAGATGAGAATGCCTGGCTTACCGCCCACTCCCCCATTCCAACCATTGCAGATGAGGGTTGTCAACGGCTGATCGATATACCGAAACTGCAAGGCGTGTATACAGGAATAAACATCAAATTGATGAAATGCACAGGAATGCGTGAAGCAAAACGGATGGCCGAACTAGCACGTGCCTTGGACTTGAAAGTCATGCTGGGGTGCATGACCGAGACCTCTTGTGCAATATCCGCTGCAGCACAGCTTGCACCACTAATCGACTGGGCAGATTTGGATGGAGCATTATTAATCGGTAATGATATCTATAGTGGAATGATAGTACAAGATGGTCAGTGTATACTGCCTGATCGTCCGGGGATAGGGGTATTGAAAAACGCCTAACACCAGAACCAAAAAAATCTCCGACCGTTAAGTCGGTCGGAGTAACCATACAAACTTAATAATTATAAACTAATAAGCCTTATTCATGAAAATTCATCTACTCACCACACTATGTGTGATGGCTAGCGCCGGTTTACAGGTTGTAAATGCGCAGCAGGTTTCAGTAGCTGGGAAAGTGACCGATCAAAATGGCACTCCACTTTCAGGAGTGACAATCACGGTCAAAGGGACCTCTACTGCAACTTCAACAAACTCCAGCGGTCTATTCTCTTTGAATACAGACCAAAATTCAACATTATTAATTTCTGCTGTTGGATACAGCCCGCAGGAAATAGAGGTAAGAGGCAGAAAGACGATAAGAATAACACTGCTATCAGGAGAAGAGGATATAGAAGAAGTTGTTGTAACAGCTCTAGGGATCCAAAGATCTCAAAAATCGTTAGGTTACTCTACCCAGAAAATTGGAGGAGATGATTTGACTTTCACAAAGGAAACTAACGTTTTAGGATCTCTAGCGGGAAAGGTCGCCGGTGCTCAGGTAACTGGTTCTTCGGGAGCAAATTTAGGAGGAACTCAAAAAATAAAATTAAGGGGGATTAATTCAGTGACAGGAGGGGGGCAACCCTTAATGGTAATTGATGGAACCCCCATCTCCAACTCAAATTTCAGTTCAAGTAATGGAAATGGAGTCGACCTAGGAAACGTAGGACAAGATATCAACCCAGAAGACATCGAAAACATCAACATACTAAAAGGCCCCACAGCGTCGGCGCTCTATGGTATCCGTGGGCAGTATGGAGTTATTATGATAACTACAAAAAAAGGCAAGAAAGGCCCTAAATCAGTAGCAATAGATCTTAGCTCTGCAACTTCATTCGAACGGGTTGGCAATTTTATGCCCCTACAAAACACATATGGAGTGGGCAATAACCAGAACTTTTTGAAATTGGCTTCAGGAGAATTCTACGTAAATGGTAATGATGAATCTTGGGGGCCAAAAATGGATGGAACACCTGTCCGAATGTTTTATAGCTTTTATCCTCAGGATCCAGATTATGGAAAGGCTAGCCCATTCGTACCACAACCTGACAATATCAAAGATTTCTTCAATACAGGGATAAATACCAATAACGGAATTACGATAAGTGGAGGGGCAGAAAACAGTGCTATTCGTTTTTCTTATAATAACGCATATATCAAAGGTACTTACCCTAATACATGGCTCAAAAGAAACAACTTTGCTGTTAATGGATCACTGGACATAACAGAAAAACTGACCGCATCTGCTAATATCAATTATGCCAACAACAAAGGACAACGCCCTACACAAGGTTATCAAGGATCCTTTACGGGGGCGACACAATGGTTTCAAAGAAATATAGACATCAACCGATTACGGAATTATAAGTATGCTGATGGTACCATTCTAAACTGGAATGTGAATCCAAATACAACTTCAGAATTAATAGTCAATAACACACCGTCAGACTGGAATAATCCATTTTTTGACGCCTATGAAAATCTAAACAATGATTCTAGAGATCGATTTTTTGGAGATGTTGGAGTAACCTACAAGATTTTTTCAGAACTTAAGGTCTCAGGTTTCATAAGAAGAGATCAATTTACACAAAACATCAGCAGAAGACTCGCTATCGGAGGACGATCAGAAAGTGCCGATGGTACTTTCAAATCAAATCAAGGATATAGTGTGGGCAAATACCAAAACGAAGAAAGCAATTATGAATTTCTTGCTCAATATGATAAAGTATGGGGAGACTTATCCCTCAATACCAACCTTGGTGGAAATATTTATATACGTAATTATGACTACCTCAGCCAACGTACACAAGGAGGACTGAGTTCAATTGGTTTCTATAACATCGAAGCCTCAATAGATAGGCCTGCTGTCGCCTCATACAAACTAAAGGAACAAACACGATCCGCATATATAATGACTTCTTTAGGCTACAAAGAAACCTACTTTATTGACGGATCTTTCAGAAGAGATATTTCTTCAGCATTGCCAAAAGACAACAATGCCTACAACTATTCCTCTGTATCTGGTTCTTTTGTATTCAGTAATTTGATAGAATCTTCAATCTTAAGTTTTGGTAAACTAAGAAGTTCATACGCTGTAGCAGGAGCTTCTGTCCCACCATATTCTACTATTTTAAATTACGAAATTGGATCCGTGTACACGAGTTCGAATGGACCGATAAATACACTTTATGTACCTGATGTTTTAAATAACCCTAGTTTGAAACCATCATTTGCGAATTCCTTTGAAATTGGTACAGATTTAAAATTCTTCAACAATAGATTAGGATTAGATTTCACTTATTACATGCAAAGAAACAAAGATCAAGTTATTGGACTCTCTTCTCCTGTAGCGACTGGATTCACTCAATTTAGGGTGAATGCAGGCGATATAGAAAATAACGGTATTGAGTTGTCACTGACAGCAACCCCAGTTCAAACTAGTAACTTTACTTGGAACACAACACTTAACGGGGCAAGAAACAACAGTATTATTCACGAACTGATAACAGGAATTGATTCCTATCAACTGGACAACAACACCTACTCAAGTCAAACAGTATATCTATATGCTAATAAAGGAGAAGCATTTGGTTCATTAGTAGGACCTGGATACAAAAGAGATGAGGCGACTGGAAAAATATTGCTAGACAACGCGAACTTACCGATTCAAGAGTTAAATAAGAATTTTGGTTCGGTTGTTCCAAAATTCACCGGTGGATTTATTAATAGTTTCAGATATAAAAACTTTGACTTGAATACCATGATAGACTTCCAATCGGGAGGAAAATTCTTTAGTTGGTCAAAAATGTTAGCAGTAAAGTCCGGTCAGGCTGAAGAAACTGCAGTTCTAAATAGCAAAGGTAAAAATGTCCGTGATCCTTTAGTTGATGGTGGAGGTTATGAAATCAACGGGATATCACAATCATCAGGACAAGAGGTAAACGCATTTATTGATGCAAGAACCTATTTTAGAAATCAGATTGGTACTAGAATTTATGAAGAGTGGGTATTCGATGCTTCGTATATCAAATTACGGGAAGTTAGTTTAGGCTATACATTCACTGATAATCAATTAGGCAGAACTCCTTTAAAATCAATACGAATTTCTGCTATAGCCCGAAATCCTTGGATGATTTGGCAAAAAGCGCCAAAAGGTCTTGATCCATCAGAGTTGTCTTCAGGTAGTGCGAACATCAGCTGGATAGAAAAAGGAGAATTACAGACCGTACGCTCCTATGGTTTTAATTTAAGTGTTAAGTTTTAAATAGAAAGTCATGAAAAAGCATAATATAATGAAGTATCTATGGATTGCTATCAGTCCAATGTTAATTATCTCCTGTACAAAGTTTGACGATTCATATTATGAGGATCCGAATAGACCAAGTAAAGCTTCCGGAACACAACTTATAGCTAATTCACAGCTCTATCTATCCAATGTGAGCTCAAGCGCATATGGTGTACATTACCCCCAATATCTTAGTCTAACAACTTTCACTGACAATTCAAGATTTATAGCAACTAACTTTAATTTTTCTACCTGGTATGCTGGTCCACTGATGAATCTTGAAGCAGTACTCCAAAGTGAGAAAGAGTTAAATGCCAATGAAGGACCTGTTGTCAATCAGATTGCCGTCGCAAAAACATTAAAGGCTTTCTTCATGTGGCACGTTACAGACCGATGGGGAGATGTCCCTATGAATGAAGCACTTAAAGGAATAGGGTTATCTAATCCAAAATATGATAAACAGGAAGAAATTTATAATAGCATATTCAAACTATTAGATGAAGCAAACAATAATATTGTTTTAACGAATGGAAATATCAAAAATGATATTGTTTACAAAGGTGATATTGCAAAATGGAAAAAATTAGGTAACTCTATCCATATGTTAATGGCATTACGCCTTTCTAAAGTAAATCCTGAAAAAGGAAAAGCGGAGTTTGTAAAAGCAATGGATGCTGGCATCTTAACTTCCAACAGTGATAACTTATCCTATCCTCACCTAGCAGAATCAGCTCATGAAAATTTCTGGTATAACTCGTTTACTGTCCTAAAAAGAAACTGGTATGCTTTAAGCAAAACTTTGGTTGATCATATGTTACCATATAACGACCCTCGTCTACCTGTTTTCGGCGATAAAAATAACACTGGAGGATATGCAGGCTTAGAGTTTGGTAAACTAGTCCCCAATCCTGATGTTGATATACCAAAAATATCACTTTTTGGCAGTTCAATTAGAAAGCAAGATTCACCTGTTCATCTAGTGACATATGCACAACTATTATTCGCTAAAGCAGAAGCTGCAAAGTTGGGATGGATAAGTGGGGGGGATAGTCAGGCAAAATCTTTTTATGAAGAAGCTATTAAACAATCTATCGCACAATGGACTGGTTCTACAACAGATGTAGCAACATATTTAACCAATATAGATATTGCATATAATGCAAATAAGGCAATTGAACAAATTGCTACACAACGTTGGATTCACTTATTCCCTTACGGATACGAAGGCTGGGCAGAATGGAGAAGAACAGGATACCCTAACTTAACAGTTGCAGCTGATATCAATGGTGGTCAAATGCCTCGTCGAGAAGGTTACCCAACACAAGAAGCATCAAATAACAAGACAAATTATGAGGCAGCTGTAAAGGCTTTCCCATACGGAGGAACTGATGGTTTAAACACTAGAGTGTGGTGGGATAAGCCATAACAATTTATAAAGGGACGATGTAATGTATCGTCCCTTTACTCTTTTCTAAAATATTGTCTTTGCAATCCCTCCATCCAAAGGAATAGCCGTTCCTGTAAGAAATGCCGCATACTCGGAAGCTAAAAATGCCGCTAAATACCCATACTCGCTCGGATCCCCCAATCGATGCATGGGTACCGATGCAATACGTTGTTGACGGATCTCGTCTACACTAACTCCCCTGCTTTGAGCCTGAGACTCCATCAAACTATTAAGACGATCCGTATCAAAATATCCCGTTAAGATAGAATTGACAGTAATACCTTCCGCTGCGACAGCATTCGACAAGCTTTTGCTCCAAGATACAAGAGCCGTACGCATCGTATTTGATAGAACAAGAGCATCTTGAGGCTCTTTAACTGTCATCGATGACACGTTAATAATCCGCCCAAAACCCTGACTTTTCATATAGGGCAATGCTAGTTGGCTAGTTAATACCGCATTTTGGAACAGCAAATCAAAAGCTTGCTGATAGTCAAACTCGTCTTTCGACAACACATCTCCGGCCTGCGGACCGTTGGTATTATTCACCAAGATATCTACCTTATGATTTGAAAAATAATCTTTCAAATTATCCCTATGCCTTTTCGGATCATTAAAATCGGTATGTAGATAGCCATGTTGTTGTCCAAAACTTACGTCCAACTCTTTCAACACCATCTCAAGTTTATCTACTGAGCGAGCCATTAAAGTCACCTCAGCACCACATTTTGCAAGCTCTATTGCAATGGCCTTTCCAATTCCTGAAGAACTCCCGCCTACCAGAGCCTTTTTCCCTATTAGTTTTATTTCCATAATTATCTCCTATTGCGCTATTAAAACCGGAATTTTAACGGTGTGACGTAATTTGTTTACCGTTTCTCCAAAAATAAGATCTTTAAAGCCGTTATGCCCATGTGACCCAACAATTAAAAGGTCAATATCCAATTTCTCAACTAAACCTTTAATGGCTTTAACCCTATTGCTATAGCCCAGTTCATATGATGCATTAAATCCGAATCCACGGAGCAGCTCTACATATTTACGGATATGCTCTTTGTCGTGCACAGATTCATAATCTCCCGTATCTTCACCGGAATAATTAACCGAGGCACTTTCTACGACATGTGTTAAGACAAATATAACATCATCTTTGTTGAAAGACAGCGCTTGGTTAATAACTGCTTCATCCGATTTAGAGAAGTCTAACGCCAAAAGTATTCTTTTTATTTGATTCGTCCGTCCAAACTCCAGCTCTTCAAAGGCAGAATGCAAGTCCAATGTCGCGGGCTTACCAACATTAGTATACGGATAAAAAATGGTAACCAGCAGTAAAGCCAACACCCCAAGACTGCCCGTTAACAACAAAATAGTAATCCAAAAATTTTGATATAAAGCAATCCACCCGGAAACTTCCTCATACACTAATTTGAAATTTAGAATCGAAATCACAACAGCAACAGTCCAAGATAATACCTTTACAGAAGGAGTGATGACAAATGCTCCCATTGTTTTTTTGTCGCTCACAAAGTGTATCAAGGGAATGATAGCGAATGCCAACTGCATACTCAACAAGACCTGTGAAAAAATCAACATCTGCCCGACATAACCTTCCCCAAAATGAAGTATCACCAAAATAGCCGGAACGACAGCCAATAATCGAGTAATAAGCCTGCGCAGTAAGGGGCTAATCCGCAACCTTAAATATCCTTCCATAACGATTTGCCCCGCCAATGTTCCCGTTACCGTAGAGCTTTGTCCCGCTAAAATCAATGCTATGGCAAATAATTTGGGCGCCCATTCCGTACCCAGTATATTTCCAAGTAAATGGTAAGCATCACCTAATTCGGCAACTTCATGCATTCCATTTTTGTAAAAAACAGATGCTGATAAAATCAGAATAGCAGCATTGACGAAAAAGGCCAAATTCAACGCTACTGCACTATCTAAAAAATTGTACTTAATAGCCTTCTTAATAGACGTAAAGTTTTTCTCTATTTTCCTGGTCTGCACTAAAGCGCTGTGTAGATAAAGATTGTGCGGCATCACTGTTGCCCCAATAATCCCAATAGCTAAATACAACCTTGCTCCATTGGGTATAGAGGGTATTAAACCTTTCGCCACCTCCTCCAAATCTGGTTTTGCTAAGAACATCTCCACAACAAAACAAGCGCCTATCAATGCAATAGTCCCTACAATAAACAATTCTAGCTTCCGCATGCCTAACTTTTGTAAATAAAGAAGTAAGAATGTATCCGCGAAACTAATTATAACTCCCCAAATAAGATCAATGCCAAAAAGTAAATTTAATCCGATAGCCATACCCAAAACCTCAGCCAGGTCGCAGGCTGCAATCGCTATCTCGGCAAGTAGGTACAAGAAAAAATTGGTTCGTTTAGGATATAGCTCTCTATTACATTGTGCTAAATCTTTTCCACGCACAATTCCCAATCGAGCGCAAAGACTCTGAAGTAGCAATGCAATCAAATTGCTTAACAGAAGCACCCATAGTAACGCATAGCCGAATGCACTACCACCAGCTAAGTCTGTCGCCCAATTTCCCGGATCCATATAACCAACCGATATCAAATAAGCTGGACCGAAGAAACTGAGTAAACGTTTTATCCTTGAACGCCCCTGATAAACGTGCACACTTTCGTGAACGTCTTCAAGTGATTTATGACGGTTAAATGACATAAAATGAGATTGCTTTACTAACCTCAACCAAAAATAGATCTATTTGTAAACAATGTAAAGATGTAACAAAAGCTTTTATCGAGGATACCCCTCCTCATCCAGATCATCTCTGAAATCTTCTTCATCTTTAGCTAAATCCCGATCTAGCTTAGAAACTTTCAGATTTTTCTTATTGGTAATCCGCATTCCCGAATTTTCAAGATCCTCTTGTTTTAAATCGTCTAAATCTGAATATTCCGAACCGACGAAAGGATTAGAAACATCATAGGTAGAAGCATCATCCTCCGCCCCCCTACTCAGTGTATCGTAGTCTGCAGGATGATCCCAATCGGGGTCATTATCCTCCACATCAAATCGATAACTTCCTTTTTCTTCGTCAAAAGCCAAATCGTTCACTTCTAACGCTTCTTTCTCATTTTCGTCAGAATCAAAATCCTCTTCTGGATCGACATAATGGTTGATCAACATGATATCCTCCTTTTCTTGTAGTTCCTCACGGCATAATAATCCGTATAATCTATATACAATTATGTTTATAAAATAGTTTTAACACTTCTGAATAATACGAATCCGACAGACTTCAAAATCTAAATCAAGATTTTTTAGCCTTTGAAATACAATCTGAATATCTTATATTTACTTAACCACTTTTATAAACACGAGCAGTTATGCAGACGAAAACAGAATTTTTGATCTGGGATAAAATAGTTAATAGTGCAAAAAAGCGTTTTGATTACGAGCTTTATGCCAATCGATTCAAAGGTCTAGACCCCGATATTTTTGATAAATTAATATTACATATCATCGTAGGTTTTGCTAGTGGCGAGTGTCATGAATCTATCTCAACAAATCTACACAATGAGCTTCAGCACATTGGTTTTGAAACTAGAGATGAAATAATAGATACGATTATCCAGGACAAACACATCGTATTCAGCTGTGAGATATATGCGGCCTATTTAACATTTTCCATGCTTGAAGATGGCGAAAGTGAAATTGAGATTTTAGGCTATGTTACCGACCTGTTAGAAAGTCCCCGGGTATATTAAACACGAAAATAAAAAAATCATAGTTACCATTCGTATATTCGTTTTAATTTCGGTTAACGAACAATAACATAATGATCAATTACATCTATTTTGCCTCGTTTTGGGCCTGTCAAATCATATCCAGTATCCTATTTAAGTGGGGCGGAATCAATCCAAAATATCATTGGCATGCATTGATTATTGGAAATATTATACTTCTTTCTGCAAGTTGGTTTTTGGTACAGTTATTCAAAAATGTGTCACAACCGATCGTAATTGCTTTATGCTCGGGCGGGACGTTTATCACTGTTCAACTTGCCATGGCTTTATATTTCAAAACCGCTATTTCCTGGATGCAGATTTTAGGCATTTTCGTCATCGTAGCAGGAATGATCATGATCACATTTGGCGATAAGAATCAAGTTTTTTAAGGCTAATAGTTTTATTAAATAGAAAGAGCTCAGTTAATCATCTGAGCTCTTTCTATTTATTATCCTTTTATCATGCTGATAAAGTCATCAAATAAATACCGGGAATCGTGTGGGCCAGGAGAAGACTCAGGGTGATATTGTACCGAGAAAGCATTCTTGCCTTTAACACGTATACCTTCTATCGAGTTATCATTCAAATTGATGTGAGTCACTTCAATATTTTCCGAATTTTCAATATCTTCCCTTACAACACCAAATCCGTGATTTTGTGATGTAATCTCACATTTATCCGCAATGATATTTTTTACCGGATGATTGATACCGCGATGACCGTTAAACATTTTTTGTGTACGGATACCATGTGCCAAAGCCAAAATCTGGTGTCCTAAACAGATTCCGAACATAGGCTTTTCTGCCGCCAAAATCTGTTGAACAGTAGTAATCGCATAATCCATCGCAGAAGGATCACCGGGGCCATTAGAAATAAAATAACCGTCCGCTCCCCAAGCTTCCATCTCTGCAAACGTAGTTTTAGCAGGAAATACTTTAGCATACACCTGTCTCGCATCAAAATTGCGCAAGATGTTTTTCTTAATTCCCAAATCCAATACAGCTATACGGGTGCTAGCTGTCTCATCACCATAGAAGTAAGGCTCTTTGGTCGTCACCGAAGACGATAATTCTAACCCATCCATAGAAGGCACTTTGGCCAACGCTGCTTTTAAAGAGTCTGCGTCAAGATTTTCGGACGATATAATAGCGTTCATGGCTCCTTTGTCACGAATATGACGCACCAATGAACGCGTATCAATATCCGAAATACCAACTAAGTTCTGCTCTTCAAAATAAGACTGAATCGACTCATCAGCCATTTTACGGCTATAGTTAATATTATAATTTTTACAAACCAGTCCTGCAATCTGAATTTTATCAGACTCGGCGTCATCTTCATCAATACCATAATTACCAATATGAGCATTGGTAGTCACCATAATCTGTCCAAAATAAGACGGATCGGTAAATATTTCCTGGTATCCCGTAGTGCCGGTATTGAAACAAATTTCTCCAGTAGTTGTTCCAATCTTTCCGGCTGCCTTACCGTGAAAAACTGTTCCATCTTCTAAAACTAAAATTGCGGGTAATTTACTGTAGCTGGTCATTTTTTATATTAAAAATACTAAATAATTTCAAACTGAGAATAAGGAATATATACCTTCTTCACTGTGGGTGACACTTCCTTATGGAAATCAAAGATCAATTTTTGGACATAAAAAAAGCCCAAATGGGCTATACGTATCAATCTCGTGATATTTCAATGTAAACATTGAACAAATTGTCTTTGGAAATCAAATCAGAAACATCAATTTTCACGAGGGACAAAGGTAGAAAGAAAAGTAACAAGTAAAAAATAAAAATAAAAAAATATCGCTAATCCTCCTCCAATATTTCCTGTACCCTACCAATCTGCCCATCATCCAACCGTACTTTGATACCACGGTGATGAACCGGAGCCGAAGTTAATAGATCTTTCACAATACCCTCCGTCAGAATACCTGTTCGTTGGTCTTTCTTTAACACGATATTAACTAACATCCCTGGCTTAATATCTGCTCTCGTTTTTCCGTTCTTCATATTCGTAAAGTTAAAAGTTTAAATGGACTACTTCAGCATTATACCCACTGACAGATTAAAATGTTGATGCTGAAAATCCTTTCTAAAAATGTTCTTCGTCAGTTGCTGATAGCCGTAACTGGCTGAAACCGTCCAATCGGTTCTACCCGGAGCTTCATGCAGATAGAAAAAACCTCCTTTGAATAAGAACCCATTATCATATTGTGGGCTCAGTCGAGGTGCATATCCGCCGTTAATCAGTAGACCTATTCTGGCGCTAGCTCCTATCTCGCCGAAAGGCAATCTACCATCAATAAATATGGGGAATAGATTCTGATCATAATTATATTTCTTTTGATCATCCTGATGTGGGTCATTCGTTCTGTAATTACCTTTTAACCGTTCGTTTCCCAAACCAAGCCCAAGGTAGGCTCTGTCGTCAAAGTTCTTTCCAAAGATAAAATGTAAGGAATAACCATTAAAGGCTCCTTTATAACCTTCGTTGGCAAAGCCCAAATTGCCCCCTCCTTGAATTACAGTATAGAATGACTGCGCACGAAGCCCCGTGTAACAAATGAAACCTAAAAAGAAAAGAAAAAGTTTTTCCATATGTGTATAATTATTCATGATCCATCAGTTTATGGATCTAGTTATCTCTTATCCGATGGGAAACGTTTTAACTGAGAATCTTGAATACCATCTCCCGCATCAACTCACCATCGTTGATGTTGGGGCCTGCATTTACCCCTTTAGACTTCAAATCATATTCCCGTAAAACAGCTAGTACATCAAATAGTTTACGACGATTAAAGTTACGCGCTGCTGCGTCGTATTCTTTCGTAAAAAAAGGATGCACACCGAGTTCCTTAGCCACCACAGCCGAGGATTTATCCGGTAAATAATGATACTTCAATAACTTCGTGAAATATCCAGCAACAGCACCTATTACAACAACAAAGGGATTCGATTTAGGGTTTGATGCAAAATAATCGACTATCTGAACAGCCTTCATTAATTCGCGCTTGCCCAAAGCAGAATTCAACTCAAAAACATTAAAATCTTTACTGATACCGATATTTTGTTCTATGTCCTGAACCGATATTTCCCGATCCTTGGGTACATTAAGTACAAGCTTCTGTACTTCATTAGCAATCTTCGATAGGTCCGTCCCCAAATAATCTGCCATTAAAGCTGCCGCCTGAGGATGTATCCTTTGCCCATTACGTTGCAATTCTTCCAAAATCCAAGGGGCAACTTTATTATCATAAAGCTTCTCGGATTCAAAGACAATACCCTTTTTTTCTATTGATTTATATAGCTTCGTACGCTTATCAAATTTGCCATGCTTAAAAGCGAAGACCAAAATAGTTGTGGGAGTAGGCTGATCTATATACTTTGTTAAGAATGCGTCATCCCCTTTCCATTTCAGTCCCTGTGCTTCCTTAATAATAATTACCTGATAATCGCTCATCATCGGATAGCGCTTAGCAGCACTCACTATCGTAGAGAAGTCGGTATCTTTACCATAAAGAATAGTTTGGTCAAAGCCCTTCTGTCCTTCATTGAGAACATTATTTTCGACACTATCTGTAATTAGATCTATGTAGTATGACTCTTCGCCATGCAATAAATACAGCGGTTTGAACTTACGTTGCTTTATATCGCTTAAGATGGATTGTGCACTCATGACCTTGCGAAAATACACATTCTACAGGAATATATAGGAAGTTGCTAAAATATTGATGTCTTTTAAAGAAGGTTTGAATTATCTTTTGTCCTTGCCAGAACAGAGCCTTCATTATTTTTCATTGTGTTTGTTTTTTAAAGGCATTCAAGAGCATCTTTGAAGGTTTGCTTGTTAAAAAAACGAAGCAAAAAACTGACCGTAGGGAGCTCATGGACACCAAAATCAACAAAAGTCCATAAATCAAGGCTTTGTAGCCTATGTTCATCACAGTACGTAAAGCTATCATGGCAATTTCCTCGGTCTCCAAACATTTGCTCCCCTAGACTGAAACCGAGCTTGTGAACTCACCGAAGGTAAATCCTTATCTACTGCAAGATGTACTGCTGTACTATGATAACTTTACGGCTTTTGACTCCATATGCTACAAGGTCGCTTTCTCAAAAATTTTATACCTTGTTCGCAGCTTCTTTCACTTTGGAAAATGTCACCTTGGCGGGTTGCCAATTGAAGGGATAGGAAGGCTTTGTGGCAAGCCGGTATAGTGACGCGCTTTTGCCTCCTTTTGGCAAGACAAAAGGAGAAGCCAGTCGCGGCTTGAGCGACAAGAACAAACGTTCTTTAAAATTAACCACTGTCCACCCCTCCATTTTGTTATACAGCCAAAATTCCGTAAATTTGCGTATGTTTAAGCCAGTACCATTAAACTTACCTCCTTTTCCTTTAAAGCTGACCCGTATTCAAAACAAAGTTTATGTATTTGATATCCTCAGAAAGAAAAATTTGGTACTCACACCAGAGGAATGGGTAAGGCAACATTGGGTACATTTTTTACATCTTCACAAAAAGTATCCCAAATCATTGATGCAAATAGAAGGGGGCCTGCTCATAAATGAGTTGCAAAAAAGAAGCGACCTTGTCATATTTAATAACAAAGGAGAAAAAATCTTACTCGCTGAGTTTAAAGCACCAGGAGTCAAGATCTCACAAAGTACTTTTGAACAGATTGGGAATTACAACAGCAAACACAAAATCCCGCTTTTATTAGTTAGCAACGGCTTGCAGCACTATTTTTGTAAAGTTAATTTTGAAAACAGTACCATAGATTTTATTTCAGATCTACCAATTTACAATAAGGAGACATAAATATTATTTGTATTTAAGAAAATACAATTTATATTAGTCTAATAATTTATAAAAGTAAAATCACCAAAAAATGAATATAGATAAAAACGAATTCAGAAAATATGCCATCAAACACCACCGCATTGGCTCTCAACATGTTGACGGATTTATTTCCCGTATAGAGACTCAAACACCAACCAATTTGACGCCTTACATCGTTGAGGAACGGCAGTTAAATGTAGCGCAGATGGACGTATTCTCCAGATTAATGATGGATCGTATCATTTTCTTAGGAGATGGGGTCAATGATCAAGTTGCCAACATCATTCAGGCGCAACTACTATTCCTACAATCCACTGATGCACAAAGAGATATACAAATATACATCAACTCTCCAGGAGGTAGTGTATATGCGGGATTAGGGATCTATGATACCATGCAGTATATCTCTCCAGATGTAGCGACTATTTGTACAGGTATGGCTGCTTCTATGGGAGCAGTTTTATTGGTCGCTGGAGCAAAAGGGAAACGCGCCGCATTAAAACACTCGCGTGTCATGATTCACCAGCCTTCTGGGGGAGCTCAGGGAGTAGCAGCAGATATGGAAATCAATTTGCGCGAAATGTTAAAGCTTAAGGAAGAGTTGTACACCATTATCGCGGAACATTCAGGTCAATCCTACGAATGGGTTGAGAAATCATCTGACCGTGACTACTGGATGAGGGCAGCAGAAGCGAAGGAATTTGGAATGATTGATGAGGTCTTAGCACCTAGAAAAGAAAGTAAATAAATGAGTAAGAACAATAAAGATATCCACTGTTCTTTCTGCGGGATCAGCAAAAACGAAGCATTGATGCTGATCGCCGGAGATGGAGCGCATATCTGTGATCGCTGTGTGACCCAAGCAGGCGAAATTTTAGCGGAAGAATTAAATCAGCGAAAAAATAAATCGCTACAAACCACGCTAAAGTTAATCCGTCCTTTAGAAATCAAACAGCATTTAGACCAGTATGTAATTGGACAAGATGATGCTAAAAAAGTTATTTCTGTAGCCGTATACAACCATTACAAAAGATTGAATCAAAAATCGAGTTCAGATGAAACTGAAATCGAGAAATCTAACTTAATCATAGTTGGAGAAACAGGTACAGGCAAAACTTTATTAGCAAAAACCGTCGCTAAAATTCTTAATGTACCTTTCTCCATAGTCGATGCCACTGTACTAACGGAAGCCGGATACGTGGGGGAAGATGTGGAAAGTATACTTACCCGTCTACTACAGTCTGCGGACTACGATGTAGCTTCCGCTGAAAGAGGAATCATCTATATTGACGAGATTGATAAGATCGCTCGTAAAAGCGATAATCCTTCGATCACAAGAGATGTATCTGGCGAGGGTGTACAACAAGCATTACTTAAAATTTTAGAAGGAACGAATGTAAACGTACCTCCCCAAGGTGGCCGAAAACATCCCGATCAAAAAATGATAACGGTAAATACGAGTAACATTTTATTCATCTGTGGTGGAGCTTTTGACGGTATACAAAAGAAGATTGCCAACCGCCTAAGAACACAGACCGTAGGTTATAAAATGATAGAAGAAGAGGAAGATATCGACCTTAATAATCTGTATAAATATATAACACCTCAAGACCTAAAAAGCTTTGGCCTAATTCCGGAGCTGATAGGCCGACTACCGGTATTAACGCATTTGAATCCGCTTGATAAAGAAACTTTATTAAGTATCCTCACAGAACCTAAAAATGCGTTGATAAAACAATACGTCAAGTTATTTGAGTACGAGGGAATAGAACTCAAATTTGACAAGGAGGTTTATAATTTTATCGTTGACAAAGCTTGGGACTTTAAGCTAGGCGCTAGAGGTCTACGAAGTATATGTGAGGCAATCATGCTCGATGCGATGTTCGAGATACCGACAAGCAAAGAAGAAAGTGAGGACACCACGCTACATATAACGCTCGATTATGCAAAGAAAAAATTTGCTAAATCAGATATCAAGAAATTGAAAGTAGCCTAATACAACGATCCCTCACCCATTCGGTGGGGGATTATTTTTTAATTAAAAACCACGGAACATGAAAAAAACTAAATCTGTAGAGACTCCAATAACACCTGGACTCAAATCAAAAGAAGATATTGTTTCAAATTGGTTGCCCCGTTACACAGGCAAACCTTTAGAAGAGTTTGGCGAATATATCCTCTTGACAAATTTCTCTAAATATGTTAAGATGTTCTCTGCTATGCATGAAGATGCCCCTGTTTACGGCGAAGACAAGGCCATGCAAGCATGCACCGCCAACGGGATAACCATCATCAACTTTGGCATGGGAAGCCCTATGGCTGCCACAGTAATGGATCTGTTATCGTCAATTAAACCCAAAGCTGTCCTATTTCTAGGAAAAACAGGTGGATTAAAAAAGAAAATTGCTGTGGGCGAATTAATACTGCCAATTGCTGCTATTCGGGGAGAAGGAACTTCAAATGATTATTTTCCACCAGAAGTGCCTTCCCTACCCGCATTCGCACTGCAAAAAGCAATATCCACTACAATTCGGGATCATGCCAGAGACTATTGGACAGGAACGGTTTATACTACAAATAGGCGGGTATGGGAGCACGATAAAGCTTTTAAAAAATACTTAAAGACTATACGTGTCATGGCCGTAGATATGGAGACCGCGACCATTTTCAGCGTGGGTTTTGCAAACAAAATCCCTACAGGAGCACTCTTACTCGTTTCGGATCAACCAATGATTCCAGAAGGCGTTAAAACAATTGAAAGCGATCTATCGGTTACCGCAAAGTTTGTCGAAACCCACTTAACTATTGGTATCGCCGCATTAAAGCAACTTATAAACAATGGACTAACAGTCAAGCACCTGAAGTTTTAAGGGCTTGACTACAACAGTTCGCAGAAACTTGTCCTATTTTTTTTGTTATTTAAAAGTTTGTATTATATTTGCTCTGCACTATCGATAGATAGTGTATCTAATCAACACCTTTCTAGTATAGGTCTTGGTTTATAAAGAAGCGGCGAGAGACTGGCTCAATGACCCGCTGGCAACCTTCAAAAAAGATTTGAAAAGGTGCCAATTCCTGTCCAAAGAAATAAATCTTTGGAGCATATAAATGAAAAAAGACGATGACATTAAATTTCACAAGACAATTAGCAATTGTTGCGAATAGTAAACCTACTCGCAAAATCTCCTTTTATACAACCAATATCAGTTGTATCTCTACCCGAATGCGCTAGTCGTCAGTATCTATTGCAGTCCCGAATAATAAGGTGATATGCAATTGACACTATAAATGACGACCAAAAACCAAATTTCTTTCGCATTTCCACATAATATCTTACAGCAAAAAAAAATAAAAATGGCTAATAATAAAAGTTTAAATTTCGAAACATTACAGGTGCATGCAGGACAAGAAGTAGATCCTACGACAGGATCCCGCGCGTTACCTATCTACCAAACCTCATCTTTTGTATTTGAAAATGCAGAACATGGAGCAAACCTATTTGCGTTGAAGCAGTTTGGAAATATTTACACCCGTATTATGAATCCTACGACCGACGTTTTCGAAAAAAGGATCGCAGCATTAGAAGGTGGTGTAGCAGCAGTAGCAGTAGCCTCAGGTCAAGCAGCGCAATTTATTGCACTAACAAATATTTTAGAAAGTGGAGAGAACTTCGTATCTAGCGCAAATCTTTATGGGGGTACCTATAACCAATTCAAAGTATCCTTCAAAAGACTGGGCATTGAGGCTAGGTTTGCAGCTAATACCGATGCCGAAAACATAGAAAAGTTAATAGACGATAAAACAAAAGCGATATACGTTGAGACAATTGGTAATCCGAGCTACAACATTCCTGATTTCGAAAAAATTGCTGCTGTAGCACGCAAATACGACTTGCCATTAATTGTAGACAATACTTTTGGAGCTGGTGGATATTTATTCAAACCACTTGAACATGGTGCCAACGTAGTCGTTGAATCAGCAACAAAATGGATCGGTGGACATGGTACAAGTATAGGAGGTGTGATCATCGATGGAGGTAACTATAACTGGGGGAATGGAAAATTCAAACAATTCTCCGAGCCATCTGAAGGATATCATGGTCTAGTATTCTCCGATGTATTCGGTGTAGACGGCCCCTTTGGAAACATCCAATTCGCGATTAGAGCCCGTGTAGAAGGACTGAGAGATTTCGGCCCGGCATTATCCCCTTTCAACTCATTTTTACTTGTGCAAGGATTAGAAACGTTATCCCTGCGTGTACAGCGTCATGTTGACAACACACAGGAAATAGCGCAATGGCTAGAAGCACACCCACAAGTAGAAGAAGTGAGCTATCCAGGGCTAAAAAGTCACCCTCATCACCTACTGGCTCAAAAGTATCTTAAAAATGGATATGGCGCTGTTCTCTCCTTCACCATAAAGGGTGGTGCACAGAAAGCAGATGAGTTTATAGACTCTTTAGAACTGATCAGTCACTTAGCAAATGTTGGTGATGCGAAGACATTAATTATACACCCTTCTGCGACAACGCACCAACAATTAAGTGCTGAAGCACAAAAGGCAGCAGGAGTTTACCCTGGATCACTACGCTTATCTGTAGGAATCGAGCATATTGACGATATAAAGGCAGATCTACAGCAAGCCTTTGACAAGATAAAATAACAAAAGAAATAGTAAAACTTAAATCACAGTATAAAAAAGGGAAATGAGTAAAAAGCTTACAATTGGTATGTTTGGGTTTGGTGTTGTAGGACAAGGGTTGTACGACATCATCAAAACCAAAAATCTCAATTTAGAAATCAAAAAGTTCGTTATCAAAAACGCTCAGAAAGAGCGAAGCTTACCTGCTGAACTCTTTTCGACGGATGCTAGCGCTATATTGGATGATCCCGAAATCAATACCGTAGTCGAATTGATCGATGATGCCGATGCTGCATTTGAAATCACAAAAAAAGCACTATCAACCGGTAAGAATGTAGTGTCCGCAAACAAAAAGATGATCGCTACCCATCTACAGGAACTTACAACATTGCAACAAAAGCACGGCACATCGTTATTATACGAAGGTGCAGTCTGTGGCAGTATTCCAATCATTAGAAACCTAGAGGAATACTACGACAATGAGTTGCTACATTCGGTAAGTGGTATCTTTAACGGTTCATCTAACTATATCTTATCCAAGATATTCAACGAAAACCAGAGTTACGATACAGCACTGAAAAAAGCACAAGAGTTAGGCTTTGCTGAAACCGACCCTACTTTAGATGTTGGAGGTTATGATCCAAAGTTCAAATTAGCAATCGTAGCATCGCATGCATACGGCTTATTTGTAGACCCAAACAAGATACTTAACTTAGGAATAGACAAGCTTAGCACAGCTGATATTCGATACGCTAAAGAGAAGAACTTCAAAATTAAACTTATCCCTCTAGCAAAAGAAGTAAGTAACAGCGAAGTGGTATTGTATGTAATTCCAAAGTTCGTCTCTAAGGATAGCATGTTATTCAATGTAGAGAATGAGAACAACGGGGTATTAGTAAAAGCTGCATTCGCAGATGAACAGTTCTTCTACGGCAAAGGCGCTGGAGGTCACCCTACAGGATCTGCTGTGCTTTCGGATATCACGGCACTTAGATACGACTATCGTTATGAATATAAAAAACACCTGAATGCACAAGAACTAGCGTATTCTACCAATTTTGATATCAAAGTATATTTCCGTTACGAGGATGAAAATGTTTTGGAAAACATAGCTTTCAAAAATATTTCTGAGCGGTTTTATGGAGAGGATTACAAATACGTGATCGGACACATCAATCTACAGGAGATCATTAACAAAAGAGAACTAATTAACCAATCGGGGTATTTCTTAGCGGAGATATCTTAACATATTAGCCCCTAAAATTATGAAGAAGGTGTCCCGATCAGGACACCTTCTTGTGTTTTAATAGACCTTCAAAAAAGACGCTAACTACCAAAAAAAGGAATTACTCAGATGTTAAAAAACTTTAAATCAATTGCTTTAACCAACAATATTGAGTATATTTAAAGGTTAACGATTTATATTAGTATTATGAGAAAATGGCATAGTGTGTTTTTCCTGATGTTGCTTTCTAATATGGGGTGGGCCCAGTCAGGAATTGATTCAGATCAACAATCACCTATAGTATTTATTATTATAGGAATTGTACTACTTATTATAGTAGTATTTATGTTATTTAATAAACAAAAACGAAAGTATAATGATTAAAAAAAGGGCTAATGCCCTTTTTTTAATCATTATACAATATTATATTTCCTTACTCGTTCACGAAGCCCATCTTCAGAAATACCCAAAAGCTTAGCTGTTCGCCCCGTATCACCACCATTTTTATTTAGCTTATATACCAAAAATTTCTCTTCCGCGAAAGTTAAAAAGTCTTCTAGATTATTCATTCTATCCAAATCGATCATAGCTGATCCTCCACCCAATCCATGATGCGTAGATATAGAAGGATTTGCAAAAGATCTAACTTCCTTTTCGGTTATCTTACGATCACTCAAAATAATAAGACGCTCTACCATGTTGCGTAATTCCCGAATGTTACCCGTCCACGGAAGCGCTTGTAGTGCTTTCATTGCTTCAGAAGTTATCTCTTTAGTCGGTATATTGTAGTCCGCACAGATCTCCTCACAAAAAGCCGTTGCTAAAGTAGGGATATCATCCTTACGATCTGCCAAAGAAGGCACATGGATTAGAATAACACTAAGCCTATGGTACAAGTCCATCCTGAAATTACCCGCATCGATTTCTTTTAAAAGATCCTTGTTTGTAGCAGCCACAACACGAACATCCACGGAGATCTCCTTTTCCCCGCCTACACGGGTTATTTTATTCTCCTGAAGAGCACGTAATACTTTTGCTTGGGCAGACAGGCTCATATCTCCAATCTCATCCAAAAACAACGTACCTCCACTAGCTTGCTCAAACTTACCTATACGTTGCTTCACAGCAGACGTAAATGACCCTTTTTCATGGCCAAACAATTCGGATTCGATCAGTTCGGACGGTATAGCCGCACAATTTACCTCGACAAGTGCAGATGAAGCCCTATTGGATTTCTCATGCAACCATCGAGCGACCAACTCCTTCCCTGAACCATTGGCGCCTGTGATTAGTACCCTCGCTTCTGTAGGAGCAACCTTCTCAATACTCTCCTTGATGAGTGAAATGCCCTCAGAATTTCCCAATATCTCCTTTGTTTTAGAAACTTTACGCTTAAGAACCTTTGTCTCTTTTACCAAAGACCCTTTTTCAAGAGCATTACGCACAGTAATCAATAAACGATTTAAGTCTAGCGGCTTTTCCAGAAAGTCATATGCCCCTTTTCGAGCCGCTTCAACAGCAGTCTCTATCGTACCGTGCCCAGAGATCATAATAAATGGCGTATCTGAAAATTCCTTAGCAGCAGTCAGAACCTCCATCCCATCCATTTTATTCATCTTGATATCACAGAGTGTGAGATCTATCTTTTCCTTTTTAAGAAGCTCTAAACCATCTATACCATTGTCTACATCAAAAACTTTATAATCCTCATACTCCAAAATATCACGCAAAGAACTACGGATAGGACGTTCATCATCAATTATTAAAACTGTAGCCATATTCACATTTAAATTAATGTCGAGCAAAATAAGAAAAAACTTTCAGGATTCCAATGAATCTCAAGCGGTCAGAAAAGTTCGTTACAGCACGTAAAGCGAACGCATTAATGTTAAATAAACCAAAAACAAATCCATAAAAATTTAGCCCCCTGAAGAGAACTATAAAAAGAGAAAAAGAAGCAAACCTTGTAAGCCGGGTTCTGTATCCCAATGTATTGGGATCTCTATCATTTATCTAGCCCCAAGATCACTCTTGGGGTCCATCAACCTACCCATTGCAGGTCCCGACAAGTCGAGAGAAAACGAGCAGCCTTCGATTCCTGCAACCTATTTGGTTTTTCAACACACGAGGTTTACCGTAATGCATGTCGCCATACAATACCGTGAGCTCTTACCTCACGTTTTCACCCTTACCCCGAAAATCGTGGCGGTATATTTTCTGTGGCACTTTCTGTACCCAATAAATTGGGTCCTTCCCGTTAGGAAGCGTGTTGCTCTTTGTTGCCCGGACTTTCCTCTCTTCCGATAATATCGAAACAGCGATAGAACCAGTTTGCTTCTCCTGCAAAAGTAGCATATTTTTAGTGACAAATATTTTAAAAAATTGTAAAACTTATCTTATGCTAAGTTGTTTTCTTTATCTCACTGATAACTTTAAGAAATAATTATCAGATTATAAACAGAAGAAGACCATGAAAATCGTAAAATTTATTATTTGCTTACTATTTGGCCTACTCTTTATAAATGCAGGGCTCAATAAATTTTTTATGTATATTCCTGTCCCGGAAATGCCAGAGGAACTTCGAAAAGTAAATGAAGCATTTGGCACCATCAAATGGTTGATGCCTCTAATTGCGACAATAGAAATTATCGCAGGTCTATTATTCATTATCCCTAAGACCAGAAACTTAGCCGCAATAATGATCTTCCCCATCATAATTGGAATATTACTACACCATTTCTTTTATGCCCAAGAAGGACTTCCAATGGCAATAATAATCTTTTTGATTAATATGTGGGTGATAATCGAAGGGAGAGAAAAATACAAAAATCTTCTTAACTAAAACCAAATACCATGAGCAATACCCTATTCGATATTGATAGAAATAAACATACAATCACTGTAATTTCTAAATATCAGGCATCCTTAGAGCTCCTTTGGGCAGCGTGGACGCAATCCGCGATGTTGGATAACTGGTGGGCTCCGCAGCCCTGGAAAGTAGAAACTAAAGAAATGAATTTTGTTCAAGATGGCAGATGGTTATATGCGATGGTCTCTCCCGAAGGGGAGAAAATATGGAGTTTAATCGAATATATAGAAATATCTCCACTTCAATATTTTATTGGAATAGATGCATTCTGTGACGAAAACGGTGCGAAAAATTACAGTCAGCATCCAGGAAGTAAATGGCACACCTCATTCGAACAAGGCAACAGAGAAACAACAGTTACCAACCTCATCAGCTTCGATTCTACTAAAGCAATGGACGATATGCTCGATATGGGCTTCCAAGAAGGCTTTCAGAGCGGATTGGACAATTTAGAAAAATACCTTTCTAATCAAACTAACAAATAAATACAACATGGCAAAGATTCATGCTTACTTAAATTTTAACGGCAATTGCGAGCAAGCATTTGCTTTTTACAGAACAATCTTTAACACGGATGGTGTAGGCACTTATCGATTTGGTGATATGCCTGCTGATCCCAACTTCCCTCTCGCAGAAGAAGACAAAAACAAAATAATGCATACCGCGCTAATGATTAATGCAGACAGTATGCTCATGGGATCCGATTGTATAGAACAGTTTGGCCATAAAGCCGTTCCAGGCACTAATACATATATCATGCTAGATGTAGAATCACCTCAAGAAGCTAAAAAACTATATGACGCATTGATTGTCAATGCCCAACATATAGAGATGCCTTTAGGAGAACAATTTTTCGCAGAATTGTATGCTTCTTTTACCGATCAATTTGGAATCTCTTGGATGATTCATTACGAAGGTAAAAATAAAATGAGTCAGTCATGAAAGACAAAGCTCAAATATCAATTGCCCTATGGTTTGACAAAGAGGCCAAGGAAGCAATGCATTTTTATGCATCAGCTTTCCCAAACAGCCAAGTCAATCATAGTGACACAGTAGTAACCACTGCAACACTATCGGGAGTTAAATTTACAGGAATAAACGGAGGGACGGCCTTTAGACCTAATCCCGCTATTTCTTTTATGGTCACTTTAGAGACAAAAGAAGAAATAGATACGATATGGAAAAAATTATTACCCGGAGGTAAGATACTGATGGCACTGGACAAATATCCATGGAGTGATTATTACGGTTGGCTAGAGGACAGATATGGTGTTAGTTGGCAGCTTTATTTGGGCAATTTAAAGGACGTAATCGGACAGCAGATAGTCCCGACCTTACTATTTACACAAGAGCAAAATGGCAAATGCGAAGAAGCGGTAGAATTCTATCAGTCGGTATTCCCGACATTTCATAAGTTTGGAATCCTGAGACACCAAGACGGAGAGCTATCTGGTAAGGTACAACATACTCAATTCTCGGCAAATAACTTCCTGTTAATGGCAATGGATGGAGGGTTGGCACACAACTTTGCTTTCAATGAAGGTGTATCTCTTGTTGTACACTGCGACAATCAAGAAGATATCGATTATTATTGGAATGCGTTTACGCACCAAGGAAAAGAAAGTATGTGTGGTTGGTGCAAAGATCCATATGGAGTAAGCTGGCAGGTTATCCCAAAAGGGATAGAAAAAATGTTACAAAACCCAAAAGCTACAACAGCGCTTTTGAAAATGAAAAAAATAATAATTAACGAATTAAAATAATTTCAAACCAAACTCCCAGTATAGTATATAGGGAGAAAACAAAACTATTGACGTATGAAGTTTTTTAAGTATTTTCTATTAACAATACTCGGTCTGATAGCTATCATTCTGATCGTTGCAGCCATAATGCCTAAGGATTTTCACGCTGGTAGTGAAATCGTCATTAACAAGCCTCAGCAAGAGGTCTTCGATTATGTAAAGCAAATAAAAAATCAAGGTAATTACGACAACTGGTCCAAACAAGACCCTCAAATACAAAAAGAATATACAGGTACCGATGCCACAGTAGGTTTTACTTATAATTGGAAAAGCAAAAAGGTTGGTGATGGGAAACAAGTAATAACCAAAATAGACGATGGAAAACGTGTAGAAATGGATTTATTTTTTAATGGTTCAGACCAAGCGAACAAGTCCTTTATTCAAGTTGACTCTATCGCTCCAAACCAAAGTCAAGTCAAATGGGCTATAGACGGAAAGATGCCTTATCCTTTTAATCTGATGACGCTATGCTATGATATGAATAAGGATTTTGACGAAGGATTAAAAAATCTAAAGGTAATCCTTGAGAAATAAACCGCACATTGCCCCCTACTTAAAAGAAGACATTTACTATTTCCTAGTCAGTACTTCACGTTCAAAACGAACTCCTGACCACCCATGCTTTAAAAATTGGCGTATATTTTGATGATCTCTCCCATCTGGATTATTTAATACAGATCGAAAATGTTCTCCAAAAAGACGCAATGTTTCCTCCTCCGTTAGCTGATTTAAATACGCTGCATAAAGTACACGGGCGCTTCCCTGATTTTCACTTTCTGCATTGTAATGATCTCCGTTTTTAAAAGCAGATGGTGTATACGCATAGCCATTCTTAATCAGTTCTAAAACATCCTCAAATTGAACTTCGTTCTTAAGCAATTCCAATAATTGAATATCTTTCATACTGCAAACCTACGTAAATCCACGTTTGCGTACAATAGCAAGGAGTCGCCAAGCCATCCATAACACGAAAAAATAAAATAAAAATCTGATTTCAATTTTAGGAAAAGAATATTAAAGGGTAACTTTTGCGAGTTAATAAAACAATAAGGAACAAAAACGGTTTCTTATAATAAAGCATCATTTACAATTTTTTTAAATATGAACAAATCACTTACTACGATTGCGCTATTTTCAATTTTGGCTGTGACAGCCTGTAATTCGAACACCTCAACAAACACACAACATCAGGATTCAACAGGACATCACCACAGCCACAACGATGGTCACAATCACGCTCATCCGGATGAACACAACTCCCAAAATTCTGTGGACTGGATGGGAACATACAAAGGCACGGTTCCATGTGCAGATTGCCCAGGAATCGAAACCGAAGTTAAACTCTATCAAGATGAAACCTTTTCCTATAAAGCCACTTATCAAGACCGAAACCTTACTGTTGCAGACACTGGAAAATTCATGTGGCATGATAACGGGGGTACAGTACACTTGAAAGGTAAAGAAACAGATATTAAATACAAAGTGGGAGAAAATGTATTAATACAGTTAGATACAGAGGGCAAAGAAATCACCGGTACACTGGCAGAAAACTATATGTTAAAAAAAGTACAACAATAGTTCTCAAGAAGTCCATTCCCATTTTAAGTTCACGATTACTGCCAAATGATCCGATAGCGGAAGACTAGTATCGTCTTTAAAAATAGTGCGATCAATAGCATACAAAGTAGGCTCGAACTTAAAATGGGTACTGTTTCGAAACATGATCTTAAGAAAATCAAACAGATTATCCAATCCATGGGCGTAATGCGCATTAAAGTCACCCATCACCAACAATGGCCTTTCAGAAGAATGATCATGTATATATCGCGCCAGCTGATCCAAATTCTTTCGACGGACCTGCGCAGACCGAACATTGTCATGGGCATTTGCATGAAGATTATAGACATCAATTGTAATCTTTTTGGAAAGCTGAATCTGACTATAGCTAAACCCTTTTGGAGTCAAACAATCCGAGCCATTCCAGGACGTCCAAGGGATACGTCGGTACTCCACAATAGGAAATCGAGACAAGGTACTCAATCCATCTCCAAAAAGCACTCTTCCCTTGTGTAAAGTCTTATAGCGATGTTCAGTAGTGCTGTATAAAGATTTATTATAATTGAAATCCTCCTGCAAATTCACAATATCGTATGAATTCAAATATTTACCGATCAAAGCTATGCTCGTTCGGCGCGGAGTGCTTGCACTAGAAATATGTTGAGGTAGTCCAGCGGTATTATAAGTCAGTACACGCAGCTCACCTCTCTGGAAATCATCTAAATCAAGAAGAGGTTGTTCTGCACAAATTGATATCTTTTTGGCATTCTTGAATTTCAAGAAAAACACGAATAGTAAAACAACAACACTATAGAAATATACCATTCAAATAATACATAAATTCCGCTGATGATCACATAATTAGTATTCCTCAGATAATTCCGTCGAGTTTTATTGTACGCTATTACGTATTTCCCAAGAAACCTTTAAAGATACGGCGCAGTGATCAGACAACTGTTCCCCAAACTCATTTTCAAAAAGTGCCCTTTCTACCTTATAAGCACTTGGTGTTAATACCATATGCTCACTATTTCTAAAATAAATCTTATCAATGCTCTCACAATGATCCGAAACACTAAGAGCATGCTTTGCACAAAAACTGCTATCAATCTCCGGAAACTCACCTTTATTCTGTAGCAGCACCCAACTATCAACAACATCCACATGCTCCTGAAAATCCTTTATCCATTCTCTTTCAAAAGAATAATGCGCATTAAAATCCCCCATAAGCAAAACCGGCTGACCATCAGAATGTTCTCTAATAAACGAAGCCAGTTGTTGAAGGTTATGCTTTCTGGCCACAGTAGCCCTAAGATCATCCTGAGCCGTAGCATGTACGTTATAGACATCCAAAAAGACATCCAAAGCCAATTGTACTCTCGCATAAGAAAACCCTTTAGGAGTTAAGCAATCCGCACCGTTACAATCCGCCCAGGCAACACGCTCAAATCTTGTAATCGGATACTTGGACAGCGTGCTTAAACCGTCACCAAAAGGTACTCCTCCCATAGTTGCTGTACGATAAGAATGTGTATTATCCGCATAAAGAAACTTATTATAATTGAAGTCTTCCTGGACATTCACCAGATCAAAACTATTTATTCTCTTTCCGATCATTTGGATGCTGGATTCACGAGGTGTCTTGGCACTAGACAGCAACTCAGGAAGTCCGGCAATATTATACGTCAAAATAGTCATCTCTCCGCTGTTAGCGACTGGAAGTGCAGAAACGATAGGTTCAAAGATCCTTTCTTGCGCCCCCCCCTCTGTTCTGAAAGCCTGTAGAAACCATGCTAGACAACATACAAACGATAGAATTAAAATCCTGATATTCCATTGCTTTCGATTTCTTTCATAAGATAAATACAACAACATAACTATTGATTCTGATCTAATACAAAATTAGAGCCCTCATGTAAACTCAACTTGACTTCAATATTATTTATACGTATGCTGTATATGCATAAAAAATGAACAGAAAAGAATTTAATCATAAATTATTCACATAATCTTAATCGCAACTTATCTTTAACATCATGCATGAGCAATATTTTTACGGGCAAAGCTTAAGAGATGAGAAAAGTAGCCTTCTTTACAGAAATATTGATAGCAGATTTTGATGGTGCTTCACGCACTATGTTCCAGCTAATAGATCGAATTGACAATACCGAATTCGATTATTTCTTTATCTATGGCAATGGTCCTGAACAATTCCGTAATTTTAAATCGTACAAAGTACCTTCATTCAGAATTCCGGTTAATGAAGATTACTGCTTAGCAATCCCACACTTTATAAAGGCGAAACTTGAATCGGCCCTGGATGAATTTGGTCCAGATACCATTCACATAGCTACCCCCTCATTGTTAGGCTTTTTTGCACTCAACTACGCAAAAAAGCGAGGTATCCCTGTGCTAACCATTTATCACACACATTTCATTTCCTATATAGATTACTATTTCAGGAATATGACCTCATTGGTAAAACCAACCCAACACTGGATAAAGAAGGCAATGCTCAGCTTCTATAACCGCTGTGGGATAACCTACGTACCCACCCAATCCATTGCTACCGAACTTTCCAATATCGGAATTGACCATCAAAAAATAAAGATTTGGCCCCGTGGTATTGATTGCAATCTATTCAACCCTTCCAAGAGCGACAAATCGTACCTGAGGGGTATAACCGGAAATACAAACCCAAACATACTATTTGTAAGTCGCCTCGTCTGGGAAAAGAACATAAAGACGCTAATTGAGATCTATCAAGCTCTAGAAGGATCAGGGCGTGACTATAATCTAATGATAGCGGGAGAAGGAACTGCCAAGTTCATCGCCATGCAAGAAATGCCAAAAGCTCATTTTTTAGGCAAGCAGAATCATGAACAGCTTTCCAAATTATATGCCTCGGCAGATGCATTTGTATTCACCTCTACATCAGAGACCTACGGAAATGTAGTCGTTGAGGCAATGGCTTCTGGCCTGCCCTGTGTCATTGCAAACGGCGGGGGGTCCGCCTCGCTGATCGTACACGGTATATCGGGATATAAATGTGCTCCCGAAAGTGCACAAGAATATGTTTACTTTCTAGAAAAGATCATCAACAACTCCACTTTGCGACAAAGATTCATAAGGGAAGGCCTTGAATTCGTATCGCAGCTCGACTGGAATAAATTATCCCACCAATATTTTCTAGATGTACAACAATTAAGCATCAAAAGCAATACCTCTGGTTTGGCATGGGCAAACTAAATACCTGGCTAAAATTCAGCAAGACTGCGTTAGTAATCATCGCTCTCCTATCTATAGCCCTATTTGTAATAAATACGGATTACAACACCTTGATAAACGAAATTAATCGGGTGAGTTTTAAATTCACTTACATGCTGCTCTTGACATTTACTGCCTATCTTTTGGGCACACTGGGCTGGCAAGTATGCATGGGTGACAAAAAGAAAAATATTGGTTTATTTCAGTTATTTGTTATTCGACAGATTGGTGAAACGTTAGCACTGTTCAATCCAACCAGTGTGGTAGCGGGCGATCTATTAAAAGCTAAACTACTCACTACCTACCAGATAGATTCCGAGACAGCCCTTAAATCAGTTACAGTTTCTAGAATAACCGCTACACTATCACAGCTGATGTTATTCATTATGGCAATGCTATGGCTACTTCTTAGCCAGCGTCAAAATATATTCTCTATAGAAGTAAAATTGTTGATCGCGGGATCAATAGGCATATTATTCATCATTAAAGTCGCTTTATTTATCTGGTTGGCAAAACCCCTAAAAGAAAAACCAACAGTACAGAAAAACTCGATTTGGAATAGAATAAAGTCATCCATAATTGCGACCCTTTATAACACAAAAATATGCTTTCAGCAAGAAAAAAAAATATTCTGGTACTCCTACTTATTCTTTACTTTACATTGGATTGTTGGAAGTCTAGAGTTTTACTTTCTGCTTTCGTTCATGGAAATTTCTATACAACCTATGCACGGACTAGTTCTTGATATGTCGGTTATCGTTATCAAAAGTATGGGGGCAGTTGTCCCAGGGCAGATTGGAATTGAAGAACTCGCTAATAAAATAACCTTAACAATAATTGGTATTCAAGGAGCTACCGTGTGGATTTCGATTTCTATACTTCGACGCCTAAGACAATTGACCTGGATTGCAGTCGGTATTCTGATGACTATTTTTCATAAAAAAGAGATAAAGCATGCAACAGCACTCTGATATTGAGGTATTATTTATAAGCCACAAATCACCTCCTGCAACAGGTGGAATGGAAAAACAAAGCTACGAATTAATCAACGGCACGGCTCTTTATCTCAAAGTACACACGCTTGTGTACAATCATAAAGAGCCTCTTTGGATATTCTTCTTCAAATTAAACGACCGGATAAAAAAACTTCTTAAAGCAAATCCTGACATTCAGATCCTACATTTCAACGATGGACTGCTTGCATCATTTGCTACCTTCCACAAAGGGTACAAGCACGTAAAGAAAACCGCAACACTGCACGGCCTAGATGTTGTCTTTCCGTTATCTTACTTCCAAAAAAAGATCATTCCCCGTTTTAACAACTTTGACGCCATCTTTGCCGTAAGTGAAGCTACGGCCAAAGCAGCATTGGAGAGAGGAATAAAGGCAGAAATTATTCAGATTATTCCAAACGGTGTTGATACCCCTCCGTTGATAGATCATGACAACGCACATAGCATATACCAGAGACATCCGGCGTTGCAACCCCAAAAAAAATACTTCATAACGCTCGGTCGCCCTGTAAAGCGCAAAGGGTTTTCCTGGCTAATCCAACATGTTGTCCCCCACTTAAAAGGAGATTTTCAACTCGTGATGTTAGGCCCTTATTCTTCCAAAAAAGTAATAAAAGACCTTATCCTCTCACTATTTCCAAAGAAACTACGTTCACTTAGCATGCTTTTTTTAGGATACCCATCTGACCAGAAAATGCTCCAAAAACTGCTCCCCAAACAAGCCCCAAAAGTGGTACATCTCGGCAAAGTGTCTCTCGACGATTTACAAACACTAATGAAAGGTTCTGTGGCCTTTCTCATGCCCAACATAGCTGTTCCAGGTGATATGGAAGGCTTTGGACTAGTCTGTCTCGAAGCATCTATAGCCGGTGCCCTTGTCCTAGCTTCTGATTTAGAAGGTATAAACAGTGCAATAAAACATGATAAAAATGGCTTACTCCTTCCATCAGAAGATGAAGTAGCTTGGGCGTCAATCCTCCAAGATCTAATCAATGACAGTGAATCTTTTCATAAACATATTGGTCCTTACACAGAATATACCCGGTTACATTACAGTTGGGATAAAATGGCGCGCGCTTATAGCTCTGCTTTTATTGAACTTTGTCGAAAGATGTAATTTGTAAGGCCTGTTTATTGTATATCTATATTTGACAAGAATTTTTTCATATGTATCAAATTTGTTTTTTTCCGTCATCCGCCAGCTAGCGAATTCATGCGGTTTGTGCTTCGCCTATACATGAGTATTTCAATTATTTAAAAAAAATATGTATTTTTACATCGAATGAGAAAGTCTCTGGTTATATGTCTTACGATACTCTTTAGTCTACTATCGTTGACTAAGTTTGTTTCTGCTTGCGAGCAAAGTAAGTCGATTACAAACACACTTTCTTGCTGTGACCACCAAGAAAACACCACAGAACATACTTGTTGCCTCTCTCAGGACAGCCCCAAACACGAACATAATGACCATTGTGACGGCAAATGTAAAGGCGCAGGCTGTCAGCAAAACAGTCCGAAATTCCAGTTGTTCATTGTCGCACAAAAAAACTATGAATGTCCTTTCTTTTTTGATAAAAAAGAGGGCTTTTACGACAAAGACAACCAGCTCTCGTCGGGTTTCTCTTCCATTTGGCTTCCTCCTAAAATAGGTTAATATATCCCCTTGCTAGCCATAGGTACGTCTATTCCTTAGGGGATCGTGCCAACACAGGCTCTATTCCACCATTTTTTATTCGATAGAGGACGCTTAATGTTGATACAATCGCGCACTTTCTATCGTAAAACTAAAAACCATATGCGGTGTTTATATATCTATACACCCCTATGAATATTAAAACTATAAAATAATATACATATGAACGCAAATTATTTTTGGATCAGTATCTCCAGCATAATACTATCCACAACCACTATATCAGCACAGGTTAAAAATTCAAAGACAGAAACCTTTCACGTTAATGGCAATTGTGGTATGTGCAAAGCTACCATTGAAAAAGCCGGAAACAAGAATAAGGAATCTCAAGTAACTTGGGATGCAGCAACGCAAAGTGCAAATATAAGCTACGATGCGAAAAAAACTTCCGCAGATGCTATTTTAAAACGTATAGCTCTAGCAGGATACGATAATGAAAAATACTTGGCCCCCGACGACACCTATGCTAAATTACATGGTTGTTGCCAATACGATAGGACGTTGAAAAGCAAAGAAGTTGCTCCAATAAAATCACAGCATGCAGCGCATAGTCCAAAGCAACACCACGACCATACGCAAATCAATATGGACAAACAAAATACGATAAAAGCTAGTAATGGAAAAGGTATTGAAACCATCATAACACCCTATTTCGACCTCAAAAATGCCTTCGTAAATTCAGATTCAAAAGCCGCTGCTACGCAGGCAAAAAAAATGCTTACAAATATCGAGGCCTTAAAGATGGAGTCTTTAACCAACGAAGCACACCAAGTGTGGATGAGTAATAAGAAGGAGATTAGCACATATGCAACCAAAATATCTACCAGTCAGGATATCGCCAGCCAACGCCAGTATTTTGCAACATTATCCTTAAAAGTTTATGCGCTTATAAAAGCTTCCCCCTTAGACAAGCCTGTATATTACCAAAACTGTCCGATGTATAATGAAGGCAAAGGAGCCAACTGGTTAAGCTTAGAACAAAATATAAAAAACCCCTACTATGGTTCTAAAATGATGACTTGCGGTAGTGTAAAGGAAAAAATTGATTAATATGACAGTAAGAGAAATCAAGATAATCCTGGCTATATTGCTATCCTTCATCACCTTTGCACAGGCGCAGCAAACCGTAACCTACCATTTATACCTTCAAGATACCGTAGTAACCTATGGAGGTGTTAAAAAAAGAGCGATTGCTGCAAACGGTCAAATCCCCATGCCAACATTAGTATTTACGGAAGGAGATACCGCCGAAATTGTTGTGCACAATCAATTGAAGGAAAGCAGCTCACTGCATTGGCATGGCGTGTGGCTCCCCAATCGGGAAGATGGGGTACCCTTTCTCACCCAGATGCCAATAGCTCCCGGCACCACATATACCTATCGCTTTCCGGTAATACAAAACGGAACATACTGGTATCATAGTCATTCAGGTTTGCAGGAACAAATAGGAATGTATGGATCCATCATCTTCCATAAGCAGAAAGGAGACCCTACTTTCCGAAAGGGTATCGATGATATACCGACGGTATCTGTACTGCTTAGCGAATGGACCAATACCAAACCCGAGACCGTACAGCGTATGCTTCATACCGGCAACGATTGGCCAGGCATCAAGAAAAATGCCGTACAAAGCTATGGAGAAGCCATAAAAGAAGGTCATTTTAAGACAAAAGTAACCAATGAATGGAAACGCATGGAGGCAATGGACGTGAGTGATGTCTACTATGAGCAGTTCTTGATAAACGGACAAGCTACAAGCCAACTCAGTCAATTCAAAGCTGGAGATCGCGTACGCTTACGAATAGCTAACGGCGGAGCTTCTTCTTACTTTTGGTTGACCTATGCCGGTGGAAAAATAACGGTAATTGCAAACGACGGTAATGATGTCGAACCTGTTGATGTAGATCGACTGATTATAGGCGTATCAGAAACATACGATATTATTGTCACTATTCCAGCAGAAAACACATCTTATGAGCTAGCCGCTACTGCAGAAGACCGTTCGGGCTCTGCATCACTTTTTGTCGGAAATGGCATTCGCCAATTAAAAGCACCATTACCTCGGCTACGCTATTTTGAAGGGATGAAGATGATGAACGATATGATGAAGATGAATGGCGATATGAATGACATGGGGATGCAAATGAATTTACAGAAAATGGACATGAATGCAGTCATGTATCCCGAAATAGCCGTATCACAGGAAACCACTTCTTCCTCACAAAACGCATCCGATCATCAAGGGCATGGAACGCCTAGCAACAGAAGTGATATAGTAACCCTAAATTACAGTATGCTAAAAGCAACCGAGAAGACAACACTCGATGCGAATGCCCCGGTTAGAGAACTTAAATTTGAGCTCACGGGAAATATGAACCGTTATGTCTGGAGTATGGACAATAAAGTGATGTCGGAAACCGACAAAATCCCTATAAAAAAAGGAGAAGTCCTTAGAATTACGCTTTATAATAATTCGATGATGCGTCACCCCATGCATCTCCATGGATTCGACTTCAGGCTGATCAATGGTCAAGGAGATTACGCTCCCATGAAGAATGTGATGGATATTATGCCTATGGAGACCAACGTTATTGAATTTGAGGCTAATCGTGAAGGAGATTGGTTTTTCCATTGTCATATCTTATATCATATGATGGCAGGAATGAATCGCGTATTTGAGGTCGGAAATTACGATAATCCCCTGCTCCCAAACAAAGAAAAGGCATATAAAACGCTACAAAAAGAAAGTAACATGGTTCACTTTATGGCCCAAAATGACTTTGCTACTAACGGAAATGATGGTGAAGCCATGGTACAGAATGCCCGTTGGAGTTTAGGAACGGAATGGCGTTTGGGTTATAATGACATTCATGGCTATGAGGTCGAAACCCATTTGGGAAGGTATATCGGTAAAATGCAATGGCTCATGCCTTTTATCGGATTTGATTGGCGCTATCGCAGAATGGGCGAAGACGAGCATGAAAAAAACATGTTTGGACAGGTAAATAAAAAAGACAATAGAAGTGCAGTTAGTTTAGGGGTGATGTATACCCTACCCCTATTAATCAACTTCCAGGCCGAGGTGTACCATGATGGTGTTGCTAGACTTTCCTTAATGCGGGAAGACATCCCTCTCTCCAGAAGATTGCGCGGTGGATTTATGGTTAACACCGATAAAGAATATATGGTAGATCTTAGATATATTGTTCATAAAAACCTGGGAATCCGCACACACTATGACAGTGATATGGGATTTGGGGTAGGGCTCGCTATCAATTACTAAAAATAATTACGATCAAACAAATTCGTTATCTCGATAAACAGATAGCGAATTTGTTGTTATGATTCCTTGTACGAACAATTAAAAACCTATTTTCACTATTTTTGTTTTTAGTGTAATGAGGCTTTTTAACCAAGTAGACTAAAAACAACAATAGATGAACAAGACATTATCTGCAAAGGCTTCAATTCAGATTCAGAAGCCCAAAGAACAAGTTTTTGACGCTATCATTTCTCCAGAAAAGATGAATCACTATTTTATCGAACACGGTACAGGGCGGCTAGAAACCGGTAAAATCGTTCAATGGAAATTCCCCGAATTTGAAGACCAATTTCCCGTAACTGGCCAGCAAATAAATCAAAACGAGTATATTTCCTTTGACTGGAGCGGCGGTGCCGAAGGCATGTTAGTAGAGATATTCTTAGAATCACAAGCAGACGGTAGCACAGTCGTCCGTATCAAAGAAAGCCAGATGACAGCCGATGAAAATGGGATCCAACAAGCGATTGGTCAGACTGAGGGATGGGCTAATTTTTTAGCCTGTCTAAAAGCCTACTTAGAATACGGAATAAATCTTCGTATGGGTGCTTTTGATTTTATGAAGAATATTAAACAAACAAGCGATCCCATCACTTAAACACAAATACGATGCAGACATCTTTCTCTTCCATAGACGAGTACATTCACAGCTTTGATCAAGAGGCCCAGCAAAAGCTCAAAGAACTACGTGAAATTATTCGTGACGCAGCACCAACGGATGCCAAAGAGACGATTAATTACGCTATGCCCACCTATCGTTGGCACGGTAACCTCATACACTTTGCCAAGTTTAAAAACCACATAGGAATATATCCCGGCCCAGCTGCAATAGTGGCTTTAGCAGACAGGTTAAGCTCCTTTAAAACGACCAAAGGCGCCATCCAAATTCCACTGGATCAAGAACTACCTAGAGAGTTAATCACCCAAATCGTCCATTTCAATACAGATCAGCTCAAAGACAAGCAGGGACCCATCTGGGATTCTCATCGTGACAAGTGGATAGACTGTGAAGAATTCATGAACCAGTTGATACTTCAAACCGAACTAAAAAAGGAATTCAAATGGGGAACAGCTATCTATACCTTTAACGGTAAAAATGTAATCGGATGGGCTGGTTTTAAAAATTTCTTTTCGCTTTGGTTTTACAACGGTGTTTTTTTAGAAGACCGCGATAAAGTATTGGTATCAGCATCTGAAGGAAAGACAAAAGCCTTGCGGCAGTGGCGTTTCAAAAGCGTAAAAGAAATGGATGCAAAAAAGATACTTAGCTACATTAGTGAAAGTATACAGACCATTAAAGACGGTAAGGAGATAAAGATTGAACGCTCTCCCGCTCAACCACCACAAGGATTTTTCAAAGAAGCATTAGAACAGGATAAAGCCTTAAAGAAAGCATTTGATAGTTTGACCCCTGGAAAACAGAAAGAGTATATCGCTTACATCAACGAAGCGAAACAGGACAAAACAAAACAAACTCGAATAGAGAAAATCACTCCTCTTATTTTGGCAGGAAAGGGGCTACACGACAAGTACAAACGCTAACAGTAATTCTTGTCTTATGTCAAGTACAGTATCAGATTCAGATCACTATATTTAATAATGAATCGCTAAAGTATTAATCTATCGTATAAACTCGATACGCTATTACCCAAGGATGTTAATCAATTTCAACAATTATACACCGTAACCATATGAGTAAAGATAAACCTAAACAGGGACAATTTTATTGGACGGACCTGACGGTGAATAACCCCACTGAATTAAAAGAGTTTTATAAAACACTATTTGGATGGCAAGAAATAGGAGTTGCTATGAAAGATGGTGATGAATCGTATGAAGACTATGCCATGGCCGTTGATACGGAAACAGCTGCTGGTGGAATATGCACACACCGAGGAGTCAATACAGGTATTCCTCCACAATGGATTCCCTATTTTTTTGTCGATGATGTTCATGAAAGCCTTTCCACCTGCCTACAACTTGGAGGTACACTACTAAAAGACAGTAAAAAACGAGACGGCACCCTCAACTATGTGATTGTAAAAGATCCACAGGGAACTGTTTTCGGAATGGGAAATATGTAAAAATAAGGATCATGAAAAATTTAAAAACATTATACTACAAAGCGAATATTGAAGCATCACCACTTCATGTTCATAAGGTAATGCTCGCAAAAGAAAGCTACAAAGACTGGACTTCATTCTTTGGTGAAGACTCGGACTTTAGGGGAGACTGGTCTGAAGGATCGAAAATATACTTCCTTTCAAAAGACATGAATGGAGATGAGATGGGCATGATCTCCATAATCGATAAAAATATACCTGGCGAACTTTTAACCATAAGATCAATTGGCATATTTTCAAAAGATGGAGAGCTCTATGAGGGAGAACACGTAGACGGATGGAAAAACTCATTCGAAATATATAGATATAAAGTTGTCGAAAATGGAGGTACTGATCTAATCTGCTCTGTAGAAGTAGACAGCGAAGAGCACGAGAAGATGTTTGAAGATATATGGCCCAAAGCACTGGAACGATTAAAAGAACTTTGCGAAAAATAAATTTAACATGGCTAAAAATAAAACAGAATACACAGACGAAGACGTCATTGCTTATATTGAAAAAGTTGAAAACCCGCAAAAAAAAGCGGATAGTTATCGGCTTCTAAAACTTATGGAAAAAGCCACAGGTCAATCGGCCAAAATGTACGGCCCTTCGATAATTGGATTTGGCAACTATTACTATAAGTATGCAAGTGGCCATGAGGGTGAAGCTCCCCTCCTAGGGTTTTCTCCTCGCAAAGCTGCCATTTCACTTTATGTTTTCACAGGAGCAGACGAACATGCCTATCTACTGGAAGGATTGGGAAAATTTACGATGGGCAAGGCTTGTATATACATCAAAAAACTAGCTGATATAGATGAGGAAAAGCTAATCCGAATGATGACTGTCTCTATAAATTTTATAGCTGAAAAATACAACAGACTCACCTAAATATGAAAATCATATTATTCTATCTTTTTCTAATCAGCATGCCTTCAATGACAATAGCACAAGTAAACTGGCTTAAGCTATTGCCTGGAACTTGGAAAGTCGAAAACAAAGAACGATTCGAACATTGGGACAAACTTAATGATAGCTCATTGAAGGGGTTTTCTTATTCCTCGAGCCAAGGCAATACATTAAATATCACAGAGTATTTATCATTAAACAAACAAAACGAACGATGGCGTTATGATGCCAGTCTTATCGGACAAAACAAGGGTAATACAATAGGCTTTGAGGGAGAGGCAAAAGACAGCACATTATCCGTAGCCAATCCGACACATGACTTTCCGAAGCTTATTTCCTATAAATACATCAATGACAACAGGTTGTTGGTTAGCATTTCAGATATGGAAACTAAATCGATGTCTTACTTTTTGGAACGACAGGTATCAAAAGATGATGACAAATACACACCGTATGATGAGGCACTTGCTAAATCACTAGGTGCCGACTCATATGGAATGAAATCCTACTTCCTAGTAATCTTAAACACAGGTAAAAACCCGTCAACAGACACCGAAGAACGAAAGAACAGTTTTGCACAACATCTAAAAAACATCCAAAAACTAGTCGAACAGCAAAAACTAGTGGTAGCTGGTCCTATTGCGAAAAATGATAAAAACTATAGAGGTATTTTTATCTTCCATAACCTTACAAGCGAACAAGAACTTAAAAACATCCTACAATCCGATCTGGCTATCAAAAACAACTATCTGGACTATACAATTTACACCTGGTACGGGTCGGCGGCGCTGCCTGTATATCTCGAAACCGCCCGAAAGATATCCAAAGAAACGCCATAACAAGATCTTGATTGCTTCTACATACATTTTCAGAAAAAACTTTCATGATTCCATTGAATCTCCAACAGAGATCAAAGTTCTTGATGGCCTCTGAAAACATATACTTTCAGAAAAAAGGCTTTCATTTTGAAAGCCTTTTTTTATTTCTTGATTTACTTCAGATTATCGCGGTATACCTTTGCCTTTTTTAATTCGGTTTGTATATCTTTACGTGCAGCGTCATAAGAAAGCACTTTTTCATAATCTGTCACCGCCTTATTATAGGCTTCAGTAGCTGCTACTTTATTGTAATTATCCGTACCGGCAGTTCCTTTTAAAATACCCAAATCACGATAAGCGACAGCCCTATTTTGATACAACTTGGCATCATTTGCGTTTACAGCAATAGCCTTTGTATAATCACCAACTGCTGATTGCAACAACTGTTCCTTTTGCGCATTAGAAAGTTTACTATTCTTTGCTACTGCCAATGTATTGTTAGCTTTCGCTTTGTAATAATAAGCATTTGCATTCTTCGCATCCAAAGCAACAACCTTACCAAATGACGTCACGGCCTTTTGGAAATCACCAGATTGAAATTGGGAGTACCCTAAAAGATAGAGAACATCTGGATCTTTTGACTCTGTAGGCATTGCTTTCTCTAAATGTGAAACTGCAGATTTGAAATCACCCTCAAGCAGTGCTTTCTGTCCCAATCGCACATTAGGGTTACTATGCTCCTGTTGCTGTGCTTGAGCTGTTAATGTCATCAAGGCCAAGGCTAATGCCGACATCCCCAACTTTAATGATCTCAATTGATTATTTGCAATTTTAATATTCATATCCTTGATTTAAATGTTTCTATTATACGTGTTAGAGTAAAAATGCCACAATAAGTTTAAGTCATCAATAAATACTTATAAACATTTCCACAATAATACATTTTCTTTTATTTTTACATCAACCTACTTTATCAAAATGCTGTCATAAATCCAAAACTTTATGACTATTTTGCAGGTTTCATAAGGAGTACAGCATAAATAATACCACTTTTTACGATTGGCATTCAGCTTGCATTATAAACATTCATAATCCATAACGGAAAAAGTACACCTAAAGTCTGACATGTTGTCGGATTTTAAACAAAACAATATATGAGCAAATTTGACACATTCGATTTCAACCAGGCTATTCCAATAATTAGTGAAGACACCGAATTCTTCCCCCTATTAAGCCCACAGGATGAAGACGAAATGCGAAACGAAGATATACCCGAGATCCTGTCCATTCTCCCACTCCGTAACACCGTGTTGTTTCCGGGAGTTGTGATTCCGATTACTGTTGGCCGGGATAAATCTATAAAACTCGTAAAAGAAGCCTATAAAGGCGATCGCACAATCGGTGTTGTCTCGCAAAAAGACATGTCCGTAGAAGATCCAGGCTTTGATCAGTTAAATAAAGTCGGAACCGTTGCCAATATTATTAAGATATTGCAAATGCCCGATGGAAATACAACGGTAATTATACAAGGGAAGCAACGTTTTAAACTTCAGGAGCTAGTTCAATCTGATCCTTATATAAAGGCTAAGGTCGAACGCTTCGCAGAAGAAAAACCAAAAACGAGCAGTAAGGAATTTAAGGCTTTAATTTCTTCTATTAAAGAACTGGCGTTACAGATTATACAATTATCTCCAAATCTTCCTTCAGAAGCTGGAATCGCAATTAAAAATATTGAAAGCCCCACATTTTTGGTAAATTTCATATCGTCTAATTTGGCTTTAGAACTTGCTGCCAAACAGGACCTATTGGAGCTAAAAGACTTTGTCAAACGCGCTAAACTATTGCTAGAACATCTAACTACCGAAGTACAGATGTTGGAACTAAAAAACCAGATCCAAAATAAAGTACGCATCGATTTAGACAAACAGCAACGGGATTATTTTTTAAACCAGCAGTTAAAAACAATTCAGGAAGAATTAGGCGGTAATACCCCTGACCTGGAAATAGAAGATTTAAAAAAACGTTCCAGAAGTAAAAAATGGCCTGAGGATGTCAAAAAACACTTTGACAAAGAATTAGAAAAACTAGCACGAATTAACCCAGCTGCTGCAGATTATTCCGTACAACTCAACTATTTAGAGTTAATGCTAGACCTGCCTTGGGGAGAATTCACAAAAGACAAGTTTGACTTAAATAGAGCCGTAAAAGTTCTAGACAAAGATCATTACGGTCTAGATAAAGTTAAGCAACGTATTGTTGAATACCTAGCTGTCTTGAAACTGAAGAACGATATGAAAGCGCCTATACTTTGTCTCGTAGGTCCTCCTGGGGTAGGTAAGACATCATTAGGAAAATCTATCGCCAAAGCATTAGGCCGTAAATATACCCGTATGGCCTTAGGAGGAGTCCGTGATGAAGCTGAAATCAGAGGGCACCGCAAAACGTATATAGGTGCTATGCCCGGACGTATTATTCAATCGCTTAAAAAAGCGGGAACTTCTAACCCTGTGTTTGTGCTGGATGAAATCGATAAGATTGGTTCTGACTTTAAAGGAGATCCATCTTCCGCGTTATTAGAAGTGCTAGACCCCGAACAAAACACACATTTCTATGACCATTACGTAGAAATGGAGTACGACTTATCTAAAGTCATGTTTATAGCCACAGCTAATTCATTAAACACAATCCAACCGGCTTTACTCGACCGTATGGAGATTATCGAAGTGAATGGTTACACCATAGAAGAGAAAATCGAGATAGCAAAAAAACACCTTCTTCCCAAGCAGCGTGAAATGCATGGGCTACAAAGTAAGGATGTGACATTAAACAATAAGGTGATCGAAAAGATCATTGAAGAATATACTCGCGAATCTGGTGTACGTGGTTTAGAAAAAAAGATAGGCTCTGTAGTACGCGGTATAGCGACTAAAATTGTCATGGAAAAACCTCATGCGTCGAGTGTTAACACAGATGTTGTAGAAGAAATATTGGGGGCTCCTATTTTTGACAAAGACATCTATGAGAATAATGAAGTAGCAGGTGTAGTAACCGGATTAGCTTGGACAGCAGTCGGTGGTGATATTTTATTCATCGAATCCAGTTTAAGTCCAGGAAAAGGCAAACTCAGTCTAACAGGTAACCTAGGTGATGTTATGAAAGAGTCTGCCGCAATAGCCATGGCGTATTTACGTTCACATGCAGAAGATTTCGGAATAGACTACCGTATCTTTGACCATTGGGATGTAAATATACACGTTCCTGCTGGAGCCACGCCTAAAGATGGGCCTTCTGCCGGTATCACTATGCTGACAGCACTTACATCGTTATTTACCCAACGTAAGGTCAAAGAAAAACTAGCTATGACAGGAGAAATTACCCTCCGTGGCAAAGTCCTACCGGTAGGTGGTATAAAAGAAAAGATATTAGCAGCTAAAAGAGCCAACATCAAAGAGATTATCCTTTGCAAATCCAATCAAAAAGATATATTAGAGATCAAAGAAGACTATGTTAAAGATATGAAGTTTTATTACGTATCCGAAATGTCCGAAGTGATTGATCTAGCGCTATTAAAAAGCAAAGTCAAACATGCTAAAGATATTAATAGATTCAATACAGATCCGGTAAAAAAATAAGAAAACACAAAAAGCATCATTTCACCAAATGATGCTTTTTTATTAGAAGTTAAAACTTAACTGACCAGCACCCAACAAACGCTCCTTCCCACCAAAAGGAATCTTAAAAAAAATATCGTACTGCTTTACATCGGGATTAAAGACCCGAATATATACCGAATCACAATAGAAGTCTAGGTCAATCTGCTTCAGACTACTTTTAGCGTCCTTAAGAGCCCCCTCTTCCAGCTTACGCCCTATCGATAAATGGGGCTCTTTAGAAATAGACTTTAACGAGAATCTATCTTTCAAGGCGTCAATAACCGCCGCCGAACGCTGGTTAAAATAATATTTGGATTGTACTGTTGGTACAATATAGTAAGTATAGGTATTTCCATGTTGAAAGATCGAATAATCATTAAAATAAACATGTTGAGCATGCTCGTACTGCAGTTTTTCTATAAGCAGACTAGCAACTCCCTTTAACTCATCCCGGGTAGTTTCAAACTCACATATCGTAACATGTCCCGCAGAGTTGCAACTTGAATACCAGCCTATCACTGATTTAAGATTTTCCTTTAAATTTCTAATTTTTGCATTAACACTTTCACAAGGTACAAATGCCAAAGATACCTTAACGCTTTCCATCACCTACAATTTATGGTCCATCTTAAAGATAAGAAATAAAACCATAACGTCCCAGTTAGAATGCGCTACTTAATTGCCTCACTAACCGCTATGGGTAAGTCCGATTCAAGTATACGCGCCCCGTCGGCAAATACTGCTCGGTATTTTTCTGCACGTTTATCTTTACTTGATAATTTGTCATATGTAGGCGCTGTAGAAATCATACACAACACCCCTTTCTCTTTAAAGAAATTATACATATCTTGATTTTCAGGCTTGATTTCAGGACCAATATAAACAATCATTCTATCATAAGGTAAGCCAGAATTCTTAAATGCTTCCAATGCCTTCTGATCCTTAATATGCATAGACATATACTGCTCGGGATTTTTTTCTAAATAAAACTTAGCCTGCTCCACCGTATGAACAGTGACCCACACCCATGCATAAGCCTTATGCTTACGGATGATTTCAGCCGTCACCTCCAAAGGCAGATCTTTTTTATCAAGATTTAAAATAGTCTTCCCTTTAGCCCACATAATCATTTCATCTAAAGTATTAATACGATAGATCGTTGGCTTGCCAGCATAGTCTTTCAAGTGGAGCTTTTTAAGCTCTTTCCAAGTATAGTCCGATACTTTCCCCTTCCCTGTTGTACTACGGTCCAATGTCGCATCGTGTATCATTACAGCGACCCCATCTTTCGTCAGCCGAGGGTCTACCTCAAAAATCGCAGAGGTATGCTTTAACACTTCGGTCATACCCGCTATTGAATTTTCAGGCAAGCCCAATTCAATAGTCCCCCGATGACCAGATATTATTTTTTTATCACCACTATATCTGAAATAATCGCGCATTTCTCTTGCACTTTCAAAGTTTAGTGTATGTAGGTTTTGCGCATGTAGCAAACTTAAGGACAATACAAAAAGAGCAGTAATAACCGAAACAATAAGGTTTTTCATTGAATTAGATTTTCTACAACAAAGCTAACCATTCTATCTTAAAAAATTGTTACCAATTTATTTAGTTTCGATAAATACTTTAGTAGAAACAAAAGATATTCCAATAAAACTTTCATGATCCGCCAGCTGGCAGATCACCAATAGAGATGAACCGATCTTGATATTATCGGGACAGCTCTTGAATGCCAGATTAAAAGAAAACATCATGAAAAAAGTTCTTAATGGTCAATAAGAACATAAACTTTCAGAAAAAAAAGGAACCCGATAGGGTTCCTTTTAATATCTAACAAATCGATTGCGATTTAAAACTAAACTATTTTACAGCGTCAATGACTGCTTTAAAAGCATCAGGATTATTCAATGCTAAATCAGCTAAAACCTTACGGTTTAAACCGATATTCTTAGCATTCAACTTACCGATCAACTGAGAATAAGAAATTCCGTGTTGACGTGATCCTGCATTGATACGCTGAATCCATAAAGCTCTGAACTCGCGTTTTTTGGTCTTACGGTCGCGATAAGCGTACTGTAAACCTTTTTCAACTGTATTTTTAGCAATAGTATATACTTTGCTACGTGAACCGAAATAGCCTTTTGCTAATTTCAAGATTCTTTTTCTTCTTCTTCTAGAAGCTACTGCGTTAACCGAACGTGGCATATTGATTAAAATTTAATTTGGTAAAAGGTGTTACGTTTTTCAGTAATCTTACAACCCTATACCCGGTCAAAAAATATTGTTTATTTAACTTAAGTCTGAAAACTATTTACCGATAGCTAACATACGTTTCACATTACCTAAGTCTCCGTCAGAAACATAAGTTGTTTGTGTTAGATTACGTTTTTGCTTCGTAGTCTTTTTCGTTAAGATGTGGCTTTTGAAAGCACTTTTTCTTGCAATCTTACCTGTTCCAGTCAATTTGAAACGTTTTTTCGCGCTGGAATTGGTTTTTACTTTTGGCATAATACTTATTATTTATATCAATCTGTTAGAATACTCTTATTTCTTTGTTGTTTTAGGTGCCAAGGTCAAAAACATACGTTTCCCTTCTAACTTTGGAAGTAACTCCACTTTCCCATAGTCTTCCAATGCTTGCGCAAACTTTAACAACAAAATCTCTCCCTGCTCTTTAAAGACAATAGCACGCCCTTTAAAGTGTACATAGGCACGGACTTTCTCTCCGGATTCCAAAAAACGCATTGCGTGTTTCAATTTGAATTCGAAATCATGCTCGCTCGTATTCGGTCCAAAACGAATCTCCTTAATAACTGTTTGTTTGGCATTAGCTTTGATTTCCTTTTGCTTTTTCTTCTGTTCGTAAATAAACTTGCTATAATCAACAATTTTACAAACAGGAGGAACAGCATTTGGAGAAATCTCGACTAGATCTAGCTCCAATTCATCGGCCAGCTCTAACGCTTTGCGGGTAGGATATACCCCTGGCTCAACATTATCCCCAACTAAACGTACCTCTGGCACACGTATGAATTCGTTGATACGGTGCTCCGGTTCTTTTTTCCTCATTGGTGGTCTAGGACCACTAGGTCTTTTTAATGCCAAATGTTTAAAATTTTAAACGGTTATTTCTTTTATTAATAAATCTCTAAATTCATCAGACGTCATTGAACCTAAATCCACTGAACCATGCTTACGAACAGAAACTGTGCCACTTTCCATCTCCTTTTCCCCTACAATAAGCATATAAGGCAATTTCTTAACTTCAGCATCACGTATTTTACGCCCTACTTTCTCGTCACGAAGATCGATTAGACCGCGAATATCGGAATTATTTAGCGATTCTAAAAGTTTTTGCGCATAATCTTCATATTTTTCTGACACAGGCAAGACGATAAACTGCTCAGGTGCAAGCCATAACGGAAACTGCCCTCCACAGTGTTCAATCAAAACGGCGACAAATCTTTCCATCGATCCAAACGGTGCACGGTGAATCATCACCGGACGGTGTTTTTGATTATCACTACCTGTATATTCCAATTCAAAACGCTCAGGCAGATTATAATCTACTTGTATAGTACCTAATTGCCATTTCCGGCCAAGTGCATCCTTCACCATAAAATCAAGCTTAGGTCCATAGAATGCTGCCTCACCATACTCCACTACCGTAGGGAGTCCTTTTTCAGCCGCAGCCTCAATGATGGCAGATTCAGCCAATGCCCAATTTTCATCTGAACCAATATACTTTGTTTTATTGTCCGGGTCGCGCAAAGAAACCTGTGCAGTGTACTCATTAAAGCCTAAGGCTCCAAACACGTAAAGCACTAGATCAATAACTTTCTTAAATTCCTCTTTTACCTGATCAGGACGGCAGAATAAGTGGGCATCATCCTGTGTAAATCCACGAACACGGGTCAATCCATGAAGCTCGCCAGATTGTTCATAACGGTATACTGTTCCAAACTCTGAAAAGCGCACTGGCAGATCCTTATAGGAACGCGGCTTAGTTTTATAAATTTCGCAGTGATGAGGACAATTCATCGGTTTCAACAAAAACTCTTCCCCTTCTACAGGTGTTTTGATCGGTTGGAATGAATCCGCTCCATACTTCTCATAATGGCCCGAAGTGATATAGAGCTGCTTATGTCCAATATGTGGAGTCATCACAGGCTCATACCCTGAGTTAAGTTGTGCCTTCTGCAAAAAGTCCGTTAACTTCTGACGTAAAGCAGTTCCCTTAGGCAACCATAACGGCAAGCCCATACCAACCTTTTCAGAGAAAGCAAAAAGCTCTAGTTCTTTTCCCAACTTACGATGATCTCTTTTCTTAGCTTCTTCGATAAACTTGATATACTCAGTCAATTCAGAAGCTTTCGGAAAAGTAACACCATATATACGTGTCAACTGCTTTCTGGTTTCATCACCGCGCCAGTAAGCACCCGCTACGTTAGTCAATTTTATAGCTTTAATAAAGCCTGTATTCGGAATATGTGGACCACGACACAAATCCGTAAAATTACCTTGCGAATAGAATGTTATAGATCCGTCCTCCAGATCTTTAATTAAATCAAGCTTATACTCGTCCCCTTTTTCTTCGAAATAAGCAAGCGCTTCCGCCTTCGACACACTTCTACGATCAAAGACCTCTTTCTGCTTCGCTAGTTCCAGCATTTTATCTTCAATCTTCTTAAAGTCATCAGAAGAAAAAATCTGATCTCCAAAATCAACGTCGTAGTAAAATCCTGTTTCAATAGCAGGACCTATACCAAATTTAATTCCAGGATACAATTCTTCCAAAGCCTCTGCCAATAAATGCGCAGAAGAATGCCAAAAAGTAGATTTGCCCTTATCGTCATTCCAAGTCAACAACTTGACAGCAGCATCCGAATCAATGGCACGGGAAGCATCCCATACTTCACCATTTACTTCTGCGGCTAAGACATTTCGAGCTAAACCTTCGGAGATAGAGAGCGCCACCTGCATAGCAGTAATTCCCTTTTCATACTGACGTACCGAACCGTCTGGGAGAGTAATGTTAATCATCTACAATTATGATTTTAAAATTTGTTAATGTTTTAGACACATCCACATACAGTGTGTACAATTACACTGTGCTACATGCAGCCACATCTAGTTATTTAATAATGTCCAAACATAGATAAAATGCTTGGTATTCTCGAATCCCAAATGGAAAAAAGGTCTCGACAACCACTAATTTTACGTTCACATGCAATTTAATAGCCTTACAAATGTACCTTTGTTCTTTAAACAATAGTAAATGAACATGATCCATAAAGGCGTTACTTCTTCAAAATTACATCCTCGAAACAAACATCGCAACGGCTACCAGATGGACAAACTGTGCAAAAGCAACCCTGCCCTTCTAGCTTATGTCTTTACAAATGATTTCGGTACACAGAGTATTGACTTTGCAAACCCGAAAGCGGTATTCGAGCTAAATAAAGCGTTACTCGTAAATGAGTATAAAATCAAAAACTGGCAGATCAGCCCAAACAGCCTTTGCCCTGGTATCCCTGGGAGAGCCGACTACATCCACTCCCTTGCTGACCTTTTGGCAAAAGACAACGAAAATCAAATCCCCACAGGCGAGAAGATCAAAATTCTCGATATCGGAACCGGATCAAGTTTGATCTATCCCCTCATAGGTGCACAAGAATACGAATGGAATTTCACTGCGACCGAGATTGATCCCAAATCCATTCAATGTGCAGAAATAAACATCAACAAAAACACTTGGCTCAAAAAGAAGATACAATTGAGATTCCAAGACAACAAAGAACATATCTTACAAGGAATCATATTCGAAAAAGACCATTTCGATGCCGTGATGTGCAACCCACCGTTTTTTAAATCTAGAGAAGACAACTGGAAAGTCAGTTCAAAAAAATTCCAGAACTTACATAAAGATAAAGAACAGCCCACTGTTCAAAATTTCTCTGGACATCCCAATGAGCTTTGGTATCCTGGTGGGGAAAAAGCTTTTATAGCTAAACTGATCTATGAAAGCCTCCAACTCAAAGACCACCTCAACTGGGTGACTACGCTTGTATCCAGCAAAGATCACATCAAACCACTAGTTGCTATACTAGAGTATCACAAAGCGACAGTGATCGAGATTATCCCTATGCAACAGGGGCAAAAAATTTCAAGGATTCTTGCCTGGAAATGGTAAAATAAAAAAGCCATCAACTAAAGTTGATGGCTTTAAAAAAATGGCTCCTGAAGCTGGGCTCGAACCAGCGACCCTCTGATTAACAGTCAGATGCTCTAACCAACTGAGCTATTCAGGAATCTTATCTTGTTTCCCTTTCGGTGATGCAATTATCGGAAGTTTAATTTGTCTTTGCAAATATTTCTATCAAAAAAAACGCAAGTCATTCATTGCCAAAAAAATAATTTACAACAACACTCCCGATAGAATAAGGGTAATAAAAGTAAAGTAAATCAACAGACCCGTTACATCGACCAAAGTCGATACAAAAGGTGCTGACGAACTCGCTGGGTCTGCCCCCAAACGTCTCAACAAAAACGGCAACATTGATCCGGTCAATGAACCCAACAAGACCACACCCACAAGAGACAAAGAAACTACTAACGCCACCAATGCCCAATGCTCTCCATAATTATCGGTAAAAAACTGCCATGTTGCAATCCTTATAAAACCTAGCACCCCCAGAATAACCCCTAAGATCGTACCGGATATTATCTCTCTTTTCATCACACGCCACCAATCAATCAGCGTTACTTCTCCCAAAGCCATGGCCTGAATAACCAATGTCGAAGCTTGTGATCCGCTATTTCCTCCACTAGAAATAATCAATGGCATCAGCGCAAACAAGAAAACCACTGATGCAACCTGAGTCTCAAAATGTTCAATAACCGTTGCAGTCAGGAGCTGTCCCAAGAATAGAACAATCAACCAACCAGCACGTTTCTTCACTAAATGCAAAATTGAAACATCCAAGTAAGGCTCATCCAAAGCCTCGGTACCACCGAAACGCTGCATATCCTCGGTATACTCCTCGTTTGCGACCCACAGGATATCATCGATTGTCACAATTCCCAACATTATACCCTGCTCATCTACAACTGGCAAAGCTACCCTATTGTTCATCCGGAAAATAGTGACTGCATCTTCCTGAGGATCGTTTGCATTCAAAGAAATCAAACGGTTGTCGATTAAATCCCCCACTCTCATATCAGGTTCGGCAAGTAGAATATCTTTGATACGGATATCATCTATAAGCTTACCGTCTGAATCAATCACGTACAGAACATCAATTGTTTCAGATGCTCCTCCATATCTTCGAATATGATCCAAGATTCGAGTTATACTCCAATGCGCTTTGACGGTAATATAATCAGGAGTCATCAGTCGTCCGACACTATCCTCTGGGTATCCCAATAACGACAGTGCTTCCTTTCTTTCTTCCGGTGAAAGCATAATGATCAGACGTTTCACAACGTCCCCCTTTAGCTCACCAAAAAAAGATGTCCGGTCATCCGGTGGCATCTCATTGATGATCTCTCGAATTTTTGTAGCTGATAATTTTTTGAAGATACGTTCCTGCGTCGGGAAGTCTAAAATACGGAATACATTAACAGCTCGCTTTAGACTAAGCGTCTCCAAAAAAAGCGCACCGTGCTCAGGAAGTTCATCGATCAATTCCTCGACGTCAGAAATATTAAGCTCATTCAGAAAAGTTTCTAGTTCTCCTAAATCGCCTTTTTCGATCAGCTGCTCTATATACACAACTTGCATTTCCAATTCTTCCATATTGCCTCCGATATTTATCCTACATGATTTACTTCTTTTGAAAGAGTATGTTAATTAGTGTGCACCTACTAAACACACCACAGTGGTTTAAGTACGTTGCAAAAGTCGCTTTTTTAAACCAAAAAATATAATCTTTTTTTTCGCCCAATACTTACTAAAAAAAGCTTCTCAGTGTTTAATAAAAGAAGACATTATGACATAACCCTAAAGAAAAAAAAAACTTAGAACCCCAATCCAAAGCCTTCATCCCTCCCGTAAAACGGAAAAAATATCCGACACTTAAAAAGCTCAAAAACCACAAGACAAAATCACAGGATGTCACAACAGGATATCTTCAAAGAACCCAACATTTCTACATCCTCAACTAACACACGATAACAAGAACTAACGCTTTCGATCGCTATCAACAAAAATACATCTGGATATATCCAGTTAACAAAAAAACAGTACATTAGTAAATCCATATACAACTAAAAATTATCCTAAAAAAAATAAGGACACACCATACTATAACAACAAATAAAACACAAAAACAAAATCATTTCATAAAACAATTAAACAATAATAATCAGATATTTAAATAAACAAAACTAAACAAACACTAAATAAAAACAAACACAAAAACACTAACAAAATTAGCAAAAAGCGATTACAAGACAATTAAAATAACTTAATATATGAAAATCAAAACATTAACCACTATTATATTAACTATTAATTTCCATATATTATTCAGTCAGGTTTTCGATCAAAGTCAAGCCCATTTTAACGTAAAATGGATGCAAATAACCACGGATCAATTCCGTCTCATTTTCCCCAAAGAGTTTAGTTCTGCCGCACCACAACTAGTCCATAATCTAGAAAAATACATCAAAAAAACGTCTTCCGATTTACAAAGAAAATCGCGTTTTATAAATATTATTGTCCAGCAAAATCACATTCAGCAAAACGGATTCGTACAATTAGCTCCTCGAAAATCAGAACTCTACTCTACCCCATCTGCTGTAGCTGACAACCAAGAATGGTTACCGAATCTAGCATTGCATGAATCCAGACACATCGCCCAATTTGACAATTTGACAGGAAAAATAAGAGGTCCTTTTGGAGAACAATTAGCACTTGCACTATTCGGTTTAAACCTACCCAGCTGGTACTTTGAAGGCGATGCTGTCCTACAGGAAACACTATTTTCTGAAGGAGGAAGAGGTAGGTTATCGTCCTGGCAGATGCCTATACGGACAGATATTTTAACTGGTCGATCTTATGATTTTAACAAATATGTACATGGATCTTTTAAAGATATCGTACCTAGTTTTTATACAATAGGGTACTTTATGAACAGTGAAATTTATCAGAAAGACCCCTTAATTCAAGGCAAGATACACCATGAAATGAATGGAAAACTACTCCGTCCATTCAATTTTCAACGGAGTCTAAAGAAGATTTATGGACATAAAGCAAGTGATATTTTTGACTTAACCATGGTCAACTTAGGTCAAAAATGGGGTGTAGATTCCCTAGATCTTTACACAGACAACGTGCCTAAAAGAGACAAGTATCCCACGAGTTACCTACTCCCACAATACGGGAATGGCACTGTTTATGCACTACAAGATGGGCCTCAAAAAACAACAAGAATAGTCCAGGTTAACCAAGATTCAACTCAAAAAAACAAGACAATCCTAACGCTCGGCATGCAGATTATGCCCTATTTTAATCTACGTGATGAGCTTATCACCTGGGACGAATATCGTAAAGACGCAAGGTTTGAGAAGCAGACCTACAATGTAATTATGCTATATGATGTCCTCCGGAAAAAGAAAAAACAAATTAGCAAAAACAGTAGATATTACAGTCCCATTATAGCTCCAAATAAGAAAGAGATTCTTTGTATTGAGGTTAATCTTGCAAATCAAACGTCCCTAGTACGACTAGATATACCGTCCTCCAAAAAAGTAGATTCTCTCCTTTTACCTGTAGGCACACACCTTCAACAGCCTCAATTTAACGCTTCAGGAACTGAGGTCGTAGCGATAGCAGTCAGCGAAAAAGGAACAAATTTACTACACATCAACCTTCAGGATAAATCATTCAGCACACTTTTAGACTGGTCAAACATTCAAATAGAACGACCTATTTTCGATAAGGAGGACATTATATTCAAAGCCAATTATGGCAATAAAGACGATATATTCAGATGGAGCAAAGGATCTTTGACACGACTCACCAATAGTCGCTTCGGTGCCTTTAACCCATCTCTACAAGGAGACACACTATGGTATAATGACTATACATCACAAGGCTATCAGGTAAGTTCTTTGTCATTATCGCAAATCCAAGAGCTTCCAGTTAAAGTGGAACCCATAAAAGCCCTTTATAGCAAACAAGATTTAAGGCCACATACTGCCTCATCAGATGACGATAGCGACATAAGAGATTACGCCATAAAGGAATATAATACACTAAAAAACAGCATTAACTTCCATAGTCTTACACTTAGCGGCAACGATTTTGAGAGTTTTGACAATCTAAAGCCGGGTATCTTTTGGCTTTCCAATGACCTTCTCAATACTACAAACCTTAAACTTGGTTACGAATACGATACGGATATCCGAAAAAGTAGTTATTCCGCTTCCCTTACTTACCAAAAGTACTACCCAAAGATAACGTTATCGTATACCGATAAAGGACAGATCGGTGCCGCAAAAAGCAATAATTCACCCCCTATCCCCTTCGATTGGAGAGAGCGCGTTATGGCACTAGACATCAGTATTCCCTTTAGTAAATACCGGGGCAACACCATCTATTCTTATGGATTTAACTTTGGCACATCCTACCTAAAAAGATATCGTATCAGTCTACCTAATCTCCAAAACTTCAATGATGAGATTGCCTTTCCATTAAATTATCAAATTTACTTTAATAAAAATTCACGTCGTGCCATTATGGATATAACTCCACGATGGGGGCAAAACGTCAGTTTCACATTACGACATTTACCTTTTGAAAGCGCTCTTACGGGGACAGCTTGGTCCGTTCGGACAAATTTCTATTTTCCTGGAATCCTATTGAATCATAGTTTACAGCTCAGATATGCGATGCAATCCAATACTGGCAGATACACTTACACTCAAGACATCCCTATGATTGAGGGGTTTTCATTTGTACCGTATGAAACAATCAAAAACACACTACTATTTGACTACAGACTTCCGACAAGCTATCCAGACCTATCAATCGGACAATTTGCATACATCAAGAGAATCAGAGCACGCATTTCAGCCAATTACCAAAATATTCATCATACTCAGCTAGCGCCTAAATCAAACAGCCTCGGCATTGACATTGATTTCAACCTTTTTAAGTACACGTTACCGCTATTTACAGCTTCCGCCCGAATTACTTATATAAATGACACTAACGCACAAAAACAAGTATTTCCTGCATTCGGATTAAATTACAATTATTAATTCGCGAAGCAATTACAACTTAGACAAAACAAACATCAAATCAATTTGTTACGTATTATGCACACACGATCTCAGCAACAGAATTATGGCACTGATACCAAAAGAAACAGAACTTCAAGTGGGACTCATGGCAATTTTCGACACTCTTCTTCTTAAGAAGGGGTACGTAAAAAGCGAACTCGTACACATGAGAGAAGAGTTCAATATCGCTTGTGACAAGCACATACAAAATGGCTTTACATCTGATCAGGGATGGATAAAAGCCAACATCTGTCATCAGCACAAATTCATGGAATACGAAATGTACTGTCACCTGATTGACATCATCAACGACTTCAAAGACATTTACGGTCAATTTCCGGACTACCTAGAAATGCATCAAACACTCAATCAACTTATGATACAGCTTGCTGAAGAAGAAAAATATGAACTTGCAGCCATCACAAAGCTATGGGTCGATAAGATCGAAAACACAATACATGAACACACCTACTGTTAATTCCAGTTAAACCTCTTCCTTTTTTCCAAAATGAAGTAATGAAAACAGAATATACAACACGAATACAAGCGGTATTGCGCTAACCTTTAACAGCAAAATAATCAGAAAAGAAATTATCAGAAAAAGGTATTTAAATTTATTTTCCCGCCAACCTAGAGAATTCAATTTCATGGAAAAAAGACGAAGCTCTGACACCAAAAGTAAACTGGAAACTAATGTCAATCCCAACAGAAAATAAACATTTTCCATCAAGTCGGGATACTGTACCGCAAGAAAAGGTAAGGAAACAATCAAAAAAGTATTCATAGGAGTATTTACCCCGATAAAATCCGATATCTGACGTTCATCAATATTAAACTTTGCCAAGCGAAGAGCAGAAAATACGGTAATCAAAAAACCCAAATACGGAATATAGCTATCCGTCGTACCCTGCTGCAGTAACATATACATTATAGTCCCTGGAAGAAATCCAAAGCTGACTACATCCGCAAGAGAATCCAGCTCCTTACCTATTAACGACTTCACATGAAGCAGACGAGCTACCATGCCATCAAAAAAATCAAAAATACCGGAAGCCAAAACGCAATACAAAGCAAGTGTAAACTCTCCCTTCAAAACAAACAAAACACCTATACAACCACTAAAAAGGTTTAAACAAGTTATAGTATTCGGTATATATTTCTTCATAAGTAATCCGTCTCTTTTATAAAAAAAGCCATCTAAAATTAGATGGCTTAAAAATATCAAATTAATACGAAATATCCATAAAACACTAACTTCACAACACGAATAAAATCACTTTGGATATTCCATATAACAATTAAAAAACTATTTACATTTGAAATTACCCGTTCATACTAATTAAAAACTCTTCATTCGAACGAGTTCCTCTCAATTGTTGCAATAAAAATTCCATAGCCTCAGTCGAGTTCATATCAGACAAGTGGTTTCGGAGTACCCACAAGCGCTGTAAGGCTTCTTTATCCATCAATAGATCATCACGACGAGTACTGGATGCCGTCAAATCAATTGCTGGGAATAATCGCTTATTCGCCAACTTACGATCCAACTGAAGCTCCATATTACCTGTACCTTTAAACTCCTCAAAGATCACATCGTCCATCTTAGAACCCGTATCAGTCAAGGCAGTTGCTAAGATAGTAAGAGAACCGCCGTTTTCAATATTTCGGGCAGCTCCGAAAAAACGTTTAGGTTTGTGCAATGCATTCGCATCAACACCACCTGATAAAATCTTTCCTGAAGCCGGAGCTACCGTATTATAAGCACGCGCAAGTCGTGTAATAGAATCCAAAAGAATAACTACATCATGGCCACACTCAACCATACGTTTCGCTTTCTCCAACACAATATTTGCGATCTTCACATGTCTATCAGCAGGCTCATCAAATGTCGATGATACCACTTCTGCACGCACAGACCTAGCCATATCAGTCACCTCCTCAGGACGTTCATCAATCAATAAAATAATAAGATAAACCTCTGGGTGATTTTTAGCAATCGCATTCGCGACTTCTTTTAATAAGTTAGTTTTACCGGTTTTAGGTTGAGCTACGATCAGTCCACGCTGGCCTTTACCTATTGGGGTAAACAAATCCATAATTCGCGTTGAATAATTGTTTGTACCTAAATCTAAATTCAACTTCTCATCAGGAAATAAAGGTGTTAAGAAGTCAAATGGCACGCGGTCTCTTATCTCGGCAGGATTTTGGCCATTTATAGATTCAATTCTCACCAAAGGAAAGTACTTCTCACCTTCTTTTGGAGGACGGATGCACCCTCTTACATTATCACCGGTTTTAAGTCCAAACAACTTTATTTGAGACTGAGAAACGTAGATATCATCAGGAGAAGTCAAATAATTATAATCTGAAGAACGTAAGAAACCATAGCCATCAGGCATTATCTCCAATACGCCTTCGTTGACAATAACATTATCAAAATCAGTATTCGCTGAAGAAGCACTTTCTGCTTTCTTACTTTCAACAACTCTTTCTTGTTCCTGAGTCGTTGGTACCGATTCGTTTGAAGTAGACTCCGTTGTAAATAAAGTTGGAGCAGATTGATCATCTGCTTTATCTCTACGCACTACAGGAGACGCTTCTGTTTTCAGTGTTCGTGTACGACGACGAGGCTTGTCAGCGTCATCGGTATCGTCTTCATTTTTAGCAGCCGCAGGTTGAGATTCTGCAACTGGTTGTTGTGCAATTTCAGCAATCTTATCAATTAATTCTTGCTTACGAAGCTTTTCAACCTCTACAATGCCTAACACCTTCGCTATCTCGCGCAATTCCGACACGAGTTTTGAATTCAATTCGTTAATATTCATTAATGTTGAATTATGATTGTATTTCTTTGGATTTTAATAATTTGAAATTTAGCCTTAAAACTTAAAAAACATTTTAATTTAAGTTATTAAATTCAAAACGAAAAAAATATCACTTTCTTATTCTGAATCAGGATAAACTTGAGAATGCACAAAGAAAACCATAAGATTTGATATTTCAAAAAAAAAAATAAAAATCTACCTGAGCACAAGTACTTATTGCACATATAGATAACACAATGAATCCAACATATTTATTTTTTTTGTAAGTTTAGCCCTTGTAAGTACGCCTAAGCCAAATGAATTGGTCTTGCAATCATAGATAAAGCACAAACCGAGTGAAACGAGCTCATTTATAAAATGAAATCAAACACTCATAAAATAACTAAACACGTATAATATTACTCATGTATAGCGAAGCACAAACATCCATGCGTATTCCATATAACCATTAAAAACAAACCGAGTGAAACAAGCTCATTTATACAGAAGAAAACAAACACGCATAAATAATTAAACACATATGAATAATAATAAGGAAACAAATTATTCCGCCCTATACACCTTAATTGTTGTATTCTTCTTTTGGGGCTTCATTGCCGCTGGAAATAGTATTTTCATTCCATTCTGCAAAAACTACTTTCATCTAGACCAATTTCAATCCCAATTAATTGATTTTGCATTTTACAGCGCCTATTATGTCGGAGCGTTATTACTATTTATCTTTGGCACATTATCCGGGAAAGACATCGTCGGAAAATGGGGATATAAAAAAAGTATCGTCTATGGACTCCTTTTTTCCGCGCTGGGAGCTGCTGCAATGATTGTCGCAGTAGAAGTAAACCTATATTTCGGCATGTTAATCGGTCTATTTATTGTCGCCCTAGGTTTTTCACTACAGCAAACAGCTGCCAATCCATTTGCCGTATTATTAGGCGACCCCAAAACGGGAGCTTCTCGGGTCAATCTAGGTGGCGCGGTCAACTCCTTCGGGACGACGATTGGGCCATTAGTGATTGGCTATGCATTGTTCGGAACCTTTGAAACAATCTCAGACACCGAGATCTCAAACCTTCCTCTTAATAAAGTAATTTACCTATACATTGCAGTAGGATTACTATTTATTCTAGCCGCAGCATTATTTCATTTCTCCAAAAAGGTACCAGCAGGTATCAACAACGAACCTATGGAATCTGCTAATAAGGCTAAAAACACACTGATTACAATGACCGTGTTATTGGCCTGTATGTTTATCCCTGTATTCTTAAGTTATAAAAGCGATACTGCACTTCAAATTGTTGGATTACAGGATCAGATTAAAGCAACTTCCGACGCAGGAATAATACAAGAACTAAAAGCTCAAATTAAAGAAACAGGACATACGTTAGAATTAAACCGAATGGCTCTTCTGTTTGGTGCTCTTATCGTGGTGGTTGGTTCTTTACTATTCGCCTATAGCAAAGCAAACAAAGCACCTGAAGGTTGGGGAGCAATGAAATACCCACAATTGGTACTTGGGATGCTCGCCTTATTTATATATGTCGGTGTAGAAGTTGCAATTGGAAGTAACTTGGGTGAGCTGCTGACTTTAGAAGAATTCGGCAGTCTTCAATCATCAGAAATCACTCCCTATATCTCTATGTATTGGGGCGGAATGATGATTGGACGATGGGCTGGGGCTGTTACAGCATTCAATTTCGCACAATCCACCAAACAGATTCTAGTTGCTACCATCCCATTCGTAGCATTTGGAATTATCTTAACGGTTAACTCCATCGCAGGATTTGACATGTCACATCTGTATTTCTTTGCCATTTGTATTGCCGTACAAGTGATCGCATTTTTCGTAAGCAAGGAAAAACCTGTGCAGACTTTAATAATCTTCGGTACACTGGGCGTACTTTCCATGCTTATCGGACTTTTATCCTCAGGCACCGTAGCGATTTACGCTTTCCTTACAGGTGGACTCGCTTGTTCCATCATGTGGGGATCCATTTTCTCGCTTTCCATAGTTGGAATCGGTAAATACACCGAACAAGGTTCCGCATTTTTAGTTATGATGATACTAGGAGGAGGGATCATACCTCCGATACAGGGAAAGTTAGCCGACATTATCGGAATCCACAATTCTTATATCATCCCGTTGATAGGTTTTTCTTACATTATAGTTTTCGCAATCCTTGCAAAGCGCTTCCTTAAGAAACAAAACATAGATATTGACCAAGTCGATAGTGCCACAAGCCACTAAGACGAAAAACTAATTGTACTTTTTACACTAAGTTTTAAATAAAAAAAACGCTCTAAATAACTCAATAAGGGCGTTTTTTTTATTTAAGCCGCTTTTAAAGTAAAATATTACAATAGTTTATCATGGATATTTGTTAATAAAAATGTATCTTCGAAGTGCATATAAACATTTGAATCACTGGACTAAAACAAACTATAATGATCATTATTGCAGATGGAGGTTCAACCAAAACCAATTGGTGCCTATTAGACGATAATCAAAAAAAAATCTATTTTAACACAGAGGGCTATAATCCGTACTTCGTAGGAAGTGACTACATCGTAAACTCTTTAAAGAAAGGGTTGCCACAAGATCTTCCTCTAGACAAAATAAAAGAAGTAAATTATTACGGAGCAGGAGTACATAACGAAGAAAAAGCAAAAATTGTTGAGGACGCTTTTCGTGTATTGTTTCCTAACGCTAAAATTGAAATCGGACACGATTTATTGGCAGCAGCACGCGCTTTATTAGGCAAGGAAGCTGGCTTTGCAGCAATATTAGGAACAGGAACTAACAGCTGTATTTACGATGGCAATGAAATCACCCATAACATCAATTCCGCAGCTTATATCTTAGGAGATGAAGGTTCGGGATCTTACATTGGAAAGAAATTACTAACAGACTTTGTTCGTGATTTAATGCCAAGCGATGTATCAAAAGTATTTTTTGACACCTACAAGCTGACTCCCGATGAGATCATGGACAATGTGTACACGAAACCTCTTGCAAATCGCTTCTGTGCTAGTTTTAGTAAGTTCGTATACGACAACAACGTTAATATCGAGTATACCCGCAAAATTGTTGACGATTCTTTCGAAGCTTTCTTCGCAAACTTAGTAAGCAAATACCCTAACTATCAAAACTATACATTCAACTGCATCGGTTCTGTAGGTTATAATTTCAGAAATGTACTCGAAGAAAAAGCAACACAATACGGAATGAAAGTAGGTAAAATATTACGTTCACCTATTGACGACTTGGTAAAGTTTCATATTGAAAGATCACTGGTCAACTAAATAAGTCGTGTATTAAATAATATAAAAAGGAGTATTTTTCAATACTCCTTTTTTTCTGATACTGTATATTCTCAGTGGCTATCAAGAACCTTCATGCCCCACCAACTTGCGGATCATGAAAGTTCTATTATAAAGTTATAGTCTCTCCCAATGCAGGCAGATGCAACACAACTCCCTCTCTAGAAAACAGGTCCTGGGCCTCCATTACATTTATAGAAATCGGGGTGAAAGTATTGTAATGAATCCCTACAATCTGTTTACAATTAATAAACCTAGCGGCTTTGACCGCATCATACATATCCATTGTATAATACCCTCCTATCGGGAGAAAAGCCCAATCCAACTCAAGATCTTCTAACAATTTCATTTCCAATGTCAATGCCGTATCCCCTGCAAAATAGATCTTCTTATCACCTACAAAGAAAACAAATCCACAAGGAACGCCAGCATATTCTCCATCGGGGGTAGAGTTTGTATGTAGCGCATATACCATTTTCACCTTTCCAAAAGGAAGACTCAATGTACCTCCAAAATTAAACTCGATCACCTTATCCTCAGAAATTCCCTGCCTTCTCACCCAAGCTGCAGTCTCAACTATTGCAGATACAGTAGCATCACTATTTTTCTGGATCTCAAACATATCAGCTACGTGATCCTGGTGTGCATGGCTCAGAAAAATATAGGAAGGACGTAGCGTATTAATATCCACTCCGCTGGCCATAGGATTAAAAGATACAAATGGGTCCAACAGCACTTTTGTTCCATTAAAATCAAACTCTACACAAGATTGGCCTAAGTACCGGGCCGACACAGAATTATTACTCATATATTTAAATCCTCTAGATACTATTTATTAAAAAGATTGCCTAAACCACCCAATCCACCAAACATATCCTGAGTAGCAGCTTGCATTTCGGTTTGGCTCACATTTTCAGCCTGTGCCAAGGCCTTATTTAAAGCCACCAATAGCAAATCCTCAATTTGCTCCTTATCCCCTTCCTTAAAAAGCTCTTCACTGATCACGACCTCTTTAATTTCCTTATTTGCGGTTGCTACAACACGTACTTTACCTCCTTCAGCCTCAGCTGATACCGAGATATTATCCAACCTATCCTTAATCTCCTGCGCTTTTTGTTGCGCTTGAAACAACTTATCAAACATAATACTTATCTCTAATTCGAATTTTACATTATCTACCAATAAAAGTATCTTAACTACTTTTCACCACCAAAATACGAAATCAAGATTGTAGCGCAAAATAACAATCATAATTAGGTTTATACCATATACCTGCTTAAATTTGTAGTATGACAAAATACAATGAGATTATTGCTACACTAAAGCAAAAAGACAGCCAATTGGCTGAACATTGGGAAGAAGAAATTGATACGATCGTGCATAAGTTAAAATTCCTTCCTTCAGACGCCATTCCTTCCGTCTGTATAGTAGATCAAAGCAATGATTTTCAAATTGTCTATTCCTTAGACCTTCAAGAAAAGGTTAAAATTGCCGGAGGAAAATTAGTCTCAGATTTCGATAAGAACATAGGTATATTTATTATTCTTCAGAAGGATGAAAGTCTATACAGCATCGTCCCTTCTTTCATCCAGAAACAGCAAGACACCAAAGCAATCATAAACAATAACCTCTACGTAATACATAGCCCGCAATTCGACGCAAACGATGAGAACTACTTACAGGATATCGAGATACTTGCAGAAATCATTCAGTCTAAATATTTCATATTTGGACGGGATGTGCACGACTGGATCAAATTTGATTTAGTATAAAAATACAAAGGGCATTAAAAGACGCCCTTTATATTTTTATTATTTAGTTTGAGAACTTCTTTCTCAAAAGCACGTAAAACTTGTCCACACTCTGCGGTTTCTCTGCCCATCCATTTTTCAACGCATAGTTCGACTGCAAGAATGCATCCGCCTCTGCCAAATTATTAAACCTATTTAACAGTTCTAAAGCTTCACTGTATGCCAAACTATAACCATTAAATAAATCCTTGATAAACAATAATTTATCATTCAAGCTTACCGCAGTTCTTAAATCCGTAACGCGTTCCTGAGCAGTTGATGTCTGAAACTGCTGCGTGATATTGACACCCGCCTGCCGCTGCTGTTGGATTAACTCATTTATAGTCAATGGTCGTGCCGGCTGTTCAGCTATCGTTTCCGTCTCAATGATTAAAACTTTCTCTTCTTCAACCACTTCACGGACGATAGGTTGTTCTGGAGATGCACCTGCAATAGATTCTTCACTGTTCGACGGCCTTTCTTCTTTCCTTTCGAATTCACTAAAAAATCCCTCTTGCACATTTCCTACATCGATTTTCTCTTCGTTGACTCTCTGTGGAGCTTCCACAATTTCTTCATACACAGGTTGCTCATCTATTTTCGCGATAATATCCGAAGGAGGAGTAAACACAACAGCCGCAGGTTCATATTCAGCTTCCTTTATTAATCCTGATCCTACAAAATAGCCCAACGCCTTAACACGATTAGACAGGTAGTGTATATCACCTTCCAACAACGTCAGTTCTAAAGCATTGAGTTCTTCATTAGACTTTAATATTTCATACTTAGAATTAATATCAAACAGAAGGTTATCTATTTTCGCGAACAATTGATCTTTAGATTTTGCCATGGGTATCGTAAAATTTTATAATGAACACTACTATCCTACATCTTATATATACCAAAAATAAGATATAATTTCGATATTCGTGCAGTCGTAAGTAAGCTTTTGTGATATATTAACAAATCTTCAAAGGCATTTTTTAAAAATATATGATGTTATTTTCTGAACAATATTTTAATAGAAGAGAGGGGCAGGTCGGCAGTATAGAAGTTATTTGTGGATCTATGTTTTCCGGAAAAACAGAGGAATTAATCCGTCGAATGAGACGTGCGCAATTTGCTAAACTTCCAGTTGAAATATTCAAACCCAGTATCGATACCCGATATGGAGACAAAGAAGTCGTATCACATGATAGCAACAGTATTCCATCAACCCCAGTAAACCATTCTTCGGCAATCTTATTATTGAGTAGCGACACAAAGGTCGTCGGTATAGACGAAGCCCAGTTTTTTGATGAAGAACTTCCTTATGTATGCACACAACTGGCCAATAGAGGAGTACGTGTTATTGTAGCGGGATTAGACATGGATTTTCAAGGCAAACCCTTCGGACCAATCCCCGCTCTCCTTGCTATTGCAGAACACATCTCAAAAGTACATGCAGTATGTGTACGTTGTGGTGCTCCCGCAACATATTCACACCGCACGGCTGAAAGCGCTAACCTCGTATTATTGGGAGAAAAAGAAAACTACGAACCACTATGCAGGTATTGTTATCATATAGCAAATGACATTTAACACAAACTTAATTTTAAATAGCCATAAATATGCAGGGAGCACCTTACTTTTGTAGTGTACTTCAAAAAGATGAGTTTCATCAAAATTTAGGTTAAAAATTGGTTAGTTTAAAGCACTCTTGCCCATCAAGAGTGCTTTTTTTATAACTGTCCCGTCAACACCATATCCATCGGATTCACCTGAGAGCGGTAACGATGGATAAGCTTTCCGTTTTCGTCAACTAAAAACTTTTCAAAGTTCCATTTGATCGCTCCTGTAAAATCAGGATTAGGTTGCTCGGTCAAAAATTTAAACAACGGATGGATTTGATCTCCTTTTACCTCCACCTTTTCAGCCATCAAAAAACTAACGCCATAATTCTGCTCGCAAAATCCTTTGATATCATCATTAGATCCAGGTTCCTGATTCCCAAAATTATTTGCTGGAAAACCAATGATGACCAGTTTATCACCGTACAACTTATGGAGTTCCTGAAGATCCTTATATTGTTTTGTAAACCCACATTTCGAAGCTGTATTCACGATAAGCAACTTCTTCCCTTTAAATTCAGAAAATTCAATCTTCTTTCCATCAATAGAAGTAAAAGAAAAATCATAAATCGATGGTTGCGGTGCAATGATATTAAGCACCATTATTAATGCTACTGTAAACATAATCTTGTCTCCTTATTAAATGGATTAATAACCTATATTACTTGTTTCTCTTTGAATAATAAAATGAAAGATCTCCTCTATCGGAGAACGTAAAATCTTTCCAACCTGTACGCCGTGAAGATTACAGACAGCGTGAAGATGCATATCAAAAACATAGGCGATACTGCCTACAAAATTGCATTTATATTCCCAAAAATTGGGATAAGTCATGATATTAGTACGCACAAATTCATCAAACCCATCCGTAAGAAGCTTATCGATAAACGGATGTGACCTATTCTCCGACATAAAAGGAGTAAATGAAGCCAGAAAAGAGTTCGGTCTATCGCGTTGATAAACATTTTTGATAACAATATCCTTGGTTATGCGATACTTCGTTTCAAAAATCTTTGCTAGATCCCTCGGCATGGTCCCATACAGAAAACTAGTAATCAGACGCTTACCAAACCAAGCTCCAGACCCTTCGTCGCCCAACACATAACCGTTGCCATGAACACTAGGCAACAGATTTTCTCCGTCATAATAACTGATATCCGAACCAGTACCCACGGTAGCAACCAACCCCTTTCCCATACCGCAAGTTGCAAACGCAGCCCCCAGCAAATCAGATTCAACAGCGATAAAAGCTTGGGGAAAAAGTAAGGTCAACGCATTAGAAACGATCTCTCTTCGGTCAGGAGTGATACAACCTGCCCCAAAAAAGTATACTTCTTTAACTTCTTCAATATACGGTATAATTTCAGGAACATCTTTTAAAACTCTCTCAATCTCCTTTTCATTGACGAAAAAGGGGTTAAGACCTTTTGTTTTAAAAAATAAGGGTTTACTATCGGGCACATTCAACATCCAGTCCGAACTCGAAGATCCACTATCAGCGACTAAAATCATTCTTTTTACTTAACAAATAACAATTCTTTTGTATGTCAAACTTAGATAAAATGCTTTGCATTCGCCAGTATCAAAACAAAAAATAACTTTAAAATACACCTTTTTATATCTCCGATATAATTTTGAACTCCACTTCATTAGCCCTACCTTTGATTTTGGTTTCAAAACAAGAACACACATCATATGTACCCGTCAATCCATTTTACACTCTCATTCAGCGAACCACAAGCACATTATGTAGAAGTACAGATGCACGTTAAGGGATTTTCCTCTGTTCATCACCTTGACATCAAAATGCCGGTATGGGCACCAGGATCTTATTTAATCCGGGAATATCCTAAAAATGTAGAACGTTTTTCAGCAACTTCGTTAAATGGACAAGACCTCGCAGCATATAAAACAAGTAAAAATACATGGAGAATAGAACACCAAGGTACAGATGTAGTTATAAAATATGCCGTGTACGCTTTCGAAACCTCTGTTAGGACTAGTCATATTGACTATTCTCATGCCTTTTTAAGTCCAGTAGGTGTGTTCATGTACGTTGACGGACACTTGGATCTTTCCGCCAAGGTAACCATCGAAATGCCTACCCACTGGCACAAAGTATCGACAGGACTTGAACCAACAAACAATGCAAAAGAATACAGCGCTGTTAACTTCGATATTCTATACGATAGTCCAATAGAAATTGGCAATCAAGATGTTTGGTCCTTCGAAGTAGAAGGTGTCCCACATGAGTTTGCAATGGTTGGAACCGCCGATTACGATAAGGAACAACTGACCGAAGACATAACAAAAATTATAAGTGAAGAAAATCGGATTTGGGGTTCTAATCCCAATTCGCATTACACATTCATTACCCACAATTATCAAAGTTCTACAGGAGGATTAGAGCATCTTAATTCTACTGTTCTTGCAGCATCCAGATTTGCTTACAGTCAGCCCAGCACCTACAAAAACTATTTAAGCCTTGTTGCTCACGAGTACTTCCATCTTTGGAATGTAAAGCGACTACGTCCCAGAGCATTAGGTCCATTTGATTATGAACAGGAAAATTACACCACAGCCTTGTGGATAATGGAAGGTTTTACAGCTTATTACGACAACCTGATTATACGTAGATGTGGTTTCTTTGATGAAAAAGAATATCTTCAACAGTTGGCCATAGACTTCAACACCGTATACAACCGTCCTGGGTATAAATTACAGAGTGCAGCGATGTCAAGTTTTGACACTTGGATTAAGCAGTATAGACCTGACGAGAACTCGCAAAACAGCAGCATATCCTATTATAACAAGGGGGCTATGTTAGCTGCAGCACTCGACATCCAGATTATCTCAGAGACACAGGGCAAACATAGACTAGATGATGTTCTTAAAGCTGCCTATCAGCAGTTCTATATTATAGAGAACCGTGGTTTTGAAGAAGATGAATTCCAGGAATTGGCACAAAATATCACCGGAGTAGATCTAAACGACATCTTTCTAGCCGCACATGGCTTATATGAGTTGGATTACAACCTCTATTTTAAAAAGGTAGGCTACCAATTAGTCGATCACAACGCGGGACAGCAAAGTGTGACACTAGGCGTAAAAACAGTTATCTCAGACAATCGAATCATTGTCAAACAGGTCGACCGCAACTCTGGCGCGTGGGTAGCCGGCCTTAACGTTGAAGACGAACTTATCGCAGTCAACGGCTATCGACTAGAATCACAAGGAAAAGCAATGGACTTTATACTTTCCCGGGCCAAAGATGGTGACCAATTGACCGTATTGATTGCGCGGGATGGTTTGATCAGTACATTGGAAATTCCAGTCCATTTATCAGATAAAAAAGCATACAGCATAGAAGCAGACCCCAATGCAGATCCTGCGGCTAAAACATTAGGTACTACATGGCTGGCTAAAAATTAACCCATCATCGTCATCTCTACCGAAGCGGAGAATCCGCCAGTTGGCGGACTCTCGAAACGAAAATCTAAAAACAAAGGCTAGTCCTTAATAGTTGATAGATACCTCCACAAGGTCAGTATGACGTTGATAGAAGGCTTTTCCCCTAATATCAATCTTTAAAATTTGTAACGGATAGAAAAACCAAAAGGGTCAATCAAACGAATACTTGATTCTTGAATAAAATCAAAATAAGGTTTAACATCCAAAGAAATAGACAAAGGGGTTGTAGGAATACTATATTCCACCCCAATAATACCATCCACACTCAAGGCGATCTCTGATTTTTTATCAAAACGATTACCGTTAGCATCTGTATAAGCTTTGTACGTATAGCTTCCTACACTACCACCAAAACCATAGTACCAAGAGAAAGCACCAGACAACGGTTTATGAAATTCATAAAGACCTACCACTCGAAAACGATTAGATCTAGAGTTACTTTGAATACTCATAATTCCTTCCACAGCCCGATCTTCCGATAATGTATATCGGTAATTAATACCAGTTGCAGAGCCAAATCTAGCTCCCAAAGCATGTTGACTATCCAGTTGAGCAAAACCATCTTTACCAACAAAAAGTAAAGCCACTACGAAAAAAAAACTACGTAAAATGTTATTCATATTAATATTATATCCCGATAAACTCCAAAATTAAAACAATTCCTTTGTAAAAAAAACCAAATGGTAAAGCGATTTTCCGCAAACTATATCCGGCCCCAACCTACCAACACCTCAGCTTAGGTATTATAACATATAACGCACAAAAAAAAGAATAGGTATATACCATTCAACTCTTTTTTACATTTTTTGATTTCAATTGTTCAGCCCTATTGACTATATTTATAGAAGCCACAGATATGGTTCGTACCATTTGTAAATTTCCAAATCAAGAATATTATGAGCAGTGCAACAAGATTATTTGATTATCTAAAAAACAATCACCCAACAGCAGGCCGTGAGCTCTTATTAGCAAAGAGACAAACTAACGGTTGGAAAGAGTACGATAAGAAAGAAATAATAGACCTTGTCGACAATCTAAGCAAAGGAATGCTCGTCAAAGGACTGAAAAAAGGAGACCGTGTTGCACTGATGTCTGGTAACAGACCAGAATGGAATCTCGTGGACTTTGCTTGTAATCAAATTGGCATTGCACTGGTCCCCCTCTATCCCACACTTTCTGCCCAAGACCTTACGTACATATTGAACGATGCCGATGTAAAGCTACTTTTTGTCAGTAATGAAGACCTAACCCATAAGGCGAAAAAAGTAACTCAGGACAATAATTTAAACATCGACCTGTATACCTTTGAACAAATAACGTCTTACAAGAACTTCAATGAGCTAATTGAAGAGGGTAAAAAACAAACTATTGACCTAACAAGCTACAATGATGCCGTAACCACCGATGATCTGCTGACACTCATTTACACATCAGGAACGACAGGCAAACCGAAAGGTGTCTGTCTGACGCACAAAAATGTCATCAGCAACGTAGAAGCCAGTAGACACCTACTTACTGATGACATTAATAAAGCACTTAGCTTTCTGCCTTTGTGCCATATTTTCGAACGGATGGTTGTCTATATGTACTTTTCCAAAAATGTCCATATCTACTATGCCGAGAATCTCGACAATATTGTCGTAGATATCAACGATGTAAAACCAGAGGTCTTCACCACTGTTCCACGTGTTTTAGAAAAAGTTTACGACAAAATCATCGAAAAAGGAAAAGCACTTACCGGTATTAAGAAATCACTTTTCTTTTGGGCTGTCAATCTAGGACATCAATACAAAGAACCTGCTTTAAATTCTGCCTTTTACAACTTTAAATTAGGTATAGCCCGAAAACTAATTTTTTCTAAATGGCAAGAAGCACTCGGAGGACGCATACGCTTTATTATTTCTGGGGGGGCAGCACTTCAGGAAAGATTAGCCCGTGTATTTTGGGCTGCTGGTATCAAAGTACTTGAAGGATATGGCCTCACCGAAACTTCGCCTGTTATTGCAGTCAACTCTTGGGATCCAAAAGATGTTAAATTTGGTTCTGTAGGCCGGGTGCTAAAGAACCTAGATGTCAAAATAGCAGAAGACGGAGAGATTTTAGTCAAGGGGCCCTCTATATCTTCTGGATACTACAAAAATGAAGAGGCCACCAAGGAAGCAATCGACGCCCAGAATTATTTCCATACCGGCGACATTGGCGAACTGACTCCGGATGGCTTCCTTAGGATTACCGATCGTAAAAAAGAAATGTTTAAAACCGCTGGAGGCAAATATGTTGCGCCTCAAGTATTGGAAAACAAGCTTATGGAATCTACTTTAATAGCCCAGGTAATGGTCATCGGCGAAAATCAACGCTTTCCCTCAGCTTTGATTGTACCTGCTTTCGAAGAACTGGAAAAATACTGCAAATTTAAAGGAATCCCATTCGAATCCAGAGAAAAAATCCTTGAAAATAAACAGATTTTAGAAAAGTATCAGCAAGAAGTTAATAAAGCAAATGTTAACTTTGGACATTGGGAGCAAATCAAGAAGTTCGTATTGCTACCCAAAGAGTGGACCATAGACAACGGTGAACTTACGCCAAAACTATCCTTAAAAAGAAAGGTCATCCTCCAGAAGTTTGAGACAACGATTAAAGGCATTTATGCAGCATAGTAAAGTAAAGGAAAAAGAATCAGTAATTCAGAAGATAAAGAGTTTTGGCCGCCTACTCGTTGATGCAGGAAACGGCTTTATAGAAGACAATTGTATGAAGCTCAGCGCTTCTCTAGCCTACTATACCGTTTTCTCCATTGGCCCACTGTTGATTATACTCGTGTGGGCCCTGGGATTTCTGTATGGCAGCCATTTAGAAGGGCCAGACGGCGCACGCGACACAGTAATGTCCGAATTAACCGAACTATTCGGTCCTGAAATATCTAAACTGTTGGAAAGCGCTATACAGAAGATCTCTTTTGAAAATAAATCCCACATTGGTCTTATTATAGGTTTTTCTACCTTAATCATCACCTCTACCACCATCTTTGTCGATATACAAAACTCCATTAATACCATATGGAAAGTTAAAGCAAAACCAAGAAAAGGTTGGATAAAACTGATTATCAACCGTCTAATATCCTTTTCCATGATACTTGGACTTAGTTTTCTCCTCATTGCATCCTTACTGATCAGTAGTGTCATTGGTATCTTGAGTAAGAATATAGAACGTATACTTGGTGGTTGGAATATAGAGCTTTGGGGATTAATTAATTCAGGGATAACCTTTGTCATCATAGCTGTATTGTTTGGATTCATCTTTGCATTCCTCCCAGATGCCAAGGTTCGCTTCCGTGATATAGTGGGAGGTTCTATTTTTACGACCGTTTTATTCATGATAGGCAAGTATGGCATTTCCTTATACCTATCTGTCAGCGCCACGGCTACTGCCTATGGCGCAGCAGGATCGATGATCATTCTTTTAGCATGGGTATATTACTCTGCTGCCATTTTATATTACGGTGCTGAATTCACCAAGGAGTATGCTATTAAATATGGCAAAGGGATATCCCCCTCTTCCTTTGCAGTGTTGGTAAAACAAACTGAATTGGAGATAGATCCCCAAACCGGAACACGTGAATTGGTAAAAAAACATAATAATCCAGTACAATAAGCCAGTGCAAGACAAAAGTGTTCAACACATGCTTTTAGCGGGATTTTTCTTTGCTATTATGAATGTATGTGTCAAATATGTATCACATCTTCCAACATTGGAAGTCGTCTTCTTTCGTTCAGTTTTCAGCCTTTGTGTTACCTATTATTTACTACGTAAAAACAACATTCCTCCGCTAGGTAAAAACAAAGTAACACTAACACTACGGGGTATAGCGGGCTGTCTCGGCTTGATCGGTTCCTTCTACACCTTACAACATATCCCCTTAGCCTCAGCAGTGACGATCAACTACCTATCCCCTTTCTTTACAGCGATATTAGGAATATTTATTGTCAGACAAAAAGTAAGAGCCCTACAGTTTTTATATTTTTCAATCTCTATAGCCGGTGTCATCCTATTAAAAGGATTTGACATCAGGATCAACACATTAGATCTAATCATCGGATTAAGCTCCGCCTTTTTTGCAGGCCTTGCTTATAATATGATCGCCAAAGCCAAAAACGATGAACATCCCCTCGTCATCATCTTCTATTTTCCTTTATTGACTATACCAGTAGCCGGGATATACTCCCTTTACAATTGGGTCACCCCAATAGCATTAGACTGGATTTACCTCTTATTCATTGGGATCTTTTCCCAATTGGCACAATATTACATGACATTATCCTATCAAACAGCAAATCTGGCAAAAGTAGCAAGTCTAAATTACTTAGGTGTAATTTATGCTTTAGGTTTTGGTTACATTCTCTTCGATGAAAGTTTTAATACCATGAGTTTTATTGCTATTCTCGTTATATTGACCGGCGTATTTCTTAATCTTTTTGATCAAAAAATCTTAATGAAGATACGGCCTATTAAACTGCAAAAATAAGGGGGCTTATTTGTTGTAAGCCCCTTATTTTTTACTTCACATTATAATGGTAGACAGTTCGACCGATTCTGCCGGCATTATCAATACCCTCTACCACAACTTTATATTTTCCATTACCATCTGCATTGAAATAATCCAAACTAATAGTTCCCTTCTCATCCAATAACACGTCTGGATTCCAATAAACCGTAGTTCGGTAATCATTTGTTGATTTACTTTGGTCCGTATCATACCTCGGCGTATAGAACTTACGTTCTTTAATATAGCCTAGTGGATAGAGATCAACAACATTAGATTTAGGTAATAAAGCCTCGATTTGTGCCATTGTCATACGTGGGCCCTTAGGCTTTTCTTTCTTGGTAATAATTGATACGACACCGTCATTCTGATACAATCTACTTACTGTACCCAAATCGTCGCGATTGAATATTTCAATCGCCTCGATCTCCATAGGTACTATGGAGTTCAATGTATTTTCATCAATAGGCATCCCGTTTAAAAAAAACTGTACGGGCACCCTACTGCCCTGATTATAATTTCGCGTCAAATAATATTTTAACGTTTGACTGTCGTAAGTAACCCCCGTCAACAAGGTATTCAAACACATTGTCAGCATATTACAACCATTTAAACGATCTCCTTCGATACGATGATCAGCCATAGATAATCCCGATAATGCCGAAAACTCTTTACTCGTGCGCACCTCTTTACGCGAAGCCGTTACTGTAACCTCATCAATAAGGTTAGATGTCCTGAATTCATTCTTACTGTTTGCAAGATAATCCACCATCTGTTTATCGATATTTAAGATATCATTTGCTTTATAAGGATTATTACTATCTATTTCTGGATAGAAAGACTGATCCAGATTGATCACCAAATTGCGATAATTGTCATTACTCCGAGCATTAATGGTCACTTTCACCGAATCAGGAAAATTTAAATCTTGAAATGCAAAACGGCCATCCTTGTCCGTATAGGTATCTTTTCGCAGAGCCCGTGCAGGAATAGAAAGCAACAATCCTCCATTAGGATAGGGCTTTCCAGTATTCAAGCGCAATGTTCCTGCTAATGTTATCCCCTGTTCTGGCATAAAGTTAACAGGAGGATATTTCTCTGCAACCAGTTCATCATAACTAAACCGACGAAATCCTTGCGTCATCAACAAGGCATCTAAGGCCTGCTTTCTATTGGAGACTTCTGGATCAAAATAATAGCCAGGTTTTTCAACAAATCCAGTCAAATCTGATGTCAATAATAGGCTACTTAGTATACCATTTTCTTGATGATCATCAAATGGCACTTTAGATTCATCAATAACGGCTACCGACAAAGAACTCAACAATTTTTCCGATGTACCATTACTGATATCCAACTTAACGTGCTCTTTTTTAGTATAACTTGCCTTATTAGACTTAACTTGAATCGTTAAGTTTTCAGCCAAATCATAAAACACCAAACGCTCACTCAGCGCTTTACCAGCTGGGCTCATCAACGTAAACTGAATAATACCATTAGGCAACTCTTTCACTGGAACAGACAACGCCAAGCTCGAGTTTTTCATCGTCGCCTGTGCGCCATAAATCAGCTGGCCATTCATCTGTCCAAAAATATAAAAAGGTTGATTTGCAATCTTTGAAAAATAGCTCTCACTAGCTACCAAGCCTACTTGTACCGCCTCTGCATCTATTTTTGAAATCACAACATTAATACCATCAGCTTTAACCGCAGGCAGGTCAAAAGATCTTTCCGTCCCACCTTCCGGTGTAACCAAGGCTTTATATTGCTCCCCCGCAAGAGGCAATAAGTTAAAATACCCCATCCCCAATCCAAGATCAGCAAATTCTACCACCACCTTCTTTTTGCTATCGACGATCTTACCGCTTAACTTCACCCCTTTACCATTGGTACCTAAAGCCTTAAAAGCTACATTTTTAGCTACTCCTTCCAAAAGATCCCCTCCCTCCGGAAAAAACTGCACATCTATTGCATCGGCCAAAGCATTCTTTAAAGGAAAGTCTCCCACCATAGATGACTCGCCCTCTACTTTGACAATCAAACGTCCCTTTTTCAACATTTCCTTGTCTTTTGATGAGAATGACAGAGTCACCCTTCCCATATCATCTGTTTCAGACTTCCCTTTATCAAACGGATCCCAACCATCAATCGCTTCCCAGGTCACCTTCTTCTTGCTCAACAATGCGCCTTTAGAATCCCTAAATTGAATAGTAGCTTTGGTCTTATTACCATCAGGGGTGTAGGTAATCTCTGTTCCCAATTTCTTATTTATAGCATCTCCTACGGTGACAACTTTATTGAAAAAGTAATTGACATCAAAATTCATCATCCATTTAGTATATCCTCTAATTCGATAATTATCCTGCTTTATAACCTGCGGATCAAGAACAAAATACCCTGCTCCACTATTATTCTTTAAAGGGATACGAAGGGTTTGAATCAAAGAATCTCTTCCATTAATCACATCCACATAAGCAATTTTACTCGGATCATAGGCAATCTGATTATGGTATAAATACGTTTTAAACCATAAGGTATCCCCCACAGCATAGTAAGGTTTATCAAAGTGTAAATGTACTTTTTCTAAGGGATATACCCCAAAGTACTTCTGTACACGCTCTACAACAGTGTTAATAGGTATTTTAGGCACTTCTTGCGCCTGCACCGCTTGAACAAATAAAAACAATAGAAATAAGGAATAAATAAGGTGTGTCTTTTTCATTTAATTAAGTTCTGTTAAACCGACTTACGGCATCATTAAAACAGGTATTCAGCTAAAGATAAAAAAATTAAATTCTATCTACTTCAAAACACCTAATTAAGCGCTTAATTTAACACATTTTTAGGTCTTATAATAGTGGCGCCATTAAGCGACATATCGAATCAGCCCCTCGTTTCCAGCGTGGACGATTTTTCCAATCTTCCAAAGTTAAAACCACACAGTCCCGCTTGTCCAGATCAAATTGTTGCTCACTTCGTAAACATAGTGAGGAGTCCGAAACGACAGCTGCAATTTCATAGTTAATATAGAAACTGCGTATATCCAGATTCACAGTCCCAATAAAAGTTAACTTTCCATCCACTGTCATCGTCTTGGCATGTAGAAAACCTTTTTGGTATAGAAGTACCTCTACACCTCTTTCCAATAGCGGTTTTAAAAAGGAAAACGAAGCATGTTGTACGAAATAGGAATCAGAGGTAGCCGGTATCATTAACTCCACCTTCACACCTGATGCCGCCGCTATAATGAGGGCCCGTTCTAATTCCTCACTCGGGATATAATAAGGTGTACAAAGCCGTACATGTTGATTCGCTTCACCAATAGCAATCAGCATAGCTTCCATGTTAAATGGACCTACAGAAGCTGGATCACTCGACACAAATCCGACTCCCGCTTCACCACTTTCCTCCCTATTCTTTCGTATCATATGCAGATACCCCTCTTCTAATAAAAAGGGAGCGCCATCCGTTTGATTCCAGGAACTCCAGAAATTTATCTGAAGCATATTAATTGCCAATCCCTCTATGCGAAGTGAAATATCCCGCCAATAAGTAGCCTTTCTATTGGCAGAAGTATTACTATATCTATCCGAAATATTGATACCACCGACGTAACCAACCACCCCATCTATCACTACGATTTTTCGGTGATTACGATAATTTGAATTAGCTAGAGAGGTAAATGTCACAGGAAGAAACGCATGGAAATCAATACCAGTGTTTTTATTCCGGCGCATATATTTAATCAAATCAGGCGAACCGAAGCTATCTACAATCAATCTAACCACAACACCTTCCGATGCCTTTTCCTCCAGGATATTCAAAATTTCGAGCCCCACATGATCAGGCTGAAAAATATAATACTCCATATGAATAGAATGCTTCGCCTGTCTTAAATCAACTTTCAAAGCTTCAAATTTTTCCTCCCCGTTAACCAAAAGCCGCACATCATTGTTCAATGTGGGAGATGACAACCGTTCTCGCTTCATCAATCGAAACACTTTAGATAAATCACCTATTTCATCATGAATATTCTGAATAAAAGATTCAATTACCGGATCCAACAATTCCCACTGCTTTTCTAAACGTCGTGCCTGCTGTTTATTAATTTTCTTTATTTTCTGAACTTTAACAAATTTTTGTCCGAAAAAATAATACAGAATAAGTCCCAAAAACGGAATGAATATAATGACGAGAATCCAAGCGATGGTTTTACTGGGATTTCGGTTTTCAATCAGAATAGCACTGATCACTCCGGTATAAAGTACCAATAGCGGAACCCAATACCAACTTAAAGCAAAATCAATAAATGGCTTTAACCCTTCCATATGCTGGATATTTGTATTTATAACTGAAATATAACAATTATTAAAAGTCTTACCAAAAAACAAAAGCCTATGGTCGACGACCATAGGCTTTTGTTTCCTTTGCAATTATTAAATCTCTCTTTCCTTATCCCAATTTTCAAGATAGTCTCCTACCCTTTTTAAAAATGTACCTCCTAATGCGCCATCAATAACGCGATGATCATACGACATCGTTAGGTACATCATGTGCCGGATAGCAATAACGTCTCCGTCTGAAGTTTCTAAAACCGCGGGTTTCTTCGTAATTGTCCCTACAGCTAGAATAGCCGCTTGCGGCTGGTTAATTATAGGCATACCAAAAATATTGCCGAAAGCACCGATATTAGTAAAGGTAAATGTCCCCCCCTGCGTATCATCGGGTTTTAATTTATTACCTCTAGCTCGATTAGCCAAATCATTAACGGCTTTACTAATCCCTACCAAACTCAGTTGATCGGCATCTTTGATTACCGGAACAATAAGATTTCCAGAAGGTAATGCAGCTGCCATCCCAACATTAATATGCTTTCTTTTGATAATATTATTCCCATCAACAGAGACATTAATCATCGGAAAATCCTTCAATGCCTTTGTTATCGCTTCAATGATCAATGGTGTAAATGTGATATTTTCACCCTCTCTCTTTTTAAAACTATCTTTAATTTTATTACGCCAATTCACTAGATTAGTCACATCAGCCTCAACCACAGAAAACACGTGCGGAGACGTACGTATACTATTCACCATATGATCTGCTATTAGCCGACGCATACGGTCCATCTCAATGATCTCATCTCCGTTTGTGGCCTTAACTACATCCACAGGTGCAGCAGCACTCCGCACTTCTGCATTCTGAACAGGCACAGAAACTGGGCCTGTAGGCATCGTGTCTTTACCGGCGGCCTTCAACCTTATATAATCCAACACATCCTGCTTCGTCACTCGTCCCTCGGATCCAGACCCAACGATCGCTTCCAACTCCTGTGCAGAAAGTCCCTCTTGTTGGGCAATACTTTTTACCAAAGGTGAATAAAAACGATCTTCCGAAGTACCTCTAGATACCGACGATGATTCTGAATCAGTACGTTCTAATATTTCAATCCCAGCAATTGGATTTTCAGACACAGAAGCTTCAAAAGTAGGAGCTACCATAGGGGCAGTATCCACCGCAGGCGCAATACTATCTTCTTCAACACTACCCTCAATTTCTAATAATGCGATAACATCACCAACCTGTACGACCTGACCTTCTTCAAATAGAATTTCTTTCAGTATACCCTGAACAGGTGAAGGAACCTCGGAGTCTACCTTATCCGTAGCAACTTCAACCACGGTATCATCTTCTTCGATACGATCCCCAACAACTTTCACCCATTTTGTCAATGTAGCTTCAGAAACACTCTCCCCCATCTTTGGAAGTACCAATTTGAATATTCCCATAATTATTTTGTGTTTTATCGTACTAAGTTAGAGAATTAGGAATGAAATCCCTAAAAACAAAATATAATATTTAAAATCATTTTAATAATGAAATTATATTTCAGGATTCAACACTATCCTGCTTATACAATTTCCACAACATATTTAAGGCTTGTCCTATACTACGTTCAATATTTATCTTTCTATCATTTCTAAAATGAAATACCTGCGTAGTAGTTCTAAACTTTCCACTTACCGCAATCCAAACTGTGCCTACCGGCTTGTCTAAAGTTCCGCCTCCAGGCCCCGCTATTCCACTCGTAGCAATACTATATTGCGCCCCACTTAATTGCTTTACCCCTTCGGCCATCTGAATAACGGTCTGTTCGCTAACAGCCCCATATTCACGCAACACTTCTTCTTCAACGCCCAATACCTGTTCTTTGATTCGATTGTGATAAGCCACAACACCACAGTCAAAAACAGCACTCGCCCCGGGTATCGCTGTGATAGAGCCCGCCAAAAGTCCACCGGTACAACTTTCGGCGATAGCTAGACGAAGCCCTGCTTGGGTAAATTCTTCAACAATAGCTTCTTCAATTGTTATATCTTTACGTGCCACCAAGTGATCGGACAAACGTATCCCGATCCGTTCTGCAAATTGATCGGTCTCTGCTTTTAAACTTTCCACATCAGTTCCAACCGCCGACAGCCGGAGTCGCACAGTACCCAATTTAGGAAGATAGGCCAATCGGATATAGGATGGCAATTCATTTTCAATATCTACGATCTTTTCCGCCAAAAAGGACTCCCCAATTCCCATCGTAATCACATGGGCATGATAAATAGCCCCATTAGGCCTATAATTGACCAACTTCGGCATCACCCGGTTTTCCATCAAAAATTTCATTTCAAAAGGAACACCCGGTAAAAACACAAAACATTTACCTTCATGCTCGACCCACATCCCCGGTGCAGTACCTACGTCATTAAAAAGCACCTCACTACATGCCAACACATCAGCTTGTCCATAATTCATAACAGGCATAATACGCCCAGTTTTCTCAAAAATAGACTTGACATGTGACAGGACTATTTCATCCCTTACCAGAGTAGTGTTAAAAAAAGAAGCGATAGTTTCCTTGGTAACATCATCCTTAGTAGGACCTAATCCACCAGTTACTATAATTAAATCAGAACGACCTGCCGCTTCACGCAATATACCATAGATAGCATCTTTACTATCCGAAATAGATGTTATCTGTTGAATAGATATGTGTAAGGAATCCAAGAGCTGCCCAAGCCATGCTGAATTTGTATCAACAATCTGGCCCAGTAGTATCTCATCTCCTATGGTTATAATTTCAGTTTTCATAGTTACAATAAAGTTATGAAGTTATATTAAGTGATGTACGTTATGGAGACGTCTTTTATAAATTACATAACCTTTATCACCCTTTATCACCACTATAACTTTATTTTAATAAGTATAATGGCTATTACGCTTTGTTAATTTCAGATCCTGTAGTACAGAAGCTTTAGCTCTGATCGTAATATTGTAACTCTGATAACGGCCAAATGGCACCCAACCCACAGACATATCCCAACAGTGCAGATCCCGATAAATGGAGAAACGGGTCATAGATACCTCCTTTTGTTTAAAATCATATCCAGAGTTGAATTGAATTTTCCACTTGGGAGTGACATTCACATCACCGTGAAGACCCAATGTCGCCGAGTAATCGCTGCGTTGTCGACGCAGCACCGGATCAAATTTCTTGAAATACTGAAAACTAAACGATCCTGCTAAGTTCCACGGCATATTAAAGTCAACAAAAGCATTAGGGTCGGTACTGATTCGGGCCAGCGCTTCCGACTGTTCCTTCGTTATATTTGGCATACGGTTACGCATCGAATCAATATTGCCATTACGGTTCTTCGAGGCATCCGGATTAAAACTATAATCAAAAGACAAACCGAAGTTCGTCAATCGAGCCAATTTACCATCTTCTATCGTAAAGCGATTTATGCGGGTATTTCTGTCATTTACTTGATAAGGATCAAAAGTTCCGTTAAAGTTCAGGTTTATTTTCTCATTAAATAGTGTCGTCCTACCCGAGAAACTGATTGTAGAGAGCTTCAAAGAGTCCGCCGCAAAATTGTAGTTACCACTAAATGTCAAGCCCTGAAGAATAGGAACTTTCTTAAAGCCTTTACCTGTAGTATCATTTTCCGTACGGATTTTAGCTTCGATATTATTATCTACCGAGAAGCCAATACCCATGGATTTACCCGAAGAAGGCCCTCCAAAAATGGCACCATCAAAGATTGAATACTCAGAAAGACGACCTGCTTGATCGATATAAGATTTATAAAAACCATATTTAGGGTCTGAAAAATCGGGTCTATAGTTAAAGTTGATCGAAGGAGTCACGACATGCCGTACAGCCTCTATCTTACCGATCTTAGGATACCTACCATACACCTTGGTCGACAAACCGCTAGAGAATGAGTAATCATAGGCTCTTCTAAATCCGGAAATTGTATCACGGATATCAACATAACCATTAATCTCGTTATCTAATCCTTTTCGGATAGTCTGCAAGTACCAACGCTCTGTATAATTCACCGAGGAGCTAAATTGAAAATATTTAAACGCATTTAAACTCAGACTGACCGGTATATTGTGTTGAAAGCCGTTTGTAAATTGCTTCAAAGCCTGCTTGGTAAAAAGCACAGAGTCACCAGTCGAAATAGAGTTTCTTCCCTGTAGACTGTACCCCACCGTAATACGTTGATACCATTTCTGCTCCCCTACCCGATCTTTGGAATCAAATGGATTAAATGTAGAAACGTTTAAGGCAAATGTCGGTAACTCTAGATCTACTTTACCTGAAGCCATATCTTGACGATGGCTCAAACTAGACGTAAAATTGACTTTACCATCGGCAAATACCTTACCATAACTGATGGATGAGGACATGTTATTACGTGTCAGCTGATCATAGTCATAGGTACTATTTGCACCCGTATTCTGAAAATAAGAAGCCGTACCAAAATTTACCGAAGCAGAAAAAGAGGTCCCTGGGTTAGCCTCTTGTCGTTGCGTATGGTTCCACGTGACATTAAAATCTTTATTACTCCCATAATTACTGGCTCCTTCTGTACCGACCTTGGTAGAAGCATAGCGAATATTAAACCCTCCACTATATTTATAGTTTACCAAATAATTCGTACGTATGGAAGACTCCCAAGAGCCTTTCGAATAAAAGCTACCACGAATCTCCGAGTCCCAGTAATCATTAAAGGTGAGATACCATCCTAAATCCCGCAAACCGAATCCCCGCGCCACGTCATCCCCAAAAGAAGGAAAGAGAAAACCAGAGGATTTTTTATCTTGCTTTGGAAAGAAACCAAATGGTAAAGCCAAAAACTTCATCGGAATTCCTTGAACGACTAAGTATGACGGCCCAGCAACAATCTGCTTATCCGTAACCACCCCTTTGGTAATATGAATACCAAAATGCGTATGAGGTTCAGGAAGATTACAGGTACTGTACAATGCCTTATGAATAGACATTTCGTCGTAGAGATTCTTTCGTAACACCTTAGCTTGGATAAATCCACCATCCACCTCAGTCATGATTCCAAACGTCTTTCCTTCCTGTGATTTGTAATTATAACGTAGAGAGTCTACGGCCTTCGGTGTATCATTTGGAAACAACACGACAGGTCGTCCCACATATTTTCCATTATGATCGACCACACCACTCGCAAAAAGCACATTTGTATTACGATCCAAACGGATATAATCGGCCGAAAGCTCGAATTCCTGATATTTAACTTTAGCACCTTTATACAGGTGAATAATATTTTTACTTACTTCATTCCAAGAAGAGTCATTGGCAACAATAGTTACTACTGTCTCCAGACCGCTATCCGTTTTCATGACAACAGTATCCTGACCACTTTTGCCCTTGAGATGATTTTTTGTGGTATCGTTGGTTATTAATGTAGTATCCTTCGCATTACTGCTTATAGGTTTCGTAGGGGTGACTTGAGAGAACACTGTAGCTGTTCCTAACCATAGGAACACAGATAAAAGTAAAATACGAGTTAGCGTTTCCAAAGTCGAAATACGAAATATTATTTTAGTCCTAAAAATAAACTATTATCGGCAAAAGTAGTCAAAATCATTAATAAAAGGTTCTTATTTTTATCATATACAATTAAACAACTATCTTTGTCAGTCCGTTATAAAATAGCTAAGACAAAAATGTAAAAAAAACACCGATGAAATTTTTAAATATTGTTAAAAAATTAAGCTTCTCTCTTTTCGCATCATCCGTACTCGTAGCATTCGTTTCCTTTACACCGGTTTCTAATGACCCTCCCGCTTCAAAAAACAAAAAAACATTCACCGTAGTGATTGATCCAGGACATGGTGGTCCTATTCCGGGAGCAGCGGGTCGAAGATCTTTAGAAAAAAATATCGTTTTAGATGTATCTAAAAAGCTTAAAAACGAACTGGAAAATAAACTAGCTATTAATGTCATTTTGACACGTAGTACCGATATAGATGTTCCATTTAAAGAGCGCTCCGAAATAGCTAATAGAAATAATGCTGATATTTTTGTATCCATCCATGCTAACTCCACCAGTCAACGGACGTCTAAAGCTAGTGGTACCGAAACTTTTGTGCTCGGGTTTCACCGGATTTCAGAGCAAGATGTAGCTATACGTGAGAATGCGGACATGTTGCTTCATAACGAAGATAACAGTGATTTGGGGGATTTCGACCCTAAAGACCCATCCAGTTATATTGTATTTAAAGTGATGCGTAGGCAATACCGTGACCGTAGCATTCGACTCGCGTCAATGATGCAACAGGAATATGTTAATTCACGACGTGTCAACAGAGGTGTTAAAGAATTAGGACTAGCCGTACTGGCCAGGGCCTCTATGCCAGCTGTGCTAACAGAAATTGGCTTTATCAACAATTCAGAAGAAGAAAACTACATGTTGTCGGATGAAGGTCAGGCCGAAATCGTGGAAAATCTATTCCAAGCAATAAAAAAATACAAAACATCTACGGAAAAATAAACATTTCTTATATTTAAAGTGTTTATAGGTTGTATTAAGCTAAACCCTTAAATTAACGTATTTTGAAGATATCAAACGAGACTAAAGTAGGCGCATTAACGGCAATAGCAATTGCCTTATTATTTATAGGATATAGTTTTCTGAGAGGAAATGATGTTTTCAGCTCAGATAATATGTTTTATACCGACTATGATAACGTCGATGGTCTCGCAACATCAAAACCCGTTATGGTAAATGGTTATCAGATCGGGCGTGTATCTCGGATGTATCTTATGGACAATGGTAAGATACGTACAGAATTCAAGATAAAAAGTGAGTACAGTATTCCTTCGAATACCATTGCTCGAATCGTTAGCGAAAGTATATTAGGAAGCAAAGTTATTGTCTTTGACTTGGGTAATAGCAGCACCATGGCTCGACATGGTGATCCTTTACAATCGGACGTACAGGCCAATCTAATGGAAAAAGTAGAGCCTCTGCAAAAGAAAATCGAGAACTTAGTCGTAAAGCTAGATTCTGTCCTCAGTGCCGTAAACACAGCCTTAGATGACGAGTTCCAACGCGATTTCAAAAACAGTCTACGTAGCATCTCGGTATCGTTGACCAATATGGAGAAAATAACGCGTGATGTTGAAAGCCTCATGGGTTCTGAACGAATTCGTTTAGCTAAAATCATGCAAAATTTAGAATCCATTACCAGCAACTTTAAAAACAATAACGAAAAGATAAATTCGATCTTGGCCAATCTTGACAATCTCTCGGACGATCTATCCAAGACCGAGATCAAGGCGACCATAGACAATGCCCATCAGGCAATGAAGGACGTTCAGGCCATAACCGGTAAAATAAATCAAGGGGAAGGATCCATCGGCTTGCTTCTCAACGACAAGCAGCTGTATGATAACCTCAATAGTGCATCGGCAAACCTGAATGAACTTGTCCATGATTTAAAAAACAATCCCGGCAAATATTTAAAGATTTCAATTTTTGGCAAGAAGGATACCAAATAATTTATTCAGAAGTTATAAAATTCGCGTATAAACGCGAATTTTATAACTCTCCTCACCCATTTAAATTTGTTATAGCGGAAATATCCCGGTTTTCGGGGAATAAAATGCGTTGTTTTTATGGATAACTTTGCTAAAACAAAAACGATAACTCAAAAGCAATGGACAACACATCGGTAAAAAACAGCGTTCAGGAAGGAAAAAACATAGCAATAATTTCCTATATCACCGTGATAGGATTAATTATAGCCTTTGTAATGAACAAAGACAAAAACAATAACTTTGCAAAATTCCATATCCGTCAAAACATAGGATTATTAATCGTGGGCCTTGTCTCTGGAACTCTACGTGTAGTTCCAGTAGCAGGAGAAACCATCGCTATGATTATCGGTACGATTTTATTAATCTTATGGATTATGGGATTAATATCTGCTTTCAACGGCAGTCAAAAAGAACTTCCATTTGTAGGTCACTTATTTCAAAAATGGTTTAGTACAATATAAAAAAATAAAGGGATCCAAAATGGATCCCTTTATTTTTTATAATGTCTCTTTGAGCCAATCAAAAAACTCACGCTGCCATACCTGCGCATTGTGTCCTGAAAGTACCCAATGATTTTCATCCGGCATATATACCAATCTACTTTTTACCCCCTTCATCTGGGCAGCCTGAAATGCTTCTAGTCCCTGTCCGATAGGTACACGATAATCCTTCCCTCCCTGAAATATCAAAATTGGTGTATTCCATTTATCGACATGTTTGATCGGATTAAAGTCGGTATACGTTTTTTCATTCTTCTTATCCCAATAGGCACCACCTAGATCGTGGTTCGCAAAGAAAAGTTCTTCCGTCGTACCATACCAAGAGGTCATATCAAACAAACCACAGTGCGAAATAAAAGATTTGAAACGTCCTTCATGAACACCGGCCAACATAAATACAGAATATCCGCCATAGCTAGCGCCAATGGCACCAATGCGGGATTTGTCTACATAGCTTTCTTTCGAAAAATCATCAATTGCGGAAAGGTAATCCCGTATAGCTTGTCCTCCCCAATCTTTCGAAATATCTTCATTCCATTTGACACCCCATCCTGGCATTCCTCTACGGTTAGGAAGGATGACAATATATCCCTGAGAGGCCATCAACTGAAAACTCCATCGAAAAGAATAGCCCTGTGTAGTTGCAGATTGAGGTCCTCCCTGACAAAACAACAATGTAGGATATTTCTTGCTAGGGTCAAAGTTTGGCGGATAAATTACCCATGAAAACAAATCCTGTCCATCGGAAGCCTTAGTAAACCTTCCTTCTACCTTCGTTTCATTCAGTCTTGCATAATGCGCATCATTGACTGTAGTCAAGGCACTCAGGTTCTTAGATTTAAAGGCATAGTGATACAACTCCGTAGCCTGCGTCATCTTCGTCGAGCTCACGACCAAACCATCTTTTAACTCCCCAACAATACCAGTGACATCAAATTGGCCGTCGCTGATCTGTTGAATCTTAGGCAATGATCTGACATTAAGATTGGCAGGGACATCAATTGAAAAAAGCTGAACCGTACCCCGGGTCGGGGCCACAAAAAAAATTTTTCGGTTATCTTTACTCCAAACAAAAGAGTTCACAGTTCCATCCCAATGCGCTGTAAGATTTACTTTCTGCGATGATGATGGATCTAATAGGACAATATCATTTTTATCAGCCTCATATCCATCCGTACGCATACTCAACCAAGAAAGGCGTTTACCATCAGGGCTAAACACCGGATTATTATCATACCCCAACATACCTTCGGTCATATTTTTAGTTTGACCCGTAGCGATATCGTATCGGTATATGTCCGTATTTGTACTGGTAGCGTACTCCTTTCCGAATTTCTTCTTGCATACGTACAAAACAGATTTTCCATCAGGGCTCCAGGTAAAATCTTCCACACCACCAAAAGGTGCAGTAGGACTGTAATAAGGTTCATCCTTCAACAGATCTACAGGTTCACCGATCTTACCATCAGAGTAACTAGCAATGAACGGATGATTAAAACGACCATCATTAAAACTATCCCAATGTCTGTAATCCAGATTGTCATAAACATAGATATTTGATTTTGATAGATCCTTATACTTGTCAGTGCTATGATAACTTTTGATCAACACAGACTTACTGAACAGGATATATTTTCCATCCGGCGAAAATTTGACATTCTCCAATCCACCTTCCACATCCGTCAACTGTACTGCATTCCCCCCTTGTAGACTTTTTCTCCAGATCTGACCTTTAAAGGTATAGATCACATCGCCATTGGCAGCAATCGTCAATACAGATTCAGCACCAGTGTCTACAGTAAACTGTTTAACAGATTTGTCGGTCAAAGAAAGAGCAAAGAGATTCTTTTCAGATTTGTTATCTTTCAATGAATAATAGGACACTCCGTACAGCAATGTCTTACCATCGGGACTCAAGCCTTCTGCAGACACACGTCCCAATTCCCACAAATCCATTGCGGTCATATTTTTCTTTCCAAACGATTCCTGTACTTTGGTGGTGATTAGCGATTTATCAAATTCAACTTCTGGCTTTTTTTGTGCTACAGCAGTCACACTTATAAGCAACCCTGCAGCCAACATGGATAATTTGTTCATAACCTTTTCTAATAAGCAAAGGTGCAAGATAAGAAATTATCCCAAGAGTAGTCCAACGGGCGTAAACCACAACTTTAAAATGGGATATAAAGATGCCTTAAAATTAACATGAGGAAGATAGACTTTGATTTATATCATTTGGATAAATTGTTGTAAAATTTTGGTGTCAATAACAAAATAACTTTCATGGCCTTGGAAACAAACGCTTACAAAAAAACGGGCCACTCTTGAGAGAAGTGACCCGTCCATCCATTAATTGAGGTATATGATTAGGTAGTTGTGTACGTTAATATCCAAATATTTCTTGTAAGGATAGCTTCCTAACCTTACCTAGGCTATCCAGATCTTCCTTTTTGAGGCTTGACTCATCAGCTACTATACAATAAATATAAGGTTTTTTGCTAAACTCCTTGCTATGAAAAGCTTTGACATCAGCAAACGTCAACACTGGAATCTTTTCATAAACGGTCTTACGAATATCGGTTTGATTTCCCAGACGCTCTGCGGCAAGATAACTATTCAGAATCCCCGTATTCGTAACACGCTCGCTTGCTATGGACTTCATCAGACTCAGCTTGGCTGTTTCGAACGATTTCGAAGACTCGGGCAATACATTAATAAGCTCGTTCATACCTGATATTGCATCCATGAATTTGTCGGACTGTGTACCGATATAAGCACCAATAGTGTAGTGATTTTCCTTTTTATAAGGTTGACCATAAAAAGCATAAGTCGAATATGCCAACGCCTTAGACTCCCGAATAGTCTGAAACACAATACTCCCCATTCCACCACCAAAGTATGTATTAAATAAAGATACGGTAGGTGTCAAAGCCGTATTATAGCTATCCGAATTTCTAAACCAGAAGATTTCTGCCTGCTTCATATTATAGTTAGAAATTAAAACCTGATTTTCGTTTGTAGGCAACTCTTTGAAAGATGCTCCCACAGGAATAGCCGTAAATGCACCTTTACCATTTTTTAACGCTGGTAAAACCGCTATCATCTGCGCCACTTTCTTAGGTCCGAAATAAAGCACACTGTGCTTGGTCTGTGCCAAATCATGCAATACCTTAACTAGGTCATCCGCCTTCAGTTGATCAAGCTCTGCATCGGTAAAAGTATAATTGAATGGATTTTTTGCACCATATTTTGCATAAGCTTTTAAGCCGTCCATAATAGCTCCTTTATTTTCCTTCGCATTGATACGCGTTTTTTTCAAACGCGCGATATACGCTTCAAAAGCTTCTTGATCGGCTACGCAATTTTTCAAGAGATCCTGAATCAGCTGTACCGAGGGGCCAAAATTACGGTCTAAACCAGCGATAGATACAGTGGTCTCTTCATTCCCGGCAGAAACAGAAAAATCTGTCGCTAGCTTATAAAAAGCTTTACTGAACTGTTCACTACTCTTATCTTTCGTCCCTAAGAACTCAAAATAACCGGCTGCCAATCCTAACAGTCTATTGTTCCACTTACCTAAAGGAAAACGATATACCAGGCTAAACAATTCATTATCCTTATTCTCTACAGCTAACACGTCTACCCCATAAACCGAAGACTTTTGAATGTCTTTGTTATAGTCCAACCACACCGGTTTGATCTCTTCCTCAGGCATCGCATTCACTTTAGTCAAAAATTCAGATTGGGCCTCACGATTGACAGTAACTGGCGTAATCTCTGGCTTGATCACTTTCACGACATTCTCATCCACCCCTTGACGTTTATAGATGGCAACATAGTTTTGATTACTCAGATACTTGTTTGCAAAATCAACAATATCCTTTTTCGTTACCGTCGCTAACCAATCTGTATTGCGTAACTCATTCGACCAATCCAATTCAGAAGTAAACGCCCCCATCAGTTCCTCGGCCCTGTCTTGGTAGCTTTCGTTTCGGGCGATTTGTGCTTTTCGTTCATTATTCACAATAGATGTGATTAAATCTTCCGAGAATTCTCCTTTACGTAGTTTTGCTAATTCAGCCAATAACAATTCCTTGACTTGATCCAAAGACTGTCCTTGCGATGGATTTCCTTGAAGAATCAACATCGAATAGTCTTTTAAGATATAAGGGAATGCGCCTGCGCCCAATAACTTTTGAGATTTCACTAAGTCCAAATCAATTAATCCTGCAGACCCGTTGGTAAGGATGCTTCCTAAAAGATTTAACATTTGTGCATCTTTGCTAGCGGCGCCAGGAAATCTAAATCCCAGGAATAAAAACTCGGCATTGGGTCCTTTTACTTCCTTTAATATAGGACTACTGATCGGCTTTTCTGGATCAAAAGTATAAGGCGGCACCTCTTTAGCTTTCATATAAGAGAATGCTGCTTCTATTTTTTTGATCATTACGTTAGGGTCGAAATCTCCAGACATAATAACCCCCATATTATTCGGGACGTAATAGGTCTCAAAATAAGCTCGAATCGCTTTTAATGATGGATTTTTAAGATGCTCAACTGTTCCTATAACGGTCTGTTGCCCATAATTATTAGTTGGAAATAATCCCTCAAACATCGCCTCGATGGCTTTACGGTTGTCTGTATCCAAACCAATGTTCTTTTCTTCATAGACAGCTTCTAACTCGGTATGAAACAAGCGAAAAACCGGACTTTTAAATCGTTCGGCCTGCACTGCAAGAAACTTATCAACAACATTATTGGGAATATCTTCTATATAAACTGTCTGCTCAAAGGATGTAAAAGCGTTTGTACCCTCTGCGCCCATATGGCTCATAAGCTTATCGTATTCGTTGGCGATAGCATACTTCGCGGCCTCTCCAGATACAGCATCTATTTCTTTATAAATAGCCTTACGCTTCACTTCGTCTTTTGTCGAGTTGTAGGATTCGTATAAACCATCAATTTTATCCAAAAGAGGCTTTTCCTTGGCCCAATCTAATGACCCGTATCGCTCCGTTCCTTTAAACAACAAATGTTCGAGATAATGCGCCAATCCAGTATGGTCTTTGGGATCTGTCTTACTACCTGCTTTAGTAGCGATATACGTTTGAATCCGAGGTTGCTTATTACTAGGACTCAAAATAACAGTCAATCCATTTTGGAGTGTGTAGAACCTGGAGTGTGTAGGATCATTTGACACATACTTGTAGGAATATCCCTCTTCTGATGCCTGTTTCCACTCGTAACTCGTTTGTTGCGCCTTTCCACTTCCAACAGAAGCAAGCAAAAACGCAAACACATAAAAAACTTTAGCTTTCTTCATATTTGTACTTAGCTGAGTTTACATACGCCAAATCGGCCTTCGTGGAGATTTGCGGGTTATGATCAAATTTAAGTTTAATATCATTTACTTCAGCTAAGATGATGATTTTTCGTAAATTTTTCGGCAAAACCCTTAAATCACACAAAAAAAATTAAAAAAATTCTTTTTTAAAGCAATATTTCGTGACTTATTCAGAAACAAACATGAGCAATGCTCGCTAAAACTATATTGCTTTAAAATTAAACTATAAGAGATTAATAAGTTTGTCACTAGTTATATAATAATAGAGATTTTATAGTGTATAAATAGAGGTTTTATAGAGGGTTCATAGAGGTAAATCACTATGAATACACTAGATTCACTCTATGATATTTCAATATAACCATAACTATATGTATATTTAGTAATAATTAATTATAAACTAACACCGGATATGTTTCGAGCGCGGTCTGGATTAGACAATCTTAAAACCAAAAAAAGATGGCAATACTAAAAGACGGAATCAATGGTCCATTCTCCGGAAAAGTAGGAAGTGTTGTAGGTTACGAATTAAATGGGCAGGCAATTATTCGTGGGCTTCCTAATTATGTAAAGCGTAAACCAAGTCCCTTGGCGCTAATAAACCGTAATCGGATGAAGGCCGTATCGAAGTTTTTAGCTCCGATCAATGAGACTATCAAGTTCGGTTATAAGAATTTGGCACCTCCGGGGAGCCGTATCGGAGCTTTTCAAAAGGCACAATCTTATATTTTTAAAACAGCGCTAGAATACAATGAGGATACTATTCCGTATGTCAACCCAGAAAAAGTATTGGTTTTCAGGGGAAATCTCCAGATTCCGATTGTCACTTCATTAAATAGAAATAAGAATAAATTGACAATAGCATGGGAGGCGCAGCGATATCAGGATAAGCACTACAACATACTGTTATTGGCATATGATATCGAAAAAGAGGTTAGTATTTATGACGGAGGAGCAAGCACTATTAGTGGACAACTGGAATGGCAGTTACCCGAACACTTTAGTAAAATAGAACAACTGCATATTTACTTTGGCGTATTAGACATGTTCACCGGAGAAATGTCCGACTCGGTGTACGCAGGCTGCATATAAATCAGTTCCGATTAAAAGCGTCTAATTAGCATCAAGATGTATGTTAAATACATCTTGATGCCTTGTGTTCCTAATCTCATTGCTTATCAAACTGATACCAGTTTATCTTGGTCGAGATACGCATCAGAATCGCAAGGATGATAAATATGCCTATTGTCCCTACGATCAACGAATAATCCCGGAGTTGCATCAAAACGAATATAAACCCATAGAACAAACCAAGAATTCCCATGAATAATAAAGCTGTCCGATTGTCTTTCGTTATCATCTTAATGAATGAAGCAATCAATCCGACGGTAGCAATTGCTGCTAAAAGATAGGCGACATTGAATCCCATATGCTCGGATATGGCTAATAACAACGAGTAGAATAGAACCATGGCCGCTCCAATAAGGATATACTGAATCAGGTGGATACGTTGCTTTTTTATTATCTCCGTAAAGAAAAGGGAGGCAAAGGTGAGTACGATTACTAAAATTCCGTATTTCGCAACGCGAGTTGTCTTTTGATAATTATTAACCTCAGGCAGAAAATTAATCTGCACCATATCCATATCTGTAGCAGCTTCTATACTCGTACTTGCAGCAGCTACTGCGGAAGCCGCAGCATCAGCTGTCCCTACATAAGTATCAAAGTCAGCGTCTGCTAGGGACATCCCAGAAAATCTATATAGCCGAGTATTCGCTCCAGACCATTGCTGAGGAACCTTTCTTCCAAAACTCGGAATATTCCATGAAGCATTAAAATCTTTATCCGATACCTCGCGTGCTTCAGGAAGATAAGCACCATTAAAGCTAGGATTTCCCCAACTTCCTTTCGCTTGTATCAGATTATGATTAGCTAATGGTAAAAAATTAACAGATTTTGAACCTCTTAACTTTACTTTAATCTGAAAGTCTGATTTTGTATCATCTATGTTAGCTAAAGGAACACTGGTTGTCATATTATTATTGAACAAATCAAAGTCCTTTACATTCATAGCTAATGTCAGCTTATCGTTGCCCCACATCACTGCAGGGTTAGAAGACAATCCTTTTACATCCTGTATACCAAATACTAACTGCGCCTCTTTCCACTTTATCTTATCCAACTCCACTGGCAGCTGTTTTGAATCAAACCCGTCAAAAGTTCCCTTTAGAGTAAGTTCCGAATTGTAGACTACTGATTGATAAATACCTCGCTTTAAACTTTCCGGTTTAATTTCTGTCGTTATTTGCGTATTACCAGGTAGCAGAAAGACCCAATCCCTATTAATTTGCTGGACTGTGTAATCTTTGCCCTTACTATCTTTTTCAATGACTTCACTTAGATATTCATAAGGCACTGCCAGTACTGGACTGGATACGACCTGATCTCTACCCCATTTGGCAGCGATTTCCGACGATACCTGCTGTTCCCTATTCTTTCGTTCACTGACCAGATCGTCTATCAATGACATCGGTATCATCATAATTAAAACCAAAATAAAGATGACGAAGAGTTTCAAGATAATTGAATTGCTAATACGTTCGAAGATTGTCATACTTGAACTCGGCAATTGTGGAGGTTTTTGTGATTCATTTTCCATGATTGTTGCTTTTTGTGTGATTAATTATATATTTTTCCTCTTTTATCTGCTTGTACTTATAATTGCAAACTTTCTGTTTAAAGAGAAAGAAAGTACTTTGGTTTTCAAAGTTGATAGGCAAAAAAAAGACCTAGTACTGCTGCTTTATCAAATTTTCTAACGCTGTTAAGTGATTTTCGAAAGCTCTTTGCCCCTTATCAGTCCTAATATATTTCGTATTAGGCTTTCTATCCACAAAACTCTTTTCGACCGTCAAATAGCCTTCCTTTTCTAAACTTTTAAGATTGGACGCTAGATTACCATCTGTCACCTGTAACAGCTCTTTCAGAGAATTGAAATCGTAATACTCGTTCGCAACCAATACGCCCATGATCTGCAAACGAACACGGTTCTCTAATACTTTATCATATAGGGATAAATCTAAACTCACTTTTCGTAACGTTGATGAACAATAACGCCATAAATAATATGCAATACGCCGAAACCTATCGCCCAAAACCAAAGACCATAACCAGGAAAGCATAGTGCTAGTAATCCCAAAAGAATATCCATAATACCTAGCCATCTCGCCTCTTTAAAGGTAAAGGTGCTGGCTGCGCTTAAAGCTAAACCGTAAAAAATAAGCAGTGAGGACGCAACCATACCGTAATCTCCTCTATACACAAGTATAATAGAAAGTATTCCGCCAGTTAGCAAAGGTACCAGCATCGTAGCCAATAATGCTTTGCTGGTGGCATTCCAAATCGCTTGCTTGTTCTTCTTCGCTTTGTGCTTGGCCATTAGGAATCCTGTCACAACAGAACACAGCAGCACGAGCGCTGCAATAAGGATCAACTTATTTATAATACCGTAATCCGTTATATAATTATCTCTATACCTAAAATCACTACGAACACCATATACAGTAATATAACCGAAAAATGCCCCTATTAAGGCATAACTTCCAATAAGAATACCAGAAAGTCCACTTATGGACATAAACTTCGATGATCGCTCCATCAGAGAGCGAATCTGTCCTATTTCCTTAATTATATCTTGACGCCCCATAAAAGTACTTTGATATTCAAAGTAACATAGAAAATATCAATGCTGCAAATATTTTTTTCGAAAAAAAGCGCGATCCCTCAATAAATCCTTTCCACTAGACGTTCTTCTTATCCCCCATAAATACATATATCTCCCCCTTTTTACCCATTATTCCTCTTGATTCTTCTCGAAATGAAATTTCAGTTTGATTTTTTTTAAAAAAAATCAAACTGAATCATAGGCTGTTATCTAAAATAAATATTATTTACAGTGTTTTTTTATAAAAAAGGCTTGACAAATATCGTTTTGAGTTCTATCTTTGTAGCACAAAAGAAATCCTAACTGCGGAAGTGGCGTAATTGGTAGCCGCACCAGACTTAGGATCTGGCGCCGCAAGGCGTGGGGGTTCGAGTCCCTTCTTCCGCACTTGATATCCTCCCGACCAAAAGACATCGGGAGGATTTTTTTTATAATGCGAAAATAACGCTTAAGAGAAGTATGAACATTTCACATCAGAAAACCGATGACATCAGCGCTAAAATTACCGTTGATTTAGCACCAGAAGATTATAATCCAGCAGTCGACAAAGCGATTAAAGATCAAGCAAAAAAAGCAAAATTACCTGGTTTCCGTCCTGGATTGGTTCCTGTCGGCCATATCAGACGTACCTATGGTAAAGCTATCTTGTTGGATGAAATCAACCGCGTTGTAAATGAAAAAATCTCCGCATATATTACAGAGCAAAAACTAGAAGTACTAGGCCAGCCTCTTCCTGTAGAAGGCGAAGATGACACCAAATACAATTGGGATTTTAAAGATACGTTCAATTTCAATTACGAAATCGGTCTTGCTCCTATTTTCGACATTCCTTTCTCTGGAGAAACTGAATTTACAGAGTATGATATTAAGGCTGACGAAGCGACTTTGCTAGAACGTACTAAAAACCTACGTCGTAGCTATGGAAAAATGACCAATCCAGAAGTATCTGAAGAAGGTGATGTATTGTACGCTACTTTAAAACAGGAAAAAGAAGAGGGTATCGAAAAAACAACTTCAATCCGTACAGATATAATTGAAGACGCTAAAATCAAGAAATCTCTTGTAGGCTTAAAGAAAGATGATAGCGTAAAAATCGATATTAAAAAGGCATTTAAAGTCGCTGATATCGCACGTATCCTTGGTATTACAGAAGAAGAAACTGAAAACCTTGACGTTACTAATTTTGAACTTACTGTTCAAAACATTAACCGTCTTGAAGAAGCAGATTTGAACCAGGAGTTCTTTGATAAATTGTTCCCTGCTGGAGAAGTAACTACAGAAGAACAATTTAATGAAAAGGTTAAAGAAGAAGTAGAAAACTTATTCAAACAGAACTCTGCACAAAAGTTACGTAATGATATGTATACTTTTGGTATGGATAAAGTAGAAGCTAAATTCCCTGAGGAATTCTTAAAAAGATGGCTACAGGCTACAAACCCGAACCTCTCTCCAGCAGAAATCGAAGAAGGTTTTGCAGACTTCTTGAATAACCTGAAATGGACAATTATCGAAAACCGTATTGTTACAGCGAATAATCTTGAGGTTAAATATGATGAGGTCGTTGATCTAGCGAAAGAGCGTATCTACGGACAGATCAAAATGTACAACATCAACGAAGAGCCTACTGACGAACAATTAGGTCAGTTTGCAATGCAACTTCTATCTGACAGAGAGCAGGCAAACCGCTTATTCGAAGAAGTGAAAGCTCTTAAAGTGTTTGATCATCTAAAAACAACTGTTAAGACAAAATCTAAAAAAATAGATTACGATAAATTCGAGAAATTAGAAGAGAAATAGTAATCTTTACATATAAAAAAAGGGTTAACAGTTATATGTTAACCCTTTTTTTTTGTGAGAGTATCCGTTTTAAAGGACATCAATAACTTTTATCTCTGTTGGTGATTCAATGGAATCATGAAAGTTTTTTTAACTTCATCATTTATATTTTAAACCCTATAACAATGCATATCCGTAAAGCAAAAAAAGAGGATGCCCCGCAGATTGCCGAATTGATGATATTGGCGATGACTGAAATCGTCTATCAGTTTATTGGCCAGGAAGACTTGGAAGAAGGGAAAAGGTTTCTGTGCGACCTCATACAGAAACAGAATAATCAATACTCCTACCAATACATATTCGTTGCTGAAAATGACGACGAAATAATGGGACAGATCTGCCTCTATCCTGGGGGCCAGTTACGGACACTTCGTCAACCGGTATTGGATCGCATCAAAGAAAATTATCACATTGATTATCAACCTGCGGATGAGACACAAGAGGGTGAGATATACATAGACACGATAGCAGTAAGTCCTCAGGCTCAAGGAAAAGGTATTGGTAGATTCTTGATAGAATTTGTCATTAAAGAATTTGTAAACAAAAGGAAGGATACGCTGGGGCTTTTAGTAGATTGCGATAATCCAAATGCCAAACGGCTCTATGAAAAGATGGGGTTTGTTGTCAAAAACAATCTATCTGTATTTGGCAAAAAGATGGATCATATGCAATATGAACCTTAGAATTGAATATTGTAGCCGATAGAAATGGATCCAAAGGGATATTCCCGATGAAAATCGGGATACTTTTCATCTCTAAACTTTCCTTCCAACGAAAAATAACCGGATCTCAAATTAATAGACCACCTTTTGAAGACACGAAGGCTAGCTTCTACAGTTCCTGCATGTAGGATATAATGTGAGGGGGTACCGCTGATCGTATAAAAAACACCTCCATTGTAATCGGCAGTAAACAATAATCTATTTAATACGCTAAGATCTCCCCTAAATCGATAAGATGCCCCTGACCCGTAGTTGTAGTTACGACTGGCACCATATAACAGGTATGGGTCCGGTACTGCCGCCAATAACACGGCACCAACGCCCATACTAAGATTTAACTTATTCTGGCTTTTATAAGTAAATTCGGATAACCAATTGTAGTTCAGACTTTGTGCTCCATAGAAAAAGGCATCATTATTATAAACATCATAATGCGCATTCAAAGACCCATAATGTTCTCCCTTTTTTGATTTAAAGAATTTAGCACCATAAAGTAATGCATGGACATTGATCGCATTGATAAACGTACTGTCGCCATTACCAGCTTCTAAATTTACGGAGAACTGATCAAAAGGACGCTTATAATTATGATCGCCGTTACTATACTTAAATCGTAGGCGCGTGTAAAAAGAGTCTTTTCCCTTAGACAGAAAGTCTCCTTCTTTGGCATCAAATCGTCTAAAGCCTGCATCAATCTCTGCACTGATAACAGAAGAGTCGACTGTATAATAGTCGTCTACACGCTTGCCCCATTTTCCATCCAGCAATCGATTTAGGCTATTTACCGGATTTACTAAAAGGGCTACAATTTCATTGCCTATCACATTATTCCCGTTTCGACTTCTAGCTAAAATGTTCCGGGAAACCCGATGAGTCATCTCCCCAAGGATAATCCCCCCAAAAGTAGTATTGACCAAATCATTAATGGATGGACTTTGGGTCTCTCCTGCGGTCTCCCAAATATAGGAGCCCGCCAATGTAGCTATGCTGGATTGGTAAAAGTTATACCCATTACTTCGAAAAGCATTAAAATATATCTGTCCATGGTAAGGATGATCAATCTGATTTGTCGTAAATTGATTATCATCCCAATCCCAAGCACTAAACCGCTGATGGTCTATAAAGTTCTTAAATGAAATGTATGAATAGGGATCTTTGGTAATGAAACGATTAAAAGTAGCGGGAAATGCCTGTGCTAAAAACCATTCAGTACCTGCTCTCCAAAAATGCTTAGGACGTTGTGGGTTGAGGATTTCCCGTGTGGTATCCTGAAAACTAACTGGAACGGGTTTCCATAACTTTATCGATGTTAACGCGGAATCTAATAAAGGTCGAGAAAGGGAATCGATGTTTCCAAAAAAACTGCCCGCCCAAACTAAACTGGAACATATCGTAAGTAAAACGAACAAGAATAAATATTTTCTCATCGGAATAGACGTTTTCAATTAACCTTCAAGATTGCAAATAGACAATGCTATAACCGAAACAATCTTCAAAATACATTGTTTTTGCATATCGATAAAAATATACAATAGTTGGAGTAGAGAAGAATTAAAACTCGGCTCTCAACTTACTCAAAAACTCAGGTGTGATACCAATATAGGATGCCACCGATTTTTGGGGTATCGTGTTGATCAATGTTGGATACATCGTGCAGAACTTCTCATACCTCACTTTGGCCGGAAGGCTAAGGTAATTAATGGTACGGTGATTACTAGCCGCGAGGGCATTCTCGGTAAGAATTCTAAAATAACGTTCCAGCTTAGGTATACGGTCAAAGATACTTAGCTGACAGGACCGGCTTAATAACAAAACCTTCGTATCCAAAAGCGCATCTATATTTAATTCGCTGGGTGTATTTTTAACAAAAGAATACATATCTGATATCCACCAATTGGCAGGGGCAAATTGCAAAATATGTTCAAAGCCATTCCGGTCTACAGCATAAGAGCGTAAGCATCCCTCGATCACAAAAGCCGAATATTGTGCGACTTCGCCTGCTCGGTGCAAAAATTGCTTACGCTGTAAAGTCTTCTCACGAATGAGTTCTTCTACAATAGCCTCTTCGTCCTTGGTCAAAGGCGTAATGCCATTTATATGTTGAATAAGTTGGTCTACCATTATTTTATTTCTTGGTAACTAACTCCCATATTCTGAAACATAAAAGCCCATTTATCGGCATGTTCGGCGATCTGCATGGCAGTAGACTTGCCTGCTCCATGTCCTGCATTGGTATCGATACGAATCAAAACGGGATTTTGTCCTACATTGTACTCCTGTAACCGGGCCGCAAATTTGAAAGAGTGGGCCGGTACCACGCGATCATCGTGATCGGCTGTCATTACCATTGTTGCAGGATAGGATGTATTGGGTTTTAAAGCATGGTATGGGGAATATTTATAAAGATATTCAAACATCTCTTTACTATCATCGGCGGTACCGTAGTCGAATGCCCATCCTGCTCCTGCGGTAAATTTGTGGTAACGCAACATATCTAATACTCCTACCGCCGGAAACGCGACTTTAAACAACTCCGGTCGCTGGGTCATACATGCGCCTACCAGCAATCCACCATTTGATCCTCCCGCGATCGCTAGCTTTTCGGACGAAGTGTATTTCTCCTTAATAAGGTACTCGCTTGCTGCTATAAAATCGTCAAACACATTTTGCTTGTTCAATTTCGTTCCTGCAACGTGCCAGTTCTCACCATACTCGCCCCCTCCTCTTAAATTAGCGACAGCATATACGCCTCCTTGTTCGAGTAGGATAATATTAGCTGTACTAAAGGCTGGACTAAGACTAATATTAAATCCTCCGTAACCGTACAGCATAGTTGGATTCTTACCATCCAAATTTGTACCCTTTTTATAAGTAATGATCATCGGTACTTTTGTACCATCTTTCGAAGTATAAAAAACCTGCTTTGACTCATATTGTTCAGGATCAAATTTGACATTAGACTTCTTGTACACATCTGATTTGCCTGAAGCAATGTCGTAACTATAGATGGTTCCTGGATTTATATAGGAAGTAAAGGTATAATATAGCGTCTTATCTTCCTTTTTGGCTCCAAATCCATTTGCTGTACCTACTCCCGGAAGGGTAATTTCCCGTTCTATTTTTCCGTTACGATCAAATTGCTTGACCAATGAGGTAGCATCTTTTAAATAGGATGCAAAGATCTTTCCTCCTCCTATAGAGGGGCTTAATACATTATCGGTCTCTGGAATTAAGTCTTTCCATGTAGCGGGCTTCGGATTAGCCAACACCGTCTCTACGATCTTACCGTTAGGCGCACCTAACTCGGTATAAAGAATAAGTCGATCGCCGTCATTGTCTAGAATGGCATGGTTCTTCTCAAAATTATCCACAATTGTGATGAAGCCTGCTGCTGGATTTGTAAGATCTTTAACATACAGCTCGTTACCCGATGTTGTATTGGCAGCTGTAACGATCAAAAAACGCTCATCCTCTGTCAATCCAGCCCCCACATATCTTCTCGGTGTCTTGACTCCGCCAAAGATCAATTCATCTGTGGATTGCGCGGTGTTTAACTTATGAAAATAAAGCTTGTGCTGATCTGTCATCGCAGACAGCGCGGAGCCAGATTTAGGTTTATCGTATGAACTGTAATAAAACCCGTCATTGCCCCTCCAGGCTAAACCGCTGAATTTAACATCGATCAATGTATCTCCGACGACTGTTTTATCTGCAGCACGTAAGACAATGACTTTACGCCAATCGGAGCCGCCTTCCGAGATCTGATAAGCGACCAAGGAACCGTCTTTACTGAATGAAATATCGGCCAATGAGGTCGTGCCGTCTGCCGAAAATTTGTTCGGATCCAAGAATACCTCTTCTGTCCCTTTATCTCCTTTTTTACGGTATAATACAGATTGATTTTGTAAACCGTCATTTTTATAGAAATAGGTGTATTCCCCCTCTTCAAAGGGTGCTGAGTACTTTTCATAGTTCCACAACTTTTCTAGGCGTTGCGTAATCGCCTGACGAAAGGGAATCTGCCCAAGGTATGCTTGAGTTACTTCATTTTCAGCTGTGACCCAAGCCTTGGTTTTGGCAGACATATCGTCTTCTAGCCAGCGATAGGGGTCTTCAACAGTAATACCGAAGTAGGTATCCTTTTGGTCTATTTTCTCAGTCTTTGGATAGAGCGTTGTTGTAATATCTTTCACGGGGTCAATCTTTTTATTTTGTTGACAAGCTACGAATGCCATAGATAGCATTATAAAACCAATATTTTTCTTCATAATTGATTGCTATTTATTCCAAAACTAATGAAATAATTCTTCCTTTGAAACTTTCATTCTGCATTCAATAAGATCTATAGGTACATGACATTTAATTAGCACATACCAAAGGGAAAGTAACTTCCAATGAATTATTTGTAAAATCAGGGCATTTTGGTAGTTTTACATCGACATGCGAATAGCTAATAAGATATACTTTGCTTCCGATTTCCATTTAGGATCTTATCCTAAAGAGCAGTCGGAACTTCGGGAAAGAGAAATTGTAAGATGGTTTGATCATATCAAGCAAGACGCATCCGAACTTTATCTCGTGGGAGATATCTTCGACTTTTGGTTTGAGTATAGCACGGTCGTTCCAAAAGGATATATCCGTTTTTTAGGTAAACTTGCAGAGTTGGCCGATCTCGGCGTCAAGATCACTTTATTTAAAGGTAATCATGATATGTGGATGTTTGGTTACTTAAAAAAGGAGCTTGGTGCTGTCATCATCGATAATGAACTGGAACTACATTTAAACGGTAAAAAGCTCTATATACATCACGGTGATGGTTTGGGACCTGGGGATAAAAAATATAAAATATTAAAAAGAGTATTCCGTAGTTCCGTTTGTCAATGGCTTTTTGCCCGGCTACATCCAAATCTAGGTATAGGAATTGCCCAAAAATGGTCTAAGCATAGTCGGATTTCTAGCCATACGGACGAACAGTTTTTGGGGGAGGAAAATGAATGGCTTATTCAATATGTGAAGGAAGTTTTAAAGGACAAACATTACGATTACTTTATTTTTGGACATCGTCATTTTCCTTATGAGATCCAAGCGGGTCCTGAGTCAAAGATTATCAATCTAGGGGAATGGATCAATTATTATACCTACGCGGTGTGGGACGGTCAAAATCTTAAATTGGAAAAATGGAATTTGTAGAAGCTATTCAACGTATCTACCCCTTGCCCCAAGAGGATCTTGAGAAGCTAATTGCTATAACGCAACAAACTAAAATAGAGAAAAACGCTACATTAATAGACAAAGATAAAACATCAAAGTATATATATATATTAAAAGAAGGCATCTGCCGGATCTTTTACCCGAAAGAAGAAAAAGAAGCCGTTTTAGATTTCTGTTTTCCAGGAGACGCTATATTATCGCTTAAAAGTTATATCCACGGTACTCCGGGGTACGAGATAGTCGACACTTTAGAAGACTGTGTATTATTCCGACTTCCTATCTCGAAACTTCAGAAATTATACAACAGTTCTCTACCTATTGCAAATTGGGGACGAAAATTAGCTGAACTGGAAACTTTAAAAATCGAACAACGATTAATGCAGACCCTGTTCAAAACGGCTTATGAGCGTTACCAGGATCTTTTGACCAAAGAAGCTAATGTCGTACAACGTATCAAATTGGGATACATCGCTTCCTATCTTGGAGTCACGCAGGTTACGCTATCGCGGATACGCGCGGAGATTAAGTAATTTCCACGCACTTTGGCATCGGAAGCTAGCCTCGTACAAACCCGTAGAATACTTGTTTTTTTAACAAATGTTAAAAAAACATCCTCCAAAACAGTGATTTTTGAGAAAGAAAAAAAATGAACTGGATTTTTTTAATATTAGGTGGTCTCTTTGAAGTAGGCTTTACGACTTGTCTAGGCAAAGCTAAAGAGGCTGCGGGTACATCGTCATTGTTATGGTACGGGGGATTTGTAGTATGTCTATTCCTCAGTATGGGCCTGCTCATTAAAGCTACACAGACATTACCTTTGGGGACCGCCTACGCGGTATGGACCGGTATTGGGGCTGTGGGAACTGTTTTGATGGGAATTATTTTCTTTAAGGAACCTGCTGAATTTTGGAGAATATTCTTCATCTTTACGCTAATCGCTTCGATAATAGGGTTAAAGGTTGTCTCAAGTCATTAATAATTCCTTCTTTTTAAACCATATTTTTCAGTATTTTTGCACATTCTAAAAGGAGGAAAATGTCCTTTTGGCACAAGAACCTTCAATAGTGCCTCATATTATTGGTGCTCAGGGGCTATTATTGCCCTTTTGACGTTGAAGGCAAATACTTATCAGACAGAATTATGTTAGAAAAACTACGAGCGATCAAAGAAAGATGGGAAGAAGTGGAAGCGGAACTGAGCAATCCTGAAACCATCAACGATATGAAACGTTTTGCGAAACTAAACAAGGAATATAAAGACTTGTCAAAAATCGTTGAACAGTATCATATTTACAAAAATATAGTCAGTAACATCGAGACCAATAAGGATATCCTTGTAAATGAGAAAGATCAAGAGTTGAGAGAGATGGCTAAGGAGGAGCAGGACATCTTACTGGATCAAAAGGAAGAGAAAGAAGAAGAAATCCGTCTTATGCTAATTCCTAAGGACCCTGAAGACAGTAAAAATGCGATTATAGAGATCCGAGGTGGCGCAGGCGGTGATGAAGCAGCTTTATTTGCGGGAGATCTTTACCGTATGTATACACGCTACTTCGAAACCAAAGGTTGGCGCAATGAAGTTATGGATGTGACTGAAGGTACTTCTGGCGGTTATAAAGAAGTAATACTTAAAGTTATTGGAGATGATGTATACGGTCAGCTAAAATATGAATCGGGCGTACACCGTGTACAGCGTGTTCCGGACACAGAAACTCAAGGACGTGTACATACATCAGCGGCTTCGGTAGCCGTTCTCCCGGAAGCGGAAGAAGTTGACGTGGAGATCAACCCTGGTGATGTAGAGATGCACACTTCCCGTTCCGGTGGTGCAGGAGGACAAAATGTCAATAAAGTAGAAACAAAGGTGCAATTGACGCACAAACCTACAGGAATTGTGGTGGTATGTCAGGTAGAACGTTCGCAATTAGCAAACCGAGAATTGGCCATGGAGATGCTTCGTACGAAACTTTATGAGATCGAATTGAACAAAAAGAACGGAGATATCGCCGCCAAAAGAAAAACGCTGGTCTCTACAGGTGATCGTTCGGCAAAAATACGTACTTATAATTATCCGCAAGGTCGCGTTACCGAACATAGAATTGGATTGACAATGTACAATCTACCATCTATTATGGACGGTGATATTCAGGGAATTATAGACGCGTTACAGTTTGCTGAAAATGCCGAAAAGATGAAGGAAGGCGCTGTAGAGTAAGTTTTTTTCAAAAAAAATTAGGAAATAAATAAATAAGCGCTATATTTGCACACCTTCTCACAAGAAGGGTTGAGGTCTGGTAGTTCAGCTGGTTAGAATACATGCCTGTCACGCATGGGGTCGCGGGTTCGAGTCCCGTCCAGACCGCAAAAAAACAAAGAAAAGAATAGTCTTTTCAAACGTTCTTAAAAATAGTAAAAAGATTTTAGTCTGATTATTTAAGATAATTTTAGGCGAAGAAAAAAAGGTCTGGTAGTTCAGCTGGTTAGAATACATGCCTGTCACGCATGGGGTCGCGGGTTCGAGTCCCGTCCAGACCGCTTTTTAAATCTTCTCCTAAATTAAAAGCTCTCGATTTGAGTTCAATGGTCTAAATATCTTTCAACAACAATTAAAATTCTTAGGTCTGGTAGTTCAGCTGGTTAGAATACATGCCTGTCACGCATGGGGTCGCGGGTTCGAGTCCCGTCCAGACCGCTTAAGAAAAACACAAAAGGTATCCCTATAGGATGCCTTTTGTTGTTTATAGCAACGGTTGTCTCTCCCTTTTCCTATCGCAAGACTTTAACTATATTCATACTTTGAATACACTTTTTACAATCGACATCGTATACTTAAATAACAAGTTATTCGTTAACAAGTCTATAACATATTTTTTAGATCCAACATTAGTTTTTAATCAAAAATACTATTAGGTTTGGTTGAGGTTTATTGAAAGGGCCTCTATTGAAGCACCAAGAAGCTTGTTGCATCAGGATAAAACAACGGGAAACTAGAAGAGCATACTTTTCTTAATTAAATTCGTTCCCCAAGGGTTACTATTTGAATTTTAAGGTATTAATTAGTGAGTAAAATAAGACAAATACTTCCACTTCCAACTGAGGCTTCAGATCAGGAAATTATAGATGGGGTATCCAAAGGAGATAGCAGGGCTATCAATAAGATTTATAAATCTTATTTTCCTTCGGTCTCACATATGATAATTAGCAATAACGGCTCTGAGGATGAAGCAAAAGATATCTTTCAAGAGGCAGTGATGGTATTGTATAATAAGATTACTCAACAAAAGTTTGAGTTAAGCAGTAAGCTTGGGACTTTTTTGTATGCGGTATGTAGAAGGTTGTGGCTAAAACAACTCACACGTAAAGGTAATACGGCTAATACATCGGACATTTCTGATTTCGAAGATATTTTGCATATAGAGGAAGATATCGAGAAACACGATGAGATAGAGAGCAGATTTGAACAGATGAATATCGCTTTATCAGAATTAGGAGAACCTTGTCGAACCCTGTTGAAAGATTTCTATATTGCCAACATGTCTATGCAAGATATCCGCGACAAATTTGGATATACCAGCGCAGATAATGCAAAGACACAGAAGTACAAGTGTCTGCAACGACTCAAAAAAATATTTTTTAATTCAACTCTTGAAAAATGAGTATGCAGCGACATAATTTTATAGACTGGGCAGATCAGTATTTACGAGGGGAGCTTGTACAGGACGATGCTATAGCTTTTGAAAATTTCTGTACATCAAACCCTGAATATGCTGAGCTATTTGAACAACACAAAAATTTTGTTCAGGACTGGCAAAAAACAGAATTGCGCAATGCCTTTCAACAAGCATTGATTGTAGAGGGCGATAAATTCAAACAGGAAAAAAATAACTCCGTACGGGGTAAAGTAGCTTCGCTATGGAGTAAGCTACAACTCAATGCTGGCGTAGCAGCAGCTGTAGCATTGGTATCTGTTTTTTCTACCTTATGGATCACGGGATACTTCACGAGTATACAGAAGGCCAACACAGATTATAGCGCACTACGTCGTGAAATGAATTCTGTTAAGAAAAATGTGAACGAACAGAATAAAGCTATTCAGAATATTAACAACGACAAGAACAAGAGCGCGTCGGCCATTCATTTCGGAGCGACAGGTTTTATGTTGACCAGAGATGGGTATGTGGTGACGAACTACCATGTTGTTAATGGCGCAGATTCAATTCATCTACAAAATGTAAAAGGCCAAGCCTATAGAGCACAGATCGTGTATACCGATGCACAAAAAGATCTCGCCATCCTACATATAGATGATGTAAATTTCAAAAACTTAAAAAATATACCTTATACATTTAAAAAACAGAGTTCAGAATTAGGCGAGGATATTTTCACTTTAGGATTTCCTAGGGACGAAGCGGTATACGGTCAAGGTTATTTAAGTTCAAACACAGGATATGCGGGTGACACCATAGCTTACCAAATCTCTATTCCCGTCAACCCAGGGAATAGCGGTGGTCCTGTGTTAGATAACCAAGGTAATATCATTGGTATCATTTCCGGTAAACAAAAAGGGATCGATGGGGCTGCTTTTGCCATTAAGACAAAAGAGCTTGTCGAGACACTCAATAAAATTCCAGCAGAATCATTAAAGGGCAACATCCTACTAAATAGCAAAAATACATTATCTGCTCTACCGAGAACAGAACAAATAAAAAAGCTACAAGACTATATTTACATTGTTAAAGTCTTTTAGTTAAACGTTTTTTCAATAAATCTGGGTTAAATTATTTCAACGAGGTAGTTTTTCTTGAAAAGATTTAATCGTAAAACAGGCCTCCTATAGAGGCCTGTTTCTTTTCAACGCCATTCCTCTTCTCAATTGCCATTAAAAAGCCGAGGCACAACTCGCTCAAAAATTTTGAGCTGATTTCAAAAAAAGACATCGTTAAACAACAAATCCTATTTACGAGCGTTTCATTGTATATACAACTTAATGTGTAACAAGAATGATATACTAAGAAACATGATTGTTAAATTAGCTATCCATCCGCTCCGTAACTCCCTTTTTGCTGGCCTCCAAAGGCTCCCTGCAAAATATTTATATAATTTTTTAACTTATGATGCTCAATTTTTATCGCGTATTTCTTTTAGTATGTACACTTATCATTTCTTATCATCAAGCAAACGCTGCCCCTCCCCCATTTCCTTCCCTTTCCGCGATTGATTCGATATCCATTTCCGGAAATGTTACCGACACATCTGAAATCTTTCTAGAACGTGTGGTTATTTTGGAAAAAGGTACTTCCAACTCTGTTGTATCTGACAGCGACGGTAAATTTAAAATATCGGCAAACCCCAATGGCGTACTGATTTTCATAAAATCAGGCTTTGCAGAATCCGAAGTCCACATCAACAATCAAAAACAGGTGAACGTCAAGCTTTCCATTGAAAAAGCAGATTCCTTACAGGAGATAGGAGATACAACAACCACGATTCCTACAAGGGATACCGTCAAAGCTGTGCCTGTAAAAGACCCCGACACCACAACAACCCAGGGTATAATCACGGGAGTGGTCAACGGCCCTTCTGGTCCGATAGCGGGTGTCTCCGTAAATGTAGAAGGCACTAAAACAACGGTCTTAACGGATGAATCCGGAAAATTCAGAATTGCAGCCAATGCTAAAAACAGGTTGCGTTTTTCCTCTATTGGCTACAAAGCGATCAGCCAAACAGTGGGCGCTAGAAATGTTGTTCAGGTTGTCTTAACAACCGAAACCAATACTATCGAATCGGTACAGGTTATTTCTGTCGGGTATGGTACCATGAAACGTACTACGCTACCTACTGCAGTCTCTAGTATCGGAGCTAAAGACATTGAAGACGAAATCCTCCCCAGTATCACACAAGCCATACAGGGCAAAGCAGGGGGCGTACAGGTGACCCAGAAGTCAGGATCACCAGGAGGAGGAGTAAGCATCCGTGTGCGCGGTACCACGTCTATAAACGCGAGCTCCGACCCCTTGTACGTCGTTGATGGTATCCCAGTCAATAGCACAACTAATTTTACAGGCGGATCCACATTTGATTTTGGCGGAGGAACGCAGGGTATTAATGTACTCGCATCTATAAATCCCTCGGATGTGCAATCTATAGAAATATTAAAAGATGCGGCTTCTTCTTCTATTTATGGTTCTAGAGCTGCAAATGGCGTGGTCTTAATTACAACAAAGAAAGGCACTTCTGGACACAGTCAATTTAACTTCAACATGTATGAAGGTTTCTCGCAGGTACCAAGAGAACGATACTATGATTTAATGAGTACGGAGCAGTATCAGGATTATATGCGGGACTATTACCGTATCCGACTTGAATTGGGTATTGATACGAATAAAGCGCCTGCGCAAATATTTGCCAACCCTGGCGTCAACACCAATTGGCAAGACGCTATATTCAGAAATGCGGCAATTAGAAACTATGAATTATCAGCCAGTGGCGGCAGTGAAAAGACCCGCTATTATACGTCTATTGGCTACATGAAGCAAGGTGGTGTACTTCTCGGGTCCGACTTCAATCGATTGAGCGGACGTCTTAATCTCGATCATCAGCACAGCGAAAAGCTTCGATTTTCGACCGCAATCAACCTCACCCGGGCCGTAAATCAACGTGTACAGGAAGAAAATTCTAAAGAAGGTGCTACCAAAGTTGGCATTTTCTCTCCTCCGAACCTCTCAGTCTTCGACGAACAAGGAAATTATGTGTACGATCAGGTACGTGTGACGCGGGAAAATCCGGCAGCAATGCTGCAATTACCAACCAATGAGGCACAGACTTTTCGGATATTGGCGAATGCTAGTGCCGAATATAACGTCGTCCCTGAGTTATTATTAAAAACAAGCTTTGGTACAGACGTTAGCTTCATCGATGAGACATTTTTTATGCCTCCTAGTGGGTTACGCTCTTATGTGAGCCAAGGAGGGATCGGTGCTCGCCGTAATACGAGAGATCAGCTCTGGATCAATGAAACCACACTTACATACGACAAGGTTTTTGGCGATCATAGTATAAACGCACTTGCAGGCTTCTCATTCCAAGAATCACGCCTCGATTTTGTCCATGCACAACGTTCCAATTTTCCGAGCAATGATATCCCCTATATCACAGCTGGTGGTGTGATTAATGGTGCAAACTCTTTTCCTGAAGAATGGGCCATTGCTTCTGGATTTGCACGCGCAACGTATATCTACAAAGACAAATACATCTTAAATGCTAATATTCGTACGGACGGCTCATCTCGCTTTGGTAGGGACAACCGCTGGGCTATATTCCCCTCTTTTGCAGGTGCGTGGCGCATCAAACAAGAGGGTTTTATGCAGGACTCCAAGTTGTTCAGTGATTTAAAGCTTAGAGCTAGCTGGGGTATTACGGGCAATCAAAACATCGGAAACTATGCTAGTCGCTCGCTGTATTCTGGAGGAAACAATTATATGGGGACACCTGGTTTTCTACCCAATATTTTGGGTGATCAGGGATTGAAGTGGGAAACTACACAACAATGGAATATCGGTGTGGATGCAGGCTTTTTAAACGATCGTATCTCCCTTTTGGCCGACTATTACCACAAGAAGACATCTGACCTTTTAATAGGCCTGCCTATTTTGGGCAGTTCGGGTTACAGCACCCGATTCACTAACTCGGGAGAGATAGAAAATAAAGGCTTTGAATTTGAGTTAACGACAAAAAATCTCGTGGGCGATTTTCAATGGTCAACTTCCCTTAATATGACCTTCAACCGAAATAAGGTACTGGCCTTACCCAATGGACTTACTGAAATGCGTGGTGGTGTCGGAGATCTGAATCGTGCCCGACCGGGAGAGCCGCTGGGTGTATTTTATGGTTGGCGATCCATGGGTGTAAACCCACAGACGGGAATGATCGATTACTTAGGGGCTGACGGGTCTATGGTACTACCGAAAGATTATTCAGATCATGTAATTATCGGCGATCCCAACCCCGATTTCTTCGGTGGTATTACCAATAATTTTCTATATAAAAACTTTGACTTGAGTATACTGGGACAATTTAGCTACGGTAATGATATCTTCAACTATAATCTTGCCTCGGGTTTAGAAGGTTTCAATCCCAGTTCAAACCAACTGGTTGACTTTGTAGACAGATGGCAAAAACCCGGAGATATTACCGATGTGCCGAGGCCGGCCCCAGGTGATCTAAACAACGGAGCCATATCCTCCCGGTTCATTGAAGATGGTTCTTTTTTTAGAATCCGGAATATTACGTTAGGCTATACCATACCTTCCATACTATCGGAAAAATTAAAAATAAAAAAACTCCGTTGGTATACTACCGTTCAAAATGCTTTTGTGTTCACAAAATATAGAGGTTATGATCCGGAAGTGAGTTCTAACCATGGTGGAGCTAATACGGGATTAATTTATGGTTATGATTACGGTAGTTATCCACAACCACGGATTTTTACGACAGGATTTAACTTAACATTTTAAGAAGAGCTGCTTTCATCAGCAACAAACATCAAATTTATACAGATGAATAAAAACAACATACTCTTATTATTCTTGGCGACAATTATCGGATTGACAACTTCCTGTAATAATTTTTTAGATCGTGCCCCCTTGGGGCAGGTAGCTCAAGAAGGATACTTTAACTCCGAAACCAACGCCAATGCTGCCTTAATGGGAATGTACCGTAGTATGATGAATTCGTTTTCATACGGTCAATCGACCATAATTGTTCCCGAATTCTCAGCCGGACACGTCAGACACGCTGCTGCATACCCCGAATATGAAAATTTTGGTGTACATCAGGTACAGACGATCAACCCTTGGGTCGCAAATATGTGGAAAGCACTATATACTACTATAAACTCATCCAACCAAATCATTGAAGAAGTACCTAACATGACTTCGGCGATGATCACCGATCAAAAGAAAAACATCTTTATTGGAGAAGCTAAATTTATACGTGCTTTTAACTACTTTTTTCTCGTTCGAGCTTTTGGACGTATCCCTTTAAAGCTAGCTTATACCCGCGAAAATAGCACATTGGCTATTGCACAATCGGAAAAAGAAGCGGTATATACACAGATTATCAAAGATTTGACTGAGGCAGCTGATCTCCTTCCTAAAGAAAATCCCTATACCGGCGATGCAGGTAGAGGTCGCGCTTCACACTGGGCCGCAAAAGCATTGTTGGCAAAAGTCTATCTCTATCAAGCAGCGTTCACTGCTGATTATAAACCTGCTGTAGACTTATCCGAGGAGGTTATTTCTTCCGGGAAATACAGTTTAGCATCCGATTTTTCAAGTATATGGACTACACAGAACACCAGCGAGGCGATCTTTGAAATACAATTTAATGATCAAGTTACGAATCCGTTAGCGGCTGTATCCAATGATAACGCCACTGTGTTATTCTTTGTAAAAGACACTACATTACTAGATCTGTACGAACAGGAAGATAAGCGAAAAGCATTTTCCATAAAAAAGGGAAGTAAAAACAACTACTTTATGGGAAAATTCCCCAACTTCTCTCCGGCGAGTCAAAATGTCACTGCACTTCGTCTAGCGGAACTCTTGCTTATCCATGCAGAAGCAAGGGCAAGAATCGATAATAGCGTGAGTCAGACTGCTTACAGTTCGCTGAAAAAAGTACAAGACAGAGCCGGTATTATATCATCCGTTGATACTTACCAAAATCTAACGGATTTTATCATTGCCGTACAGGAGGAAAAGGAAAGAGAACTATTGTTTGAAGGAGAAACTTGGTTTGACTATTGTCGGACAAAACTAGCACTGCAGAAATACAGCAGCCTCAAAAGTGAAACCCATTTCCTATACCCAATCCCGGCATCGGAAATAGGATTTGGTGATGGGCTGTCTCAAAATCCTGGCTATTAATAGCTGCCTAAAACGATAAAAGTCCTTTCTGCTCTTACGGAAAGGACTTTTACTTTTAAATTACCCTGTAATTATTTATTCGGCTGAGGCGTAACACGTAAGTAGGGCTTAATTTCCGTAAAACCTTTTGGAAATTTAGAAGGGATGTCTTCTGTCTTAATGGCAGGAACCACAATCACGTCTTCACCATCCTTCCAATCTGCGGGAGTCGCTACAGAATAGTCTGCGGTGAGCTGCAACGAATCGATAACGCGGAGGATCTCGTAAAAGTTACGACCTGTTGAAGCAGGATAAGTGAGTGTGAGTTTTATTTTTCTATCCGGTCCAATCACAAACACAGATCTTACCGTAAATGTTGTGGAGGCATTCGGATGGATCATATCGTATAACTCAGCGACTTTCCGGTCTTTGTCCGCAATAATCGGAAAATCAACAGTTGTGTTCTGTGTTTCATTGATATCCTTTATCCACTCGAGGTGATCCTCAACACCATCTACACTTAAGGCTAAGACCTTAACGTTGCGCTTTTCGAATTCGGCTTTTAACTGCGCTGTACGCCCTAATTCGGTTGTACAAACTGGCGTAAAGTCGGATGGGTGTGAATATAATACCACCCAGCTACCTTTTGTATAATCGTAGAAATCGATATTCCCTATCGATGTTTGCACCTGAAAATTTGGTGCATCGTCTCCTAATCTTAAACTCATAGTTGTAAATATTTAATACGCTATATATACTACTAATATAGTAGTCTTTATTGAGTCCGCAAAATAATTAAATATTTTTAACAAACTTACTATGCAAGCATAATAAAAATAGTTATATTTGATTTAACCAACAGACAGTATATCATGCATTTCGAACTTTCTGAAGAACATAAAATGATCCGCAGCGCTGCTCGTGAATTTGCACAAGAACTAAAAAACGGCGTAATACAACGGGATGAAGAAGCACAATTTCCTTATGAATTTGTAAAAAAAATGGGAGATCTGGGCTTTATGGGCATCATGACTTCTGCGGCATACGGCGGTGCTGGCATGGACACGTTGGCTTATGTACTGGCACTGGAAGAAATTGCCAAAATTGATGCTTCTACCGCAGTCATCATGTCTGCACACAATTCTCTGGTCTTATGGGGCCTTGAGACCTATGGAACAGAAGAACAGAAGCAAAAGTATCTTATACCTCTTGCTAAAGGTGAAAAGCTCGGTGCATTCGCATTATCGGAGCCTGAAGCGGGATCAGACGCTTCATCACAACATACGACCGCAACAGATCAGGGGGACCACTATCTCTTGAATGGAACAAAGAACTGGATCACGAATGGAGGAAATGCAGATATCTATCTAGTGATCGCCCAAACACACCCTGAATTGGGACATAAGGGCATCAACGTGCTAATTCTAGAAAAGGGAAGTAAGGGTTTTACGATCGGACCCAAAGAAAATAAAATGGGAATCCGAAGTTCGGATACACATTCTCTTTTATTTTCTGACGTAGTGGTACCAAAGGAAAATCGAATTGGTGAAGACGGCTTTGGGTTTAAATTTGCAATGAAAACATTGGACGGTGGTCGAATTGGGATTGCTGCACAGGCACTCGGAATTGCAGCCGGTGCCTATGATCTAGCCTTGGCCTACGCCCAAGAAAGGAAGACCTTTGGTACGCCTATTGCAAACCATCAAGCTATACAATTTAAACTTGCCGATATGGAAGTGGATATCGAAGCTGCGCGCTTGCTGACATACCGTGCAGCATGGACAAAAGACCAACAAAGACCCTATGGTAAAGAGGCTGCTATTGCGAAGCTTCACGCATCTGAGGTAGCGATGAAACATACTGTTGAAGCGGTGCAAATACATGGTGGCTATGGTTATGTAAAGGAATATCATGTGGAACGTCTGATGCGCGATGCTAAAATTACACAGATCTATGAGGGTACCTCTGAGATACAACGTTTGGTAATCGCTAGAGATATCTTACGATAAGAGCAAACCCGGCTGCTAGTTCAGGTGTTTTTTAATTTCATTCAAAAATCCGTAATCTTCAAATGAAAAGCTTCCAGTACAGCGCATATAATGTTCAAATAAAATTTTAGCTTTTGACAGCTGACTGTTATCCTTATGGATCAATCCGTCGTACATCAATAACTGTGCTAAGGGTCTCACCTGCTCTTGATCCAGCTGCATACTGTAATCGATAATTTCCTCCTCGCTGAGCGCAACAAAATAGGCCCGATCATGCCGGAAGAACTCTTCATATCCTTTCGCTATATCTACAGAAGGCGTCCCCTCTTCTAATCCTTTCCATTGTCTCACCACCAGACGAAGAAACTTCCCCATCTCGTTTATCCAGCTTAAAATCGTATCTTTTTCGTATCGAATTCCCATACCTGACTATCTAATCTGACCATCGCCGGTGACAAACCACTTTTCTGTCACCAACTTTTCTAAAGCAAATGGGCCACGTGCATGGAGTTTCTGTGTAGAAATTCCTATTTCCGCTCCAAGTCCAAACTCGCCTCCATCGGTAAAACGGGTTGAAGCATTGGAATATACTGCTGCGGCATCCACCAAGTTCATAAATGTCGTTATTTTATCTGAATTTGTAGAAACAATGCACTCTGAATGTTTGGAGGAATATGCGGCAATGTGTACTAAGGCTTCATCGAGCCCCGTAACAGTTTTGATAGTGCATTTCAAATCGAGAAATTCCCGCCCAAAATCGGTTTCCTTTGCCTTTTGCAGATAGGGATAATCTTCTTCCGAAAATAGCGTATATAGTTCATCTGCGGCAAATACTTCGACGTTGGCTTCTTTCAGCAATGGAATAAGCTTGGTGATAAAGTCTTTAGAAACGTTATTGTCTACTAAAACAGTATCCAGCGCATTACAGACCGATGGCCGTGAAATCTTGGCGTTGGCAACAATTTTAGCGGCCATATCCAGATCTGCAGACGATTCAACATAAGTATGACATACACCTGCACCCGTCTCGATAACAGGGACCTTAGCATGTTGACGTACGAAATCGATCAAAGACTGCGATCCTCGTGGTATTATAATATCTACATATGCTGTAGCACTAAGCAACTCGTGCATCAATGCCCGATCAGTAGGCAGCAATTGTACGATATTAGGCTCCACTCCATGATTGGATAATACTTGCTGAACAAGACCTACTAAATAGCTATTGGTATGCCATGCATCGCTCCCGCCCCGCAATATACAGACATTGCCCGACTGTATACACAAGGTAGCCACATCAATGGTTACATTGGGTCTAGACTCATAAATTACACCGACAACTCCCAGGGCTACTGTTTTCTTCTCGATCAATAAACCATTGGGTAGTACCTTCGTACTGAGTAACTGACCGGTAGGGTCTCCAAGTTCACTGATTCCTTGCACACTGTCCGCCAAACCCTCGATTCGCTCAAGTGTTAGCTTCAGTCGATCAAATTTCGGATCTGCTTCATCCATCTTTGCGAGATCCAGTTTATTCTGTGACTGGATAGCTTTACTGTTCGCTCTTAAAAGACGCGCAATATCAATTAATATTCGCTTTTTATCTTCTACTACTAAGCTGTTGATACTTATTTTTGCCCTGCGGCTATTTGCAAGTTGTTGGTGGATGCTTTTCATTTTTCTACTTTTTAAAATCGGTACTTTCTACAATAGGATGCCTATCGTTCCACATTGCGCTTTGTTCCTTATAAAAGCACGATGTCATCGGCATGTGCTATCGCCATATTTTTTTTAGCAGGAGTCGTCTTTAATGTAGATGAGTCAACCTTTGCTTTAGCGACAGCGTGGACTATCCCCACTGTGTCTGCGATCTGAAACACCTCGCCTACTACAAATTCTTCGACAATCTGTATCACTCCTACTGCCAAAAGGCTTTTTCTTGTCCGTATAGCTTCCAGCGCACCTTGGTCGACACGTACCATCCCTACGATTAAGCTTCCGCTGGCTAACCATTTATTGCGGGAAGAGACCTTTTTCTTTTGCGGCAAACAAACTGTTCCAGTCTCTCCTGCAATTGCTTTTAATATACCATCCGTCGTCTGCATACTAAAAATCACTGCTTTTATCCCCATTTGCGTAGCTAATCGTGCAAAATTGAGTTTGGAAGTCATCCCTCCAAGTCCTACACCTGTCTTCTCTTTTCGCGCCAATGCCAGTGCATCTTTGTCTACGATTTCGATTACAGGAATAACATTGCCTTGACTATCCAATACTCCGGGTACTGATGTGCTGAACAGCAACTGTTCGGCATCGAAACCTGCTGCTATTAACGTAGCAAGTTCGTCATTGTCCGAAAATTTCAATTCTTTATTACTTACCACATCATTCTCATTGGCTATAGGGATAACGTTGCTTTTCCAAAGGGTCTCGTATGTACTTTTCAATTGTAAAAATTGACTTCGATTGGAAAAATGATGCCGCTCACAGAGACTTTGTGCCAATGCAATCCGGAAAGGTTTAAAATAAATGGAATAAGTACGGATAAGTAAGGGATTACCAATGGCTGCTGCTGCCTTGCGTTGTGCTAGACTTCCTGTATATTTTGGGATAAACCGTTTACCGGCTGCTACCGCTCCCGAAGAGACGAGCACAATATTATATTTTGATTGTAGGACAGCACATTGTCGAGCGATCTCCAACACAATCCGTTCATCAATTTCACCGTCTGTTGTGATAGATGCTGATCCAAACTTAATAACCAAAACTGGCTTTTTCATTGACTTATATTTTGGTAACTTCTTAAAAAATCTATACATAGGAGAAGGCAATTCACTATTGCCATTTCTTAAATAAAATAAAGATTTTGTTTAAAAAAACATAAACTTATGTATTTAAAAATTAAAATACAATAAAAAAAAGACAAATATGTAATATACTGTCTGTACAAAAAAGGGTATTTAAGTCTTAATTTATACACAATCTTTCCACATCGCAAAAAGGGGAACATAAATTGTGCTACAAAACTCACGGGGACAAGTTAAGGGCCTTCAAAAGACAAACGCTCCGTCAACTGACGGATCACAAAGTAATTATTCAAATATGAAATACTCATGTCTTGTGAAGCACAAACCCCATGAGTCCGCCAACTGGCGGATGACGGAAGAGAAACAAACCGAGTGAAACGAGTTCATTGATAACAATGCGAACAGACACTCATCAATAATTATTCACATATGAAAACACCTCTGTTATTATTTTTTCTTTTAGCGCTTACTTTGGGAAGCTGCCAGTCATCGAAAGTAACATCTTCAAACCATACTACCGATAGTCTAACTCGTATTGGCGGGGATAAAGACAAGCACGGATGCCGCCGCTCTGCAGGCTATACCTGGTCTCAACTGCGGAGCGGCTGCATTAGGCCATTTGAGGAAGGGATAGCGCTACATACCCTAAATACTTCCGGTGCTTATCAAACTGCTGCTTATGTTGTAGTGGACAGTATCAAAAAACAAGCTGAGATATTTGTGCCCGAGGAGCATAACAGCATATTATTGACACAGAAAGAAGCTAAAAATTACTCTAATGGTAAGTTTCATCTAACGCAAGATTCAAATGGCTGGACCTTGCGTCTCAATGCGACTCCGCTTTACCGGGAGCAAAAATAGAAGTTAACGATTTGGATACCTTTTTATCCAAATCGTTCTTCATATGATTTCTCCAAGGCAAACATTTCATCCCGCAACTTTGCTGCTTCTAAGAAATCCATCTCTTTAGCAGCTTTGTCCATACGTTTGCGAACAGTTTCGATAGCTTTTTTAAGATCTTTTTCGCTCATATAGGCTATTAAAGGATCTGCAGCAACACTACTCGCCACATCAGACTCAATGTAAGGTTTTTGTTCTATCCCTTTGAAGTCTGCAACGGAAGTCTGCTCCAATATTTCTTCACGTGTCTTTCCTACTGTGCGCGGGGTGATGCCATGCTCGGTATTATAAGCGATCTGCTTCTCTCTTCGCCGATTTGTTTCATCAATAGTAATTCGCATACTGTCCGTCACCTTATCGGCGTACATAATGACACGGCCTTTGTCATTACGTGCTGCTCTACCGATAGTCTGTATCAACGAACGTACCGACCTCAGGAATCCTTCTTTATCTGCATCCAGTATCGCGACCAAAGTCACTTCAGGGAGATCAAGCCCTTCACGTAATAAATTGACTCCTACCAGTACATCAAATTCTCCTAAACGCAAACCTCGCAGTATCTCTACCCGTTCCAAGGTTTTAACTTCCGAATGTATGTACCGTACTTTGATGTTCAACCGGGTCATGTATTTGGTCAATTCTTCGGCCATACGCTTCGTTAAGGTAGTCGCCAACACACGACCTCCGTCCTTAATAGCTTTGTCCACTTGCTCCAAGAAGTCATCCACCTGGTTTATGGCAGGTCGTACTTCAATTAAAGGATCAAGGAGCCCAGTGGGCCTAATGACCTGCTCGACCACAACACCTTCGGTCTGTTGTAACTCATAGTCACCAGGAGTAGCGGACACATAGATCGTTTGATTGGTTAATGATTCAAATTCAGGAAAATTTAAAGGTCTATTATCCAATGCTGCTGGCAAACGGAAACCGTGTTCAACAAGTGCGATCTTCCGCGATCTATCTCCGCCATACATAGCGCGTAATTGAGGTAGCGTAACATGACTCTCATCGATAACTAACAAATAATCTTCGGGGAAATAATCCAACAGGCAGAATGGACGCATTCCAGGTTCTCTTCCATCAAAAAAACGGGAGTAATTTTCTATTCCTGAACAATAGCCCAGTTCGCGCATCATTTCCAGGTCGTAATTCACCCGCTCTTCTAAACGTTTTGCCTCGAGCATCCGGCCCTCTTCTTCTAGTTGTGATTTACGCTGTACCAACTCTTCCTGTATGGCCCAGATGGACTGTGTAAATTTTTCTTTGGGTGTAACAAATAGATTTGCCGGAAAAAGTGAAAGGGTTTCATGCTTCACCAAAGTCTTTCCGCTGACAGGATCTATTTCGCTCAACTCATCAATCTCATCACCGAAGAATGACACCCTATAGGCATTATCTAAATAAGCTGGATAAATATCTACCGTATCTCCTTTTACCCGGAAAGTACCTCTTTTAAAATCAGTGGTAGTCCTTGCGTATAATATCTCTACAAGCTTATGCAGGAATGCGTTTCTAGAAATAGTCGTACCTACACCGAACCTGAAAATTGATCTCGAAAAATCTTCCGGATTACCCATACCATAGATACAGGATACCGAAGAAACTATGATAACGTCGCTCCTACCGGACATCAGTGCAGAAGTACTGGCCAGCCGCAGCTTTTCAATCTCCTCATTGATCGCTAAATCCTTTTCAATATAGGTATTAGTAGAAGCAATAAAAGCCTCGGGTTGATAGTAATCGTAGTAAGAAACAAAATAGTTCACTGAGTTTTCCGGAAAAAACTGCTTGAACTCACCATAGAGCTGTGCTGCCAGTGTTTTATTATGGCTTAATATCAGCGTAGGCTTTTGTGTCTGTTGAATAACATTAGCTACTGTAAAAGTCTTACCAGACCCTGTAACACCTAGCAGCGTCTGATAGGGCTCGCCTTGTGTTACGCCTTGAACCAGCTCCTTAATAGCTTGCGGTTGATCTCCAGTAGGATAATATTCTGACGTAAGTTGAAATTTCATATGTATATAATTTGCTTTTTTAGGCCATATGGAATATCCAAACTATATTATGCACGACTTTATTACTGTTGGTTGGCATGCTGCCCCGCGGTCATTCGTGTTTGTGCAGCCCGTACTACATGGATATTTCATATGTGAATAAATTGACTTTTAATGGTCATCCGCCAACTGGCGAATCCAAAGTACTTCCATCGGTGTTTGTACAGTCTGTACTACATGGATATTTCATTTAGCTCCTTGTTATGTAAAAATACCAAATCTCAAGCTGCTTTCCCAGTAGTCGAGATTATTATGACCGAAAAGAAACTATGATGGGCTTTTTTTCGTAATTTGTACGAATAAATATAATACGCATGATTCACATCCTTACAAAACAAAATAGTATTGCCAATCATTTCATATCCGAACTGCGGCATACCGAAATTCAAAAGGACCGTCTTCGTTTTAGAAAGAATCTGGAGCGTCTCGGCGAAATTATAGCTTATGAAATCAGCAAAACACTCACCTATGCTCCCGAAGAGATCGAGACTCCACTAGGTATTTCGGAAATGCACACACTTACCGAACAACCTGTTCTGGTCACACTTATACGAGCGGGGCTTCCTTTTCACCAGGGTTTTCTAAATGTCTTTGACCAAGCAGACTCTGGATTTATTGCAGCATACAGGCATACTAAAAAAAGCGGTGAGTTTGAGATTCACCGAAAATATGAAAATACCCCTGACTTGGATGGCAAAATAGTCATCGTATCAGATCCCATGCTGGCCAGCGGAAAAAGTCTTGTTCTCTGTTGCAGGGAGCTCCTGAGCGCCTACAACATCAAAGAACTCCACATAGCTGCTATTATTGCTTCACAAGAAGGCTTACAACACGTGAGAGCATTTATCCCTGAAGCGCAGATATGGGTGGGCGACGTAGACAACGAACTCACCAGCAAATCTTATATTGTACCGGGGCTTGGCGACGCCGGAGATCTCGCCTATGGCTCTAAGGAACATTAGTGAGTAGGAGTAGTGAGTAGGAAGCCAGCAAACACAAAAAAAACAACATAACTTGATAACAACATAACTTCATAACTTAAAAACAACATACAATTAACAGAAAATGAACACTATACAACTATATTTATACAACAAAAATTTATTTTATGGAATGGCAAAAGTACAACGGCGAATATCTTCGTCTTCCTATTATGGATGCTGTTGAAGCAGCAATCCTTAGAGAAAACCAACTAGGCAACAAACTCAAGGTATTTATAGGGACCGATTCACAGGTAAAACGTGGAACAGTTGAGTTTGCAACCGTAGTCGTTTTCTTACGTAATCACAAAGGAGGCTTTATGTTTATCCATAAAGACCGAAAGAATCACAACATGACCATCAAAGAACGAATGCTTCTCGAGGTTCAAAAGTCCATAGATACCGCCTATCACCTCTGTCCTCTCCTCGATCAATACGAAATAGACCTTGAAGTTCACGCTGACATAAACACCAATCCTAATTTTGAATCAAATGTAGCGCTGAAAGAAGCCATGGGCTACATACTGGGAATGGGGTTTATCTTTAAAGCCAAACCAGAATCCTTCGCTAGCACGAATTGTGCGAATAGAATCGTACAGTAGATATAAAAAATGCTTAATATTGTTCTCGAATGAACAATACAGTAGATGTGTTACTAAAAATAGCAGTCGTCGGACCCGAGTCCACCGGCAAATCAACTATGGCTCAACACCTAGCCAGAGCCTTAGACTGCTCCTATGTACCTGAATATGCGAGATATTACTGTCAAAATCTCCAGAATCAATATACAATGCAGGATGAGACCAACATGTTTTATGGACAAGTAGCTTTAGAGGATGCGATTAAGTCGCAGCTAAAAAATAGCCTACTCATCTGCGACACCACAATAATGACAGTAAAGATATGGTGTGATCATCTCTTCAAGCATACACCTAGCGAAGTGATAAATGAGATCCAACTACGAACATATGATCTTTATCTCTTAATGGATATAGATCTTCCCTGGGAAAATGATCCCTTACGCGATTTTCCCGAAGAAAGAGCCTATTTTATGGAAATCTGGAAAAAAGAACTAGAAAGCTTACAGGCAGATTATAAAATCATCTCTGGTTCTGGAAACCAAAGGCTAGAAAATGGACTTGAAGTCTGTAAAGAATTCCTAAAAAAAGCAGCTAATAGATAAGCAGCATATAGCTAGTTAGTCTACATAGAAATCATCGACAAAACCCCCTTTACCTTATACACCGCTTTCACCGACGCTATACCAAGTATAAGGTCATCAAAGTCTTTCGCATTCTTAGCAACCAGCCTCCAGCTTTTATTATCTAAACCACGAATGAAACGAACCACATTTATCTTTTCGGAAATAATAAGATAAATATCCCCGAAGACAATAGCATCTTTGTCAACTTGCTTTACAAACACCACACTACCGTGCTCAATCTCCGGACTCATCGAATCCCCTTGATTAACAAACGCAAAGTCGCTTCCGGATAAGATAGGTATTTCCAACTCGTCAACAATCTGCATTTGGGATAAATCAACATTAAACTCATCCAAGCTCATATTATATAGTGGAATTTTAGATGCTCCCTCAGCAGCCTTAAGCATAGCTCCTTCTCCAGTAAGCAACCAAGCTTCGTTGATATCGGTAAATCGATCTACAATAATACCTGCAAGATTTTTACTTATATCGTAGTTTCCTTTTTTAATCTGGTACAAGCGCTCCGCTCTATTCAACCCAATCTCTTTCGCAAAAGAGTTAACATTCAAACCCAAATATTGTATTACTTGATCTAAACGACCCCAGTTAGACATAAAATTTATATAAACAGTATCAAAATATTTATTTTCTGCATTAAAACAACTTCATAAGAACACAAGTGTGCTTTAGCTCTCCTACGCTTTAATGCTGTTTTATCTCTAAACAGAGAGAGAACACACAGAAGCAGGCAAATATTAGGCCAAATTAAGCAAACGAAATTTAATAACAAAAAAAACAATTGATTATTGTAAAATACAATTTACTATTGTATGTTTGCGTAGTTTTATAACTACAACTAAATATACAGACGTGAAAAGACAAGGTTAAATAAAACAAAGTCATCAAACCAAGACCATTTATTAACCATTAACACCATGGATTTAAAAAGAAAAAATGAAAGCAAAAACATAACACCAGACGAGGCAAAAGAAATAACCGAAAAAGATATAATGAATCTTATAAGTCTCAAAAACATAAAAATAAAAGACAAAAAATATGCAGAGGAGCATTTAACAATCAAAAGAAAAAGCAAAAAGAGCACATTCGAAGTCAAAATAACAGATATAGACGGGCAAATGCACAGCTTCCAATTTGAATTAAAAACATATTCTTAAATATATTTTTCAATTTTTATTTGAAATTACAATATTACATTGTACTTTTACAGAATAATAATTAGCAAACATCATAATAGAATCAATTTTGAGCGTTAACCGAATTCAAATTTCAAAAGTAAAACATGAAAATTAGAAATCTATCCAAAGTCGCCTTAGCTATTGCCATAAGTAGTGCAGTAGTGCTCGAAGGCTGTAAAAAGTATGACGACGATATATCGCGTCTAGAACAAAGTATTAATCAGAACACATCTGACATTGCTTCTTTAAAAACGTCATTAGCGTCATTAGCGAGCAACATGGTTGTTGAATCGGTTACCTCTGTAACTGGTGGTTTTGACATCGTCTTCAAAAAGGCTGATGGAACTAAGCAAACTTATCAAATTAGAAATGGTGCAAACGGTACTAATGGAACTAATGGTACTAATGGCACAAATGGTACAAATGGATCATCACCATTAATCCGCATCGGAACAAATGGCAATTGGGAGATTGCCAACAATGGCACTACATATGTCGACACCGGCATCAAAGCTAAAGGTGATAAAGGTGATACAGGTGCAACTGGACCTACTGGACCTACCGGACCTACTGGGCCTCAAGGTCCTGCTGGTCAAGACGGAACTGTAGTGACTATGGTTACCGGGACTGACGGCAAACAATACTGGGCACTAGACGGCGCACAAACCACAGTACAGGCTTATGCTGGCGATATCGCGATGGTAGCTGTAGATGGTGGTTACAACGTGGTATTCACCGACGCAAAAGGTGTGACGTCTGACTCTATCTTCTTAGCTACAGAAGCTGTTGCAGTTAATAGCTTAGCTATTGTTCCAACTTTTACAAACAACAATAGCCCGGTAGTATTCTTCCCTCGTATCGTAGAGAGCAACACCAATAGAAACACACTATTACAAGGGTATGCAGAGATTAAGTACAACTTAAATCCATTTGGCGTAAAGGTTGAAAACTACGAAGCAACCGGTTTATTAACACAAAGCTCGGAAAAAGTAGAATTCCGTTCATCCGGAGGAACAGTTAGCTCGAACTTCTCAGCAGTAGGAGCTGCGGTAAAAACATTCGGTGATATCACTGTAAAATACCGTCCTTCAAACGCAAATTCCACATTCCCAACAGCAGCAGGCGCTACAGATCTATTCATTGCATTACAGGTAAACAACGCAAAAGCCGCTACCGGCCAGAAATTCGTTGCTTCACCTTTCAATATCGCGAAAGAAGAGATCGTTGAGAAAGACGAAATCACGATTGAAAAATCATCTAGAAATGCACAAGCAACAGGTGATAAAGTAACGCTACTTAACGGGGTTAATCCATTATTCACAGGAAACGGCGCTACAGCAGCATTCGCTGATGCAGGAAGTAGCAGCCAGTCTTTAGCACATACGAAAACACAAGCTGACGCTAGAGCCGACGCAAATTTCGAATTGCATTTCAAGAACGATGCTACGACAAACCTTGACAATAACACAGCTTATACAGGCGGTATTGTATTAGATGATAAATTAAATGGGTTCTTCGGCCGGGCGCAGGTCAACAACAACATAGTTTCCATGGATGATCATGGTTTATCAGACTACAACTTACGCTACGACATCGATCATTATGGCGCAAATGCTCCAGAAAGAGATTGGCTAACTTTAGATCCGCTTACTGGTAAAATTTCAGTTAAGATCTCAACAACAAATGGCAATCAGTACAACTCTGCTGCCACCAATAATTTTGCAGTAGTGAGAGTAAGCATCTTCCCTGGAACAGGAAGCACAAATGTAATTGCTCATCGCTTTATCAAAGTTAACTTTGTACAAAGCGCAGTGGCACCTGTTTCTGTAAACGGTACATTCACTCACGATGTTGTTTCGACTCCTTCAGTTAACAAAGGCATCATTTGGAGCACTCCATTAACTTTAGATGCAGCATACAATCACACACAAAAAACAGCTGCAGATTTCCATGCCGTGTATACCTTTACACCAAGCGGATCTAACCCTCCTGGATTTGCATTCATCACCGGCCCAGGTACAGGAATGAACAATCCTACGCAAGGGGCTGCACGCGAAGTATCCGTTGCCAACACAGTAATGCCAGGAACATATACATTGCATGGTACATACACATCATCTGTATCAACAGATCCTGTAGTAAATGTAACGATCAATGTAACCGTAACTGGAAATAACATCACAACACTGACTAAAGACTTACCATTCTGGGATACAAATCAATCGTTTGGAATCATTAATGGAAAATTGGTTAGTGGCAATTGGGAGCTTCACGCTAACTTATGGGATTACTGGACGGAAACGACAGTTTCTGGACCAAACGCACCTGTAATGGGCTACACATTTGGCGTCTCTCCAGCTGTAAACGGTATTGCTATAAGCGCAAATGAAGTACAGTTAGACGAAAACCAAACTGCTGCTCGCGCAAAAGTCAACAACGGTATGGTTTCCCTAAGCATCAATAGAACTGTAAATGGGGTTAATTACAACAACGGTCTTCAGACTTCGTTTAACGTGAAGTTCATAAACCCAGTAAAAGCTATTGAAGCTAAAACACCATACAAAGAGTTTACAGACAAAGAAGTTTCTGGAACGAATGTATCTGAAATCGATGTAAGAAGATTGATTACAATCAAAGATTTCAACAATACAGTAATTTATAACTTCACTGGAGGGTTCTCAAGTACGAAGAACGTTGGCTTAATTAGCGATTACGGTATCAATGGTATCTCCCCTATGTTTGGAAGTTACAATTTAACCAATGTATCATTCGTACGTTACGAAAACGCCAGTGGTACTGCAATTTCAGCACCTTCTGGAGCAAGTGCAAGTGTAAATGGCCAAGACCTTGTCTGGACTAACTCGGGTGCAAACCTACAACAGCCAATTTACTTGGTATACAAAGTAACAGTAACTAACAAATTCAACGTTGCCGGCCTGGCTGCAACTGAAGCTGAAGTTGTTAAAGAAATTAAGATCAGGGTTAATCCCAACATCTAATCTCACACTAACTTAGTAAAAACAGTTCATATCTTTTTAGAGGGCGGCAATAGCCGCCCTTTTTTAAATATGAACATCACCTGATCCAATTAACAACCATATAACCCATAAAATATGAATAGAGAACTCACAGAAACGCTTATACTATTATTAACCAGCAGCATAGGCCTATATTTCTCAACCCGGTTTTACACCAAACTCAAAAACAAAAAAATCATGTAATAAAGAAATTAGCCTTATATTACATTCAAAATCATCATAAGGATGCAAAAGATACTCTTATACCCCCTATTTTGTTTAAGCCTTGTATTCGCAGCATGCGGAAAGCCAAGTATAGAACCGGAGGCAAAACAAAAGTTCAGAACTGTACTCGTATACCTAGCGGCCAACAATAGCTTAGAAGACGACGCTTACAAAAACATGCGTCAGATGGAAGAAGCTATAGGTAATATCGACGGTAACTTGATTGTATATGCAAAACTAAAGACCGGCTCTCCAGCACTGTACGAAGTGACTAAAAAGACAGGAACGGAAAGTGGTTTAAAAAAAATAAAAGATTATCCTCCTTACAGCTCTTCTGACCCTATTGTAATGAAGAGCATCATCAAAGAAACACAAGAACTCTATCCTGCCGACACCTACGGGCTGATTCTATGGTCACATGCTACGGGATGGGTACCCGCCAACCAAAACGGAATCAAACTAAGATCCTTTGGCGATGACAACGGACATGTCATGGATATAACCGACTTAAACAATGCGCTCCCTAACAATTTCGACTTTATCATGTTTGACGCCTGCTCAATGGCAAGCACTGAAGTATTATATGAAATAAAAGATAAGGCAAAATATTTTATAGCATCACCCGGCGAAGTTGTATCCAATGGCATGCCTTATGATAAAATAACGAATGACCTGTTCTTACCAGGCCCAGAAGGCTACAAAGCCATTGCAGCAAAATATTACAATCATTACAACAGCCTATCTTCAGGAGCCTGGGCTACCGTCTCTGTCGTTGAAGCAACTCAGCTAAACAATCTTGCCCAACAAACCAAAATAACACTTCTCTCACAGGCACCTTTGCACACTGACCTTAATCGCTCCAATATACAACGAATGGACTTTGACCGCATCGGGAATCCACTGATAGCATTTGACTTTCTTGATTTTCTCAATCAAAACTACAGCAACAGCACCAATTACCAAAACACACAAAAGGCGCTAGAGCAAACTATTCTATATAAGGCAAATACAGATTTTTTCAATGGTTTTGAAATTAAAACCAACTCAGGTCTGACCTGCTACATCCCGAGTGCAGAGAATGCAGGCCCTGCTCACTCTTTTTACAAAACCTTAAAATGGTACAAAGACAGCGGATTTGACAGTCTTTTTTGAATTAAACAATTGAAAAATACTCATAATTGGGTATAGGATCCTCCCCTTTCATGTCTTAATTTTGTTAATATCAAACAGTTATTAATAAACTTAATACAGAACTCATGAGAAGGGGAGCATTATACAACCTGAAACACAAAAGCAACTTCTGCCCAGTTCTATTAAAAGAAATGCTTGAGGCATTAAAACAAAAAAAAATAGAGATAAACAGAAATCTTAAATATACGTTCCAAAATCAAGACACGAGGACAAATGCAAAAAATATTTTTACACTAACGAATAAAGAAAATCCAACTATTCAATTCGAATTAAAAACATATGATTGACCCTCTCTACAATCTGACATTATACTGAGGATGACTCCTTGGCGGGATCGGTTTAATAGTTTATCTTTGCAACTGTAAGTATGTTTTCAAAATTTAAAGATTGCTCTTTAAAGACCGATTACTTATGGTAATTTTTTATTTTAAACATTTAAATTCTAAAAACAGATGTATCCAGAATATTTAGTAGCCCCGATGCGCCAAGAATTAACAGACTCGGGCTTTCAAGAACTAAAGACAGTAGAAGAAGTTGACGCTGCAATTCCCGCTGAAGGCACCGTATTTGTGGTGGTAAACTCTGTTTGCGGCTGTGCCGCAGCCAATGCTCGTCCAGCAGCAAAAGCAGCTGTACAAAACGCAAAACACCCTACTAAATTAGTTACTGTATTTGCCGGAATGGAAAAAGAAGCTGTTGACAAAGCCCGTCAATACATGCTTCCTTACCCTCCATCCTCACCTGCTATGGCTCTTTTTAAAGATGGAAAATTAGTTCACATGATCGAAAGACACATGATCGAGGGTCGTTCAGCACAAATGATAGCAGACAACCTTGTTGCTGCGTTTGACGAATACTGTTAGTAACAGTGCTATTTTGATTTTTAAATACCAAAAAGGCTTCACGGATTTCGTGCAGCCTTTTTCAATTTATCAATCTAACAAAATCTTATTGAAAGCTAGTACACATAAATGCTATGTTTGTAATGACCGTTACCTTTTTTGTGCTGTTTCTTCTGTTGACCAGGAGCATGTCGCTTCGCTGATTTTTCACCGTACACTTTCTTTGCCTTTCCCGGAGGTACATGACCATGAGGATGCTTATTAACATAACAGGAACTTAAGCTTAAAGCAAACAACGCCAACAGGATAAAAATTTTTTGTCTCATCATAAAAACCTTATTTACCCCATATTTTACAAATATCAGACCAACATCTGCCAATACTCCTCAAATCGATAACAACCTTTTAAAAAACAAGACCCTCCCTAAGCAAACAGGATTACCTAAAAAAAAACAAGCCCCCCATATTGTAGCCTAAATTAAGACTTCTGCCTTCGTACATCCATTTTTTTTGTGAATCAAAGAATAAGTTTTTAAAGCTTCTTCCGATCGAACCAACGGTTCTCACCCCCCACAAACAAAAAAAGCTCCAACTTTCGTTAGAGCTTTTATGTCGGGGTGGCAGGATTCGAACCTACGACCTCCACATCCCAAATGTGGCGCGATACCGGGCTACGCTACACCCCGAAAAGGTATCACCTTTAAAGTGATGCAAATATAGGAACCTACTTTGACTATTCAAAGCGATCACCACAAAATAATAGAGAATATACTGATTTCTTGATAAATAATTTTCAACTCCCCCTTAATATCATAAATACAGACATCGCGCTGACCACAATATCAAAAAAAATCAAGAACTTTATACCTTGTTAATAGACGACTTGGAAGATGGAAAAGAAAGATATAACAAAACTTGAAGATATAAAACTACTCGTGGATACGTTTTATGAACATATCCGCCAAGACGAAATGCTAGGTATTATCTTTAATCAGAATATACAGGACAAATGGCCTGAACACCTCTCCAAAATGTACCGGTTCTGGCAGACACTTTTATTAAATGAATATACTTACGATGGCAGGCCGTTTCCTCCACATGCGCACCTTCCTATAGGTCAGCAACATTTCGATCATTGGTTGGCGCTGTTCAACCAGACTGTTGACCGTCTTTTTGCCGGCGAAAAAGCCGATGAGGCCAAATGGAGAGCCAATAAAATGGCAGTGATGTTCCAAAGTAAACTGGATTACATAAAAAAAAACCCTGATAAATCAATTATCCTCTAAGTAAACGCCACATGTCCCGTACATTACCCCGCCCCCCTAAAATAGTAGACTTGCACACAGACGCATTTATTGACGACATCGAAGAATACGATGCAGAGGAACTTATTGCTGCATCCCTAGACAAATTAAGAGCGTCACTAGATGCTGCTATTTATTGGGAGTATACCCAAATCGAATTTATCCATGGCAAAGGTAAAGGAGTGCTTCGAGAGGTCGTTTACGATGAGCTTGCCTATTACAAACGAAGTAGCAGTATAGCCTCATACCACCCCTCATATCGTAATCCCGATATTGTGGTCGTACATATTGGAGTCTAACAAACGTCTTTAATCGGGAATGCGATTATAGTGACTATCTAACAAATATAACAAAGATGCTAAAGCAGCTACTCCAGATTGGAGCTCACGCCTATCGACAGCTTCAAAAACATCCTTATCCGTATGATGCAAATCAAAATAACGATGTGGGTCTGGCCTAAAATTAAACATCATGGCTTTCGGGTGGTACTTACCCCAAACACCGGAATCTACGCCCGGACTTCCTTCTAGAAACCTAGAGACCCAATACGTCTGTTCAAATAAAGGCTTCCAGTAAGCTTGAATCCATTGTATTGCTTGCTTCCCTGCTTTTATATCAAATCCTCTTGGCGCGAATCCGCCGGCATCACTCTCTATGGCTGCAATCAGATTTTCGTTCTTTCCTTTAGCTTGTAATCCATATTGAGAGGCACCATGCACGCCGTTCTCTTCGTTCATGTAGAATACCAAACGAATAGTATGCTTCGGCTTATAACCCAGCTCCATAAGTGTCCTCAAGGCATCCAATGTACCCATCGTACCCGTACCATTATCATGCGCCCCCTCTCCAACATCCCAAGAGTCCAAATGTCCTCCCATAGTGATGACCTGTTCTGGACATTCTGTACCTGTCCATTCACCGATAACATTGTGCGAAAGGACCTCCCCTTTCCATGCACAACTCTGTTGCAGAAATACACGCAGTTTTGCGTTATGTTTAAGCGCAGCACTTAGTGTATTTGCTCCGATGGCAGAAATTGCCATTGCAGGAATACTATCGATACCTTGGGTATATCGTGTAGCACCTGTGTGCGGATAATCGTCAATACCTGACCCCAAGGACCGGAACAAATAGGCTACTGCCCCTAACTTAGCAGCCTCTGCGGGTCCTCTGCTACGCTGCGCGCTATTTAACCCATAAGCGACACCAGTTTCTACAAGAGATTCATCCCAGGGTTTGTTAACAAAAACAATCTTCCCACGCACATCATCTCCATACTTGCGAAGATCCGATAGCAACTCTACCTCAATTACTTCAGCTTCTATCCCTCCTGCAGGTGTAGCAACCGATCCCCCTAGGGCCAGTACATTCAGTTTCTCTCCAGATCCGACTATTATAGCTTGTTCTTTAGCACCACGGCTCCAATAAGGCACCTTGACATCCTGCAGATACACTTTATCAAACGGCAATTCTTGCATTAGCTTTTTAGACCATTGCACTGCTGCAGCTGCTTGCGGAGATCCCGCAATACGATGACCTATATCTTTAGTCAGATAACGCAAATTGGCATATGCTTCTCCTTTAAAAAATGACTGATGGTAAATTCTTGAAATCATAACAGAATCTGTATTAGCAAATGCACCATTCGCAAACAGCCCCATCACAAGAACAGAATAAAATATAGAACGTATCTGTAACATAATTAAAGTCAAAAAAAATGGTCTGTCAGCAATACGAATATTCTTAACAGACCATTAATGTAAAAATTACTTCTATTTCGCAGGAGTGATACTAATCTTTCTAAACTCAACTCCCGTATGGTCTCCTTGTAAATAGATTGGACCTGGTTCACCTTCCTTACTATCCAATGCTCCTCCCGTAATCCCTGGAATTTCTTGGTTATTAATAATTGTCTTTCCGTTCGAGACAATTGTCACCATCCTCCCCCGAAGCGTAATTTCATAGGTATTCCATTCATTCGCTCCATTCGTAGCCATCTCATTTGGAGCCAAGAAACCATAAACACCACCAAAATATAAAGCCCCTGGATGTCTATCTTTTGGAGAATCCTCTATCTGTACCTCATAGCGACCACGCAGATAGATCCCGGAATTCCCCCCTTCAGTATACCTAAATTCGGCCGTCAGTTTGAAATCTTCAAACTTTTGATCCGATATCAAATTTGCGCCTGCCTTTTGATTAACAAGCACACCATCTTTAACAGTCCATTGATTGTCTTCACTCGACGTAGTCCAACCGGTTAAATCTTTACCATTGAATAACTCTATTGGTTCACCCCATTTTACCTCTCCTGTACGGACCAGATAAGGAGCTTTTACTCCACTAAAATTAAAGACATTGCCCTTATTACTAGTTATTGTTCCCTTTATCTCTTCCCCAACAAGCTCTCCTTGAATCGTAAATACACCTTCTCCTCCTTCCCATTGAGGTGGAATCTCAAACGAAAACTTACCTTTATCTAACTTAATGTGGGATACTGGTCTACTGCTACCTGCATCAGCAACAAATGAACCAACCAACACATTAAAACCTGACAGCTTTACTTCTAACCAAGAAGGAACTTGCTTCCCTTCTTTCTCTACGGTGATGTCCCATCGACCGATTAATCCCTCTGCCTCTTTAGGGATAGTCTGTGTAGCGGCATTATGAATTTCTTCTTTTTCTGTATTTTGTGTCGCGCCTCCGCAAGCATTAAGTCCTGCAATAGCAAATCCTGAAATCAAAGAGTAAACAACATATTTTTTGATCATAGTAAATTAGTATTAAGGTTTAAGGATTATAATTAACAAACTTAGGGAAATTTGATTTTAAATCCAACAACCCTGTAATCGACATTTCGTGTATTTAAACCGGATTATGTAACTTTAAGTGTATCAAGCACGTTTTAATAGAAAACCATCATGATTTATTCAATCACATAGGGCAATGAATAACCGAGTGAAGTGAGTTCATGAATGCCGCTTAAAAAATATACTCTATGAATAAACCAGATTGCTTCATCACAAATAAAAGTATAAATTTAAAAAGATGAAAAATATATTATCCATTATTCTTGTTGCAGCTTGGTTTGCAGGCCTAGCCCAGACGAAACAATTGACCGGAGCCTTTACCGCGAAGCAAGGGGATACTACGCACTTATGGTTATTTGTGGAAAACTATGGTAGCCATACCATCTATACAGACAGTAAATATATTGGAACGGAAGGTGGCCCATTTACCCTTAACGATCAAATTATGACTCTACAAACCGAATACAACGATATCTCTCCACAACGTGTAGGTTCGGAGCTCAAGATACCGACCAATATACAAACAAATCAACTAATACTAGACGATACCATCTACGAAAAAAAAACTGCAAAACCACAGGATCTCGATGGTCTGTGGCGGATTACCGGACGACAATCTGATTCGCAAAGGAGTCCGATTCCAAAATCATCGCGTAAGACAATTAAAATAATGATCGACGGATTCTTTCAATGGATTGCAATCAACCCGGCTGTTAAAGGATTTTATGGTACAGGAGGCGGAAACTACAGTTTTTCTAATACAGCGTATACGGAGCATATCCTTTTCTTTTCACGAGATGACACGAGAGTGGGAGCTCAGTTAGACTTTAAGGGCGAACTCAAGCAGGGACATTGGCATCACTCCGGTAAAAGTTCGAAAGGTGATCCTATATATGAAATATGGAGCAAAGAGATATAAAAAAACCCCTCCAACATTTTCATGAAAAAGGGGCCATATATTAAACAATTAGTAAAGTACTATTTTGCTTTGAATGCATCGATTCCCGATTGCAGGAAGGCTATATACTTCTCAATGTCGTATACCGCTCCGCTTGTAGGAACCAATAGCTCACCCTCATTATCCAGCAGTGCATATAAAGGCTGTGAATTGCTCTGGAACTTAGAGATCTGGAAGTCTGCATTACGCTTGCTCACCGTATTGATTTTTTTACCTGTCTGTTTAGATACGTAGTGTTCGCTTT